>NZ_JBEZFV010000001.1:0-1050143 GCF_040649655.1 Micromonospora sp. NPDC048905 | reverse complement strand
GTCATGAGGTCGCGCTCGTCGAAGTCGACCATCGGTTGTATGCGTCCCCGGTACACGTCGCAGACCTTGGCGACCAGGTCGTCGACGGGGGAGCCCCGGCCGAGCAGCACCAGGTCGGCCTCGCCGCCCGCGATGATCTGCTCGGCGTGCTCGGGCTCGACGATCAGGCCCACCGCGCCGGTGGGAACGCCGGCCTCGCGGCGGATCTGGGCGGCCAGCGGCACCTGGTAGCCGGGGCCGAGCGGGATGCGCTGGTCCGTGCTGACGCCACCGGAGGAGGCGTCGACCAGGTCGACGCCGACGCCGGCCAGTTCACCGGCGAGCACCACGCTGTCCTCGATCGTCCAACCGCCCTCGACCCAGTCGGTGGCGGAGATGCGGGTCAGCACCGGCACGTCCTCGCCGACCGCGGCGCGTACCGCGCGGGCCACCTCCAGGGTGAGTCGCATCCGGGCGGCCCGGTCGCCGCCGTAGCCGTCGGTGCGGTGGTTGGTCAGCGGCGAGAGGAACTCGTTGAGCAGGTAACCGTGCGCGGCGTGGATCTCCACGGCCGCGAAGCCGGCGGCCAGCGCGCGTTCGGCGGCCGTCGCGAACGCCTCGACCACACCGGTGATGCCGGCCTCGTCGAGGGCGGTCGGCGTCCGGTAGCCGGCGGTGAACGGCTCCGAGCCGGGCGCGGTGGGCGTCCAGCCGCCCTCGGCGTCCGGCACCCCGCCGCGTTCCGGCGCCCACGGCCGGTAGGTGGAGGCCTTGAAGCCGGCGTGCGCGAGCTGCACGGCCGGCACCGCGCCGTGGGCGGCGACGAACGCGGTCACCGGTCGCCACGCGTCGACGTGCGCGCCGGACCACAGCCCGGTGTCCTGCGGGCTGATCCGGCCCTCGGGGAGCACGGCGGTCGCCTCGGTCAGCACCAGCCCGGCGCCGCCGACCGCGCGGCTGCCCAGGTGGATCAGGTGCCAGTCGGTCGGCAGGCCGTCCGGGCCGGCGGAGTACTGGCACATCGGCGCCATGGCGACCCGGTTGGGCAGGGTGACGGCACGCAGGGCCAGGGGGGTGAACAGGGAACTCATGGGGCCATCCTCTCCGAGACGGCGACAGGCCCCCCGGGGGAGGGCCTGTCGTCGTCGGTGTGCTCTGGTCAGGCGGGAACTGGAGTCAGCTCGGGACGGGTCTCCGCGACCGGCTCCGGCTCGATCAGGTCGCGACGACCGGCGGACTCGTACGCGGCCCGGTCGAGGGTGCCCTCGCGGGCGGCGACCACGGTCGGCACCAGGGCCTGCCCGGCCACGTTGGTGGCGGTGCGGATCATGTCCAGGATCGGGTCGATGGCCAGCAGCAGGCCGGCGCCCGCCAGCGGCAGGCCCAGCGTGCTGAGGGTCAGGGTGAGCATCACGATCGCGCCGGTCAGGCCGGCGGTGGCCGCCGAGCCGACCACCGAGACGAAGGCGATCAGCAGGTAGTCGGTGACGCCGAGGTGCACACCGAAGACCTGGGCCACGAAGATCGCGGCGAGTGCGGGGTAGATGGCGGCACAACCGTCCATCTTCGTGGTGGCGCCGAAGGGCACCGCGAACGAGGCGTACTCGCGGGGCACGCCGAGCCGCTCGACGGAGCGCTGCGTCACCGGCATGGTGCCGACGGAGGAGCGGGACACGAAGGCCAGCTCGATCGCCGGCCAGGCGCCGGCGAAGAAGCGCAGCGGGTTGAGGCGGCCGGCGAGGATCAGCACCAGCGGGTAGACCACGAACAGCACGATGGCGCAGCCGACGTAGACGGCGGTGGTGAACTTCGCGAGGGGGGCCAGCAGGTCCCAGCCGTACGAGGCGACGGCGTTGCCGATCAGGCCGAGGGTGCCGATCGGGGCGAGGCGGATGACCCACCAGAGCGCCTTCTGGACGATCTCCAGCAGGGAGCGGTTCAGCGCGACGAACGGTTCGGCGGCGTCGCCGACCAGCAGGGCCGCCGCACCCACGACCAGGGCGAGGAAGACGATCTGCAGGACGTTGCCCTCGACGAACGCGCCGACCGGGTTGGTGGGCACGATGCCGGTGAGGAAGTCGGTCCACGAGCCGGTGTTCTTCGGCGGGGTCGCGCCACCCACGTCGAGGGACACGCCCTTACCCGGGTTGGTGAGCAGGCCGATGCCGATGCCGATGCTCACCGCGATCAGCGCGGTGATGCCGAACCACATCAGGGTCTTGAGCGCGAGCCGCGCGGCGTTGGCCACGCCGCGAAGGCTGACCACGCTGACCACGATGGCCGTGAAGACCAGCGGCGGTACGGCCAGCTTGAGCAGCTGGATGAAGAGGCCACCGACGGTGTGCAGGGTGCTGGTCAGCCAGCTCAGGTCGTTGGCGCGGGCCAGGAAGCCCAGCGCGACGCCGAGCACGAGGCCGAGCAGGATCTGCACGGAGAAGGGAATCTTGCGCAGGCTGAAGGGCATGAGGAATCTATCCAATTGTCCGGTCTGATCGGGGCAGGCGTGGAAACGCAGCTAGCCCGGACAGATGCCACTGGCCTGTAGTCGGAGATCGACATACAGGCGGACAGTGAGGCCCCAGACATTGGTCATCGCTAGGCGAGACTACGCCGCTGCCCGGGTATCGCAAGGAGCGGTCGACGTGAGGATCCTTACAAGGAGCTCGCCTGTCGGTGGTTCAGGGCCAGTACGGTGGCGGTGGCGAGACCCCAGGCGGCCAGCAGCAACAGGACCAGCCGCTCCAGCACACCCACCACCGCGCCCCGGCCGACGACGAGCATGGTCAGCCCGACCGTCGCGCAGAGCGGCAGGGCCAGCGCGGCGGTCGCGCCGGCCAGTCGACGCACCGCCGGGCCAGCCGACCCGGACACGGCGAGCGCGAGCATCGCGAAGACCACCGACGCGGTGGCCGCGATGCTCGCGCCGCCGTGCACCAGATCAGCGGTCGTGGCTCGCTCGAACGGCGGCAACGGACAGCCGGCGGAGCAGGTCACCGCCCCGGACACCGCCGTCAACACGGCACCGGTGGCGAGCAGCGCCGGCGCCGCCGCCCACACCCCGGGAGGCAGCGCGGCACCGAGCAACAGCAACGCGGCGGCCAGGGCGAGGACCCCGATCCGGTACGTCGCCGCGTGTCCACTGCCGGCGATGCCGGCCTCGCTGACGTACCCGGTGAGCCCTGGACCGGGACCGGCGACCACGGCGACCGTCACCGCCACCGCACCGGCCAGCGCGCAACCCGCCGCGGCGGAACCGGCGGCCCGACGGGCGACGTCCGCGCCGACCCTCGGCGCGGACGTGGTGTCGGAACGACCCGGCTCAGCCACGCCCGTGTGGCGTGTGCCAGCCCGACTCGTCCGGCCCGAGCGGCACGATGCCACTGGGGTTGATCTCCCGGTGGGTGCCGTAGTAGTGCCGCTTGATGTGGTCGAAGTCGACCGTCTCGCCGAAGCCGGGGGTCTGGAACAGGTCCCGGGCGTACGCCCACAGGACCGGCATCTCGGTCAGCTTCTGCCGGTTGCACTTGAAGTGCCCGTGGTACGCGGCGTCGAAGCGGACAAGCGTCGTGAACAGCCGCACGTCCGCCTCGGTGATCGCGTCGCCCATCAGGTACCGCTGCCCGGCCAGCCGCTCGGAGAGCGCGTCCAGCCGGGCGAAGAGTGTCCGGAACGCCTCGTCGTACGCCTCCTGGGAGGTGGCGAACCCGCACCGGTAGACGCCGTTGTTGACGTCGGTGTGGATCTCGGCCATCAGCGCGTCCATCTCGGGGCGCAGCGCGACCGGGTACAGGTCCGGTGCGTCGGGCGCGTGCAGTGACCGCCACTCGGTGGAGAAGTCGAGGGTCAGCTGCGGGTAGTCGTTGGTGACCACCCGGCCGGTCCGGGTGTCGACGAGCGCCGGCACGGTCACCCGGCCGGTGTAGTCCGGGTCGGTGGCCAGGTACGCCTCGGAGAGGAAGCTCACGCCGAGGACCGGGTCGAAGCCGTCCGGGTCGAGGGCGAACGCCCAGCCCCGCTCGTCGCGGATCGGGTCGACGGTGCCCAGCGAGATCGCCTCGTCCAGCCCGAGCAGGCCACGCACGATCCTCGCCCGGTGCGCCCACGGGCAGGCCCGGCACCAGATCAGCCGGTAGCGGCCGGCCTCCAGGGGCCAGCGGTCCTGCTCGTCCGGGCCGCCGCCGGGCGGGGAGGTCGAGTCGGCGGTGACCCGACCGGTGAACCGGTTGGGTTGGCGGACGAACGCGCCGCCGCCGCTGGTCTCTGCGCTGAACTGGGCCCGGGCCATGCCGTCAACCTATCCGTTGCCCGCGCGGATATCCTGGCGGCCGGCAGCCCCCGCGACCCGGTGGGCGTGCCCCACCCCCGCCGTCTGCACCCCGAAGGACTCGCGATGACCGTGGCATACCTGGTGGCCGGTGTCCGCACCCCGATCGGCCGGTACGCGGGCGCGCTGGCCGCCGTCCGCCCCGACGACCTGGCCGCGCACGTGATCCGTGAACTGGTCGTCCGGCACCCGTCGGTGGACTGGGCGCGGGTGGACGACGTCGTGCTCGGCTGCGCCAACCAGGCCGGCGAGGACAACCGCAACGTGGCCCGGATGGCGGCGCTGCTCGCCGGCCTGCCCGAGGAGGTGCCGGGCAGCACCGTCAACCGGCTCTGCGGTTCGGGCCTGGACGCCCTCGCCACCGCCGCCCGGGCCATCATCGCCGGCGAGGCCGAGTTGATGATCGCCGGTGGGGTGGAGAGCATGAGCCGGGCGCCGTTCGTCCTGCCGAAGGCGACGTCGGCGTACTCCCGCTCGGCCGAGGTGTACGACACCACGCTGGGCTGGCGGCTGGTCAACCCGTTGATGCGCGACGGGTGGGGGATCGACTCGATGCCGGAGACGGCGGAGAACGTGGCCGCCGAGTACGGCGTCAGCCGGGCCGAGCAGGACGCCTTCGCGTACCGCTCGCAGCAGCGCGCGGCCAGGGCGCAGGCCGACGGCCGGTTCGCCGAGGAGATCGTCGCGGTGTCCGTGCCGGCCGGTCGGCGCGAAACCCGGCTGGTCGAGGTCGACGAGCACCCCCGAGAGACCACGCTGGAGAAGTTGGCGGCGCTGCCCACCCCGTTCCGCGACGGCGGCACGGTCACCGCGGGCAACTCCTCGGGCGTCAACGACGGCGCGGTCGCGCTGCTGGTGGCCAGCGAGGCGGCGGTTTCCCGGTACGGCCTCACCCCGCTGGCCCGGATCGTCGGTGCGGCGGCGGCCGGCGTGCCGCCCCGGATCATGGGGATCGGCCCGGTGCCGGCCACCCGCAAGTTGCTCGACCGCGTCGGCGTCGAGCTGGGCGCGGTGGACGTGGTGGAGCTGAACGAGGCGTTCGCCGCGCAGTCCGTGGCGGTGCTGCGGGAGTTGGGTCTGCCCGTGGACGCCGACCACGTCAACCCGAACGGTGGGGCCATCGCGCTGGGACACCCGCTCGGTGCCAGCGGCGCGCGGCTGGCGCTGACGGCCGCCCTGGAGCTGCGCCGCCGCGGTGGCCGCCGGGCTCTGGCCACCATGTGCATCGGCGTCGGTCAAGGCATCTCGCTGATGCTGGAGTCAGCCGCCTAGAGTGGTGCACACCACACGACCCGCGGGTCGGCCGGTGCTCGCGCACGCCCGTCGACGCCGGTGCCGTCCCGCGCCGCGGCGATGAGTTGGGGAGCACACTGATGCCGGACGGACTGCCGACCGAGATCGATCTGACCAGGCCGAGCGCGGCCCGGGTGTACGACTACTTCCTGGGTGGGGCGCACAACTTCGAGATCGACAGGCAACTGGCCGAGCAGATCGCCAGCATGACCCCGAATCTCGCCGCCACCATGCGGGCCGGCCGGGAGTTCCTGCGCCGGGCCGTCCGGGTGCTGCTCGACGCCGGCATCGACCAGTTCCTCGACATCGGCTCTGGAATTCCCACCGTGGGCAACGTGCACGAGGTGGCCCAGGGGGTCAACCCGAAGGCCCGCGTGGTGTACGTCGACATCGACCCGGTGGCCGTCGCGCACAGCCGGGAACTGCTCGCCGGCAACGAGCTGACCGGTGTCATCCACGCCGACCTGCGCGAGCCGGAGCGGATTCTCGCCGAGACCCGGCAGCTCGGGCTGATCGACTTCAACCGGCCGATGGGCATCCTGCTGGCCGGGGTGGTGCACTTCATCCCGGACGGCGACCGGCCCGAGGAGATCCTGGCCGCCCTGCGCGCCGCCGCCGCGCCGGGCAGCTTCCTGGTCGTCTCGCACTCCACCTTCGAGGACCAGCCACAGGAGATGCTGGACGCCCAGCGACTCTCCGCCCGTACCGCCACCGAGATCACCCTGCGCTCCCGCGCGCAGGTCACCGGCTTCTTCGGCGACTGGACCGTCCTGGAGCCGGGTGTGGTGCACATGCCGCTCTGGCGCCCGGACTCACCGTCCGACGTGGACGAGCACCCGGAGCGGTTCGGCGCCTTCGGTGGCGTCGCCCGGTACGACCAGCCCGCCGGCTGATCGACATGACCGCCGTCCCGGACCCCGTCGGCCGGGCCGACGCCCAGGGGTACGCCGCCGACTGGGCCCGCGCGATCCGCCGTCTCGGTTTCGTGCCACTCAGCGTGGCCGAGACCGAGCGGCTGCTGCTGGCGCACACGATCCGGCTGGCGCGGGCGGTGCGGGCGGAACCGTTCAGTGCCGAACCGGCGGAGGAGGTCGGTCGGGCGCTTGTCGAGGCGCACCTCACCGCACCGCAGGCCCTGGACTGGACGCTGCGCGCCCTCGGTACGGACTTCCCGGGCCGGCTGCTTCCCACCGAAGACCGGCCGGCGGACCTGACCGAGCGGATCGCCGCGCTGCAGGGCGGGCTGGCGGCCGGGTTCGCACGCGCGCTGCGTGACCGTACCTTCAGCCAGCAGGAGCAGATCGCCCGCTCCGCCTGGCAGGCACGTGACCGGGTCGAGCAGGCACTGCGCGACAGCGAGGCCCGTTTCCGGGCGGTCTTCAGCGGCGCCGCGATCGGCATCGGCATCGCCGGCGTGGACGGCCAGATCATCGATGTCAACCAGGCGTTCGCCGACATGCTCGGCTACTCGATCGGGGAGTTGCGCGGCAGCAACGTGGCGGCGCTGTTCCACCCCGACGACGCCGCCGGGATGTGGGAGCTTTACGAGGAACTGGTCGACGGCAAGCACGACGCCGCCCGGGTGGAGAAGCGCTATCACCGCAAGGACGGCAGCGTGGTCTGGACGGATCTGGCCGTCTCGCTGATCCGGCACGGCGACGGGCGTCCCCGGTTCACCGTCGCGATGGTCGAGGACATCACCCAGCGGTACGAACTCCAGCAGCGGCTGCGCTTCCAGGCGCTGCACGACCCGCTGACCGGACTGCCCAACCGGACGTTGTTCTTCGAGACGCTGGGCCGGGTCCTCGACGCCGCGGGCGCCGGGCGGCGGGTCGGGGTGTGCTTCCTCGACCTGGACGGCTTCAAGGCGATCAACGACAGCCTCGGCCACGACCTCGGCGACCGGCTGCTGGTGATGATCGCCCGCAGGCTGGCCGCGTGCGTGTCCGACCATGGCCACCTCGTCGCCCGGATGGGTGGCGACGAGTTCGTGATCCTGGTCGACGGCGGGGACGACATCGACGACGCGGTGGCCGTCGCGGAGTCCGCGTTGGCCGCCGTCGCGGCCCCGGTGCACGTCGGTGACCACCAGCTGGCCGTGTCGGCCAGCGTGGGCATCGTGCAGTGCCTGGCGGCGGAGACCACCGCGTCCGAGCTGATGAAGGCGGCGGACACCACCCTCTACTGGGCCAAGGGGGCGGGCCGGGGCCGCTGGGCGGTCTACGACCCGGAGCGCAGTGCCCGGGACATCGCGCGGTCGGCACTCGTCGCCGGACTGCCCGCCGCGCTGGACCGGGGCGAGTTCGTGCTGCACTACCAGCCGATCGTGTCGCTGCTGGAGGGCACCATGCTCGCGGTGGAGGCGTTGGTCCGGTGGGAGCACCCGGAGTTGGGCCTGATCGGCCCGGACCGGTTCATCGGCCTGGCCGAGGAGACCGGCCTCATCGTCCGACTCGGCGAGTGGGTGCTGCGGCGGGCCTGTCACGACGCCGAGCGGTGGCGGCGGGAGTTCCCCGACGCCCGGCTGGTGGTCAGCGTCAACCTGGCCGCACGGCAGGCCGACGACCCGGCGATCGTGGACACTGTTGCCGACGTGCTGCACAGCACCGGCCTGCCCGCCGACCTGCTCCAGTTGGAGTTGACCGAGAGCGCCGTGATGGGCAGCGCCGGTGAGCCCCTGCGCAGCCTGTATCGGCTCGCCGCGCTCGGCGTCCGGCTGGCCGTGGACGACTTCGGCACCGGTTACTCGAACCTCGCGTACCTGCGGCGGTTGCCGATCCACTCGCTGAAGCTCGCCGGCCCGTTCGTGGAGGGGATCCGCGCCGACGGGACCGACGTCGCGGCCGACCACCGCGACGAACGAATCGTCGACGCGTTGGTCCGGTTGGCGCACGCACTGGAGCTGTGGGTCACCGCCGAGGCGGTCGAGACCGGGGTACAGGCCGAACGGCTGCGGGCGCTGCGCTGCGACACCGGGCAGGGCCGGTACTTCGGCGCCCCGGTCCCGGCCGACGCCATCACCGCGCGGCTGCGGGGCGGGGCGGCGTGAGCGGGAATCAGCTCGGATGGCGGCGATGGAAGGTGACAGCGTGGACCTGACAGATTCACAGACGGCGGTGACCGTGGTGGCCGGGTTGGCCATCCTGGCCGGGCTGGCCGGCGTGGTGGTGCCCGGTCTGCCGGCGTTGCCGCTGTGCTGGGGTGGCGTACTGGTCTGGGCGATCTTCGGCGGCGCCGGGATGGGCGGGTGGGCGGTGTTCGCCGCCGCCACGGTCGTCGCGGCGGGCGGCACCGTGATCAAGTACGCGTGGCCGGGCCGGAACCTGAAGAACACCGGCGTGCCGATGTCCAC
The DNA here is from genome assembly GCF_040649655.1 of Micromonospora sp. NPDC048905. Taxonomy (NCBI): domain Bacteria; kingdom Bacillati; phylum Actinomycetota; class Actinomycetes; order Micromonosporales; family Micromonosporaceae; genus Micromonospora; species Micromonospora sp. NPDC048905. The sequence goes on along the minus strand of NZ_JBEZFV010000001.1, from coordinate 1,041,195 downwards.
GCTGCTCGCCGGCGGGGTGCTCGGCGTCATCGGGTTCTTCGTGGTGCCGGTCGTCGGGCTGGTGCTCGGCTTCGTCGCCGGGGTGTGGGCGGCGGAGCGGCTGCGGCTGGGCAGCAACCGGCTCGCCTGGCCGTCCACCGTGCAGGCCATCAAGGCGGTCGGCCTGTCGATGCTCGTGGAGTTCCTGGCCGGTCTGACCGTCGCGGCGCTCTGGGTGACCGGCCTCCTCCTGACCTGACCATTCCGGCGTGACGCGCCCGCGGTGCGGCGGCGTTGGAGTGGGCGCGGGGCACTTGTCGGGTACGGCGATGAGCCGTACGTGAGAGAGAGGTGTGCCCCGCGCCGCGGTCCGGGCGGTCCGAGTGCCCGGGGAGTGGCCCGGAGATCGGGCCTGGTCACAGGGTTAAGGATGCGGGTCGGAGCGGCCGGACGGCAACGCAATTAGCCCTCCGCCGGTGAGATTGCCACCCCGGACGTATTGACCGCCTTGATCAGCCGGGACGACACTTTGCGCACTCGCACGCGGAACCACCTCAGGGAGGTGTGCAGTGGCCACGACGCCCGTGCCGACCGCCGAGCAACCGATGGACGACGACGCCCGACGGCTCGCCGAACTCGGCTACAAACAGGAGCTGCGCCGCAAGTGGAGTGGCTTCTCCAACTTCGCCATCTCGTTCTCGATCATCTCGATCCTGGCCGGCTGCTTCACCACCTTCGGGCAGGCGTGGAACAACGGTGGGCCGGTCGCCATCTCCTGGGGTTGGCCGCTGATCTCGCTGTTCATCCTCATCATCGGCTTCTGCATGGCGGAACTGGTGTCGGCGTACCCGACCGCGGGCGGGATCTACTGGTGGGCGGCCACCATGGGGCGCCCGGTGCACGGCTGGTTCACCGGCTGGCTGAACCTCATCGGTCTGGTGGCGGTCACCGCCTCGGTGGACTACGGCTGCGCGACGTTCCTCAACCTCACCCTGTCGGCGCTCTTCGACGGCTGGGCCGGGACGCTGCGGCAGGCGTTCATCCTCTTCGTGATCATCCTGGTGCTGCACGGGCTGATCAACATCTTCGGGCACCGGATCATCGACGTACTCCAGAACGTCTCGGTCTGGTGGCACGTGGCCGGCGCGGCCGTCGTGGTGGCCATCCTGGTCTTCGTCCCGGACAACCACCAGAGCTTCCAGTTCGTGTTCACCGAGCGCTTCAACAACTCCGGCTTCGGTGACGGGGACGTCGGTGGGCTGACGTTCTGGTTCTACGTGCTGCCGCTGGGCTTCCTGCTGACCCAGTACACGATCACCGGCTTCGACGCCTGCGCGCACGTCTCCGAGGAGACCCGGGGCGCGTCGCAGGCCGCGGCCCGCGGTCTCTGGCAGTCGATCTTCTATTCGGCGGTCGGTGGGTGGATCCTGCTGCTGGCGTTCCTCTTCGCGGCCACCGACGTCGAGGCGGTCAACGCGGCAGGCGGGTTCTCCGGCGCCATCTTCGAGTCGGCGCTGACCCCGGTCTTCTTCAAGATCGTCATCATCATCTCGACCATCGGGCAGTTCTTCTGCGGCATGAGCTGCGTGACGTCGATGAGCCGGATGGCGTACGCGTTCAGCCGGGACCGGGCGGTGCCGGGATGGCGGCTCTGGTCGACTGTCGACCGCAACGGCACCCCGGTCAACGCGATCATCGGCGCCACCCTGGCCGGCCTGGTGCTGACCCTGCCGGCGCTCTACGAGAGCTCGGCCGGTATCCCGATCGCCTTCTACGCGGTGGTCTCCGTGGCGGTGCTCGGGCTGTACCTGTCCTTCCTCATCCCGATCGCGCTGCGGCTGCGGATGGGCGACCGGTTCGTGCCCGGCCCGTGGACGCTGGGCCGCAGGTACAAGCTGCTCGGCTGGATCGCGGTGATCGAGATCGCGATCATCGCCGTCTACTTCGTGCTGCCGATCGTGCCCACCGGGGTGCCCGGCAACGACGGGTTCACCTGGTCGGCGGTGAACTACGCGCCACTCGCCGTCGGCGGGGTGCTGCTGGTGGTCGCCATCTGGTGGTACGCCTCGGCCCGGAAGTGGTTCGCCGGCCCGGTCCGTACCGTCGAGGAGCCGGCGCCCACGTCCGAGCCGGCGGCGGTCGACGGCTCCGAATGACCGTGTCCTGTCGGGGGGTCAGGGCTGCGCGGTGTCCGCGAGACGGACTCCGACACGACCGGCGGGCGGTGGCTGCCGCTCGCCGGTCGTGAACCGGAGAATGCGGTCGTCCTGCGGCCCCGGGGTGCCATTGCCGTCGCGGTTGCTGGTGGCCACCCAGAGGGAGCCGTCCGGGGCCACCTCGACGGTACGGAGCCGGCCGTAGGCGCCCACCAGTTCGGCGGACGGTGTGCCGACCGTCCCGGCGGGGCCGATCGGGACGGCCCACAGCCGGGCTCCCCGCAGCGCGGCGACGAACAGGGTGCCGCCCGCGAAGGCGGCGCCACTCGGCGACGCCTGCGCCGGGGGCCAGACGACCACCGGGGCACGGAACCGGGGATCGCTGCTCGGGCCCTCCACGACCGGCCAGCCGTAGTTGCCGCCCGCGACGATCCGATTCACCTCGTCCCAGGCGTTCTGACCGAACTCGGTGGCGAACAATCGGCCCCGCGCGTCCCAGGCCAGACCCTGCACGTTGCGGTGGCCGTAGCTGAACACCGGAGAGCCGGGGAACGGGTTGCCCGCCGGGATGCCCCCGTTCGGCCGGATCCGCAGGATCTTGCCGTTGCGGCTGGCCAGGTTCTGCGCATTGGCGGGGACGCCCGCGTCACCGATGCCGGCATAGAGCAACCCGTCCGGGCCGAAGGCGATCCGGCCACCGTTGTGGACGGACGCCCGCGCGGGACCGCTGAGGATCACCTGCTGGGTCTGCGGCGCGCCGAACCGGAACCGCGTGATCCGGATGTCCGTGGCGGTGGTGAAGCAGACATAGACCCACCGGTCCAGGCGGTACCGGGGGGAGACCGCCAGGCCGAGCAGGCCCCCCTCACCGCCGGCGACCACGCCGGGGATCTGGGCGACCCGCACGGGCGGCTGGCCCGGTCGTATCCGCAACACGCTGCCCTGGTCGCGCTGCGCCACCAGGGCGCTGCCGTCAGGCAGGAAGTCGAGCCCCCAGGGCGCTTCGAGCCCGGTCGCGACGACCTCCGGTTGGCTGAGATCGAGCCCGCCGGCACCCGCGGCGGTGACCGACCCGTCCCGTGGACGAACGCCCGCCTCGGCGCTCACCGCCGTGCCGAGCCCGATGGCGAGAGTGACGACCGCCAGGACCGCTCGAAGACGCATGACAACTCCCGCGTGGTTTGCCGCCGACCATGCCGTGGGCATTGACGGTGATCCGGTTTGCCAGTAGACCTTGGTGATGGAGGCCCGCTCATGAGCAGAACGCCGTTGACGCTGGAAGAGTTGCGGGTCGCCGTCGACGCCGGCGAGATCGACACCGTGGTGCTGGCCCTCGTCGACATGCAGGGCCGCCTGCAGGGCAAGCGGTTCCACGCGCCGTTCTTCCTCGACCAGGTGGTGGCCAACGGCAGCGAGGGCTGCAACTACCTGCTCGCCGTGGACGTCGACATGAACACCGTCGACGGGTACGCGATGTCGAGCTGGGAACGCGGCTACGGCGACTTCGCCATGGTGCCGGACTTCGCCACGTTGCGCCGGACGCCCTGGCAGCCGGGCTCCGCGTTGCTGCTGGCCGACCTGACCTGGCTCGACGGCTCCGGCGACGTGGTCGCCTCACCGCGACAGATCCTGCGCCGGCAACTGGACCGGCTGGCCGAGCGCGGGCTGACCGCGTACGCCGGCACCGAGCTGGAGTTCGTGCTGTTCCGCGACTCGTACGAGGACGCCTGGCAGCGCGGCTACCGCGACCTGACCCCGGCCAACCAGTACAACGTCGACTACTCGCTGCTCGGTACCGCCCGGGTGGAGCCGCTGCTGCGCCGGATCCGCACCGAGATGGCCGCTGCCGGGCTCACCCCGGAGAGCGCCAAGGGCGAGTGCAACCTCGGCCAGCACGAGATCGCCTTCCGCTACGACGAGGCGGTGGCCTGCGCCGACCACCACGTGATCTACAAGAACGGCGCCAAGGAGATCGCCGCCCAGGAGGGGATGGCGATCACCTTCATGGCCAAGCCGAACGAGCGGGAGGGCAACTCCTGCCACATCCACTTCTCGTTGCGCGACGCCAGCGGTGACTCGGCGATGCTCGGCGACGGGCCGGCGCACCTGTCGCCGACCGGGCAGCGGGTGCTCGCCGGGCTGCTCGCCACCATGCGGGAGTTCAGCCTGCTCTTCGCCCCCAACATCAACTCCTACAAGCGCTACCAACCCGGATCGTTCGCCCCGACGGCGCTGCGCTGGGGGGTGGACAACCGCACGTGCGCGCTGCGGGTGGTCGGGCACGGGCAGGGCATGCGGGTGGAGAACCGGGTGCCCGGCGCCGACGTCAACCCGTACCTGGCGATCGCCGGGCTGGTCGCCGGCGCGCTGCACGGCATCGACGGGGAGCTGGAGCTGGCCGCAGAGTGCACCGGCAACGCGTACGACGACCCGGAGGCCGAGCGCGTCCCCGGCACGTTGCGCGACGCTCTGACCCTCTGGGAGGCGTCGACCGTGGCCCGGGAGGCGTTCGGCGACGAGGTGGTGGCCCACTACGCCAACCAGGCGCGAGTCGAGCTGGCGGCCTTCGACGCCGCGGTGACGGACTGGGAGCTGAAGCGTGGCTTCGAACGCCTCTAACCCGCCACCCCACACCTCACCGGGTCGATCATGGACTTGTGGTGGGCGGAAAGTCGCGTGAGGCGGCTTATGTGGGGCACCACAACTCCATGATCGACTGGGATATCGAGGGGTGGGGCGTGTGACGGTACTGGTGGATCCGGCTTCCGGGGCTGCTCTTCGGGAGGTTGCGGGGACCTCGATCGAGGACGTGGACGCGGCGATCTCTCGGGCCGCGTCGGCCTTTGCGACCTGGCGTCTCGTGGGGCCGGGGGATCGGGCTCGGCTGCTGCGGCGGTTCGCCGCCGTCGTCGACGCGCATCTCGACGAGCTTGCCCAGCTAGAGGTGCGCAACTCCGGTCACACCATCGGCAACGCCCGGTGGGAGGCCGGCAACGTCCGCGACGTCCTGGACTACTACGCCGGGGCGCCCGAGCGGCTGACCGGTCGACAGATCCCGGTGCCGGGCGGGTTGGACGTCACCTTCCACGAGCCACTCGGCGTGGTCGGCGTGATCGTGCCGTGGAACTTCCCGATGCCCATCGCCGCCTGGGGTTTCGTCCCGGCCCTCGCCGCCGGCAACACCGTGGTGCTCAAGCCCGCCGAGTTGACCCCGCTCACCGCGCTGCGCCTGGCCGAGCTGGCCCGCGAGGCGGGCCTGCCCGACGACGTGTTCATCGTCGTCCCGGGTGCGGGCTCGGTGGTCGGGGAGCGGTTCGTCAGCCACCCGGCGGTCCGCAAGATCTGCTTCACCGGCTCCACCGAGGTCGGCACCCGGATCATGGCCGGCTGCGCGGCCCAGGTGAAACGACTCACCCTGGAACTGGGCGGCAAGAGCGCGAACATCGTGTTCGCCGACGCCGACCTGGCACGCGCCGCCGCGACCGCGCCGGGCGCGGTCTTCGACAACGCCGGCCAGGACTGCTGCGCACGGTCGCGGATCCTGGTCCAGCGCCCGGTGTACGACAGGTTCCTAGAACTGCTCGAACCGGCGGTACGCGCCTTCCGGGTGGAGGACCCGTCCCGGGACACCGCCGAGATGGGGCCGCTGATCTCGGCGGCCCAACGGGACCGGGTCGCCGGCTACCTGCCCGACGCGCGGGTCGCCTTCACCGGCTCCTGCCCCGACGGCCCCGGCTTCTGGCACGCGCCCACGGTGCTGCTGGCCGACTCCCCGGCCGACCGGCACTGGCGGGAGGAGATCTTCGGCCCGGTGGTCTCGGTGCTGCCGTTCGACGACGAGGCCGACGCGGTCCGGCTCGCCAACGACACCGAGTACGGCCTCTCCGGCTCGATCTGGACCCGGGACGTCGGACGCGCGCTGCGGATGGCCCGTGCCGTCGAGGCGGGCAACCTCAGCGTCAACTCGCACTCCTCGGTGCGCTACTGGACTCCGTTCGGCGGGATGAAGCGTTCCGGGCTCGGCCGTGAGCTGGGCCCGGACGCGCTGCACTCCTTCACCGACGTCAAGAACGTGTTCATCGCGACAGAGGAGTGACGCCTGTGCAGGGTCGGTTGCAGGACCGGGTGGCCGTGGTCACCGGAGCGGGCAGCGGCATCGGGTTGGCCACCGTGCGGCGGTTCGCCGCCGAGGGTGCCCGGGTGGTCTGCGTGGACATCGACGCGGCGGCCGGCACGAGGGCCGCCGAGGAGTGCGGCGGCGAGTTCGTGGCCACCGACGTGGCCGACGAGTCGGCGGTACGCGACCTGTTCGACGGGGTGGCCGACCGGCACGGCCGGGTGGACATCGCGTTCAACAACGCCGGCATCTCACCCCCGGACGACGACTCCATCCTGGACACCGGGCTCGACGCGTGGGAGCGGGTGCTGCGGGTCAACACCACAAGCGTCTACCTCTGCTGCAAGTACGCGATCCCGCACATGCGCCGCCAGGGCAAGGGTTCGATCATCAACACGGCGTCGTTCGTGGCGCTGATGGGCGCGGCGACGTCGCAGATCGCGTACACCGCGAGCAAGGGCGGAGTGCTGGCGATGACCCGGGAGCTGGGTGTGCAGTTCGCCCGCGAGGGCATCCGGGTCAACGCGCTCTGTCCCGGGCCGGTGGCCACCCCGTTGCTGCTGGAGCTGTTCGCCGCCGACCCGGAGCGGGCCGCCCGCCGGCTCGTGCACGTACCGATGGGGCGCTTCGGGCAACCCGAGGAGATCGCCGCGGCGGTGGCGTTCCTGGCCAGCGACGACGCCTCGTTCATGACCGCCGCGCAGTTCGTGGTCGACGGCGGCATCACGGGCGCGTACGTCACCCCCCTGTGAGCGCGAGGAGTGAGCCGGTCCTGCGAGCCCCGCAGTCGCGAACGGAGTCGGGGCGGCGAAGGCCGTTGATCGGGATCAGCGCGTACGTCGAGCCCGCCGACTGGGCGGTCTGGCGGGGCGTGCGGGCCGTGCTGGTGCCGGAGGCGTACGCGCGGGCGGTGACGGCCGCGGGTGGCCGTGCGGTGGTCCTGCCGCCGGACGACGTGGACGCGGACGTGGTGGCCGTCCTCGACGGGCTGCTGCTGGCCGGTGGCGCGGACGTGGGTCCGGGGCGCTACGGCCAGCGGCACCACCCGCGGACCGAGGATCGGCCGGACCGGGACGCCGGTGAGCTGGTGTTGTTGGCCGCCGCGCTCGCCGCCGAACTGCCGGTGCTGGGCGTGTGCCGGGGGATGCAGGTGCTTGCCGTCGCCTACGGCGGCACCCTGCACCAGCACGTGCCCGACGTGGTCGGTCACGACGGGCACCGTCCGGCGCCCGGCGTCTACGGGACCCACCCGGCACGGTTCGCGCCGGGGAGTCTGGCCGCGAGGGTGCTGGCCGGGGTGGACCGGGTCAACTCGTACCACCACCAGTCGGTCGCCGATCCCGGTCGACTCGCGGTCACCGGGTGGGCGGAGGACGGCGTGATCGAGGCCGTCGAGGACCCGGCGCTGCCGTTCCTGCTCGGCGTGCAGTGGCATCCGGAGAACGAGGAGGAGCCGCGGCCGATCACGGCGTTGGTCCGGGCCGCCGCCGAGCGGATGGGCAGCGGTGTGAGCTAGGTCGCCCCGACGGGTGGTCGCGGCGATGGGAGGATCGCCGCATGGGCAAGGTCTATCCGGAGATCGACGGTCGACTACGTGACTTCATCGCGGACCAGCCGGTCTTCTTCGTGGCCACCGCGCCGTCCGGCGCCGAGGGGCATGTCAACGTCTCCCCGAAGGGCATGCGGGGCACGTTCGTGATCCTCGGCCCGCACCGGGTGGCCTATCTCGACTATCACGGCAGCGGGGCGGAGACCATCGCCCACCTGCGGGACAACGGCCGAATCACGCTGATGTTCTGCGCCTTCGACGGGCCGCCGAAGATCGTCCGGTTGCAGGGACGGGGCCGCAGCGTCTCGGTGAGCGAGGACGGCTTCGCCGACCGGCTCGCCGAATTTCCCGAGCCGCCGGACGTGCACGGCGTCCGGGCCGTGATCACCGTCGAGGTGGAACGGGTCAGCGACTCCTGCGGCTACGCGGTGCCATTGATGGACTTCCGCGCCGAGCGCGACCTGTTAATCACCTCACACTCCCGTCGTACCGCCGACGACCTGGCGGTCTACCGGGCCACCAGGAACGCGGCGAGCATCGACGGGTTGCCGGTCTTCTGACTCGCCGGGCCGCTGACGACGGCCCTTTCGACGCCGGCGCGCCCGGCGTACGGTCCGGTGCCCGACGGCTCGGGCGGACGTCAACAGCGCCCAACCGTCGTCTTGCGTTACGTTGCTGGTCCGCTGGGGTACAAGTCGAAGCACGGCGGGTGAAGATCAACGGTCGCGGGGTGCCGGCCGGAGCGGGAGGCTGTATGAGCTCGGCCCAGGGGGGTGCGGACATCGGGCAGTCCGTCGCGCCCGGCCCGAAGGCTCCTCCGATGCTGGCGGCGGCGTTCGCGGCCGGTGGCGAGATGGGGGAGCGGCTGAGCCGCTTCGACTGGTCCACCGGACCGCTCGGCGAGCCCGGCCGCTGGCCGTTGGCGCTCTCCAACGCGGTGGGCATGATGCTCGCCTCCAGCGCGCAGATCGTCATGTTCTGGGGCGACGAGCAACTTGCCTTCTACAACGACGCCTACCGACCGACCATCGGCAGCAAACATCCGGACGTGCTCTGCCAACCGGCCCGCCAGCACTGGGCGGAGACCTGGGCGGTGCTCGGCCCGCTGCTCGAAGGCGTGCGGAGCACCGGGCGCTCCTACCGGGGTGACGACCACCCGTTCCTGCTGGACCGGCACGGCTTCGTCGAGCAGACCTACTTCAACGTCTCGTACGACCCGATCCGTGGTGAGGACGGCTCGGTCACCGGCGTCTACTGCGTCGTCAACGAGACCACCGGACGGGTCCTCGGCGAGCGCCGGCTACGGGCACTTGCCGAACTGGGTGCCGAGGTGACCGACACGGGCAGCGCGGCCGAACTCGGGCGGAGCGCCGCCGGGGTGCTCGGCCGGCACCGGGCGGACGTGCCCTTCGCCCTGATCTACCTGGCCGACGAGAGCGGTCAGCTCGCCCTGGCCGGGTCCACCGGCACCGCCCCGGCCACGCTCGGCGACACCGCCGAGCTGCTGGCCCGGGTCACCGCCGACGCCGCGCCCGCGACCGTCGACGTGGCCGATCTGCTCGATCCGCCGCCGGTCGACGCCGCCGACCAGGCCCTCGTGCTGCCTCTCACGGCGACGAACCAGACGGTCGGCGCGCTGGTCGTCGGCGTGGCCCGCCAGCTTCCGCTCAGCAACGACTACCGCAATTTCCTGGAGCTGGTCGCCGCCCAGATCTCCCGGGCGGTCGGCACCCAGCGGGCGTACGAGCAGGAGCGGGCCCGTGCCGCCGAGCTGGCGGCGCTCGATCTGGCGAAGACCAACTTCTTCGCCAACGTCAGCCACGAGTTCCGCACCCCGCTGACCCTGGTGCTCGGCCCGCTGGAGGACATGTTGGCCGACCCGGCCCGGTCCGCGGCCGAGACCGACCGGCTCACCATGATGCACCGCAACGCGCTGCGCCTGCTCAAACTGGTGAACACCGTGCTGGACTTCTCCCGGCTGGAGTCCGGTCGGCTCGCCGCCCGCTACCAGCCCACCGACCTCGCCAGCTACACGGCCCGACTGGCCAGCACCTTCCGCTCGGCCACCGAACGGGCCGGCTTGCGGCTGGTGGTGGACTGCCCACCGCTGCCGGCGCCGGTCGTCGTCGACCGGGACATGTGGGAGAAGATCGTCCTCAACCTGGTGTCGAACGCGATCAAGTTCACCTTCGACGGCGAGATCCGGGTGCGGGTCCGGGCCGTGGATGGCGTGGCCTGCCTGGAGGTGACCGACACCGGCATCGGCATCCTGCCGGACGAGCTGCCGCACGTCTTCGAGCGGTTCCACCGGGTGCCGGGGGTGCGCGCCCGCACCCACGAGGGCACCGGGATCGGCCTGGCGCTGGTCCGGGAGTTGGTCGAGATGCACGGCGGCACGGTCGGTCTGACCAGTCAGGTCGACGAGGGCAGCACCTTCACGGTGACCGTTCCGTTCGGTTCGACGCACCTGCCCGCGGACCGGGTCGCGGCCTTCGACCCGCTGCCCCCGGGTGAGCCCGAGCAGGCCCGGCTCTACGTGGCGGAAACCGCGCTGTGGACCGGCGTCGCGCCGGTACCCGGCCTCGACGGTCGGCCGACGGACGGCGCTCCGGCCGGCCGGATCCTGGTCGTCGACGACAACGTGGACCTGCGCGAGCACGTCACCAGACTGCTCTCCCCGACCTGGGAGGTGGTCACCGCGAGCGATGGGCTGGTCGCCCTGCCACTGGCCCGCGAGGGCGGCTTCGACCTGGTCCTCAGCGACGTGATGATGCCCCGATTGGACGGATTCGGGCTGGTGAGCGCGTTGCGGGCGGACCCGCGTACCCGGCATGTGCCGATTGTGCTGCTCTCTGCCCGCGCCGGCTCCGCGGAGGCCGTCGCCGGCCTCTCCGCCGGCGCCGACGACTACCTCACCAAGCCGTTCTCCGGCCAGGAGCTGATCGCACGGGTCCGGGCCAACGTCGAGCTGGGGCAACTCCGCGGTCAGATCATCCGCCGGCTCCGGGCGCTGGCCGACGCGGCGGTGGCCGTGAACACCGCCCGGTCCACCGCCGACGTGCTCCAGGTCGCCGCCCGGCACGCGCTGAGCCTCGTCGAGGCCGCGCGGGTGGTGGTCACCACCAGCGGCGCCCGGTCCGAGGCGGACACCGGGGGCGCCACCGCCGCCGACCCGTCCTTCGTGGCCGAGCTGACCGGCACCGCCGGCGAGCCGCTCGGCGAACTGCGGGTCTGGCGTCCGGCCGGCGACGGCGCGCAGGTCGACGAGGCCGCGTTGACCCAACTGGCCCGGCTGGTCGGGGTCCGCCTGGAGAACGCGCAACTCTACGAAGCCGAACACCGCATCGCGACCACCCTGCAGCACAGCCTGCTGCCCCGGTCGCTGCCGCAGCTACCCGGAGCGGTGGTGGCCAGTCGGTACCTGCCCGGCACCGCCGACGTCGAGGTCGGCGGTGACTGGTACGACGCCATAAACGTCGAGGACGACGATCTGGTGCTGGTCATCGGCGACGTGGTCGGCAAGGGCGTCCAGGCCGCCGCGGCGATGGGGCAACTGCGCAACGCGCTGCGGGCGTACCTGCTGGAGGGTTACGACCCGGCTGAGTCCTTGACCCGGCTCAACCGGCTGGTCGGCTCCACCGAGGCCCGCTCCTTCGCGACGGTGGTCTGTCTGCTGTTCACCCCGCGCACCGGCCGGCTGCGGTACGCGAGCGCCGGCCACCCGTCCCCGCTGCTGGTCAGAGCGGGTGAGGTGACGTTCCTGCACGACCGTGCGCTCGGCCCACCGGTCGGCGCGATCCCCGGTGCGACGTACGAGGCGGTCGAGGGCGAGTTGACGCCCGGCGACCGACTGGTGCTCTACACCGACGGGTTGATCGAGGACCGTCAGCTCGGCATCGATGCCGCGCTGGCCCAGCTCTGCGTCGACGCGGCGACCCCCAGCGAGCACGTGGTGGATCTGATCGACGCGGTCGTCGAGCGGGTCGACGGGCGTCCGCGCCGCGACGACGTGGCGGTCCTCGCCCTCGAAGCGGCCGAGCTGAACCGTTTCGCGCTGCGGCTGCCGGCGGACCCGACCCGGCTCAGCGTGCTGCGCAAGCGCCTGGAGGACTTCCTCGTCGCGCACGCGGTCGACGAGACGGACGTGTTCGACCTGACCGTGGCGGTCTCCGAAGCCGCGGCCAACGCCATCGAGCATCCGGTGCACCCCGCCGAGGCGGTGATCAGCGTGGAGGTGGCCATCGAGGGTCGGACGGTGACAGCCACCGTGCGCGACAGCGGGCAGTGGCGTGAGTCGACCGGCTCCGGGTTCCGGGGGCGTGGCCTGGCGCTGATCAGGGCGCTGGGTGAGCTGTCGGTGCGGCGTACCGACGAGGGCACCGAGGTGACCCTGCGCCGGGAGCTGCGGAGCTGAGCGTGCGCCCGGCGGCGGCCGGGTCGTCGTCTCAGGTGGGCCGGAGCCAGCTCTGCTCGCCCAGACCGGAGATCTCCAGCACCCGGCGGACCTGCCGCGAAGGCAGGACGGTGAGCGCGCCCGAGAACTGCTGGGCGAGCCGGACCAGGGCGTGGATGGCGGCCGAGTCGAAGAAGGTGACGGCGCTCAGGTCGAGGGTGATCCGCTCGGCGGGCTCGCGCAACGCGGCCTGGAGCATGGTGTCGGCCGTGGCCATGTCGACCTCACCGGCCACCACCACCTGGAGGTGGTCACCGTCGATCTCCGCACTGGCGGAGAAGACGGGTGGTGCTCCCCCTTGATCCACGCTGACACCATGGCACAGCCGAACTGGTGGGGCAACAACCCCCTCGGAGCGCCCGTGGCGCGGGTCACCAGCGGCCCCGGCGATAGGCTGGCGGCATGACCGTCCGTCCGCCGCTGACACCAGGCACGCTCTCCCCGACGCGTCCGGTGCCGTCCCAGATCGCCCGACCGGAGTACGTGGGCAAGGAGCGCCCCGTCCAGTGGCGCGGCTCGCACGTGCAGACGCCGGAGACCATCGAGAAGATGCGGGTCGCCAGCCGGCTGGCCGCCCAGGCTACCCAGCTCGCCGGCGAGCACTGCAAGCCCGGCGTGACCACCGACGAGATCGACCGGGTGGTGCACGAGTTCCTCTGCGACCACGGCGCGTACCCGTCGACGCTCGGCTACAAGGGCTTCCCGAAGTCGTGCTGCACCAGCCTCAACGAGGTCATCTGCCACGGCATCCCGGACTCCACCGTGTTGCAGGACGGCGACATCATCAACGTCGACGTGACCGCGTACATCGGCGGGGTGCACGGGGACACCGACGCCACCTTCTGCGTCGGCGCGGTCAGCGAGGAGGCCCGGCTGCTGGTCGAGCGCACCCACGAGGCGATGATGCGCGGCATCCGCGCGGTCGTCCCGGGCCGCCAGATCAACGTGGTGGGCCGGGTCATCGAGTCGTACGCGAAGCGGTTCGGCTACGGCGTGGTCCGCGACTTCACCGGCCACGGCATCGGCGAGGCGTTCCACAGCGGGCTCTACGTGCCGCACTACGACAGCCCGCGGCCCACCGACATCATGGAGCCGGGCATGACGTTCACCATCGAGCCGATGATCACCCTGGGCACCTACCAGTACGACATGTGGGACGACGGGTGGACCGTGGTGACCAAGGACCGCAAGTGGACGGCCCAGTTCGAGCACACCATCGTGGTGACCGACGACGGCCACGAGATCCTGACCCTGCCGTGACCGACACCCCAGCGGCGCTGCGTGAGGCGCACCACGCGGACGTCTCCGGCGGGTGGCTGCGCCCGGCCGTCTTCGGTGCGATGGACGGTCTGGTCACCAACATCGCCCTGATCGCCGGTGTCGGCGGCGGCGGGGTGTCACCCCGCAGCATCGTGCTCACCGGCTCCGCCGGCCTGGTCGCCGGTGCCATCTCGATGGGGCTCGGCGAATACACGAGCGTCCGCTCCGCCAACGAGCAGGTCGCCGCCGAGGTGGCCAAGGAGCGGCGCGAGTTGGAACGGCACCCCGAGGCCGAGGCCCGGGAGTTGGCCGACGCCTGGGTGGCCCGGGGTCTTCCCCGGGACCTGGCGACCCAGGTCGCCGAGGCGGTGCGGCGTGACCCGGAGGAGGCCCTGCGGGTGCACGTCCGCGAGGAGTTGGGCGTCGACCCCGACGACCAGCCCAGCCCGTGGGCGGCGGCGATCTCGTCGTTCCTGTTCTTCTCGGTGGGCGCGCTGGTGCCGCTACTGAGCTACCTGTTCGGCGCCACCGAGCTGTGGTTGGCACTCGGCGTGGGCGGGCTCGGGCTCTTCGCCGCCGGGGCGGTGGTGGCCCGCTTCACCCAACGCCCATGGTGGACCAGCGGGCTGCGCCAACTGCTGCTGGGCGCCGCGGCCGCCGCCGCCACCTACCTGGTCGGCACGCTGATCGGCGTACCGGCCGGGCTGTGACACCGCTCAACCGCTGAGCAGGTCGTCGATCGTGCCGTCGACCGCCCGACCACGGGCGGCCAGGTCCTCGGCCTGTCGACCGAGCACCACACCCACCTCGGTCATGTCCGCGCCGGCCAGCCCGGTCCGCCGTACGGCGTCACCGGGATCCCGGTAGTAGGTGCGGCTCAGCAGGCCCGTCACCGTGGCCGACGCCAGCCGGGCCTCACCGAGCATCAGCAGGGCCTGGTCGGTCTCGTACCACTCGGCGAGCCGGGCGGCCCGGGCGTGCGCCGCGCTGCCCCGATACCAGGCCTGCCGGGCCGCGGTGCTGAACTCCGCCGGCCGGGCGCGCGCCAGCCGGCCGAGATGCTCGTCGCGCAGCTTCCGCAACCAGCCGGTCGGATCGTGTAGCGGCTGGGTGGTGACATACCGGTCGGCGGTCAGCGGCCAGAGCGGGGAGATCACCCGGGCCTGGGCCAGGTAGTCCTCGGCGGCGGCCACGGTCAGATCCACCAGGACCCCGTCCACCCGCCGGGTCGCCGGCCGGGGGCCGGCCCGGGGCCGGTACGTGACCACCAGCAGGCCCGCCTCGCGGTCCCCGCCGCCGTCGTCGTCACCGTGCGCCAGCGGCCCGTGCACCGCGACCGCGAGCACGTCGGCCGGGAAACGCCGGCGGACCGCCTCGCCGACCCGTTCCGCGACCGCCCACCGACTGTCGTCGAGGCCCCGACCGACCTCGGCCCGCTCATCGCCCGCGCTCATCCGACCGCCACGCTGCGCGACCGCGGGGCTCGCCACCCCGGCTCAGTGCTCGCGCTCACGGGACCCGCCTCTGTTCGCGACTGCGCGTCAGCCTAGCCAGCCGACGGAGGACCGGCCGGCGCGCCGCGCCCGGCCGGCACGAGCCGGAAGATGTGGATCTCCCGGCCGCCGGCCCGCCGCACGTACGTGTGGTACGCGGGCCACTCGGTGACCAACAGCTGCCACAGCCGGTCCCGTTCGGCGCCGGACGCCCGCTCGGCCCGCACCGGGATCAACCGGCCCTTCAACCGCACCTCGGCGGCGGGATCGGCGAGCAGGTTCATCGCCCAGCCGGGGTGGTGGGTCTGCCCCCAGTTGGAGCCGATCACCACGTAGGCGTCGCCGTCGGGCACGTAGAGCAGCGGGTTGCTGCGGGGCTTGCCCGAGCGGCGGCCGGTCGTGGTGATCACCAGGGACGGGATCAGGCCGAGCGCGACCACCCGCCCCCGGGTGAGTCGACCGACCACCCGGTCGGCGGGGACCAGCAGACGTGCGGCGGCGCCGAACCAGCGATGGTGACCGACTCGACGGGTGAGGGTTCCGAGCACTGACACGCGGATCAGTGTGCCGGCTGCCGGCCCCCGCCGGCACCCCCCCGTACGCGCCCGGCCCGCCAACCGCGCGGTCACGCCACCGGGCATCAGTCCAACCGGCGTTCGATCGGCAGCCGGGCGCGTGTGAACAGGCCCGCCCCGAGCATCGCCACGATCGGCACCAGGACCAGCACCCCGAGCGCGGGCCACGGCACCACGAACGGGTACGAATCGGGTACCGGCCAGTCGTTGGCGTACTGCCGGTTCGCCGAGAACAGCACGATCGCGGCGGTGCCCAGCCCGGCCACGATGCCGAGCACCGAGCCCAGACCGGCGATCACCCCCGCCTGGCAGATCGCCAGCATCCGGCGTAGCGCCGGTGCCGCGCCGACGGCCGCGAGGGTGGTCAGCTCGGCGCGTCCCTCGGCGGCGGCGAGCGCGGTGGCGATCCCGGCCGCACCCATCGTGATGACGCCGGCCGCCGCCGCGAGCAGCAGCAGCAGCGGGGAGATGTCCTGCGGATCGCGGCCGTACTCCACGGACATCGAGAACGTGCCGAAGGGCCGCAGCGCGCCGGCGAACCGTTCCCGCTGCTGCCGGTCCGGCGGAACGGAGGCGCCGAGCACCCATCCGGCCGGTGACCAGGTCAGGCCGAGCTGCCGGGCCGCGGACGCGGAGAGCAGCAGCCGGGACTGGCCGACCGCCCCGCTCAGCGCGTACCCGGGGAAGTCGGCGGCGGCGCCCGGCCGGTCCGTCCCGGAATCCACCTGGTTCACGCGGACGGTCACCAGGCCGTCGTGCAGGTAACGCGGGTCGGTCACCACCACACCCCCGGCGCGCAGCACGGCGGTGGCGGCGGCTGTCGTCGCCGGGTCCGCACCGGTGAGCAACGGCAGTGCGGTCCCGTCGTCCACGCCCGCCTGCACGTAGCCGCCGTCGTAGCTCAGCGGGCCGATCCGACAACGCCGGTCGGCCCGCGCCTGCCGACGGTCCGCGGCGGAGAGGTTGTCCCCGGGCTGCCAGGGGCAGATCTGCGCGGGCGGAAGCACCGGCGCGACATCGCAGTAACCCGCCGCCGCGGGTGCGCAACTCACCGCGTTGACCGGGGCGATCCGGTCGGCACCCAGCTGGTCCCGGGCCATGTCGGCGAGCTGGGTCGGCGAGGGCTGCCGGACCGACTCGCCCGCGTAGACGAGCACGTGGCCGGTCGGCAGCATCGGCCGGTAGGCGTGCGAGGTGCGGGCGTCGCTGCTGGCCAGGAACCCGCCGAGCGCCACACTGCTGGCGACCGCTGCCATCACGGCGCAGATGGCGGGCGCGGCGGAGGCGCGGTTGCGGCTGGCGTCGCGCAACGCGATACGCGGTGCCAACGGCAGCACCCGGCCGAGCCGGGCGAGCGCGCCGATCAGCGTGGGCGTGCAGCACACCAGGCCCAACTCGCCGAGGATCAGGCCGGTGAGGATCACCACCGTGGAGGTACGGGCCGCCCCGAACGCCGCCAACCCGGCCCCGACGGCCACCAGCGACAGCCCGAAGGCCAACCAGCGGATCCGGGACACCGGGGGAGTGCGTCGCCCGGCGAGGCCGGCGCTGACGTCCTGCCGCGCGGCGGTCCAGGCCGGCGCCAGCGCGGCGAGCACCCCGGCCAGCACCGCGACCCCACCGAGCAGCAGCAGCGCGACCGGCCAGCAGCGGTACCCACCGAAGCGGGCGTCGAAGACGTACTGCTCCATCAGCGGACGACCGGCGAACGCCGCGCCGACGCCGACCAGCAGACCGGTTGCGGCGCCCAGCACACCCAGCACCACGCCGTCGGCCAGCACGACCCGACGGAGCTGGGCGGCATCCCCGCCGGCCACCGCGACGAGCGCCAGATCCCGCCGGCGGCGGCGGACGCCGACCGCGAAGGCCGGCCCGACCAGCAGCACCACCTCCAGCAGCCCGAGGCCCGCGATCAGCACGCTGGTGCCCAGGTCGGTGGTGTCGCCCCGGTCGACGGGGCCGAACCAGGTCCGCTTCCGTTCGTCGGCCGAGTCGGTCGGAGGACGCATGGCGACCAGCACACCCCGGTCGTTGAGTCGGGACACCAGCGCGGCATCGATGGTGCCGGGCACGTCCGCCAGCCAACTGCTCTCCGGTCCGGGATCGGTCCGCGGCACCGCACCGGGATGCAGCGCCACCACCGGACCGAGATCGTCGGGGAACTCGACCACCCCCACCACGGTGTACGCCCTGCTCCCGTCGGCAAGGGCCACGGCGCGGCCAAGGCGCAGGTCCAGACGGCGCAGCGCCGCCGGGCTGACCGCGACCTCACCGGGCTGCTCGGGCGCCCGGCCCGCGCGGAAGCGCACCAGCCCCCGGGCCAACGGGTCGCCGAGGTCCAGCACCCGCCCCTGCACGTCCTCGTCGTGGTGTCGGCCCCGCAGGGTCAGCGGAATGCCGGTGCGCACCTCGGTGACCCGACTGCCCGGCCCGAGCAATGCGCTCACCTGGGCGGAGGTGGCTCGGGCCACGGGTGGCCGCTCGCTGTCCCAGGTGGACCAGCTGTCCCCCCACTCGTCCTGTTGCACCGGGGTGTCCGAGATCCAGCGCAGCTCCGCGTCGGCCACGCCGAGCCGGCGATCCACCTGTTCCCGGGGAGTCAACTCGGCCATGTCGTAGCTGGCGGCCAGGAAGGCCAGCACCGCCACCGGGAGGGCGATCATCGCGAGCACCAGGGCGGTCCGGCGCCGCGCCCGCCGGGACTCCCGCCGAGCGATCCGCAACGCCGCCCGCCACGAGCCGGTCAGCTCGGCGAGGCGACGACGACCGACCCGGACCGGTGGCGCGCCCGGTCCCGACGCGGCGGTGTCGGGTCGGGCAGGTGCCCACCTGGTCCGGCGGACCGTCACCGCTCGCTACCGGACAGCAGCTGTTCGACGCTGCCCAGCGGCGCGGTCGTGTCGACGAGTACGCCGTCGCGGAGGAACACCACCCGATCGGCCCAGCCGGCGTGTCGGGACTCGTGGGTGACGAGCACTCCGGCGGCCCCCGCGTCGATCCGGCGGCGCAGGAGGTGCAGCACCGCCTCGCCGGTCTGCGAGTCCAGGGCACCGGTGGGCTCGTCGGCGAGCACCAGCCGGCGGTCGCCCACCAGCGCGCGGGCGATGGCCACCCGCTGCTGCTGCCCGCCGGAGAGCTGGTCGGGGAAGCGGTCACCCAGTGCGGGCAGGCCCACCTCGGTGAGCGCGGCCATGGCCAGCGCCCGGGCCTGGCGTCCGCCGGCGCCGTCGAGTTCCAGGGGCAGCGCCACGTTCTCCAGCGCGCTCAGGCTGCCCAGCAGGTTGAGCTGCTGGAAGATGTAGCCGATCCGGCGGCGGCGCAGCTGGGCCAGCCCGCGCCGGTCCAGCGCCCCGAGCGGTTGCCCCTCCACCCGGACCTCCCCGCCGGTCGGGCGGTCCAGCCCGCCGGCGAGGGCCAGCAACGTCGACTTGCCGGAGCCGGACGGACCCATCACGGCGACCAGCTCGCCGGGCCGGACGACCAGGCTGACCCCCCGCAGCGCGTGCACCGCAGCCGGTCCGGCGCCGTGGGTGCGGTGGACGGCGCGTAGCTCCAGCACCGCGTCGTCCGACCCGCTCACCGTCGCGCCTCCTCGCCGGCCCACCGGGACGCGTCCCGCGCGTCGGCGTCACCCGGCCGGGGTGGGGGAGGTGCCGCGCCGCTGGGCTGGTGCCGCACCAGACTTGTCTCGCAGTGGTCCAGCCAACGGACCTCGGCCTCGGCCTGGAACACCATCGAGTCCAGCACGAGGCGCCAGGGCAGGTCCTCCGGCCGGTTGCTGACGTACTTCAACCGGGTCAGCTCCTGCAACGCCCGCATCGTCGCGCTCCGCTGGGCCTGTACCACCGAGCGGACATCCACCCCGGGGGTGGTCAGCGCCAGCGCCAGCTTGATCGCCAACTCGTCGCGGGGCCGATCGTTGCGGCTGACCGGGGTGGCGAACCAGAGCGCCAGATCCGCCCGGCCGGCGTCGGTGATCTCGTACGGGCGCTGCCCGGCCTCGCTCTCCGGCAGCGGGCGGACCAGACCATCGCGTTCCAGCCGGGACAGGGTGGTGTAGACCTGCCCGATGTTCAGCGGCCAGGTCGAGCCGGTCGACTCCTCGAACGCGGCGCGCAGCTGGTAGCCGTACATCTGGCCGCGTTCGAGCAGGGCGAGCAACCCGTGACGGATGGACATGGCAACGGAGTATGCATACCTGGTATGCGCTCCGCAACCGGAGGGCAACGGTTCAGGTGGGCCGACCGGGAAACGGGACAGTCAGCGGGGTCGTCCCGGCCGTCTTGCGCCACCGGGTGGCCCGTACCGCGTACTCGACGAGGGCGGCCAGCGCCTGGTCCCGGTCGGCGCCGGTGGTGGACGCCAGAGCCGCTCGCCAGTGCGCGGCCGTGCGCTCCTCCACCTCGGCGGCGAGCCGCAGGGCGCTGGCCCGGTCGGTGACCGGGAACGGCAACGCGTAGCCGGCGCGGTCCGGCGGCACGACGCCACCGGCCGCGCTCAGTTGCACCACGAGCATGTCGCGTCGGCTGCGGTGCGCGGCCTCGGCCTGGTGAGCGGCCTCCCGTGCCGCCCCGGTGAGTCGGACCCCGATCCGCCCGTAGGCGTAGATGGCCGCGTACTCGGCGGACAGGGCGGCGGCGAGCGCCTCCCCGGTGGACGGCTGCCTCACTTCAGTGCCTCCTGGTGGGTGGCGCGGGCGGCGGCGATCGACCCGAGCAGTGCGGCTCGTTCCGCGCTGGCCGCGGCGCAGGCGGCGGTGGCGGACTGCTGGGCGGCCTTCTCCAGGGCGCGCAGCGGGGCGAGCGTGTTCACCAGGTCGACCGCCGGAGCGGCGACCGCGGTGGGCAGGGCGACGCCGATCACCCGGGCCAGCTCGGTGGCGTGCGCGGTGTGCGCCTCGGCGATCGGGCCGAGCCGGTCGGCCAGGTCGGGATGCGCGGCCACGTGGTTCTGGTACGCCGCGGCGAGCCCGAGTGCCTCGTCCACCATCGGCCGCAGCGGGTCCGGTGGTGGCGCCGGCTCGTCGTCACGGTCGAAAAGATCACAGCCGGTCAGCGGCACCGCGGCACCGCCGAGCGCCAGCAGTGCCCCGGCACGCAGGAGCTTTCGCCGGGAATGTCTGGATGCCTGGTCGCGCTGTGTCGTTCTGCCGGTCCCCACCCGGCAAGTCAACACCATCCCCACCGGTCCGGGGACCACCGACGTCGGTGCGCCGCCCGGCCCGCCGCCGGGCAGGCGCGTTACGCTCTGCGCAGCCACCGGCGCGTCCGCTCCGGTGGTGCGCCGGCATGTCGGGACGACCGATCACCGTCGACCAGGGAGAGGGTGCGGAGATGACGCAGCGTGGCCGTGCCACCAGGTCGACGGGGCGACCCCGCGATGCCGTGGGTCCCCGTGGTGGTGATCTCGCGGCGCGACGCACACGGTTGCGGGCCGTGATCGAGCCCGTGGTCAACGACGCCGGCTACGACCTGGAGGACCTGTCGATCTCCCGGGCCGGTCGCCGGCACGTGGTGCGGGTGATGGTCGACGCCGACGGCGGGATCGACCTGGACGCGGTCGCGGTCGTCTCCCGCGCGGTCTCGGCCGCGCTGGACGCCGCCGAGGAGACCGGTGGCGACATCGTCGCCGGGGAATACCAGCTCGAGGTCAGCTCGCCGGGCGTCGACCGGCCACTCACCCTGCCCCGCCACTGGCGGCGCAACGTGGGCCGGCTGGTCAAGGTCACCGCCCGGGGCGCGGCCGCGTTGCCCGGCCAGCGCGGCGAGCAGCCGACCGGAGACCGTCAGCTGACCGGCCGGGTGGTCGCGGCCGACGACGAGGGCGTGCAGCTGGAGACCGGGGAGGGCCGAACGTCCTGGGCGTACGCCCAGCTCGGCCCCGGCCGCGTGCAGGTCGAGTTCACCCGGCTCGCCGAACTCGGCGAGGTGGACGAGGAGTTCGACGACGCGGACGACTCCGACGACATTGACGATTCAGACGACATCGACGACGAAGATGATGTGGAGGACGAGGAGAGGTGAACATCGACCTCGCGGCGCTGCGCGCACTCGAGCGCGAGCGGGAGATCCCGTTCGACACGATTCTCGCGGCGATCGAGACCGCGTTGCTGACCGCCTACCGGCACACCGATGGCGCCGAGCCGCACGCCCGGGTGGAGATCGACCGTAGGTCGGGCGCCGCCCTGGTGTACGCGCAGGAGATGGACGCCGACGGCAGCCTGGTGCGGGAGTGGGACGACACCCCGCACGACTTCGGCCGGATCGCCGCCATGACCGCCAAGCAGGTGATTCTCCAGCGCCTGCGGGAGGCCACCGACGAGGTGCACTTCGGCGAGTACGTGGGCCGCGAGGGCGACCTGGTCACCGGCGTGGTGCAGGCCCACGAGACGCGTACCGAGAAGGGCATCGTCAGCGTCGACCTCGGCAAACTGGAGGGCGTGCTGCCGCAGTCCGAGCAGGTCCCCGGCGAGCGGTACGCCCACGGTGAGCGGGTCCGCTGCGTCGTGGTGCACGTCGCCAAGGGCATGCGCGGGCCGCAGATCACCCTGTCCCGGTCGCACCCGGCGCTTGTCAAGAAGCTGTTCGCGCTGGAGGTGCCGGAGATCGCCGACGGCACGGTGGAGATCGGGGCGATCGCGCGTGAGGCAGGTCACCGTACGAAGATCGCCGTCCGCTCCACCACCCCCGGGGTGAACGCCAAGGGCGCCTGCATCGGCCCGATGGGCCAGCGGGTACGCGCCGTGATGAGCGAACTGCACGGCGAAAAGATCGACATCATCGACTGGTCGGATGACCCGGCCACCTTCGTCGGTAACGCGTTGTCGCCCGCCAAGGCGCTTCGGGTCGAGGTGGTCGACCTGGCCGGTCGGGCCGCCCGGGTGACGGTCCCCGACTTCCAGCTCTCCCTCGCGATCGGCCGGGAGGGGCAGAATGCCCGACTCGCGGCCCGATTGACCGGTTGGCGGATCGACATTCGGTCCGATGCGGAGCAGACCGCTCCCGCCGCGCGTGCGGCAGCTGATCACGTGCGGGAGCCGGGCGGAGCGATCTCGGGCAGCTAGGGGTAGACTTCTTCCAGTGGTACGACGCGCAACGCCGGAACGCACCTGTGTGGGTTGCCGGCAACGTGCGCCGGCCAGCGAATTGCTGCGGATCATCGCGGTTCGGGACGAGGCTGGTCTCAGTCTCCGACCTGATCCACGCCGCAGGCTGCCGGGTCGGGGAGCGAACATGCACCCGGATCCGGCCTGCTTCGCGCTGGCGGTGCGTCGCCGCGCCTTCGGGCGTGCGCTGCGCATCACCGAGGTCCTTGACCACGGTGTGCTGGCGGAGCACGTCGATGCGCCAACCACTACGTCCGGTCAGCCCGACCGGGCGAGGGTCGCTAGCAGGGTAGGACGACCGACATGAGCACACGATGAAGTCCCTGAAATGACCAGGCTTCAAGTGCACGAGTGAGGTCGCTGCGGGTGCTGCCCGCACGACCTCGGAGTGAGGAGTGCAGTGGCAGGCAAGGCCCGCGTACACGAGCTTGCAAAAGAGCTCGGGGTCGAGAGTAAGACCGTTCTCGCCAAGCTGAAGGAAATGGGCGAGTTCGTGAAGTCCGCGTCCAGCACCGTCGAGGCGCCCGTCGCCCGACGGCTGCGCAACGCATTCGTCGCGTCCACCGGTGCTCCGGCACCGGCCGCCGCCCCGTCGGCGCCCGCGTCGACGCCGGCTTCCAACCCGACCCCGACGCTGTCCCCGACCCCGGGCGCGCCGCGGGTCTCGGCCAAGCCGATGCCGCCTCGGCGGCCGGCCGCGCCGGCACCCGGCCCGAAGCCGAAGGGTCCGGTGCCTGGTGCGCCGCAGCCCGCGGCTCCGGTCGCCAAGCCGGCGAGTGCCCACGACATCGAGGTGGCGGCCGCCGAGGCGCGTGCCGCCGCGCTGAAGGCTGAGCAGGAGGCCGCGGTCAAGGCCGCACAGGCCGCCCGCCAGCAGCAGCGGGACAACCCCGTCCGCCGGGAGCCTCCGGCCGACGGCGGCAACCGTCCCGGTCCTCGGCCGGGTCCCGCCGCGATGCCGCCCCGTCCGGGTTCGCCGGCTGCTCGTCCGAGCACGCCGGCTCCGGGTCCGGGTGCGCGTCCCGGTGGTCGCCCACCGGCGCGCGGCGCCGGTAACAACCCGTTCGGCATCCAGGGTGGCCAGCAGCAGCGGCCCCCGGCCGCCGGTGCGGGTGGTCCCCGGCCCAACAGCCCGGCGGGCATGCCGCCGCGGCCGAGCCCGAACTCCATGCCTCCGCGGCCCAGCCCGGCTTCCATGCCGAGCCAGCGTCCGGCTGCCGGTCGTCCCGGTCCTGGTGGCGCTGGTCGCCCCGGTGGCGGTGGCGCCGGTCGTCCCGGTGGTGGTGGCGGCGGTGGCTTCCGTGGCGGTCCCGGCGGTGGCGCCGGCGGCGGTGGCGGTTACCGCGGTGGCCCTGGTGGCGGCGCGGGTGCCGGCGGTGG
Source organism: Micromonospora sp. NPDC048905 (assembly GCF_040649655.1). Lineage (NCBI taxonomy): Bacteria > Bacillati > Actinomycetota > Actinomycetes > Micromonosporales > Micromonosporaceae > Micromonospora > Micromonospora sp. NPDC048905. Next base: position 1,017,128 of record NZ_JBEZFV010000001.1, on the reverse strand, counting down.
CGGTGGCTACCGTGGCGGTCCCGGCGGCGGTGGCGGTGCTCCCGGTGGCGGTTTCCGTCCGGGTGCTCCCTCCGGTGGCGGCGGTCGTCCGGGTGCGGGTGGTCGTGGCCGTGGCGGCGGCGCCGCGGGTGCCTTCGGGCGTCCGGGTGGCCGGCCGACGCGCGGTCGCAAGTCCAAGAAGCAGCGCAGACAGGAGTTCGACAACCTGTCGGCTCCGACCATGAGCTCGGGTGCTCCCCGGGGTCAGGGTCAGATCGTGCGGCTCTCCCGTGGCGCCTCGCTGTCGGACTTCGCCGACAAGATCAACGCCAACCCGGGTTCGCTGGTCCAGGAGATGTTCAACCTGGGCGAGATGGTCACCGCGACCCAGTCCTGCTCTGACGACACCCTGCAGCTGCTGGGTGAGCACCTGGGCTTCGACATCCAGATCGTCAGCCCGGAGGACGAGGACCGCGAGCTGCTCGCGCAGTTCAACATCGACCTCGACGCGGAGGTGGCCGAGGAGCGTCTGGTCAGCCGTGCGCCGGTGGTGACCGTCATGGGTCACGTCGACCACGGTAAGACCAAGCTGCTCGACGCCATCCGTAAGGCGAACGTCGTGGCCGGTGAGGCGGGTGGCATCACCCAGCACATCGGTGCGTACCAGGTGCACGTTCCGCACGATGGTGTGGACCGCGCGGTGACCTTCATCGACACCCCGGGTCACGAGGCGTTCACCGCCATGCGTGCTCGTGGTGCCCAGGTGACGGACATCGTGATCCTGGTCGTCGCGGCCGACGACGGCGTGATGCCGCAGACCATCGAGGCGTTGAACCACGCCAAGGCGGCCGACGTGCCGATCGTGGTCGCGGTCAACAAGGTCGACAAGCCGGAGGCCAACCCGGACAAGGTCCGCCAGCAGCTGACCGAGTACGGCCTGGTCGCCGAGGAGTACGGCGGCGAGACCATGTTCGTCAACGTGGCCGCCAAGCCGGGCATCGGCATCGAGGAGTTGCTCGAGGCTGTCCTGCTGACCGCCGACGCGTCGCTGGAGCTGACCGCTCCGATCGACGGGCCGGCGCAGGGTGTGGCCATCGAGGCGCACCTGGACAAGGGCCGCGGTGCGGTGGCGACGGTGCTCGTGCAGAAGGGCACCCTGCGGGCCGGCGACTCGATCGTCGCCGGTGGGGCCCACGGCCGGGTCCGGGCCATGCTCGACGAGAACGGCAACCAGCTCTCCGAGGCTGGGCCGGCGCGTCCGGTCATGGTTCTGGGTCTGACCGCACCGCCCGGTGCGGGTGACACGTTCCTCGCCGCGGCGGACGACCGCACGGTGCGGCAGATCGCCGAGCAGCGGCAGGCACGGCGGCGGGCGGCGGCATTCGCCAACTCCCGTGGTCGGGCCACTCTTGAGACGCTCATGGAGCAGCTCAAGGAGGGCGAGAAGACGTCGCTCAACCTCATCCTCAAGGGTGATGTCTCCGGTTCGGTGGAGGCCCTGGAGGACGCGCTGTTCAACCTCGACATTCCCGAGGAGGTCCAGCTCAAGGTCCTCGACCGGGGCGTCGGCGCGATCACCGAGAGCAACGTCATGCTCGCGAGTGCCTCGTCCGAGCCGGTCACGATCATCGGCTTCAACGTGCGGGCCTCGAACAAGGTCCGTGAGATGGCCGACCGCGAGGGCGTGGAGATCCGGTACTACACCGTCATCTACCAGGCCATCGAGGAGATCGAGGCAGCGCTCAAGGGCCTGCTCAAGCCGGAGTACGAGGAGGCCGAGCTGGGCAGCGCGGAGATCCGCGACGTCTTCCGCTCGTCCAAGATCGGCAACATCTCCGGTTGCATCGTCCGGTCGGGCGTCATCCGACGCAACGCGAAGGCTCGCCTGCTTCGGGACGGGACGGTCGTGGCGGACAACCTCACGATCACCTCGCTCAAGCGGTTCAAGGACGACGCCACCGAGGTTCGCGAGGGCTTCGAGTGCGGTCTGACCCTGGGTGGTTACAACAACGTCCAGGTCGGCGACGTCATCGAGACCTTCGAGATGCGGGAGAAGGTTCGCGCCTGATCCGGCAGTGACACGCTGATCAAGGGGTTTACGCCGAACGGCGTAAACCCCTTGATCATGCGGGGTGGGTTGGCGGTATCGTCCGGGGCGATGTTCACCGGAACCGCGGTCTTCGACCTGCTGCTGCCGGGCGACTCCCGGTCGCTCAAAGCCAAGAGATCATATGTACGGCCGATCGTGGCGGCGTTGCGCCGCTTCGAGGTGTCGGCCGCCGAGGTGGGTGCGCTCGACCTGCATGGTCGAGCGCAGCTCGCGGTGGCCGTGGTGGCCGCCGAGACGGCGCACGTCCGCGAGGTGCTCGACTCCTGTGAGCGCCTGGTGGCCGGTCGCCCCGAGGTCGAGGTGCTGTCCGTTCGGCGCCGGCTGTACGGCGTGGACGACGACTGACCCCGGAGCCGGCTGTGCCGGGCGACCGGTGCGGTCGCGAAGGTAGTGTTCGAGATGTTGGCCGGTCGGCCGGCGACCCCCCGGGTCGCCGGGTCGACCGGGAGCAGGACGCCGTGGAGGTGGCGAGATGTCTGATCCGGCCAAGGTACGCCGGCACGCGGAACGGGTGCGTGAGCTGGTCGCGTCGGTGGTGCGGAGCCAGATCAAGGACCCGCGGCTCGGGATGATCACCATCACCGACGCCCGGATCACCGCGGACCTGCGTGACGCGACGGTCTTCTACACCGTGCTCGGTGACGCGGTGGCCCAGGCGGACACCGCCGCGGCGCTGGAGAGCGCCAAGGGGTTGCTGCGCAGCACGGTCGGCAAGGCCCTCGGGCTGCGTCACTCGCCGACCCTCACGTTCGTCCTCGACGACGTGCAGGACCAGGTCAAGCACATCGACGACCTGCTCGCCGCCGCCCGTAACGCCGACGCCGAGGTGCAGCGGCTGGCCGCCCAGGCGAAGTACGCGGGTGAGGCGCAGCCGTACCGGGTCGACGACGAGACCGATGAGGGCGACGACGCGGACGAGGCCGATGCGGCCACCGACGTGCCGGACGCCGCGCGGGGTGGGGAAACGCGGTGACCAGCACCGCCAGCGTCCCGCTCGCCGGGGCGGCCGGGGTCGGCCCGGCCGAGATGGACTGGGCTGCGGCCGAGGCGCTGGTGCGGGCTGTCCCGCCGGGTGGCCGGGTGCTGCTGATCTGCCACATCAACCCGGACGGTGACGCGCTGGGCAGCATGCTCGGCTTCGGGCTGGGCCTGCGGCAGTTCGGCCTCCGCGAGGTGCAGGCGACCTTCCCCGGGCCGCCGGAGGTGCCCGACCCGTTCCGGGGGTTGCCCGGGTTGGACCTGTTGGTCCCGGCGGACACCGCCGACCCGGCGCCGGACCTGGTGATCTGCTTCGACGCGGCGAGCGAGTCGCGCCTCGGTGAGCTGGCCGGGCGGTTGTCGTCGGCGGGGGCGGCGCTGGTGCTCGATCACCACGCCTCGAACTCCGGCTTCGGCACCGTCAACCTCGTGGACCCGGGCGCCGCGGCGACGTCGGTGGTGGCGGAGCAACTGCTGGCCCGGCTCGGGGTCGTGGTGGATCCGGCCATCGCGGAGTGCCTCTACGTGGCGCTGACCACGGACACCGGCTCGTTCCGGTTCGCGGCGACCACTCCGGCGGTGCACCAGATGGCTGCCCGGTTGCTGGCCACCGGCATCTCGCCCGGAGACATCTCCCGCCGGGTCTTCGACACCCGGCCCTTCGGTGCGGTGCGTCTCTTCGGCGAGGTGCTCGGCCGGGCGCGGCTGGAGTTGGCCGCCGCCGGCGGCCGGGGGTTCGTCTGGACCTTCGCCACGCTCGAGGATCTGGCCCGGCACGACCAGCGGCCGTACGTCCTGGAGGCGCTGATCGACTCGGTGCGCTGCACGGCCGAGGCGGATGTGAGCTGTGTGGTCAAGCAGACCACGCCCGGCGAGTGGGCGGTGTCGATGCGCAGCAAGGGCGCGGTGGACGTCAGCCGGGTCGCGGTGGCGCTGGGCGGTGGTGGCCACCGGTTCGCGGCGGGGTTCACCGGTCGGGGCACCGTCGAGCAGGTGGTCGAGTCGATCCGCGGCCAACTGGACGCGGCGTTGCTCCACCCCGACGCCTGACGGCGACGTTCGTCGTCATCGATAGCCCGGTCCGGAAGGATCAGGGTCAACTCCGGGGAGTGTCGGTCTTCCCGCGCTCGGTGAGACCGGGAAGAATTGCGGGATGGAGCAGCCGCACGACCTCACCGTGGAGGCCCCCCGTGCCTGGGACCGGCCCGCCGTCTCCGTTCCCGTCCTCGTCTGCCTGTCGCTCGTCGGTGGTCGGTTCGCGTCGTTCTCCACCGAGGCGAATCTGTTCACCATTGGCACCGGCGGGGTGCTGATCTGGCTCGGTCTGAGCAATCGGGTGCCCCGCCGACCGGCGCCGCGCCGGCTGGGCTCGGGAGCGGTCTGGTGGGCGGTGCCGGTGGTGGTCTTCGGGGTCTTCGAGGGCGTGACGTTCGTGCTGGCCGCCGGTGACGACTTTCCCACCTTCTCCCGGCTGGCCGATCCTCTCCTGGAGGATCATCTGACCCGGTCGGCGGTGTGGTTCGCCTGGCTGGCCGCCTTCTGGGGGCTGGTGCGTCGATGATGCGGGCGTTCGCCATCGGCGGTTTCCTCACCGCGTTGGTGCTCTTCGCGGTGGTCGAGTGGATGGCCCGGCGGGAGGGTTCCCGGATCCCCACCCTGGGCGAGGTCTGCGCGTACGTGATGCGCTACGAGGTCGGCTCGGTGCCGGTGGGCCGGATCGGTCTGTTCGGGTTCTGGTGGTGGCTGGGCTGGCACTTCCTGGCCCGCTGAGCCGGGTCGCCGCTTGTCCACATGGCGGGAACCGGGAGCAGCATATGGACCTGAACGATAACTTGGGTGAAGGCCGGGCGCCGCGTAGCGGTGCAGGTCATGGGTGGTGGCGCCACACCTCGTGCTGCCTCCCTCCAGGGTCGGATCGACCCGGGCTCACGCTGCCCAGTCGGCTGCTCCGGTAATCCCGGACCGCCGTGGGGCGCGCAGCACGATCGCCCGCGAGGGCCGCCGCGTGTCGGTGGCTCGCTCCCTGGAAGGACCACCACCATGCCGAACAAGCCCAAGCCCGAGACCACCGACGACGCCCGCGAGCAGGCCCGCCGCGCGCTGCAGACCTCGATGGACACCCGGCAGTGAGCCAACCCGTCCGGCGGTGACGCTCGGCGTCGACGAATCCGGGTGCGGCCCACCGAGGGAGTAAGCCCGCGGCGGGATTGCGATCCTTACCGCGCTCGTGCCAGGATCGGCGGCGATGAGCCAGATCGCCGCCACCCACCGAACCGCCTCGCCGCGGCGGATCGCCAGCCTCGCCCTGCCGGCCCTCGTGGTGCTCGCCGCCGAGCCGCTCTACGTGCTCGTCGACACGGCGGTGGTCGGGCACCTCGGCCGGGTGCCGCTCGCCGCGCTCGCCGTCGGTGGCACGGTGATGACGCTCACCGCGTGGGTCGGCACCGTTGTCGCGTACGGCACCACCGGGCGCGCGGCCCGCCGCTTCGGCGCGGGTGACCGGGCCGCCGCGGTGGCCGAGGGAGTCCAGTCGTCCTGGCTGGCGTTCGGTGTCGGTCTGCTGATCGCGATCGGCATGCAGGTCGGCGGAGGTGCGCTCGCGCGTACCCTCGCCGGTGGAACTGGCGACGTGGCCGACGCCGCCGCGCACTGGTTGCGGATCGCGGCCCTCGGCGCCCCCGGCCTGCTGCTCGCCGCCGCCGGCAACGGCTGGCTGCGCGGCGTGCAGGACACTCGCCGCCCGTTGTTCTTCGTGCTCGGTCCCAACCTGCTGTCCGCGCTGCTCTGCCCGCTGCTGGTCTACCCCGGCGGCCTGGGCCTGATCGGCTCGGCGGTGGCCAACGTCGTCGCGCAGACGCTCTGCGGGGCGCTGTTCGCCGCGGCGCTGGTCGCCGAGCGGGTGTCGCTGCGGCCCCAGCCCCGGGTGATCCGCCAGCAGTTGGTGCTCAGCCGCGACCTGCTGATCCGTGGCCTGGCGTTCCAGGCCAGCTTCCTCTCCGCGACCGCTGTCGCCGCCCGCTTCGGCGCCGCCGCCGTCGGCGCCCACCAGATCGCCCTGCAACTCTGGTTCTTCACCGCGCTGGTGCTCGACGCCCTCGCGATCGCCGCCCAGTCCCTGGTCGGTGCCGCGCTCGGCGCCGGCGACGACGCGGGCGCCCGGGCGCTCGCCCGCCGGATCGGGCTGCTCGGCGGCGTCTGCGGCGTCGCCTTCGCGCTTGTCGTGGCCGCCGGCGCGGGCGTCGTACCGTCGTGGTTCAGCTCCGACGAGGGGGTACGCGACCAGGCCATGGTGGCCTGGCCGTGGTTCGTCGCCATGCTGCCCCTGGCCGGGGTGGTGTTCGCCCTCGACGGCGTGCTGATCGGCGCGGGCGACGTGCGTTACCTGCGCAACCTCACCATCGTGGCGGCGCTCGGCGGCTTCCTGCCGGCCATCTGGCTGGCCTACGTGCTCGACCTCGGGCTGGGCGGCATCTGGGCCGGGCTCACCCTGTTCGTGGCGATCCGGCTGGTCGCCCTGCTGCTGCGCCTGCGCAACGGCAACTGGGCGGTGCCCGGGGCCGTCCGCTGACCCACGTGCCCATCTGGCAGGCTTGGCCGACGTGAGCACCGATGGTCTGATCGTGGTCGACAAGCCCGGCGGCATGACGTCGCACGACGTGGTGGCACGCATCCGCCGACTGGCGAAGACCCGACGGGTGGGGCACGGCGGCACCCTCGACCCGATGGCGACAGGTGTGCTGGTGATCGGCGTCGGCCGGGCCACCCGGCTGCTGACGTACGTGATCGGCGCGGGCAAGAGCTACACCGGCACCATCCGGCTCGGGCAGTCCACCGTCACCGACGACGCCGAGGGCGACGTGACCGCCACCATGCCCGCCGACCAGGTCAGCGACGAGGCGATCAGGTCCGCGCTGGCCGGGCTGAGCGGCGAGGTCGACCAGGTGCCGAGCGCGGTCAGCGCCATCAAGATCGACGGGCAGCGGGCGTACAAGCGGGTCCGCGACGGGGAGAGCGTCGAACTGCCGGCCCGGCGGGTCACCATCTCCCGGCTGGAGGTGCTGGCGATCCGCCGCACCGAGCCGGACGTGGTGGACGTGGACGTGGACGTGACCTGCTCCTCCGGCACGTACATCCGGGCCATCGCCCGGGACGCGGGCCTGGCACTCGGCGTCGGAGGCCACCTCACGGCCCTGCGCCGCACCGCCGTGGGTGGCTTCGCCCTCGCCGAGGCGGCGACCCTCGACCAGTTGGAGCAGCGCGCCCCGGATGTGGTGAACCTGCCGTTGGACGCGGCGGCCGACCGCTTCTTCCCACGCCGGGAGGCCACTCCCGACGAGGCCCGGGTGCTCGCCCACGGTGGGCCGCTGGACCCGGCCGGCCTCACCGGGCCGTACGCCGTCTTCGGGCCGGCCGGCGGCCTGATCGCTATCGTCAGCGAGCGGGACGGGCGGGCCCGCGCGGAGATCGTGCTCGCCCCGGCCTGACGGCGGGGAGCAGGTCCGCCGGCCCGGGGTCGGCGGTGTCGACCCGCCGGACGGCGGGACAGCAGGAGGGAACGGCATGCAGCGGTGGCGGGGGTACGACGCGGCGCCCGGTGGGTGGGGGCGCTCGGTCGTCACCATCGGCGTCTTCGACGGCGTGCACAAGGGGCACCAGGCGACCATCGGGCACACGGTGGCCCGCGCCCGGGAGTTGGGCGTGCAGTCGGTGGTGGTCACCTTCGACCCGCACCCGGCCGAGGTGGTCCGCCCCGGGTCGCATCCGGCGGTGCTCACCGAGCCGGCCCGCAAGGCGGAACTGATCGAGCAGCTCGGCGTGGACGTGCTCTGTGTGGTGCCGTTCACACCGGAGTTCTCCCGGCTGCCGGCCGAACAGTTCGTGCACGACGTCCTGGTCGAGCACCTGCACGGCGCGCTGGTGGTGGTCGGCAGCAACTTCCGGTTCGGGCACCGGGCGGCCGGCGACGTGGCGCTGCTGGAGCGGCTCGGGCAGACCTTCGGCTTCGGGGTGGAGGGCAGCCCGCTGGTCGTCGAGGACGGCACCGTCTTCTCCTCCACGTACATCCGTTCCTGCGTCGACGCGGGCGACGTCGGCGCGGCCGCCGCCGCGCTCGGCCGCCCCCACCGGTTGGAAGGTGTGGTGGTCCGCGGTGACCAGCGGGGGCGGGAACTGGGCTTTCCCACCGCCAACCTGCTCTGCCACCGGTACGCGGCGGTCCCGGCCGACGGGGTGTACGCGGCCCGGCTGATCCGTCGCGGGCAGCACGAGCCGTTGCTGGCGGCGGTGTCGGTGGGCACCAACCCGACGTTCTCCGGGCGGGAGCGGCGGGTCGAGGCGTACGCGCTGGACTTCACCGGCGACCTGTACGGCGAGCGGCTCGCCCTGGACTTCGTGGCGCACCTGCGCGGTCAGATCCGGTACGACTCGATCGAACCGTTGATCGCCCAGATGAATCAGGACGTCGAACGCACCCGGCGCGCGCTGGCCTGAGCGTCGTGGGGTGACGCCGCCAAGGCCCTTCGCCGGGTGTTACCGGCGAGTGCTGGTAGTCTTGCCGAGACGTCGGGTGACCGGCGTGGGGCCTCGCGTGCCTGCTCGACGCCGCGGGTGCGAGGTACCGGTCCGTTCCCGGTCCATCGGGACGACGGACACCTACTTGATCAACCCATCGAAACAGGGAGAACATGGCGCTCGACCAGGAAGCCAAGGCCAGCATCCGCGCGGAGTACGCGACCGCCGAGGGCGACACCGGTTCGCCGGAGGTTCAGGTCGCGGTCCTCACCAAGCGGATCGCCGAGCTCACCGAGCACCTGAAGGTGCACAAGCACGACCACCACAGCCGCCGTGGGCTGCTGCTGCTGGTCGGCCGTCGCCGTCGGCTGCTCAACTACGTCCAGAAGAAGGACATTGCCCGCTACCGGTCGCTCATCGAGCGGCTCGGCCTGCGCCGGTGACGTGACGGGGGAGTGGCCGACCGGCCGCTCCCCCGTACGGCGTCCCACCTGAAGAAACACGGGCCGCGCGACCACCCGAGAGGGAGCCGGTCAGCGTACCGGTCTCCGGTAGTGGCCCCCGGGAACCCCGGCATCGAGCCGGCCCCCGGGCGCTTCGATCGAAGACCGGCCGGCTGAGCAGCTCCCCGATGTCGTGGGCCCACGACGCGAAGGAGCACGACAGCACATGACCGAGACCAAACTCGGCACCGAATCCCGCACCGCTGTGATCGACAACGGGTCCTTCGGCACCCGCGAGATCACCTTCTCCACCGGCCGGCTGGCTCGCCAGGCCGCCGGTTCCGTCATCGCCCAGTTGGGCGAGACGGTCGTTCTCTCCGCCACCACCGCCGGTAAGCACCCGAAGGAGCAGTTCGACTTCTTCCCGCTGACCGTCGACGTCGAGGAGCGGATGTACGCCGCGGGCCGCATTCCCGGCTCGTTCTTCCGCCGTGAGGGCCGGCCCAGCGAGGACGCGATCCTCACCTGCCGCCTGATCGACCGGCCGCTGCGCCCGTCCTTCGTGAAGGGCCTGCGCAACGAGGTCCAGGTCGTCGAGACCATCCTCGCGCTCGACCCGCAGCACCCGTACGACGTCGTGGCGATCAACGCCGCCTCGATGTCGACCAAGCTCTCCGGCCTGCCGTTCTCCGGCCCGATCGGTGCGACCCGCGTCGCCCACATCGACGGCCAGTGGGTTGCCTTCCCGACCCTGGAGGAGCTGGCTCGCGCCACCTTCGACATGGTCGTGGCCGGCCGCACGCTCGAGGACGGTGACGTCGCGATCATGATGGTCGAGGCGGAGGCCACCCCGAACGCCGTCGCCCTGATCTCGGCCGGCGCCACCGCCCCGACCGAGGAGGTCGTGGCCAGCGGTCTGGAGGCCGCCAAGCCGGCGATCCGTGAGCTGTGCCGCGCGCAGAGCGAGCTGGCCGAGGTCGCCGCCAAGCCGGTCACCGAGTTCCCGGTCTTCCTGGACTACCAGGACGACGTGTACGACGCCGTCTCCGAGCTGGCCCGCGGCGAGGTCGCCGAGGCGATCACCATCGCCGGCAAGGCCGACCGCGAGGAGGCCCTGGACCGGGTCAAGGCCCGTGTCGCCGAGGAGCTGGGCGCTCGGTTCGAGGGTCGGGAGAAGGAGCTCAGCGCCGCCTTCCGGTCGCTCACCAAGTCCGAGGTCCGCAACCGCGTGCTGCGCGAGCAGGTCCGCATGGACGGCCGTGGCCCGCGTGACATCCGGGCGCTGACCGCCGAGGTCGGCGTGCTGCCCCGGGTGCACGGTTCGGCGCTGTTCGAGCGGGGCGAGACCCAGATCCTGGGCGTCACCACGCTGAACATGCTCCGCATGGAGCAGATGGTGGACACGCTGTCCCCCGAGAACCGCAAGCGCTACATGCACAACTACAACTTCCCGCCGTACTCGACCGGTGAGACCGGCCGGGTCGGCTCGCCGAAGCGTCGCGAGATCGGGCACGGCGCGCTCGCCGAGCGTGCGCTGATCCCGGTGCTGCCGTCGCGCGAGGAGTTCCCGTACGCCATCCGGCAGGTGTCGGAGGCGCTCGGCTCCAACGGCTCCACCTCGATGGGTTCGGTCTGCGCGTCGACGCTGGGCCTGCTCTCCGCGGGTGTCCCGCTGAAGGCGCCGGTCGCCGGCATCGCGATGGGGCTCATCTCCGACGAGGTGGACGGCAAGACCCAGTACGTGACGCTCACCGACATCCTCGGTGCCGAGGACGCGTTCGGTGACATGGACTTCAAGGTTGCCGGCACCCCGGAGTTCGTCACCGCGCTCCAGCTCGACACCAAGCTCAACGGCATCCCGTCGGACGTGCTGGCTGCCGCGTTGCAGCAGGCGAACGAGGCCCGGCAGGTCATCCTCGGTGTCATGAAGGCCGCGATCGAGGCTCCGGCCGAGATGTCGGACTACGCGCCGCGGGTCACCACCGTCAAGATCCCGGTCGACAAGATCGGCATGGTGATCGGCCCGAAGGGGCAGACCATCAACGCGATCCAGGACGAGACCGGCGCCGAGATCTCCATCGAGGACGACGGCACGATCTACGTCGGCGCCACCAACGGCCCGTCGGCCCAGGCGGCCGTCGACCGGATCAACGGCATCGCCAACCCGACGCTGCCGAAGCAGGGCGAGCGGTTCCTCGGCACGGTGGTCAAGACCGCCGCGTTCGGGGCGTTCATCTCGCTGCTGCCGGGCCGTGACGGCCTGCTGCACATCTCCAAGGTGGGCGACGGCAAGCGGGTCGAGCGCGTCGAGGACTTCCTCAACGTCGGTGACCGGGTCGAGGTCGAGATCGCGGACATCGACGCCCGCGGCAAGATCTACCTCGACAAGGTCCGCCCGGAGGGCACCGAGGCTCCGGCCGCCGGTGAGGCCGCCGCTGGCGACCGGCCGGCTGGTCGGGACCGGGGCGACCGGGCTCCGCGTGACCGTGGCGACCGTGAGCGTGGCGGCGACCGAGGCGGCCGTGGCCCCGAGCGTGGCGGCGAAGGCGGCAACGGTGGCGGCGGCGGCGAGGGTGGCGAGGGCGGCGAGCGTCCGCGCCGCCGGACCCGGCACAGCTGATCGTCGTACCTCGCATCACCCACCCCTCGTCGAACCGGGAGCAAGTCGTGAGTCGGGCCTTCAGTGCGCCGTTTCCACCGGATCGACGGGGGGTGGCTGCGTCCCGGGACACCGGGGCGGGCCGCTCCGGCGGCACCGCCCGCGCGGTGACCCGGACGCTCAGCGACGACCCGCTGGGCGGCACGGTACGACGTACCGTGCTGCCCAGCGGCCTGCGCGTCCTCACCGAGGCGATCCCGACGATGCGCAGCGTCTCGTTCGGCGTCTGGGTGGCGGTCGGCTCCCGCGACGAGACCGGCCCGCAGGCCGGTGCCGCGCACTTCCTCGAGCACCTGCTCTTCAAGGGCACCCACAAGCGCACCGCGCTGGAGATCTCCTCGCAGATCGAGGCGGTGGGTGGTGAGACGAACGCGTTCACCACGAAGGAATACACCTGCTACTACGCGCGGGTGCTGGACGAGGATCTGCCGCTCGCGATCGACGTGATGTGCGACGCGGTCGCCGACTCGCTGTTGGAGCCGGCCGACGTCGAGACCGAGCGTGGCGTGATCCTGGAAGAGATCGCCATGCACGACGACGAGCCCGGTGACGAGGTGCACGACCTCTTCGTCCAGGCCGTCTACGGGGAGCACCCGCTGGGTCGGCTGATCTCCGGCACCGCCGAGACGGTCACGCCGATGACCCGCAAGCAGATCCAGAGTTTCTACCGGGGCCGCTACACCGCGCCGCAGATCGTCATCGCCGCCGCCGGCAACCTGGACCACGCCACGGTCGTGAAGATGGTCCGCCAGGCCGTGCGGGGCACCCCACTGGACAGCGACCCGGCCACCCCGGCGCCGCACCGCGCGGCCACCCCGGCGGTACGCACCAAGCCGGCGACCACCCTGGTGGAGCCGAAGGAGACCGAGCAGGCGCACGTCATCCTCGGCTGCCCCGGCATCGACCGCCTCGATGATCGGCGCTTCGCCCTCGGGGTGCTCAACAACGTGCTCGGCGGTGGCATGTCCAGCCGCCTGTTCCAGGAGATCCGCGAGCAGCGCGGCCTGGCGTACTCGGTCTACTCCTACGCCAGCCAGTACGCCGACACCGGCCTGTTCGCCGTCTACGCCGGCTGCGCACCGGGCAAGGTGGACGAGGTGCTGGCCCTGACCCGCGCCGAGCTGGCCCGGGTGGCCGCCGACGGCTTGACCGAGGCGGAGGTGGCCCGCGGCAAGGGGATGAGCAAGGGCTCGTTCGTGCTCGGCCTGGAGGACACCGGTTCCCGGATGAGCAGACTGGCCAAGGGTGAGCTGCTCTACGGCGACCTGATGCCGGTGGACGAGCTGCTCCGCCGGGTCGACGAGGTCACCGTGCAGGACGTGAACGTCCTCGCCGCCGAGCTGCTCAGCCGGCCCATGTCGCTGGCCGTGGTCGGCCCGTTCGGCGCGGGCGACTTCACCGTCTGAGGGCTGCCCGGTCAGTGGTCCGGGTCGGGTCCGGCCCGAAGGGCACGTCCCGATTGGGATAGGTTGTGCCCCGTGACTGACGAGCAGGGAAAGACCCCGGCCGAGCCGCTGCGGGTCGGCGTGCTGGGTGCGCGCGGCCGGATGGGCATCGAGGTCTGCAAGGCGGTCGACGCCGCCGCCGACCTCGATCTGGTCGCCGCCATCGACCAGGGTGACGACCTCTCCGCCGCCTCCGGCGCTGACGTGGTCGTCGACTTCACCACCCCGGACGTCGTCATGGACAACCTCCGGTGGTGCGTCGAGCAGGGCATCAGCGCGGTGGTCGGCACGACCGGCTTCACCGAGCAGCGGCTGGAGCAGGTGCGCGGCTGGCTGGCCGACAAGCCCGAGGTGGGTGTGGTGATCGCCCCGAACTTCGGCATCGGCGCGGTGCTGATGATGCAGTTCGCCGCGCGGGCCGCCCGGCACTTCGAGTCCGTCGAGATCATCGAGCAGCACCACCCGGGCAAGCTGGACGCGCCCAGCGGCACCGCCACGCACACCGCCCGAAAGATCGCCCAGGCCCGCGCCGACGCCGGCCTCGGCCCGGTCCCGGACGCCACCAAGGACGAGGTGCCGGGTGCGCGCGGCGCCGACATCGACGGGGTACGCGTGCACGCGGTGCGCGCCAGCGGACTCGTCGCCCACCAGGAGGTGCTCTTCGGCACCACCGGCGAGACGCTCACCATCCGGCACGACTCGTACGACCGGGTGTCGTTCATGCCGGGCGTGCTGCTGGCCGTCCGCGCGGTGCGCAACCGCCCCGGCCTCACCGTCGCCCTGGACGCGCTGCTCGACTGACCGGTCCGTTCCACCACCTCCGGAGCGGGCGGCGACTCGCGGTATCAGCGCTGACCCGTGACCGGTGCGGTCTCCTCAGGCTGGGCTGGCTCGGCATCGACCGACGCGTAGGGCGGCACCGACCGGAACGCCAACGCGGCGACCACGGCGAGCCCGAGCAGCAGGACGGCACCGGCGGTGGCCGTCACGACCAGCCCACTCGTGTAGGCCGCCCGAGCGGCGTCGACAAGTGCGGCACCGACCCCGCTCGGCACCTCACCGGCCACCGTCACCGCCCCGGCCAGCCCGTCGCGGGCCCGGGCCGCCGCCTCGGCGGACAGCCCCGCGGGCAGCGCCGGACCCAGCTCGGCACGGTAGACGGCGGCCCCCACGCTGCCCAGTACCGCCACACCCAGCGCGATGCCCAACTCGCCGCTGGTCTCGGACATCGACGCTGCCGAGCCGGCTCGCTGAGGCGGGGCCGACCCCACGATCAGGTCGGTGACCAGGGCCGACGGCAGTGCGATCCCGACCGAGGCGACGACGAAGGCGACCAGGACGACGAGGAGGGCGTGGTCGCCCTCCACCCCGGTGAGGAGCAGGAAGCCCGCCGCCGTGACCAGTTGCCCAACGGCCATGACGTGCCCCGGCCGGAACCGGCGGGCCAGCAACGGCGCCAGGGTGGTCGCACCGATCATCGCCACCGCCTGCGGCACCAGCAGCAGCCCGGCGCGCAGCGGCGTCAGCCCCTCGACCAGTTGCAGCCATTGGCTGACGAGCAGGAAGGTCCCGCCCATCAACACGCCGTTGAGCAGGAACAGCAGCAGGGCGGCGGTGAACGTGCGGTTGGCGAAGAGGGCCACGTCCAGCAGCGGATGAGGCAGCCGGCGCTGCCGCCGGACGAAGGCCACCCCGATCAGCAGGCCGGTCCCGATCGCCAGCACGGCCAGCGGGCGCCAACCGTGCCGGGCCAACTCCTTGACGCCGTAGACCACCGGCAGGATGGTGGCGAGCGACAACCCGACGCTGACCAGGTCGAGTCGACCGGGGTGTGGGTCGCGGAACTCCGGAAGCAGCAGCGGCGCGGTCACCAGCAACACCACCATCACGGGCACGCCCAGCAGGAACGCCGAGCCCCACCAGAAATTCTCCAGGAGCACCCCGCCGATCACCGGGCCGACCGCCATCCCGCCCATGAAGCAGCTCATCCAGACCCCGACCGCGACCGCGCGCTGAGCCGGGACCTGGAACATGTTGCTGATCAGGGCCAGCGTGGAGGGCATCAGCGTGGCCCCGGCGACGCCGAGCAGTGCCCGCGCGGCGATCAGCAGCGGCGGGTTCGGCGCGTACGCGGCCACCACCGAGACCACGGCGAACGCCCCGGCCCCGATCAGCAACAGGCGTCGACGGCCCACCCGGTCGCCCAGGGTGCCCATCGTGACCAGGAAACCGGCTATCAGGAAGCCGTAGGCATCGGTGATCCACAACTGCTGGGTGCTGTCGGCGCCGAGGTCCGCGCTGAGGCTGGGCAGGGCCAGGTAGAGCACGCTCAGGTCGAGTGCCAGCAGCAGGGTCGGCAGGGCGAGCACCGCCAGCCCGATCCACTCCCGACGCCCGGCTGCTTGGTGTGCTGTCCGCATCGTCTCTTGCCCTCCTGGTCACGGCTGGTGTCGGAGGGTGGACGACCGTCCGCCCCCGAACTCATCGGTGCGCGGTCAGGCGATTCGGTCGGGCAGGCCGAAGCGGGCGAAGAGCGCCGGCTCCAGGAAGTGGGTGAGCCGGATGATCTGACCGTCGGCGACGTCGATGAGCTGGATGGAGAACGGTCGGTGGCCCCCCGCCCGGTCGGGACGGTACTGCGCCAGCGCCGGGCCGCCGTTGGCCGACACCCGAAGGAGCCGCGAGCCCCGGCAGCCGGACCCCGGCCCGGAGGTCATCCACCGGCCGATGTCGGCCGCACCGGACAACCACATCCGGTACGGAGGCATGCTGTGCACCACGTCCTCGCGCAGCAGACCCACCAGGGCGTCGATGTCGTACCGCTCGAACACCCGCACGTAGCGGTCCAACAGGTCGCGGTGCTCCTCGTCCAACTCCGGACCTGTCGCCCCGCCGTCCCGGTCGGCGAGCGTGGCCCGGGCACGCTGCAGCGCACTGTTGACGGCCGGCACGCTGGTGTCGAGCAGCCTGGCGACCTCGTCGGCGTGCCAGCCCAGCACGTCCCGCAGGATCAGCGCCGCGCGCTGCCGGGCAGGCAGGTGCTGTAGTGCGGCGACGAACGCCAACCGGACCGAGTCCCGAAGCACCACCAGCTCGGCCGGATCCGCCGTGGGCAGCACCGCGGCATCCGGCGCCGGCCCCAACCAACCCGTCTCGGCGTCACCGAGGCTTGCCGCCAACGGCGACGACGGATCGCCGAAGTCCGTCGGCAGGGCCCGCCGCCGCCGACCCCGCAGCAGATCGAGGCAGACATTGGTGGCGATCCGGTAGGCCCAGGTGCGCGTGCTGGACCGGCCGTCGAAGCCGTCCCACCCGCGCCAGGCCCGCAGCAGAGTCTCCTGCACAGCGTCCTCGGCGTCGAACAGTGAGCCGAGCATCCGGTAGCAGTAACCGGTCAACTCGACCCGCAAGTCCTCCAGGTGCTCCTCGGCGGTCGGCGCCGACAGCGGCGCGGTGGCTGAGCTCATGGGCCTGACGGTAGGCGACCGGTCCGACATCGACCCAGCACCGCTGGCCGGACGCGCCGGAGCGGGCCGGCGTCCGGGACCGAGGGTCAGCCCGCAGGCTCGTCGTCCGTCGACACCTTCTCCGTCGGTACGCCCACGTGCAGGCGTACCTGGGGGACCAGCATGTCGTCGACGTCCAGGGCGCGGGCCGCGCCGTCGAGCTCCCACCCGGTGCTGGTGAGGAACTTCCGGGTCGCCTCGTCACCCTCGAACGCCCAGGCCACCGCCCGGCTCAGACCGTCCTCCCGCCACAGGTCGACGGCGGCGGCGAGCAACCGGCTGCCGTGCCCGCGCCGGCCCCACCGCGGCTCCACCAGCAGATCGGTCACGGCGGCCACGTCCGGGCCGAGCGCGTCCGCCGGCTCGCCCGGGGCCAGCGCCTCCGCGTCGGCCGGACCGGAGGCGGCGAACCCCACCAGATACGATTGCTCGGCCTGTTCGACGGCGACCAGCACCCGGTGCGCGCCCGAGGGCGGCTCCAGCACCGCGGCGCTCCACCGCCGGGCGAGGAACGCCTCGTCCAGGTTGTCGAGCACGTGCCGAGGCAGGATCCGACGGTACGCGACCCGCCAGGTCGCGAGTTGGATGCGTGCGATCTCGCCGGCGTCCTCAGGACGCGCCGGGCGGACGTACCCGAGAGCCATGGGACGGAAGCCTACGCAGGACGAGGGAGACGACGGTGGCGCAGGGTGCCAGGAGGACGACCGCGCAGGTCGTCGGGGTGGTGGTGCTCGCCGCGGCGGTCACCGCGTTCCTCGCCGTCGCGGCGGTGCGGCACGGCTTCTTCGACCTGAAGGTCTACTACGGCGCGTTGACCTGGTGGGTGCACGACGGCGGGGAGATCTACGACTACCTCAAGCCGAGCACCCAGTACGGCTTCACCTATCCGCCGTTCGCCGCGCTGGTCATGCTGCCGATGGCGTACCTGCCGTGGACGGCCGCGATCGTGGTGAGCGTGCTCGCCAGCGTGGTCACCACCACGGTGCTCATCTGGTGGCTGGTCGACCCGATCGCCCGCCGGGCCGGCTGGACCCGGTGGTTCGCCCTCGCGGTGGCGCTCTGCCTGGCCGCCGCGTTCGAGCCGATGCGGGAGACGATCAACTTCGGCCAGGTCAACACGCTGCTGCTCTTCCTGGTGGCGGTGGATCTGCTGCGGCTGCTGCCGGCCGGCAACCGGTGGGCCGGGGTGGGCATCGGGCTCGCCACCGCGATCAAACTGACCCCGGGCGTGTTCATCGTCTACCTGCTGGTGACCGGGCGGTGGCGGGCGGCGCTCACCGCCTGCGGGACCGCCGCCGGGGTGTCGCTGCTGGCCGGTGCGCTCTTCCCGGACGCGTCCCGGGAGTTCTGGACCGAGGCGCTGTGGAACACCGGACGGGTGGGGGAGCTCGCCTTCGTCTCCAACCAGTCGCTGCGCGGGGTGGTCGCCCGACTCGACCCGGAGCACCCGAGCACCCTGCTGTGGCTGCTGCTGGTGCTCGGCACCCTGGCACTCTGGGCCTGGCGGTCCCGGGCCGCCGTCCGGGCTGGTGACGAGCTCACCGGCCTGGCGTTGACCGGCGCGGTGATGTGCCTGGTCAGCCCGGTCACCTGGGTGCACCACCTGGTCTGGCTGCTGCCCGCGCTGATCCTGCTCGTCGACAACGCCATGGCCGCGCCGGTCGGCCGTCGGCGGTGGGTCCTGCTGGTCGCCGCGACCATCGCGTACGTGCTGTTGATCAGCCGGACCGTCTGGTTCTGGGAGAAGGACTTCACCGGTGTCGACGGTTTCCTGGGCAGCAACGCCTACGTGTGGATCAGCCTCGCGCTGCTGGCCTTCCTCCCGATCCGCGGTTGGCTGACCTCGGGCGGCTCAGCCGTCGAGGCGTCCGGCGTACCGCAGCTCGACCAGCCCCACCGGCGGGCTCCCACCGGCAAGCGGCACCTGGTAGGTCGACTGCTCACCGTCCGGTGACAACCCGGCCCGCTCGCAGAATCGGCGGGCCCGCCGGTTGTCCGCCAGCACCCACAGCCGATAGTCGGTCCAGCCCCGCTCGTGCAGCCCGGTCCGGGCGGCGGCCAGCAGCGCGGTGGCGGTCCCGTCACCCCAGCACGCCGGCTCCACGTAGATCGCCAGCACCTCGCCGACCGTCGGGTCCAGGTCGTCGCGGTCCTGGTCGCGGCGGTACGGCCCGAAGGTCGTGAAGCCCACGACCAGCCCGTCCACCTCGCCGAGCAGGGTGGTGAACGGGTGGTCCGGGTCGGCGGTGCCGATGTCGCGGCGACGCTGCGCCCAGGCGGCCACGTTCAGCCGGGCCAGCACCTCGTCCGGCATGAAGCCGGCGTAGCCCGCCTGCCAGCCGTGCACGTGCACCCGGGCGACCGCCTCGGCGTCGTCCGGCTCCTCCCGACGGATGGTCAGCATTGCACCGTTCTATGCCCCGTTGGTCGTCGCGTCCAGCTTCCCGCACCGGCGTCGTACCGATGAATTAAGGTCGCCGACGATGGCCGCACCGGAATCACTCTCGCTCGCCCAGGCTCGACGGGTGGCGCTCGCCGCTCAGGGCTTCGCCGACCCGGCGCCAGCCGGCGTGCCCACCCGCCGGCACCTGCGTCGGGTGCTGGATCGGGTCAACCTGATCCAGATGGACTCGGTGAACGTGCTGCAACGCGCGCACTACCTGCCGCTCTACAGCCGGCTCGGGCCCTACCCGACCACGATGCTCGACCAGGCCGCCTACCGCCGTCCCCGCGAGTTGTTCGAATACTGGGGTCACGAGGCGTCGTTGGTCCCGGTCGAGCTGCACCCGATGCTGCGCTGGCGGATGGCCCGAGCACACAGCGAATCCTGGGGCGGCATGCGGCGGATCGCCCAGGAGCAGCCGGAGCTGGTCGCCTGGGTTCGCGACGAGGTGGCCGCCCGCGGCCCGCTGACCGCTGCCGAGATCGAGCACGACGCACCACGGGAGACCGGCAACTGGGGGTGGAACTGGTCGGCGGTCAAACGGGCCCTGGAGTTCCTCTTCTGGGCCGGTGAGGTGGCCGCCGCGGAGCGCAGCACCTCCTTCGCCCGCCGCTACGACCTACCCGAGCGGGTGCTGCCCCCGGCGGTGCTGGCCGCGCCCACCCCGACCGACGCCGAGGCGTACCGCACGCTTGTGGCCCTTGCCGCGCGGTCGCTCGGGGTGGCCGCCGAGCCGGAGCTGCGCGACTACTTCCGGTTGCCGCTGGCCGGTGCCCGGCAGGCCGTCGCCGAGCTGGCCGAGGCCGGTGAGCTGCTGCCGGTCACCGTGGCCGGCTGGCGACAGCCGGCCTGGCTGCACGCGTCCGCGCGGCTGCCCCGGTGGATTCGGGGAAACACGCTGGTCAGCCCCTTCGACCCGCTGATCTGGGAACGTGCCCGCACCGAGCGGCTGTTCGGGTTCACCTACCGGATCGAGATCTACGTCCCGGCGCCACAGCGGATCTACGGCTACTACGTGTTGCCGTTCCTGCAGGGCGACCGGTTCACCGCCCGGGTCGACCTGAAGGCCGACCGCAAGGCCGGGGTGCTGCTGGTGCCGGCCGCCTGGATCGAGCCCGACGCCGACCCGGCGGAGACCGCGGTGGCGCTCGCCGCCGAGTTGCACCGGCTCGCCGGCTGGCTCGGCCTGGACGCGGTGGCACCACCGCTGGGCGGCGACCTGGCCGGTCCGCTCACCGCCGCGTTGGCCGGCGTGTCCGGTGTACCGTGAGCGCGTGACGAGCGCTCCCGGTCCGGTCGACCAGCCGCAGCCCGCCCCCGGGGCGGTGCACACCGTGCCGGCTGACCCGGCTGGTGTCGGTCCGGGTGGTGTCGGTCCGGGTGGTTGGCCGACGACCCCGCCGGGTGGCTACCCGGCGCCCGAGCCGGACCGGCTCACCAGGTTCGTGCTGCGTCTCTACGAGCGGTCACCGCGCTGGGCGGTGCCGCTGGCCGCGGTCGGCTGCGTCGCCGCCGGCATGGGTTACGCGCTGCTCAGCAATCCGGCCGACGCCCCTCCGGACGCCGCGCCCACCTGTCTGCTCAAGCTGACCACCGGGCTGGACTGCCCAGGCTGCGGTGGCACCCGCGCACTCTGGTACGTGCTGCACGCCGACCTGCCAGCCGCCGCCCGGCACCACTTCCTGTTCGTCTTCGCGCTGCCGTTCCTCGCGTACCTCTTCGTCGCCTGGGCGGCCAACCAGGCGTTCGGTTGGCGACTGCCGGAGTTGCGGATCAGCTCGAAGGTCATCGTGGGGTTCATGGGCGTGTGGCTCGCGTTCTCGGTGCTGCGCAACCTGCCCTGGGCGCCGTTCACCTCGCTGTACGTCTGACCGCGCCGCTGCCCGTTGCGCTCCGACGCACCTACGCCACCCATGATCGTGCTCGATCCTGGATGTAGTGGGGTCGGGCGCGACGGATGCCACTACATCCGAGATGTGGCGCGATCTTGCGGGCGGAGGACTCGCTGCCTGAGTGATCGACATTGCACGGGGCGCGCCTGAGTTGGGGCCGGAGGCGCCGCGCCACTACAGTCCCAGGAATGCCGGAGATGGTGCAGCCCCAGGTCAAGTTGATCGCGTGGACCCAGTTCGCGGCCCCGGACGACGTGCCGTGGTCGACCGATGCGGAGGGTGGTCAGGCGCTCGCCGAGTTCGCCGGCCGGGCCTGCTACCAGTCGTGGAAGAAGCCGAACCCGGCGACCGCCACCAACGCCGGCTACCTGGCGCACATTCTCGACGTCGGGCACCTGTCGGTGCTGGAACACGGATCGGTCACCTTCTACTTCACCGGGGTGTCCCGCTCCTTCACCCACGAGCTGATCCGGCACCGGCACTTCTCGTACTCCCAGCTGTCCCAGCGCTACGTCCCGGAACGGGACGCGGCCATGGTCGAGCCGGCGGTCATCGCCGACGACCCGGAGCTGCACAAGAAGTTCGTGGCGGCCGCCGAGGCGAGCGTTCAGGCGTACACCGAGTTGTTGGAGGGCCTGGAGCAGCGCTTCTCCGACGAGCCGAACCCGACGCTGCGCCGCAAGCAGGCCCGGCAGGCCGCCCGGGCGGTGCTGCCCAACGCCACCGAGACCCGGATCGTGGTCTCCGGCAACTACCGGGCGTGGCGGCACTTCATCGCGATGCGGGCCACCGAGCACGCCGACGTGGAGATCCGTGAGCTGGCCGTGGAGTGCCTGCGCCAGCTGCAGGGGGTCGCCCCGAACGTGTTCGCCGACTTCGTGATCTCCACGCTGCCGGACGGCACCGAGGTGGCGGCCAGCCCGCACGAGGCGTCCTGAGCCCTTCCCCGGCGGCGCCCGGCTGGTCGTCCGCTAGGTTGGAGGGTATGACGCACGACCACCTCGACGCCGCCGCCCGACCGGCGTCCCGCCCCTTCGGCCGGGTGCTCACCGCCATGGTGAGCCCGTTCACCCCTGACGGCTCGCTCGACCTGGACGGCGCCGCCCGGTTGGCGAGCCACCTGGTCGACGAGCAGGGCAACGACGCGCTGGTGGTCAACGGCACCACCGGCGAGTCGCCGACCACCACCGACGCGGAGAAGGAACGCCTGATCCGGGCCGTGGTGGAGGCCGTCGGTGACCGTGCCAAGGTGGTTGCCGGGGTCGGCACCAACGACACCCGGCACACCATCGAGCTGGCCGCCGCCGCCGAGAAGGCGGGTGCACACGGCCTGCTGGTGGTCACCCCGTACTACAACAAGCCGCCGCAGAGCGGGTTGCTGCGACACTTCACCGCCGTCGCCGACGCCAGCGGCCTCCCGGTGATGCTGTACGACATCCCGCACCGCTCCGGCGTGCCGATCGACACCGAGACGCTGGTCCGGCTCGCCGAGCATGGCCGGATCGTCGCGGTCAAGGACGCCAAGAGCGACCTGATCGCCACCGGCTGGGTGACCAGCCGGACCGCCCTCGCCTTCTACTGCGGCGAGGACGCCCTCACCCTGCCGGCGCTGGCCATCGGCAGCGTGGGTGTGGTCGGCACCTCGACGCACTTCACCGGGGCGCTGACCGCACAGATGATCGAGGCGTACGACGCGGGGGACCTGCCGGCCGCACTTGCCCTGCACCGGCGGCTGCTGCCGCTGTTCACCGGCATCTTCCGCACCCAGGGAGCCATCCTGGTGAAGGCGGGCCTGACATCGCTGGGCCTGCCGGCCGGCCCGGTGCGCCCCCCGCTCGTGGACGCCACCACCGACGAGATCGCCCAGCTGCGCGCGGACTTCGCCGCAGCGGGCCTGGAGCTGCCCGAATGAACGAACGACACGATGGGCGCCGAGTGACGGCGTCGCAGAATGAGGTGGACGCGTGACCGAGGCGCACATCGAGGCGGAACTACCCCCGCCGCTGCCGGAAGGCGGCCTGCGGATCATCCCGCTCGGCGGGCTCGGCGCCATCGGTCGGAACATGACCGTCTTCGAGTACGACGGCAAGTTGCTGATCGTCGACTGCGGGGTGCTCTTCCCCGACGTCGAGCAACCGGGCGTGGATCTGATCCTGCCCGACTTCGGCCCGATCCTGGACCGGCTCGCCGACGTCCAGGCCATCGTGCTGACCCACGGCCACGAGGACCACATCGGCGCGGTGCCGTACCTGCTCGCCCACAAACCCGACATCCCGCTGGTCGGCTCACAGTTCACCCTCGCGCTGGTCGAGGCCAAGTTGGCCGAGCGGCGGATCCAGCCGTACACGCTGACCGTGCGGGAGGGTGGCCGGGAGCGGCTCGGCCCGTTCGAGTGTGAGTTCTTCGCGGTCAACCACTCGATCCCGGACGCCCTCGCGGTGGCCATCCGCACCCCCGCCGGCCTGGTGCTGCACACCGGCGACTTCAAGATGGACCAGCTCCCGCTGGACGGTCGGATCACCGACCTGGCCGGCTTCGCCCGGCTCGGCGCCGAGGGCGTCGACCTGCTGCTGTCCGACTCCACCAACGCGGAGATCCCCGGCTTCGTCACCCCGGAGCGGGAAATCGGGCCGGTGCTCGACTCGATCTTCGCGAAGGCCAAGGGCCGCATCATCGTGGCCTCGTTCGCCTCGCACGTGCACCGCGTGCAGCAGGTCTTCGACTCCGCCGCGGAGCACGGCCGCAAGGTCGCGCTGATCGGCCGGTCCATGGTCCGCAACATGGGCATCGCCCGGGACCTGGGCCTGCTCAACATCCCGGCCGGGCTGGTCATCAGCATCGACGAGGCGACCACTCTGCCGCCGGACCAGATCGTGCTGATGTCCACCGGTTCGCAGGGTGAGCCGATGAGCGCGCTGGGCCGGATGGCAAGCGGCGACCACCGGCACATCACCATCGCCCCCGGTGACACCGTCGTGCTGGCCTCCTCGCTGGTGCCCGGCAACGAGACCTCCGTCTACCGGGTGATCAACCGGTTGGCCCGGGCCGGCGCGGTGGTCGTGCACAAGGACGTCGCGAAGGTGCACGTCTCCGGGCACGCCCCCGCCGGAGAGCTGCTCTACCTGCTCAACGTGGTCCGGCCCAGCAACCTGATGCCCGTGCACGGGGAGTGGCGGCACCTGCGCGCCCACGCCCGGCTCGGCATCGAGTCCGGGGTCGCCGCCGACCGGGTGGTGATCTGCGAGGACGGCGACGTGGTCGACCTGGTCGAGGGCCGCGCCAGCCTGGTCGGGCACGTGAAGAGCCGGTACGTCTACGTGGACGGCCTCGCCGTCGGTGACGTCAGCGAGTCGCTGCTCACCGAGCGGCGGATCCTCGGCGACGGCGGCTTCATCGCCACCACTGTCGTCGTGGACTCGGTCACCGGCAAGGTGGTCGCCGGCCCGACGTTGTCCGCGAAGGGCTTCTCCGAGGACCCGGAGGCGTTCAACCCGGTGGTCCCGCTGGTCACCGAGGCGCTCAACCGGGCCGCGGCGGACGGCATCACCGACCCGCACCAGCTCCAGCAGATCGTCCGCCGGACCGTGGGTCGGTGGGTCAACGACAAGTACCGTCGTCGCCCGATGATCGTGCCCACCGTCGTCGAGGTCTGAGCCTGTCCGCTGACGCCGGTCCACTCCGTTCGGGGTGGGCCGGCGTCGCCGCGCCCGGGGGTCAGGGCAGCGCGGCGACCGCCTCGGCGTAGGCGACGCCGGTGGTGATGGCGGCGTCCACCAGCACCGTGAGCTGCGCCGGAGCCACCCCGTGGGTCAGGTCGGTGGCCACGTCACCGGCCAGCACCAACTCACCGCCGAGGTCGTGCGCGTACGCCTTTGGCAGCAGCCGGTCGTGGTTCCAGGCGTTACAGAAGGCGTACGCCTCGGAGCGGCGGGTCGCCGGCAGCCGGCGGGTGGCCATGGCCCGGGCGTGCAGCACCTCGCCGCGCTCGCCGGCCCGGCGGAACTGGATCACCACCCCATCCCACAGTCCCACCACCCGCTCGCCCTCCTCCACGACGTAGCGGTCCCCGCGGCGGTCCAGGGCGGCCGTGATCAGATCGACGGTGAGCGTCACCAGCTCCCGCTCGTCGTCGGAGTCACGCTCTGCGCCGCCGGGCGAAGCGTCGTCGGCTCCGACGTCGCCGGATCCCTCGTCGGCGGATCCGTCGTCGCCCGATCCGTCGTCGGCGGGCTCGTCGTCGGCGGGCAGGGGCACCGCGGCCGCCAGCGGACGCTCGGCGAGCCAGGCGGCCATCCGTCCGGAGTGGTGGCCGGTGCCGTTGCGGGCGTCGAAGCTGCCGGCCAGCTCGTTGACCATCGCGAGCAGCAACGCGCCGACAGTGGCCACGTCCAGGTCGGTGGCCGGTCGCCCGCCGTAAGCCGGACGGGGCACCGTGCGCAGACCGAGCCCGGCCTCGACGGCCACCGCGCAGACCAGCGCACCGGCAGCGGCGAACTCCATCGCCGCGAGATCGTCGGTGGGCCGGTCCAACCGGGGCAGTTGCTCGGCCAGAATGCTCAGCCCACGGTCCAGGTGCCCGCCGAGAGCGCAGAACCGCAGGTGTGCGGCGAGGTGGGGAAAGGCCGCGCGCTCGCGCCGGTGCCGCCGGTACGCCCGCACGTGCGCCGCCGCGGCCCGCTCGGCCTCGCCGACGCGCAGTTCGGGTAGCAGGCCGGCCACCAGCGCCCGCTCGGGCTGGTCGGTGCAACTCTCCGCGTCGCCGGTGGGCTCCCGCAGCTCGTCCAGCGCGGCGCGCCACTCCCCCCAGCCGGCGAGCAGCTCAGCGCGGCGGGCCGGGGCGCAACCGGGGCAGCCACCGGACGGGGTGCCGACCGTGCCCGCCCACCGCTGGTACCAGTGGCGGGCGGTGGGCTCGTCGCCGAGGTGGTCGGCGATCCGGCAGCGCAGCTCCGCGATGGTCGGCGCCTCGGGTCCGTCCGCCCCGATCCGGTGGGCCAGGTCGTCCAGGAGGGACCGGGTCTGGTCCAGCCCCACCCGAGGGGTGCCGAGCAGCGCCTCCACGGCGTATCGCTGCAGGCGCAGCAGCAGGGGAGCCTCGTCCTCGCTGAGCAGCTCGGGCCGGTAGTCGGCGGCGGCCCGGCACCTGCGTACCGGCTCGACCAGCCGCCACCGCTCGCCGTGCAACAGGTACGCCTCGATCAGCGCGAACCGGGCGTCCAGGGCGGACCGGAGGTCCCCGGACGAGTCGGCCCGCTCGGCGAGCCGTTCGAGGGCCAGCAGCCGGGCCGGTCCGTCGGGCAGGTCCCGCGCGTCGGCGAGCGCGCTCACCAGTACCGGGTCACGCTGCACGGGCGGCCGTCGGGTGAGGTCCGGATCGCCGGACCCGTCCGCCCGGTCGGTGCGACTGCCGGTGAACTCGTCCCGGCCGGTCACGACGGCACCGCGCCGGGCAGTCGACGGACCGCCACGGCGAGCTGGCAGCCGGTGGAGATGCCACAGTCGAGCAGTTGGTCGAGTTGGTGCGGGGTCACCCCGCGTTCCAGGTCGGTGACCACCTCGCCGTAGACCCGGGCCCGACCGTCGTCGTCGACGTGCACGAACGCCTTGGGCCACAGCCGGTCGTGGTTCCACGAGTTGCAGAAGGCGTACAGGGCGGGCACCTGCTCGATTCCGAAGGTGGGGGTGACCATCGTGCGGACCTGGAGCAGCTCGCCGTCCCCGCCGAGGCGCAGGAACCAGATCATGTTGTCGTCGAAGCGACCCACCAACTCGCCGCCCTCGGTCAGGCCGACGGACCGGCCACGGGCGGCGAGCACCGCGGCGACCAGTTCGCCGCTCAGCGGGCGTAGCGCGCCCGGGTGCCCGGCCAGCGGATCGTCCGGATCGCCCTCGAATTCCGGCGACGCCATGGGGCATCCCTTCTGAGGCGGATATCACGACCGGCGGCGGGGTTCGTGTTTCGACGCGCGGACACGACCCGGAAAAGCGGGGATCTGCCCGGCCCCACCGTTACCGTGACTCTATGGCGGGCCGTACCTCTCAGGCGAGCCGGCGGCGCGGCGCGTCGCCGCGCGGTGGCACCAACAGTCGTGCCCGCCAACCAGCGAAGAAGACCCGCGCGCCGGTCCGGCGTCGTACGGTGCCGGCCCGGCCCGGCGCGGCTGTCTACGTGGGCCGCGCGGTGGGCGCACTGTGGATGGGCGTGGCGCACGGGATGGGCTGGGCGGTGCGGGCCGCCGGTCGACAGGCCGCCTCCGCCCGCGACCTCGACCCGGAGCACCGCCGCGACGGCGCCGGGCTGCTGCTGTTCGGGTTCGCCCTGCTCACCGCCGTGGCGCTCTGGCTCTCCGGAGCAGGTCCGGTGGGTGCCCGACTGGCCGACACGATCCGGTTGTTCCTGGGCGCGATCTCGGTGGTCGTACCGGTGCTGTTGATGATCGGGGCCTGGCGGTTGATGCGCCAGCCGGCCGATCCGGAACACCGGGGCCGCGGGTTGATCGGCTGGACCTCGCTGCTCGTCTCGACCGCCGCGCTGCTGCACATCGGTCAGGCCCCGGCCAACCCACTACAACGGGACTTCGCGGGCGGGTTGGTCGGCGCGGGCATCGGCGGGCTGCTGGAGCGCGCGGTCACCGCCTGGGTGGCGGTGCCGCTGCTGATCCTGCTGCTGCTCTTCGGTCTGCTCGTGGTGACGGCGACACCGATCAACAAGATTCCGGAGCGGCTGGGCCTGCTGGCCGGCGGGCTGGTCGCCGCGCCGGAGGCCGCCGAGGAAGCCGACGAGCCGGCCGCCCAGCGGGCGCGGAAGCGGCCGGCGAAGCGGACGCCTCCACCGGTGGACCCGGACGACTTCGAGGACCTGGACGGTGTGGACCTCCAGGAGACCGTGGTGCTGCCGCGCAAGTCTCCGGCGAAGGTGCCGGCGAGCCGCCGGCCGCCGGTCGAGCCACCGGAGCACTCGCCCGCGCCGACGCGGGCCGAGCAGCTCGCGTTGACCGGGCTGGCCGGGGACTACAGGCTGCCGCCGGCCAACATGCTCAGCGCCGGCGCCGCCGCGAAGACCCGCAGCAAGGCCAACGACGAGGTGATCGCCGCGCTGACCGGGGTGTTCGACCAGTTCGACGTGGACGCGGCGGTCACCGGCTTCACCCGCGGCCCGACCGTCACCCGCTACGAGGTGGAGCTGGGGCACGGCGTCAAGGTCGAGCGGATCACCCAGCTCTCCCGCAACATCGCGTACGCGGTGAAGTCGCCGGACGTCCGGATCCTCAGCCCGATCCCGGGCAAGAGCGCGGTCGGCGTGGAGATCCCGAACACCGACCCGGAGAACGTCGCCCTCGGTGACGTGCTGCGCTCACGGGCGGCGACGAGCGACCACCATCCGATGGTGGTGGCGCTCGGCAAGGACATCGAGGGTGGCTACGTGGTGGCCAACCTCGCGAAGATGCCGCACATTCTGATCGCCGGGGCCACCGGTGCCGGAAAGTCGAGCTGCCTCAACACCCTGCTGGTGTCCGTCCTCACCCGGGCCACTCCGGACGAGGTGCGGCTGCTGCTGATCGACCCGAAGCGGGTCGAGATGACCGGCTACGAGGGCATCCCGCACCTGGTCACCCCGATCGTGACAAATGCCAAGAAGGCGGCCGACTCGCTGGACTGGGTGGTCCGCGAGATGGACATGCGCTACGACGACCTCGCCGCCAACGGTGTCCGCCACATCGACGACTTCAACCGCAAGGTCCGCAACGGCGAGATCAAGGCCCCGCCGGGCAGCGAACGGGAGATGCGCCCGTACCCGTACCTGTTGGTGATCGTGGACGAGTTGGCCGACCTGATGATGGTCGCGCCGCGCGACGTGGAGGACTCCGTCGTCCGGATCACCCAGCTGGCGCGCGCGGCCGGCATCCACCTGGTCCTGGCCACCCAACGGCCCTCGGTCGACGTGGTGACCGGTCTGATCAAGGCGAACGTGCCGTCCCGGCTGGCGTTCGCCACCTCCTCGCTCGCGGACTCCCGGGTCATCCTCGACCAGCCGGGCGCGGAGAAGCTGCTCGGCCGCGGTGACGGCCTCTTCCTGCCGATGGGCGCCTCCAAGCCGGTCCGCATCCAGGGCGCCTGGGTCACCGAGCGGGAGATCGCCGACGTCGTGAAGTTCTGCAAGGACCAGCGCGAGCCGGAGTTCCGCAAGGACGTGCTGGCCCCCGCGCAGGAGAACAAGAAGAAGATCGACGAGGACATCGGCGACGATCTCGACCTGCTGGTGCAGGCGGTGGAGCTGGTGGTGACCTCGCAGTTCGGCTCGACCTCGATGCTGCAACGCAAGCTTCGTGTCGGTTTCGCCAAGGCGGGTCGCCTGATGGACCTGATGGAGACCCGGGGAGTGGTCGGGCCGTCGGAGGGGTCGAAGGCGCGCGACGTGCTGGTCAAGCCGGACGAGCTGGAGGACGTCCTGGTCGGCCTGCGCGGCGACGTGGACTGACCGACGAGGACGACCGACCCCGCAAACACGACGGGCCCGCCGGCAGCCGGCGGGCCCGTGACTCGGGGGAGTTTTCAGTTGAGCAACGCGGCGGCGATGGCGGTGCCGATGATCGCGCCGACGAGGCTGGCCGCCGCGGCGTACCAGCCCAGTGGCTTGTCACCGAGCACCGCGCCGACGATGCCCGCGACGATGCCGAGCACGCCGAAGACGATCGGGGGAAGCAGCAGGGCGAGAACCGCGAAGACGAAGCCCACGATGGTGAGGATCCGGGCAGCGTTGGCGCGGGGGCGTGCGTTGCTGGGCAGGTCGGCCATGTCTTCCTCCGGGTGAGAGCCTGTCGTGACGGCACGATCACTACCCACTGTGGGCGGTGGTCACGCCTGCCGAGGTGACTGCTCAGTGGAAGATCTTCAGGCCGATCACGCCGGCGACCACCAGCAGCAGGCACAGGATCCGGGGCAGGCTCGCCGACTCGCCGAGCGCCAGCATCCCGACCAGCGCGGTGCCGACCGCGCCGATGCCGACCCAGACCGCGTAACCGGTACCGACCGGGATCTCGCGCAGCGCGTACGCCAGGCCGGCCATGCTCAGGACCAGCGTCACCGCGAACACCACGGACGGGACCAGCCGGCTGAAGCCGGCGCTGCGGTCCAGGGCGACCGCCCAGGCCGTCTCCAGCAGTCCGGAGATCACCAACACCAGCCAGGCCATCGTTCACCTCACGCGAGAGTGCCCGGGCCGCCGGGGGCCGGGACGAGTCGGGTCTGCACGTCGCGGGGCGTCTTGGCCTGACCGGGTACGCCCACCACTCGTCCGGGGTGGCCGCGGGCCACCGAAGCCGACGCTAGCACCGGTCGGCGGCCGGGGCGGATGGATGGGGTTGGGCACCGATGACGCAGTGACTCCCGCCACCCAGTCTTGACCTGCACTTGACTCTAACTTGCAGGATGTCCACCATGACGCTGATCTATGCCGACTCCGAGGTCGCCGCCGCACTGGACGCCGCCACCACGGTCGACGCCATGCGGGCCGCCCTTCTGGCCGCGTACGAGGGACGCCTCGTGGCCCCGCCCCGGGCCGCCGCCCCGCTGGGCGGTGGGCGGCTGGTGCTCACCGCGGGGCACCTGGTCGGCGAGTGGTACGGCTTTCGCTCCTACGACACCTTCGGCCACCCGCAGGGCGAGCAGCTGGTGGTGCTGCACGACGCGGGCACCGGGGCGATCCGGGCGGTGGCGGTGGGCGAGGAGCTGGGGTCCCGTCGTACCGGAGGGTTGGGTGCCCTGGCGGTCGACGCCCTGGCCCGTCCGGACGCGGCCACCCTCGGCGTGATCGGCTCCGGCCGGCAGGCGTGGACCCAGGTCTGGGCCGCCGCCGCGGTCCGCCCGCTGCGCGAGGTGGTGGTGCACAGCCGCTCCGCGGCCCGGCGGGACGCCCTCGCCGCGCGGGTCCGCGCCGAGCTGGGCGTGCCCGCCCGAACGGTGGCCGACCCGGGCTCGGCCGTCGCCGGGCGGGACATCGTGGTGCTCGCGACGACCAGCCCGACCCCGGTGTTGCGTGCCGCCGACCTCAGCCCCGGCACGCACGTCAACGCGGTCGGCTTCAAGCAGCGGGACCGCAGCGAGTTCGGCACCGACCTGCTGGACGTCGCCGACCTGCTGGTCACCGACTCGCCAGCCCAGGCGGCGGACTACCAGCCGCCGATGCTCGCGGCCACGCCCCCGTACGCCGGGCGGTTGCGCGACCTGGGCGGCATCCTGGCCGGCGCGGTCCCCGGCCGGACCACCGCGGACCAGATCTCGGTCTTCTGCTCCACCGGCCTGGCCGGCACCGAGGTCTTTCTGCTCGATGCGTTGACCCGCATCGGCGCCGTGGCGCGCTGAGCGCCGGCGTGGGACCGGGTGACCGATTCGGTGCCGAGCCGTGCGTCCGGCCGTCGCCGCAGCCCCGTGTGCGAGGGCTTCCCCGGACGGCCCGGTACCCTCGGATGGTGTCTGCCACCTCTCCTGCCCCCTCTGACAACGCCGAGGGCCGTCGCGTAGCCCTGCTCACCCTGGGCTGCGCCCGTAACGAGGTCGACTCGGAGGAGCTGGCCGCACGGCTGCACGCCGACGGCTGGCAGGTGACCACCGACGGCGAGGGCGCCGACGTGGTCGTCGTCAACACCTGCGGCTTCGTGGAGAAGGCCAAGCAGGATTCCATCCAGACCCTGCTCGCCGCCGCCGGGACCGGCGCCAAGGTGGTCGCGGCGGGCTGCATGGCCGAGCGGTACGGCCGGGAGCTGGCCGACAGCCTGCCCGAGGCGCAGGCGGTGCTGAGCTTCGACGACTACCCGGACATCGCCGCCCGGCTGAACGCGGTCGTCGCCGGTGAGCAGATCACCGCGCACACCCCCCGGGACCGGCGTGAGCTGCTGCCGCTGACCCCGGTGAAGCGGCGCGACAGTGCCGTGTCGCTGCCCGGTCACGGCACCGTGAGCCGCACGGCCGTCGACACCGACGAGCACACCCCCGCGCACCTGCGGCAGATCCTGCGCCGTCGACTGGACACCGGCCCGGTGGCCTCGCTGAAGCTGGCCAGTGGCTGCGACCGGCGCTGCGCGTTCTGTGCCATTCCCGCCTTCCGGGGGGCGTTCGTCTCGCGTACGCCCGACGAGTTGCTCGCCGAGGCGGAGTGGTTGGCCAAGACCGGCGTACGGGAGCTGGTGCTGGTCAGCGAGAACTCCACGTCGTACGGCAAGGACCTCGGTGACCCCCGCGCGCTGGAGAAGCTGCTGCCGCAGCTCGCCGCGGTGACCGGCATCGTCCGGGTGCGGGCGAGCTACCTCCAGCCGGCGGAGACCCGTCCCGGGCTGGTCGAGGCGATCGCCAACACCCCGGGCGTGGCCGCGTACTTCGACCTGTCGTTCCAGCACTCGAGTGAGCCGGTGCTGCGCCGGATGCGGCGTTTCGGTTCCACCGACCGTTTCCTGGAGCTGCTCGCGGGTGCCCGGGCGTTGGCCCCGGACGCGGGCGCCCGGAGCAACTTCATCGTCGGTTTCCCCGGCGAGACCCGCGCCGATGTCGACGAGCTGGTCCGGTTCCTGACCGAGGCCCGGCTGGACGCGATCGGGATGTTCGACTACAGCGACGAGGACGGCACCGAGGCCGCCGGCCTGCCCGGCAAGGTCTCCGCCGCGACGATCAAGCGGCGCTACGACCGGCTGAGCGCGCTCGCCGACGAGTTGTGCTCACAGCGGGCCGAGGACCGGCTCGGCTCGACCGTCGAGGTGCTCGTCGACTCGATCTCGGACGGTGTGGTGGAGGGTCGGGCGGCGCATCAGGCGCCGGAGGTGGACGGTTCCACCACCCTGGTCGCCCCGGTCGAGGGCGGGGTCGACCTCGCCGCGCTGCGACCGGGTGACCTGGTACGCGCGACGGTGACCGGCACCGAAGGGGTGGACCTGCTGGCGGTGCCGGATGAGATGATCTCGGCGGCGCCCGGCGCGGCACGGTGACGGTGGGCCCAGGCGGAGCGGGGGAGCCCAGTGGTGCGGTGCCGGAAACGCCACGGAGCGCGGCGGTGACGGGGGCGGCGGAGTCGACGCCGGCCCGGGTGGTCGCCGTGGTGCCCGTCGTCAACGCGGCCAACGCGCTGACCGCCCTGCGACTCGCGCTGGTGCCGGTCTTCGCCGCCTCGGTGGTCATGTCCGGGATGACCCACTCCGGCTGGCGGATGGCAGCCTGTCTGATCTTCGCGGTGGCGTCGGCGACGGATCTCGTGGATGGCTGGATCGCCCGCCGGTTCGGTCTTGTCACGTCGGTCGGCAAGGTGGCCGACCCGATCGCGGACAAGGCGCTCACGGGTGCCGCCCTGGTGTTGCTGTCCTGGTACGACAGGTTGCCCTGGTGGGTGACCACGCTGATCCTCGTCCGCGAGTTGGGCATCACGGGGCTGCGGTTCTGGGTGATCCGGCACGGCGTGATCGCGGCCAGCCGAGGCGGCAAGGTCAAGACCGCGCTGCAGATCCTGGCCATCGCCTGGTACCTCTGGCCGATGCCCGCCGCCCTCGCCGCCGTCGGTCCGTGGATCATGGCCGCCGCCGTCCTGGTCACGGTGGCGACCGGCTTCGACTACATAGCCCAAGCCCTCCGCCTCCGCCGCCCCCGCTGACCCCCACCCCCGGCGAGTTATCCCGGTGATCATGAGGTTGTCGGCGTCCGGGGCGGCGTGTCGCGACGCTAACCTCATGATCGACGCGATCGGGCCGGCAGGGTTGGGGGTCGGTGGGCGGGGAAGGGTGTGGGTGTGGCGGGGAGGGCGGGTTGATGCGGCGGGACACGGGTCGTGAACGGCCGGCGGACGGTGCGGCGGACGACGCCGAGGTGGGCAGTGCGGCAGCCGGAGTCGTGCACCGACTGGCCCAGCGGCACGAGACCCTGGCCACCGTCGAATCACTCACCGGTGGGCTGCTGGCCGCCTCGATCGTGGAGATCGCCGGAGTCAGCGGGATCTACCGGGGTGGCCTTGTGGTCTACGCCACCGAGTTGAAGGGCACCCTGGCCGGCGTCCCCACCGACCTGCTGTCCGAGCGGGGGCCGGTGGACCCGGACGTGGCGGCGGCGCTCGCCGCGGGCGGCCGCGAGCGCTGCGGCGCGGACTGGGGAGTGGCCACCACCGGCGTCGCCGGCCCCGAACCGCAGGACGGCAAGCCCGTCGGCCTGGTCTACGTCGCGGTCGCCGGACCGAACGGCGCCGAGGTCCGACAGCTCGACCTGGACGGCGGGCGGGACCACGTCCGCTCCGCGGCGGTGGTCGAGGCGCTGCGGCTGCTCGCCGAGCAGATCCACGCCGCCGACACCGCGGATGCCCCGCTGCCCGCGAGTTGACCGGGGAGCATCCGGGGCAGGTGGCGACGGTCGGTGCCACCCGACGTGAGGCCGTCTCGACGAACCGGCGGGCGGGGCGGGATGTCGGCGGGGCTCGCAACGGGTACGGTTGCGGGAAGGCTCCGACGTTCGGGGTCGGCGCGGTCCGCCGCGGCCGGCCGCCCAGCGCCGGGCGCGAGGTATCCCTCAGGGGGAGGTGCGATGATCCTGCTACGCCGGGTGATCGGTGACGCACTGCGGGCGCGCCGGCAGGGGCAGCAGCGCACGCTGCGTGAGGTCTCCACCGCCGCCAACGTCAGCCTCGGCTACCTCTCCGAGATTGAGCGGGGGCACAAGGAGCCGTCCAGCGAACTGCTCGCCGCGATCTGTGACGCCCTCGGTGCCCGTCTGTCCGAGCTTCTCCGCGAGGTGAGCGACACCGTGGCGCTCGCCGAGCAGATGCCCGAGGTGCTCGTCTCGATGCAGGACGAGCCGGCCGACGCCGGGGCTGTGTCCAAGAGCACCAGCCGGAGCGTCCGGCAGGTCACCTCGGATGGCAAGGTCTCCGTCTCCGTCCGCCAGGACTCGCCGCTCAAGGCCACGCTGCGCAGCGCGCGCGTCCGCCCGACCGAGCGCGACCGGGACGTGGTCTGCGCCGCCTGAGCCGGTCGCTCGGTTGACCGTGGGAGGGCTGGCTCCGGCCGCGTAGGGTGGCCCACAGGAGCTGCCGGTGCGGTCGACCGACCGGTACGGATGCCTCACTGGCATCCGGCTGGAACGATGGAGATCGGCCGGTGGCGGCCAGTCGGTCCATCCGGCCCGGCCGGCCGTGGTGGAGCGACGCTACTGAGGGGATACGGCGGAGATGGCGAACCCGTTCGTCAAGGGTTGGAACTACCTGATGGCGCTCTTCGGTTCAAAGATCGACGAGCATGCCGATCCGAAGGTGCAGATCCAGCAGGCCATCGAGGATGCCCAGCGGCAGCACCAGGCGCTGGTGCAGCAGGCTGCCGCGGTGATCGGCAACCAGCGTCAGCTGGAGATGAAGCTGTCCCGGCAGATGTCCGAGGTCGAGCGGTTGCAGGGCAACGCCCGGCAGGCCCTGGTGCTGTCCGACCAGGCCCGGGCCAAGGGTGACGAGGCCGAGGCCACGCGGTTCGAGCAGTCGGCGCAGACCCTGGCCACCCAGCTGGTCTCCGCCGAACAGGCCACCGAAGACCTCAAGACCCTGCACGACCAGGCGCTGGGTGCCGCCGCCCAGGCCCGCCGTGCGGTCGAGAACAACTCGATGATCCTCCAGCAGAAGCTCGCCGAGCGCACCAAGCTGCTCAGCCAACTGGAGCAGGCCAAGATGCAGGAGTCGGTGGCCCGCTCGCTGGAGTCGATGTCGTCGCTGACCGCGCCCACCAACACCCCGTCCCTGGACGAGGTGCGCGACCGCATCGAGCGGCGGTACGCCAACGCGATGGGCCGCGCCGAGCTGGCCGGCAACTCCGTCGAGGGCCGGATGCTGGAGATCCAGAAGGCGACTATCGACTCGGCCGGTTCGGCCCGGCTGGAGCAGATCCGGTCCAGCATGGCGGGGGAGCAACTCGGCGGCGCGGCGCAACGGCCGGCCGAGAAGGCTGGCCCGGCCACCGACCCGACGGCCGCTGCCCGACTCGACGAGTTGCGTGCCAGCATGGCCCGCGAACGGGGCACCGGCGACCCGACCGCCGCCGGCTGAACGACCGGACCGAGGGGGTCAGGGTGGCAGACGAGCGCACACGGTACTTCCGCAGACTGGGTCGGCTCCGCCGGTCCGCCCGACGGTGGAGCGTCCTGGCCGGTGGGCTCGGGGGTGCGGCCGCGGTGCTCACCCCGTACGCCGGCCTTGGTCTGCCCGACGCGGCCTGGGCCGGCGCCGCGGGCAGTGCGGTGGCGCTCGCCGCCTGGCGCTGGATCGACGTGCGCGCCCTCGCCGCCCAGCCCGCACCGCCCGCGCTCGACCCCGCGGAGGCGGCGGCCCGGTCGCGGGCCCGCCTCATCGCCGCCGTCGAGCGGCTGCCGGTCGGCCCGGGGGTGCTTGCCGAGGTCCGCCGGGTCCGCTCCCGGATCGCCCTGCGCGGCACCAGCGCGGGCGAGCAGTGGGCCCGACTGGACCGTGCGGCGCTCACCCTGGCCGGCATGGCCCCCCGGCTCACCGGGCTGGCCGAGCCGGCGGTGCTGGAGGCCGCCGCCGCCGACCGTTCGCTGCGCGACCTGGCCGCACGCGTGGCCAGCGTCGAACGTGCGCTGCGGCTGGCGCCGGCCGACGCCCGTCCGCCGCTGGCCGAGGCACACGCCATGCTGACCGCCCAGTTGGAGGGTGGGGTCGCGGCCTACGAACGGCTGGTGGTCGCCGCTGCCGGTTACCTGGCCGAGGACGCCCGACCGGAGCCCACCCACCCGGCCGCCGACCGGCTCACCGAGGCGACCGACCTGCTGCACGGGGTGGCCGGGGCGCTGGCCGAGCTGCGCACCGTCGGCACTCCGTCGCGCGCGCCGACCCGCTGAGCGACCCGTACCGCGCCCACCGGCCGGTCACGGCGGCGTCGTTACCCGGACCGGGACGGTGTACGGCGAGCTGCCCACGACGTTGAACGACCGGATCCGGTAGTGGTAGGTGAGGCCCCGGGCCAGTCCCGTGTTGCTGAAGCCGCGACCGGTCACCGTGAAGGTGGCCACCTCCCGGTCGAACGTCGGGTCCAGCGCCCGCTGCACGATGAACCCGGACCCCGGGCCGGCGGGGGTGCTCGCCGCCCAGGCCAGGACCACCGTCGCGGTGTCCGGTCCGGGTGCGCTCGCCGTGGCGCTCACCCCGTTCGGGGTGCCCGGCGCGGGCGGGGAGGTCACCGCGGCGATCGTCGACCAGGCCGAGGCGGCACCCAGATAGGTGGTCCGCACCCGGTAGTAGTACGTCGTGTCCGGTGCGATCGCGACATCCAGGTGATTGTCGCCGGCACCGATCGCCGTGGTGCCCGGCCCGCTGGTGAATGTCGGGTTGGTGGCCCGCTGCACGTCGATGCCGGTGGCGAACGAGCGGTTCACCCAGCGCAGGGCCACCCGTAGCGGCGCGGCGGGCGGCAGTGCCGCGACCAGGCCACTCGGCGCGGCCAGGTGCACCGAGGCCGGCACCCCGTTGGACCAGGACGAGTAGCTGACCGCGTTCTCCGCCCGGATCCGGTAGTGGTAGGTCACCCCGGGAGTGACGGACGCGTCCGTGTACCGGGTGGCGGCCGCCGCGACGGTGATCGTGGTGATCTCGCCGTCGAAGGTCGCGTCGGTGGCCCGGTGCAGCAGGTGACTGGTGGCCGGTGGCCGGCCGCCGTTGCTGGTCCAGGCGAGCGCGATCGCGGGTAGCGCGGTGGCCGAGCCGGGCACCGGCGTGGCGGTCAGCCCGGTCGGTGCCTTCGGCGTCACCCGGAGCACAAGTGGCCGCGTCATCCCACCGTCGCGGTGGCCGGCGAGTTGGCTGTGCCAGCGGTATTCCCAGCCCAGGTTGACCAGGTGGTTGACCACGGTGGCGGGTCGCCCGTCCGCCGGGCTGACCGGGGTCGACCCGGTCCGTGCGCCGGCCGGGCGGCACGGGTCGAGCAGCCGGACGCTGTCGCCCAGCTTGAACGGCAACGTCGGGGCGACCGGGCGCAGCGCCACCACCACGTCCTCCCGGGGGTTGACCCGGACGATCTGCTTCCAGCCCAACTCGGTGCCGTGGGGGAGCCGCAGCGTGCCGTCCCAACCGACCCGGTTGACCACCTGCACGTCGCAGCCGCCGACGTGCAGCGGTTCGGTCTGCCGGACGTTGCCGCTGATCCGCCAGATCTGGGTGCCGTCGTTGGTGGTGCCCAGCGGCACGGCGGGGTCGGTGGCGAAGAGCACCTCGGTGACCGGGTCGGTCGGCCCGAGGGGCAGGGTCGTCGGGTTGAGCGGCCCGGCGTGCGGGTGTCCGACGCCGAGTCGGCCGACCACCCGGCCGTGGTCGGGCTCGAAGACCTGCTGTACGGCCTTGACCGCGATGGGCAGCGTCACCGGGTCCGCGCCGGCCGTCGGTGTGATCGTCACCGAGGTGGCGTGCACCGGCACCGTCGTCGTCGACGCGGTCTGGGTGCCGAACGCCGGGTCGTACGCCGGCTGCGGCACGATCGGCGGGCGTTGACTGGCCGCGTACGCCACGGGTAGCCGTTCGCGCAGCCGGTCCAGGTCGTACGGCGGCGCCGGAGCCCCCGCGACGCGGAACTGGAGCAGGGTGCGCGTGTTCGGGCCGTACCCCGGTTCGGTGCCGGGCGGCCCACCCTCGGCCGTGCGGTCCGGTGCGTCGGTGTGCTGGTCGTAGCGTGGGTCGAAGCCGGGCAGCGGCGCCGGGGCGTCGTTGTACAGGATCAGCGTGCTGCCCGGCGGCACGGTGGAGAAGTCGACGAGCACGTCGGCCCGCTCACCCGGCGCGAGCAGCAGGGTGTGCCCGTCGACGTTCAGCACGGTCGGGTCGAGCCGGTCGTAGCGGTAGCCGACCGGCCGGTTCGGCAGCACCACCGGGGCGGGCAGCAGCCCGGCCTCGTTGCCGATCTGGATGAACTCCGGCCCGGCGGCGCGCGGATCCGGCACACCGCCGTCGCGCCCGTCGGTCGGCCAACCCGTCGGTCGGTCCGCCGCCCGCACCGCGGGCACCATCGGCACCTCCCCGGCTTCGGCGTCGGCGAGCGCACCGTCGGCCGTCCACATCGGCGCGTCGGAGCAGGCCCGGTAGAGCTGGAGGTTGAGGCTGCGGTCCAGGCAGGCGTTGAGGATCCGGAACCGGTACGCGCGCGGCGCCACCTCCAGGTACGGGTAGGCGGCGCCGTTGACGAGCGGGGTGTCGCCGTACGCCTCGGGCACCGCGGACAGGTGCGGCACGCCGGGGCGCAACGGCGGTTCGTCAGGTGCGTCGACCGGGTCGTGGTGCGGGTTGGCGACGCAGCCGTCGGCGCGGGCGTGGTCCGGGGCGGGATCACGCGACCAGGGGCCGTAGTCCCACCGGCCGGTGGGGTTGCGTCCGCCGGAGCGGTACGGGTTCTGCCGTGGCTGGTAGATGTGCGGGTGCCAGAGGCTGCCCCGGGCGCCCCAGCGTTCCCGGTCCCAGGTCGGGTCCTCGGCGGCGAGTTGGGCGTCGTCCGGCACGAACGTCTTGTCCTCGATCACCAGCGGCAGTTGGTCGGCCGGCAGCACGGCGTCGGCGACGAGTTGCTCCTCGGCCGGGTCGGTGAGCAGGTAGAGCGCGAGTTGTCCGCCGTAGACGGTGAGCCGGGCCAGGCCGAGGGTGTTGTCGTGCCACCACAGCAGCCGGCCGCTCTGTTCGTTCGGGTAGTAGAGGGTGGTGGCCCCGGCACCCGGCGGTGGCATGTCCGGCACGTGGGTCACGCCCACCCCGTTCGGGTACGGGGTGATCTCCCCGGCCGGAGTGATCCACTGCCCCGGATTGCCGGCGCTGTTCCAGCCGGTCTGCGCGCCGGCCAGGTGCAGCACCGCGCGGTTCTGCGGGAACGGGGCGGGTCCGTCCAGCGGGCCGATCCCGGCCCCCTCGATGGTGTCGTCGACCGGCAGGAACAGCTCACCGGCCCGGCCGGTCGGAAGGTGGTTGATGAACTTCACCCGGACCGGGCGGCCCCGCCGGGCGAGGACCATCGGGCCGAGGTGCCAGGGCCGCTCCGGAGGTGCCACCGTGTTGTGGCCCGCCGGGTCGGTGCCCAGGTTGAGCTGCCGGTAGCCGCGCAGCCGGGTGGCTGGCAGGTCCCGGTGCAGCCGTTGCGCGTACTCCTGCACGACGATCTCGTAGTAGTCGCAGCCCGGATAGCTGATCGTGTCCGGCGTCGCCACCGGCAGTTGACCGCCGAGGTCGGTGCCGGTGTGCCGGCCCGGTACGGGCAGCGGGTCGACGAACTTGCGCAGCCCGGTCCCGGGCACCACCTGCCCGCCGGTGTCGCGCCTCGGGCGAGGGCTGTGGGCGAAGTTCGGCACCGGACCGAAGCAGCGGGGCACCACGGTCGGGTCCAGGCTCGGCGCGGGGGCGGTCTGCTCGGCGGTACGCGCGGCCGGCACGGACGCCGTCGCGCCGTCGACGGAGCCGTCGGTGTCGCGGGTGGCCCGGACGAAGAAGGTGGAGCGGAGCCTGCGGAACAACGCCATGACTCTCCCCGGGTCGGGGCGCGAGGGTCGCCACCCCGGCGTGGCTGCCTCGCGCTCTGTTGACGATCGGTGAGCACTCAACCGCAGCATGCGACTCAGACGGCCGGATAGGAATTACCCAATCGTCCGTATCTGGGATGGCCTTGGTCGAGGGACGGCCCTGGTCAGTCGGATTCCGGGGCGCCCGGGTGTGCGGGCTGGCAGACCGGGCACCAGTAGGTGACCCTCTCGCCCAGCTCCTCCTTGCGGATCGCGGTGCCGCAGCGGCGGCACGGCTGGGCGCGGCGACCGTACACGTAGGTGGTCTCGCCCCGGCGCAGGGAGCCGGTGCTGCTCTGCGTCCACCGGCCACGGTTGGCGGCGAGCAGCCGCTGCGAGAGGGCCACCAGGCCGGGCAGGTCGGGCACCGCGCCGACCGGTGTCCACGGGGACACACCGCGCAGGAACAGCACCTCGCACTTGTAGAGATTGCCTACCCCGGCCAGGTTGCGCTGGTCCAGCAGCGCCTCGCCGACCGTCTGCTCCGGGTGGCCGCCGAGTCGGCGGACCGCCTCGGCCGGGTCCCAGTCCGGGCCGAGCAGGTCGGGGCCGAGGTGGCCGACCAGGTGGTCCTCCTCGGCGGTCGGCACGAGGGTCAGCTCGTGCAGGTGATAGCCGACCGCGACGGCGCCGGGGCTGCGCAGCACCACCCGGATCAGGTGGGCGGGCCGGCCGGTCCAGCGTTCCCCCGGGGCGTACGCCCGCCAGGCGCCGTCCATCCGCAGGTGCGAGTGCAGGGTCCAGTGCGCCTCGTTCGGGGCGCTGAGGCGCAGCAGCAGGTGCTTGCCCCGGCTGGCCGACTCGCGGACGGTCCAACCGGTGAGATCGGTGGTGGCGAGCTGGGGAACCCGGAAGTCACTGTCGGTGATCCGCGCGCCGGCGAGCGCGCGATGCAGCACACGCGCGGTGTTCCAGACGGTGTCGCCTTCGGGCACCCTGTCATCCTCCCTCATTTGAGCAGAATTCGCATGTGTCGCTATTTGTACACAGGTTCCTCATGATCTCCCGACATGCGAGGGTCAAGGAGTTCTGAGGAGAATGCCTATGTCCAGGCTGCATTGTCGTACTCGGTCCCTCGCCCTCGTCGTCCCCCTCACCCTCGCCCTCACCGCCACCCTCCTACCCGCCACCAGCCAGGTTCCCGCCGCCGGAAGCCCGCTCACCTTCACCGCCGCCGCACCTGGCGGCGAACTGTGGAACGCCGACCTGTCCGTCGTCGACCGGGACGACGTCAACGTCCGGCGCACCGCCGCCGGGCTGCGCCTGCGCGAAGCCCGGCCCGCCGGACGCAGCCCGCGCAGCGCTGTCGCCGAGGGGATGCTGCTGAGCGCTCCCCGGACCCTCAAGCGGCCGGCCACCCGGGTCCGCGCCCAGGTCAGTGCCCAGACACCGGCGGGCGCCACCGTCGAGGCCCAGGTCCGAGGTTGGCGGGCCAGTGGCTGGACCGAGTGGCGGACCGCCACCGCCGGCGCCGTCTTCGACAGCCCGGTGAGCCGGGTGCAGAGCAGGGTCGTGCTCACCGCCACCGCCGGTGGCGCCACCGCGACGGTACGCGGCGTCCAGCTCACCGCCGACACGACCGCCGCCGTCTCCGCGACCACGCCGGGCATCACCTACCGGGTGTTCGCCACCCGGATCGGCCTGGTCGGCGAGCAGACCGCCAACGGTCGCACCGTGCAGCCCCGGGACCACTTCGTGGCGCTACCGTCGCGGCGCAGCCTGGCCCCGCTCAACTCCGGCGACTACACCGTCCGGGTCTGCACCACCAGCGGCTCCCGCTGCGAGTACGCCCCGGTCTGGGACGTCGGGCCGTGGAACACCCGCGACGACTA
The DNA here is from genome assembly GCF_040649655.1 of Micromonospora sp. NPDC048905. Classification (NCBI taxonomy): domain Bacteria; kingdom Bacillati; phylum Actinomycetota; class Actinomycetes; order Micromonosporales; family Micromonosporaceae; genus Micromonospora; species Micromonospora sp. NPDC048905. The sequence goes on along the minus strand of NZ_JBEZFV010000001.1, from coordinate 974,785 downwards.
CTGGAACCCGTCGGCGGTGCGGGAGAACTGGAAGGACCTGGGGCAGGGTCGGCCCGAGGCGCAGGCGGCCTACCAGTCCGGCTACAACGGCGGTCGGGACCAGTTCGGTCGGACCGTGCTCAACCCTGCCGCCATCGACCTGGCCGACGGCACCTTCTGGGACGGCCTCCAGTTGACCACCAACGCCTGGGTGGACGTCGCCTACCTGTGGACCGGTGGTGGGCCGCGCGGCGTGGTCGGTGACGGGCCGCTCAACATCCGCAGCGGGGCCACCACCTCGTCTCCGGCGCGTGGCCTCGCCGCCCGGTTCGCCACCGTGCCGATCGAGTGCTACGTGACCGGACAGTCGGTGGCGGGGCCCTACCGCACCACCACCCGGTGGAACCGGCTGGCCACCGGCCAGTACGTCAGCCACGCCTACATCTCGGTCGTCTACGGAGGTGCTGTGCCGGTCTGCTGACCCGTGCTTGCCCGACGGGCGTCGATCAGGGGCGCTCGTCGGGGCGGGCCGGGCGCACCATGTCCTGGTAGCGCGGGTGGCTGGCACCGTAGACGGCGTAGTTGAGTCGAGCGTGCGAGAGGCTCAGGTCACCGTTGGGGCCGCCGCGGACCGCGTCGGCGTCGGCGTCGGTCTGGCCGTCGTCGGTCCAGAAGCAGACCGGGCAGGTCCCCCCACCGGTCCGGGATGCACAGCAGGGACAGCCCACGGGAACCACTTGTTCACCCACCGGGGCAGCATTCCACAGTCGAATATCAGCGGGAAACCCGCAGGACGTCACCCGGGGCAACCCGGAGGAGGTCCACCGCCCGCCCACGGTTCACCGCGACCGCGACCAGTTCGGCCGAGTCGACGTACACCACCAGGCCATTCGCCGGGGCATCCCCGAACGTCCGTCCCCGGACGGCCGGTCGGGCCGGCTCCGCGCCGGGCGGCCCGACCCGCAGGGTGGCCGGAAGTCCGTCGAGCAGGTGCGCCGGAGCGACCAACTGGACATTTCCGAAATGGTCCACTGTTCGCACCTCGGCGGTGAAGCCCTCGTCGTCGGAGGTCAGCGTCGGCGTCGGCAGCCGGACCAGGCCCGCCGGGTCGACCGGCGGCCCCGCCTCGGCCAGGGGCGCGCCGAGCGCCAGCCGGGCCGCCACGGGCGCGAAGACGTCGCGCCCGTGGAACGTGCCGGACACCCGATCGGCCAGCCAACTCGGCTCGATCAGCCGCACCGCGGCGGTCACCCCGCCGAGAGCGGCGGCGGCGTCCGGCAGCAGCCCGTTGTCCGGACCGACCAGCAGCCCACCCGGGGTGGCCAACGCGACGCCCCGTCGGGCGGTACCCACCCCCGGGTCGACCACCGCCACGTGCACACCCACGGGCAGGTGCGGCACCGTCTGCGCCAGGACCGCGGCGCCCCGTCGTACGTCCGCCGGTGGCACCAGGTGGGTCACGTCGATGACCCGGACGGCCGGCGCGAGCCGGGCGATCACCCCGTGGCAGGCGGCCACGAAGCCGTCGGTGAGGCCGTAGTCGGTGGTCAGCGAGATCCAGGGCGTTGCGGACATGCCCGCAGGCTAACCCCCGGCGGCGGTACGCCGTTCCAGGACCAGCTCGTCGTGCAGGGGTATGCCGTCCTCGCCCACCAGCGGGATCTCCGGCTTGAGCTGACGGGCGCGGTCCACCGCTCCCCGGTCGACGTGGACCAGCCGCATGCCGCGCCGCTGGTAGAACCGCAATGCCCGCAGGTTGTCGTTCGAGGTGATCAGCCACACCCGGGCCAGCCCGGTCTCGGCCGCGATCGACGTCGCCGCCGACAGCAGGGCCGTGCCGACGCCCCGGCCGGGCACGGCCGCGACGAGGGTGACCACCTCCAGGGCGTCCTCGTCGACGCGGTAGGTCAGCGCGCCGAGCACCGCCGCGCCGTCGACAGCCACAAGCGTCGGCAGGGTACGCACGTCGTGCCGGGTGTCGTGGGCGACCACGTACGGGCCACCCCACTCGCGCTCGTGCAGCGCGTCGATGGCGGCCCGCTCGGCAGGTCGCGCCGTTCGCACCTCGAACCCTTCCATGTTCCGCCTCCGCCCGTCGTCGCGTCCGCTCGTCGGCCCCGGAGCGTACCGGCCGACGGGTGGCCGACGTGGGTGGCGGATATGGGACAGCGCGGTGGCCGACCGGCCACTCCCGCGCTGTGGTGGTGCCGGGGGAGACTGCCCTGGTGACACATCGGAGCCTGCCTGCCGTCGCGGTGCTGCTGGTGGCCGTCGCCCTCACCGCCGGCTGCGGCGGCGACGACGCCGACCCGTCGAGCGCGCCCCCCACCGCCTCGCCCGCCTCGCCCGCGTCGCCCGGCTCGTCCGACCTGGGTTCGACGGCAGCCGTTCCGTCGAGCGCGCCGACGTCCTCGTTGGCCCCGTCCCGCACCGGCGGCGCGCCACCCCCGCCGACCCCACCCTCCGTTGCCCCGCAGGGGCCGACGCAGCGCCGGCCGGCCAGTCCACCGCCGGTGGTGCTGCCCAAACGCCCGGACGGAGCGCCCGGAGCGAAGCAGATCGTCGAAGCGTTCCGGGCCGCCGGCCTGCCGGTGCCGCGCCCGTTGGACCGCTCGGTCGACTGTGGACCGGACGGGCTCGGCCTGGGTTGTTCCGAGCTGATCGCCACCGACACCGTCACCGTGTACGTCTTCCCGGACGAGACCAGCGCCGGCGACATCGCGGAGACCTGGGGCGGCCAGTCGTACCGGCGTGGCGCGGTGGTGCTCAACTACCTCGAGGCGAAGACGCCGGTGGGCGAGCGCCCGCGCTACGAGAAGGTGCTCAACGGCCTGCGCTGAGCACCGGGCCGGGGCTCGACGACCCGGGGCGGGTCAGCCGCGCAGGCGCAGGCCGCGAGGAGTGGCCCGGAAGCCGGCGGCGGTGAGCGCGTCGCGCAGCGGCGAGGAGTGCACCGCCTCGCCGTCGGCCCGCTCCACCGACAGCGCGCCCAACGCCCCGGAGTGCACGGCGTCGGCGAGCGCCTTGCCGGCCACCGCGAGCGTTTCGGTGTCGTCGCTGAAGGACAGCAGCGTCCGACCGCCGCGCTCCACGTACAGCACCAGGTCACCGCCGACCTGCACCACCAGCGCGCCGGCCTTGCGGCCGGCCCGGTGCCCGGTCGCCGGGGCAGCCCCGTCGCCGGAGTCGACCACGCGTTCCGGCCAGGGCAGCGCCCCGCCGTACGGGTTGGCCGGGTCGGTGGCGGCGAGGACGGTCGCCGGTGCGCCCCGCCCCCGGGTGCCGTCCATCGGCTCGGCCAGTGCGCGCAGCCGGTCCACCGCACCGGGTACCGCGAACTGCGCCGCACCCAGCCCTTCGACGAAGTAACCACGGCGGGCCGCGCCGCGCTCCTCCAGGGCCGACAGCACCGGGTAGACCGCCGAGAACCCCCCGACCACCTGCTCGGCCATCACCGCGCCGCGGGTGACCACCCCGTGCCGTTCCAACAGGACGTCGGCGAGGGCGGCGGCGCGCCGGGTCGGGTCGACGTCCCGCTCCGGGAGGCGGGACCAGCGACCGGCGACCGTCGGCGGGCCACCCCGGGTGGGCAGCGCCACCCGGCCGGGCCGCCGGTAGCGGGTACGCGGCGCGGACGGCTTGGAGCGGTGCGCGCCGCCCGCGCCGAGCACCGCGCGCAGCGGGGCGAGGGTGTCGTTGGTGAGGTGCCCGGCCCAGACCAGATCCCAGATCACGGTGGTCAGGGCGGCGTCGTCGGTCGAACCGACGCGGTCGGCCAGCGGGCGGAAGAAGAGCGCCTGCCCGTCGCCGAGCGCGTCGAGCACCGCGTCGTGCAGCGGCGTACGCGTCAGCGCCTCGTCGGGTGGCGGGAGCAGCAACGGTGCGGCATCCGCGTACGCCAGGGTGACCCAGCCGTCGCCCCCGGAGATCGCGCCCGACCCGGCCCAGAGCACCTCCCCGCTGGCGCACAGCTCGTCGAGCTGGGCGGGGGAGTAGTCGGCGACCCGGGCGGGCAGCACCAACCGTTCCAGTGCGGATGCCGGCACCGCCGCGCCCTGCAACTGCTCCACCGTCGCGGCGAGCGCCTCCACCCCGCGGGCGGACGAGCCGACCTGCTGCCAGCGGGGCAGGAACGTGGCGAGCGCCCGGGGCGGCACCGGCTCGATCTCCCGGCGCAGCGCCGCGAGCGAGCGGCGGCGCAGCATCCGCAGCACCTCGGCGTCGCACCACTGGGCACCCGCCGAATCCGGGGTGAACTCCCCGGAGACCACCCGCCCGGTGGCACCGAGCCGACGTAGCGTCTGCTCGACGACGAACACACCCAGCCCGAAGCGTGCCGCGCAACTGGCCGCGGCGAACGGCCCGTGGGTGCGGGCGTACCGGGCCACCAGGTCACCGAGCGGATCGGCCACCGGGGCGAGGTACGCCTCGGCCACCCCGACCGGCAACGCCACGCCGAGGGCGTCGCGCAGCCGAGCGGCGTCCTCGACACCCACCCAGCGCTGCTCGCCGGCGATCCGGACCCGCAGCACCCGGCGGGTGGCCTCCAACTCGGTCAGCCAGGTCTCCGGCACGCCCCGCTCGGTCAGCTCGGCGTCGCTCAGGTCACCGAGCACCCGCAGCAACTCGACCACGTCCTCGGCGTCACGGGGGCGGCGCTGCTCGGTCAGCCACCGCAGCTGCCGGTCGGTCTCGGTGAGCACGGCGGGGTCGAGCAACTCGCGCAGGTCGACCCGGCCGAGCAGCTCGCCGAGCAGGGTGGAGTCCAGGGCGAGCGCGGCGGCGCGGCGCTCGGCGAGGGGGGCGTCGCCCTCGTAGAGGAACGCGCCGACGTAGCCGAAGAGCAGCGACCGGGCGAACGGCGACGGCGCGCTGGTCTCGACCTCGACCAGCCGCACCTTGCGGGTGGCCAGGTCGCGCATCAGCCCGGCCAGCGCCGGCTGGTCGAAGACGTCCTGGAGGCACTCCCGGGCAGCTTCCAGGGTGACCGGGAAGTCCGCGTACTCGCGGGCGACGTCGAGCAGTTGCGCGGCGCGCTGCCGCTGCTGCCACAGCGGTTGGCGGCGACGCGGGTCGCGGCGGGGCAGCAGCAGCGACCGGGCGGCGCACTCGCGGAAACGGGCGGCGAAGAGCGCGGAGGTGCCGACGGACTCCTCCACGAGCTGGGTGATCTCGTCCGGCTCGAAGACCACCACGTCGGCGCCGGGCGGCTCGTCGGCGGTGTCCGGAAGTCGCACCACGATGCCGTCGTCGGAGGGCATCACCTGGGCGTCCACCCCGTACCGCTCGGCCAGCCGGCGGCCCACCGCGAGGGCCCACGGCCCGTTGACCCGGGCGCCGAGGACGCTGTGCACGGCCAGCCGCCAGTCGCCCAACTCGTCGCGGAACCGCTCGACCACGACCGTACGGTCGTCGGGCAGCGAGCGAGTGGCCTCCCGCTGCTCGCGCAGGTAGGCCATCAGGTTGCCGGCGGCCCAGTCGTCCAGCCCGCCGTCCCGCAACGCGGCCAGCGCCGCCTCGTCGGTCTGGCGCAGCAGGGTGCGCACCCGGGCGCCGATGGCCCGACCCAGCTCCACCGGGCGGCCGAGCTGGTCGCCCTTCCAGAACGGCATCCGCGCGGCCTGCCCCGGAGCGGGCGAGACCAGCACCCGGTCGGGGGTGATCTCCTCGATGCGCCAGGAGGACGAGCCGAGCAGGAAGACATCGCCGACCCGGGACTCGTAGACCATCTCCTCGTCCAGCTCGCCGACCCGGGCGGCCCGTTCGGCGCCGGCCAGGAAGACCCCGAACAGCCCGCGGTCCGGGATGGTGCCGCCGCTGGTCACCGCCAGTCGCTGCGCGCCGGGACGGCCGGTGAGCAGGTCGGTGGCCCGGTCCCAGACCAGTCGGGGGCGTAGCTCGGCGAACGCGGTGGACGGGTAGCGGCCGGAGAGCATGTCGAGCACGGCGTGCAGCGCGGAGTCGGGCAGCTCGGCGAAGGGCGCGGCCCGGCGGACCAGCACGGCCAGGTCGCCGAGCGGCCACGGCTCCAGTGCCACCATCGCGACGATCTGCTGGGCCAGCACGTCCAGCGGGTTGCGGGGGTAGTGCAGCTCCTCGATCGCGCCGGCGGTCATCCGTTCGGCGACCACCGCGCAGGAGAGCAGGTCGCCCCGGTGCTTGGGGAAGACCACGCCCCGGGAGACCGCTCCCACCTGGTGCCCGGCCCGGCCGACCCGTTGCAGCCCGGCGGCCACGCTCGGTGGAGCCTCGATCTGCACCACCAGGTCGACCGCGCCCATGTCGATGCCCAGCTCCAGGCTGGAGGTGGCCACCACCGCCGGGAGCTGGCCGGACTTGAGCGCCTCCTCGATGTGCTTGCGCTCCTCCCGGGAGACGCTGCCGTGGTGGGCGCGGGCGATCACCGGCGCCGCGCCGGTCGCCGCACCGGACTGGGCCATCACCTCGGCCGGCGGCCGGTTGCGCAACGGGCCGGCGGGGCCACCCCACCGTTCCGCGCCGGGCACCGGGCCGCCGTCGCCCGCCGGGCCGTCGCCCGCCGACAACCCCTCGGGTACGACGATCGCGCCGTCGCCGGGCGCGGATGCGGCCACCGCTTCGGCGGCAAGTTCGTTGAGGCGGGCACAGAGGCGCTCGGCACTGCGGCGGGAGTTGGTGAAGACGATCGTGGAGCGGTGCTGCCCGATGAGGGTGAAGACCCGCTCCTCCACGGCCGGCCAGATCGAGGCGCGGCGTGGCCCGGGGCCGCCCAGGTCGTCCTCCGGTGGCTGCTCCTGCTCGTCCAGGCGGGTCATGTCCTCCACCGGGACCTGGACGCTGACCTCGATGGTCTTCGGTGTGGCCGGCTGCACGACGTCGACCGGGCGGGCGCCGCCGAGGAACTGCGCGCAGGCGTCGATCGGCCGGACGGTGGCCGAGAGGCCGATGCGCTGCGCCGGGGCGGGCAGCAGTTCGTCGAGGCGTTCGAGGGAGAGGGCGAGGTGGGCGCCTCGTTTGCTGCCGGCCACCGCGTGCACCTCGTCGACGATCACCGTCTGGACGCCGCGCAGCGAGTCGCGAGCCGCGGACGTGAGCAGCAGGAACAGCGACTCGGGCGTGGTGATGAGGATGTCCGGTGGGGTGCGGGCGAAGGCACGTCGCTCGTCGGCCGGGGTGTCGCCGGTGCGCATGCCGACGGTGATGTCCGGTGGTGCGACGCCCAACCGGGTGGCTGCCTGCCGGATGCCGGCCAGTGGGGCGCGCAGGTTGCGTTCCACGTCGACGGCGAGGGCCTTGAGCGGACTGACGTAGAGCACCCGGCACCGTTGTCGGGCCTCGGCCGGTGCGGGCTCGCGGGCGAGCCGGTCCAGTGACCAGAGGAAGGCCGCGAGCGTCTTGCCGGAGCCGGTGGGTGCGACCACGAGGGCGCTGCGGCCGGCGGCGACCGACCGCCAGGCGCCGGTCTGCGCGGCGGTGGGGGCGGCGAAGGCGGCCTCGAACCAGGCACGGGTGGCCGGGCCGAAGTCGGCGAGCACCGCGCCGGCGTCTGCGTCTGCCCCGGTCACCGGTCCATCCTGCCCCGCCGGTACGACAACGACGACCGACCGCCGGTGGAATGCGCCGGACAAAGCAAAAAAGCATGGAACGTGCGCTTAATGCGTTAAGTCTCACTTAACTGCTTGCTTCTAAGGAGCAACATAAAGTAACTTCACTGCCAACGCGAACCGGGGTGAGGGGATTTGATGGCCGGCGAGCAGCACACCGTCGAACCGGGCACCGACGTGCTGATTCGCAAGGTCGACAGCCACCTCGCAGCCCTCCGTGGCGGCCTGCACGGCCCCGAGTTCGAGCTCGCCGAACGCCTCGCCCGCTGCCTCCGGGAGCTGGTCCTGTGCACCGCCCAGGCCAGCGCCGCCGATCGTGGCCAGGTCCGCGCCGCCGTCCACTACTTCGTGCTCCGCCGGGAGAGCCGTGGTCGGTTGCTCTCGGTGCGGTCACTGGCCGCCGCGGAACGGGTGGTCGACCGGGTGGCACGCCAACTCGGCCGCACCGACCTGCTGACCGAGCTGCGCCAAGACCACCCCACCCCCGAAGCCCCCCACCCCCACCCCCACCCCCAAACCCTCCTCCACTAACCCACCCCACCCCACCCCCACCCCGGGTCGATCATGCAGTTGTGGTGGGTGACAAAACTCGTGTCGTGGGGCAAAACCGGCAGCACAACTCCATGATCGGCGGGGTGGAGGGAACCCGCGATCTGCGGGGGGATTCCGGCAAAACCGCCCGGTGAGCGACAAACTGGCGTCTGATCGCTGCTAGGGGCCGCCGCTGCACGAGCGCCGGCCACCTGGATCGGGAGCGCAGGTGCTGGTACTGCTCGTCCTCCACCTCGTGGCGGCCCTCGTCGCGCCCCTGCTCGTCCGGCGGTGGGGATCCCGCGCGTGCTACCCGCTGGCGCTGGTACCGGCTGCCGCCTTCTGCTGGGCGCTGGCCCGCACCCCGGCCGTCGGCGACGGCGGGGCGGTGGTCGAGACGTACCGGTGGATCCCGCAGTTGGGCCTCGACATCGCGTTCCGGCTCAGCACGCTCTCCTGGCTGATGACGCTGCTGATCGGGGGCGTCGGCGCGCTGGTGCTGGTCTACAGCGCCCGCTACTTCAACGCCGGATCGAGCGGCCTGGCACGGTACGTCGGGGTCCTGGTCGCCTTCGCCGGCGCGATGCTCGTCCTGGTCTTCGCCGACGACCTGCTGCTGCTCTACGTCGGCTGGGAACTCACCACGATCTTCTCGTACCTGCTGATCGGGCACAGCACCGAGCGGCGGTCCAGCCGGTGGGCGGCGGCGCAGGCGTTGACAGTCACCACGCTGGGCGGGCTCGCCATGCTCGTCGGGTTCATCATGCTGGGCGTGCACGCCGGCACCTACCGGTGGTCGGAGATCGCCGCCCAGCCACCACCCGGCGGCGGGTACCTGGTGGTCGCCGTGTTGCTGATCCTGGCCGGCGCGCTGTCCAAGTCGGCGGTGCTGCCGTTCAGCTCCTGGCTACCGGTCGCGATGGCGGCGCCCACTCCGGTCAGCGCGTACCTGCACGCCGCCGCCATGGTCAAGGCCGGCGTCTACCTGGTCGGGCTGCTCGCGCCGGTGCTCGCCACGGTCGGGCCGTGGCGGCCGGTGGTGCAGATCGCCGGCGTGGCCACCATGCTGCTCGGCGGCTGGGCCGCGCTGCGGCAGACCGACCTGAAGCTGTTGCTGGCGTACGGGACGGTCAGCCAACTCGGTCTGCTGGTCGCGGTGACCGGCTCGGGCACCCCGGACGCCGCCCTGGCCGGCACGGCGATGCTGCTGGCGCACGCGCTGTTCAAGGCGGCGTTGTTCCTGGTCGTCGGCATCATCGATCACGGCGCCGGCACCCGTGACCTGCGGGAGCTGTCCGGGCTGCGGCGCTGGTCCCGGCCGCTGTTCGTGGTCGCGGTGCTGGCCGCGGCGTCGATGGCCGGTGTGCCGCCGTTCGTCGGCTTCGTCGCGAAGGAGGCGGTGTTCGGGGCGTTCACCGACCAACCCGTGCTCCTCACCGGCCTGGTCGCCGGGACGGTGCTCACGGTCGCGTACAGCGCCCGCTTCCTCTGGGGCGCGTTCGCCGACCGCCCGGGGGTGGCACCGGCCCGGCCCGGCCCGATCGCCGCGTCGCTGCTGCTCCCGCCAGCGGTGCTCGCCGGGGTCGGGCTGCTCGCCGGCCCGGCCGCGAGCGTGCTGGACGACGTGCTGCGCCCGTACGCCGATCTGCTCGGTGGGGTCGACGCGCACCTGGCGCTCTGGTCCGGGCCGACCCCGGCTCTCGGCCTGTCCGTGCTGGCTCTCGCCGGCGGTGGCCTGCTCTTCGCCGTGCGGGCGCCGGTCGCCCCGGTGCTGGCCCGGCTGCGTTCGCCGGTGGGCGGCAACCAGGGGTACGAGTGGGTCGTGGGCCGGTTCGACCGGTTGGCCATCGAGGTCACCGGCGCGACCCAGCGCGGCTCGCTGCCGCAGTATCTCGGCATCATCCTGGTCACGTTGGTGCTGGTGCCCGGTGCGGCGATGCTCTCCGCCGGCCCGTGGCGGGCCCGGATCCCGCTCTGGGACAACCTGCTCCAACCGGTGGTCGTGGTGGTGATCGCGGTCGCCGCGGTGCTGGCGGTCGGCGCCCGCCGTCGCCTGACCGCCATGCTGCTGGTGGGCATGACCGGCTACGGCACCGCGATGCTCTTCGTCCTGCACGGCGCACCCGACCTGGCGCTCACCCAGTTCCTGGTGGAGACCGCGACGATCGCGGTCTTCGTGCTGGTGCTGCGTCGCCTGCCGCAGCGGTTCTCGGCCCGCCCGCTGCGGCGTACCCGCTGGGTCCGTCGGGCGATCGGGGTGGCGGTGGGTGTGGTGGCCGCCGGGCTGGCCCTCACCGCCGCCGCGGCCCGCCGGGCCCCGGACATCTCCGCCGCCTTCCCGGATCTGGCGGTGGCCGAGGGGTACGGCCGCAACGTGGTGAACGTGACACTCGTCGACATCCGGGCCTGGGACACCATGGGCGAGCTGGCGGTGCTGGTGGTGGCCGCGACCGGGGTGGCCAGCCTGATCTTCGAGCGGTCCCGGACCGGGCCGCGACCGCGCCGGCCGGACTCGGACCAGCGGACCGACGAGCCCGGCCGCCCGGTGTGGCTGCGCGGCGGTCCCACCCTCTACGAGGAGCGCCGCTCGATCGTGTTGGAGGTGGTCATCCGGCTGATCTTCCACACCGTGGTGCTGTTCTCCCTGTTCCTGCTCTTCTCCGGGCACAACGCGCCGGGCGGTGGCTTCGCCGGCGGTCTGGTGGCGGGTCTCGCCCTGGTGGTCCGCTATCTGGCCGGGGGTCGGTACGAGTTGACCGAGGCCGCCCCGATCGGCGCCGGTGCGATCCTCGGCGCCGGACTGGCGATGTCGGTGGGCAGCGGTGTGGTGGCGCTGCTGGTCGGCGGATCGGTGCTGGAGAGCGCCAAGGTCGACGGGTCGCTGCCGTTGATCGGTGACGCCCATCTGGTCACGTCGCTCTTCTTCGACATCGGCGTGTACCTGGTCGTGATCGGGCTGGTGCTGGACGTCCTGCGCAGCCTCGGCGCCGAGGTGGACCGACACATCGAGGCCACCGGAACGGCCACCGGCGGCCTGGCCGTCGACAAGGGTGAGCGGGCATGAGCGCGAGGAGTGCGCCGGGGTTGCGCGCCCCGCAGTCGCGAACAAGGGCGAAACCATGACGGCGAGCGAAGCGGGACCGACGCTGGTGTTGGTGCTGGCTGTCGCGGTGCTCGTCGGTTGCGGGGTGATCCTGCTGCTGGAGCGCACCCTGACCCGGATTCTGCTCGGGGTGATCCTGCTCGGCAACGGGGTGAATCTGTTGATCCTGCTGGGTGGGCGTCCGGGTGGGGCGCCGATCGTCGGCACCGGTGCGAAGGAGCGGATGAGTGATCCGCTGCCGCAGGCGATGGTGTTGACCGCCATCGTGATCACCTTCGGGTTCAGCGCGTTCCTGCTCGCGGTGGCGTACCGCAGTTGGTATCTGACCGGCGACGACGAGGTGCCCGACGACCTGGAGGACCGGCAGATCATCCGTCGGGCGGTGCGGAACGAGGTCGGCGCTGTCGACCACGGCGGGGAGGGCCCGAACGGCGACCCGGAGCAGGTCGATCCCGAACCCGCCCGCCGCCGGCTCCGCCGCGGGCACGAGTCGTGATGAGCGCGCTGGTGCCGCTGCCGGTGGTGGTGCCGCTGCTCGGCGCGGCGCTGACGCTGCTGCTGGCCGGTAAGCCCCGACTCCAGCGCTCGATAAGCGTGTCCTGTCTGGGTGGCACGCTCGTCGTGGCGCTGTTGCTGCTCGTGCAGGCGTACCGGCACGGGCCGGTGGTGGTGGCGGTCGGTGGGTGGCCTGCGCCGGTCGGCATCGTGCTGGTCGCCGACCAACTCGCCGCGCTGATGGTGGTGGTCTCGTCGGCGGTGACCCTCTGCGTGCTGCTGTACTCGATCGGCCAGGGTCGCAGCGAGAGCAGCGAGTCCAGCCCCGTGGAGATCTTCCACCCGACGTACCTGGTGCTCACCGCGGGCGTCACCAACGCGTTCCTGGCCGGCGACCTGTTCAACCTCTTCGTCGGCTTCGAGATCCTGTTGGCCGCGAGTTTCGTGCTGATCACCCTGGGGGGCAGCGAGACCCGGATCCGGACCGGGTCGACGTACGTGGTGGTCAGCATCCTCTCCTCGATGATCTTCCTGACCGGTGTGGGTCTGGTGTACGCGGCCACCGGCACGCTCAACCTGGCCCAACTCGCCCAGCGCCTCGACGACCTGCCCGACGGTGTCCGACTGGCCCTGGAGCTGATGTTGCTCCTGGCCTTTGCGATCAAGGCGGCGGTCTTCCCGTTGTCGGCGTGGCTGCCGGACAGCTATCCCACCGCGCCGGCCCCGGTCACCGCCGTCTTCGCGGGTCTGCTCACCAAGGTGGGCGTCTACGCGATCATCCGCACCGAGACGTTGCTGTTCCCCGGTGGGCACGCCGACGTGCTCCTGATGGTCGTCGCCGGGCTGACCATGGTGATCGGCATCCTCGGCGCGGTGGCCCAGTCCGATCTGAAGCGGCTGTTCTCGTTCACCCTGGTCAGCCACATCGGCTACATGATCTTCGGGGTGGCGTTGAGCACCGCCGCCGGGCTCTCCGGCGCGATCTTCTACGTGGTGCACCACATCACCATCCAGACCACGTTGTTCCTCGTCGCCGGGCTGGTCGAGGAGCGCGCCGGCAGCACCGACCTCCGCCGCATCGGCGGGCTGGCCCGGGTGGCGCCGCTGCTCGGGGTGCTGTTCTTCGTCCCGGCCATGAACCTCGCCGGGGTACCTCCGTTCTCCGGTTTCCTCGGCAAGCTCGGCCTGCTCCAGGCCGGGGTGGCGGCCGGCGGTCCGCTGCCCTGGGTGCTGGTCGCGGCGGGCACGCTGACCAGCCTGCTCACTCTCTACGTGGCGTCCCGGGTGTGGAACATCGCCTTCTGGCGCTCGCCCCGACTGGCCACCAGCGAGCCGGCCGTCCGGTTGCCGAAGCTGATGGTCGGGGCCACCGTCGCCCTGGTCGCCCTCGGGTTGGCGCTGACCGTGCTGGCCGGACCGCTGTTCGACGTCACCACGGACGCGGCCGCCGACCTGCGGCTGCGTACGCCGTACGTGGATGCCGTGCTGCCGGGCGGCGTGCCGTGACCGGCCCCCCTGAGCCGGCTCCCGACGCCACCGCGCCCCCCGTGGTGGGACGCGGCCGGCTCGGGCGTTGGCGCGACCAGGTGGCGGCCCTCGGGTGGCTGGTGGTGGTCTGGAACCTGCTCTGGGGGGACGTCAACTGGGCCAACGTGCTCGGCGGCCTGCTGGTGGGCGGCGCGGTGCTGGTCTTCTACCCGCTGCCGGCGGTCAGCTTCGGCGGCCGGCTGCGACCCGGGGCGCTGCTGGTGTTCGCCGGCCGGTTCGTCGTCGAGCTGGTCAGCGCGAGCCTGCACGTCGCCCGGATCGCCGTGCAGCCCGGCTACCGGCCGCGCGGGGCGATCGTCGCGGTCCGGCTGCGGGTCACCACCGACCTCAATCTGGCGCTCACCGCCGAGGCGGTCTCGTTGGTGCCGGGCACGCTGATCCTCGAGGTGGACCGGGACTCCGGGACGCTCTACCTGCACGTGCTCGACACCCACGGACCGGCGGACCTCGACGTGGCCCGCGAGCGCACCCGCACCGTCGAACGGCGCATCGTCCGCGCGGTGGGCTCCGCCGCCGAACTGCGCCGCGTCGAGACCGACCGATCCGAGAGGGGAACCAGTCCGTGACCACGTTCCTGGCCGTCGTCCTCACCCCGCTGCTGTCGGTGACCGCGCTGCTCGCGCTGGCCCGCCTGTACCGTGGCCCGTCGCTGGTGGACCGGGTGATCGCCGCGGACATGCTGCTCGCCACCATGGTCGGCGCGGTGGGCGCCGAGGCGGCGGTCAACCGGCATGCCACCACGCTGCCCGTGCTCGTGGTGCTCTCCCTGCTCGGCTTCGTGGGCTCGGTGTCACTTGTCCGCTTCGCCGTCCGGGAGCAGCAGTGATCGCGACGATCGCGGACTGGCTCGGCGGCGCTTGTCTGGTGGCCGGTGCCCTGCTCGGCCTGGCCGCCGCGATCGGGGTGCTGCGTTTCCCGGACGCGCTGAGCCGGATGCACGCGGCCACGAAGCCGCAGGTGCTCGGGGTGCTCCTGCTGCTGGTGGGCATCGCGTTGCGCCTGCGGTCTCCGGCGGACCTGGGCATGGTCGCGCTGGTGGCGGTCTTCCAGTTGGCGACCGCGCCGGTCGCGGCCCAGATGATCGGGCGGGCCGCGTACCGGTCGGGGCGGCTGGACCGGAGCCTGCTCGACGCCGACGAGCTGGCCGAACGCGGCCCAGGCAGCGGGTCGGCGGGGCCGGCGTGACGGCTGTCGAACCGGACGTTGCCGCTCCTTCGGCCCACCCCCAGCGCGGTCCCAGCCAGCGCCGATAAAATAGCGGCATGATCGACTCTTCTGCCCAGGAGGGCAGCAGTAGCCAGCCGGGTCGTGCCCGGCATATCCCCGTACCGACGACCCCGGGAGCCCTGAGCGACCCGTGTTGATCGTCGTTGGTCTCCTTCTGATCATTCTTCTCACTGCCGCCACCGGATACTTCGTGGCGCAGGAGTTCGGCTATGTCGCCGTGGACCGGGGCAAGCTGCGCCAGCTCGCCGATGACGGCGATCAGGCCGCCGCCCGGGCGCTGACCGTCACCAGCCGGCTCTCCTTCATGCTCTCCGGCGCGCAACTCGGCATCACCGTCACCGCCCTGCTGGTCGGCTACGTCGCCGAGCCGTACCTGGGTGGTGGCCTCGCCGACCTGCTCGGCGTGGCCGGCGTCAGCGAGGCGGTCCGTCTCCCGCTGTCAGTGGCGCTGGCCCTGGTCATCGCCACCGTCGTACAGATGGTGCTCGGTGAGCTGGCCCCGAAGAACCTGGCCATCGCCCGGGCCGTGCAACTGGCCCGGGCGCTGAGCCGATCCACCCTGATCTACCTGGCCGTCGCCGGGCCGCTGATCCGGCTCTTCGACCGGGCCTCGGTACGCCTGCTGCGGCGGATCGGCATCGAGCCGATCGAGGAGCTGCCCAGCGGCGCCACCCCGGCGGACCTGGAACAGATCATCGCCGAGTCCCGCGAGGAGGGCTCCCTCGACGCCGAGATGTCCACGCTGCTCGACCGAGGTCTGGACTTCCGCGAGCTGACCGCCGGGGAGGCCATGGTGCCCCGGGTCGACGTGCACACCGTACGGGCACACGAGCCGGTCAGCCGCGTGGTCGAGCTGCTGGACACCGGCCACTCCCGCTTCCCCGTACGCGGCTCGGAGGGCGTCGACGACCTGCTCGGTGTCGTCGGCATCGCCGACGTGCTCGGCGTACCCCCGGGGGAGCGGGCCACCACCCCGGTGAGCGCGGTGGCCGTGCCTCCGCTGCTCGTACCGGAGACGTTGCCCCTGCCCACGGTGCTCGACCGGCTGCGGTCCGGGCATCGGCAGATGGCCTGCGTGGTCGACGAGTACGGCGGCTTCGCCGGGGTGATCACGCTGGAGGACATCGCCGAGGAGCTGGTCGGCCCGATCCGGGACGAGGACGACCCGCCGGATCGGGCACCGGCCCGGCAGGACGACGGGTCCTGGGTGGTGCCGGCGCGCTGGCGGATCGACGAGGTCGCCGACAGCACCGGCATCGCCCTGCCCGAGGCCCCGGAGTACGACACCCTGTCCGGACTGGTGATGCGGGAGCTGGGCCGCGTGCCGGAGGTCGGTGACCGGCTGGAGATCAGCCTGTTGCCCGAGGGCGCGGACGGCGAGGACAACGAGGCCGAGCCCCGGGCGCTGGTCGAGGTGCTGGCCGTGGACCGGCACGTGGCCGACTCGGTGCGGTTGCAGCTGACCAAACCGGGGGTGAGCGCGTGAGCGCGAGGAGTGAGCTTGCGAGCCCCGCAGTCGCGAACGAAGGACAGCACCGATGAGCCCCGGGATCGCGCTGTTCAGTTCGGTGATCCTGCTGGCGCTGAACGGGTTCTTCGTGGCCGCCGAGTTCGCCCTGGTGGCCAGCAAGCGCTACCGCCTGGAGCAGGCGGCGGCGAACGGCGGTCGGGCGGCACGTGCCGCGCTGGACGGTGTCCGCGAGCTGTCGCTGATGCTGGCCGGCGCGCAGCTCGGCATCACGTTGTGCACCCTGGGTCTCGGCGCGCTGGCCGAGCCGGCGATCGAGCACCTGCTCAGCCCGCTGCTGCACGCGGTGGGCCTGCCGGACGCGGCCAGCCACCTCGTGGCCCTGGTCTTCGCCCTCGGGGTGGTCACCTTCCTGCACCTGGTGGTGGGGGAGATGGCGCCCAAGTCGTGGGCGATCACCGACGCGGAGCGTTCGGCGACGTTGTTGGCGTTGCCGTTCCGTGCCTTCGCCCGGGTGTCCCGGCCGGTGCTCTCCGCCCTCAACGCCCTGGCCAACGCGATCCTGCGGCTGGTCGGGGTGAACCAGCAGGATCAGCTCGCCCAGGTGCACGGCCCGGACGAGCTGCGGATCCTGTTGGAGCAGTCCCGTGAGCACGGGCTGCTCGGCGCGGAGCAGCACCAGTTGCTGACCAGCATGCTGGAGTTGCAGGGCACGTCCGTGGCGCAGGTGATGGAACCGTTCGCCACCATGGTCACCGTCCGTCGGGACGACCCGGCCGAGCGGATCGAACAGGTCAGCCGGGACAGCGGCCGGTCCCGACTGGCGGTGCTCGACGAGGCGGGCGACGTCTGCGGTCTGGTGCACGTCCGGGAGGCGGTACGGGTGGTCACCACCGGCCGCGTCGCCACCGCCGGGTCGCTGATGACGCCCGCGTTCACCCTGCCCGCCACCTCCTCGGTCACCGAGGCGGTGGCGGCGATGCGGGGCCGGCAGTCGCAGCTCGCGTTGGTGCGCAACGGCGGTGGCCCGGCCCGACCGATCGGGTTCGTGGCGCTGGAGGACCTCCTGGAGGAGGTCATCGGTGAGTTCGACGACGAGACCGACACGGTGCCGCGCGGACGGCGGTTGCGCTGAGCCGTCGACCCGGCCGCGTCCGAGCGACGCGGCCGGGTCGCTGCCCGGCGTGGGCGGGTCGCGGTTCGACGCGGCCGGGCTTGAGGTCACCTCGACTGGGTAGGCGCGCCGGTGTGGGGCCGGCGGGGCCCCGTCCCGAGAGGGGGCGCGCGGTGCGGCTGACGGGAGTGTCTCCGGAGTCCGGCGGGACCGGGCTGTCCGTGCAGACCGCGCTCCCCAACCCGAGCACCCGGCCGGGCCTGCGCCTGCCGGGGCGGGTGACCCTCGCCGCCGGACCGGACGACGTGCTGGTGCGCCACATCCGGCTCGGCCTCGTCAGCACCGTCGAGCCGGATGATCCGGCTGGAGCCCGACGCCTCATGCAGTTCCACCAACTGCCGATCGCCGGCCGGTTCGTCGTACCGGCCGGCCGGCGGCGGGCGGTCGACTTCGCGTTGCCGCTGCCGTGGGAGACACCGGTGACCATCTTCGGCGGGGTGCCGCTGCTGAGCCTGCGGATGGGCCTACGGACCGAGGTGTCGCTCGACCCCGACCTGGACCAGGGTGCGATGGTGCCCGTCTTCGTGCACCCGCTCCCCACCCAGCAGCACGTGCTGGCTGCGCTGGACACGCTGGGTTTCATGATCCGCCAGGCCGGCTTGCAGGAGGGCGGGTTGCCGGGTGTGGAGCACACCCTGCCGTTGCACCAGCGCTGGGGATACTGGGTGGGGCCCCTCTACGCGGGCCCGATCACCGAGCTGGAGATCATCTTCGTGACCAACTCGGCGGGCATGGAGGCGATCCTCTGGATGGACCGCAAGCTGGCGCTGGCCGGAATCACGCATCAGAGCATCAGCCGGTTCCGGATCTGGCACGAGGACGCCGACCGCCGGGACTGGGTCGCCACCGTCGACGGTTGGATCCGCCAGGCGATCAACAGGCACGCCGCCGCGGCCGCGCACGCCGACTGGTCCGCGCAGATCGCGGGATCGGCCCACACCAGCCGCCACCCCGACGAGCCCATCCGGCCCGGCTACGGCCTTGGCGGCACGGCGGGCAGCGGAGGCGTAGGAGGCGGCGGCTCCGGCGGCGACGGCACCTGACCAGCGCAAAGCCAATCCCGCCCGGCCCGACCCGGCCGCCACTCGGCGATCTTGCACTTTCTGCCCGAAGCGCTCATTTCAGCGACCGAAGTGCAAGATCGCGGGTGTAGGGCGCGAGGGATCAGTCCGCCCGCGTCGATCATGGAGGTGTGGTGGGATTAATATCCGCTATTGCACCTTTTGCGAGACACCACAACTCCATGATCGACGCGCGCAGGAGCGTCGACGCGCGGAGAAGGACCGACGCTCGCACGAGCGTTGACCTGCCGCGGGGATTAGCCGGCGCTGGCGGTGGCCAGCTTGAGGCTGAAGGCCAGGAAGAGGGCTGCCACGGCGGTGGTTCCGCCGGCGGCCAGGCGGCGGCGTTGGCGGAACTGGGCGGCCAGGAAGGTGCCCGCGAAGATCAACGCAGTGAGGTAGAGCGCGCTGGTCACCTGGGCGATCAGCCCGAGCAGCAGGAACGACAGCGCCGGCCAGGCGTAGCCGGGGTCGACGAACTGGATGAAGAACGAGATGAAGAACAGGATCGCCTTCGGGTTCAGCAGACTGATCACCAGCGCCTTGCGGAACGGGCTGCGCATCGCCGCCGGCTCCGCGGCGTCGATGAGCCGCGGCGTGCTCGGGTCGTTGCGGTCGCGCCAGCGTCGCACGGCGCCGAGCAGCATGGTCACCCCGACATAACCGAGGTACGCGGCGCCGGCGTACTTGACCACCAGGAACAGCGGGGGGTACGCCTTGAGCAGCGACGCCACCCCGGCGGCGGAGAGGAACATCAGCACCCCGTCGCCGACGAACACACCGCCGGCGGCCCGGTAGCCCACCGCGACGCCCCGCTTGGCCGCGGTGGAGAGCACGAAGAGCGAGTTCGGCCCGGGCAGCAGGATGATGGCCACGGTGCCCAGCACGTACGTCCAGATGTCGGTGATCCCCAGCACGCCCGCCATCATCACGCCACCGGTGCCGTCCGCAGAAGTCTTTCGCGCAGCCGTGCCTGTGCCGTCGGCCACTCGTCGACGGTCATCGCGTACTGCACGGTGTCCCGCCAGGAGCCGTCCGGGCGTTGCCGGTGCATCCGCAGCACCCCTTCCCGGGTCGCGCCGAGCCGTTCGATGGCCTCCTGGGAGCGCACGTTGCGGATGTCGGTGTGCCAGGCCACCCGGACCGCGCCCAGGTCGTCGAAGGCCCGGCTGAGCAGCAGCAACTTCGCCTCGGTGTTGATCCCGGTACGCCACGAGGGCCGGCCGAGGAAGGTGTGCCCGATCGCCACCGATCGCCGCTGCGGGTCGATCTCGTAGTAGGACGTGGTGCCGACCACCGCCCCGGTGCTCGCGCACCGCTGCACCCAGGCCACCCGCTCGCCACGGTGCTGGGCGGCCAGGGCGGTGCGGATCACCTCGGCCGTCGCGGCGGGCGTGGTGGGCAGTGCGACGCTGAGGTGCCGCCACACCTCCGGGTCCGCCGTGGCGGTGTGCAACTCGTCGGCGTGCGCCAACTCCAACGGCTCCAGCCGGACGTGCTCGCCGTGCAGCGCCACCGGGTCGTGCCAGGGCGTGCGGACCGTGCGGAGGAACGCCGGCAGCGGTGCGGTGACCCCGGCGTCCGGCTCGGGTTGCCCGGCGGTCAGCCGCAGCGGCAGCACGCCGGCCCAGTGCGGCAGGTCCAGGTCGGCCTCGTCCTCGCGGACCCCACCGGAGCGGGTGCGGACCGACACCTCGTGCAGCGGCAGCGCCAGCACGGCGGTCTCGGCCAGCTCACGCCGACTGGGTGGGCGGGTGTCCGTGCTGCGCCCCGAGCCGACCTTCTCGACGAGCGCGGTGAGCACGGCGCTCTTCTCCCGCTCGTCGGTGACCAGTCGGGCGGTGCCGAGCGCGACCACCGAGCGGTAGTTGGCGCTGTGGTGGAACTGGGAGCGGGCGTAGACCAGACCGTCCAGCAGGGTCACCGTGACGCAGACCTCCAGCCCGTCATCGCGGGCGGCGAGCAGCGGGCGGCTGCCGGTGGAGCCGTGCAGGTAGAGCGTGTCGCCGATGCGGACGTGCAGGGTGGGCAGCACCCGTGGCTGGCCGTCGACGGTGAAGCCGAACGCACAGTGGTACGCCTCGTCGAGCACCGCGTGGGCGGCGGCCCGGTCGTAGGTCATCTTGTCGCGGGAGCGGTGGGGTGTGGTCCGGGCGGTAGGTGGATACATGCGCGCGTCCCTTTGTTCTAGTACAATCTCTTGTTTGTGTCAGCACGCTATCAGCTCAGTGGAACGACGGCCGCCGAGATTTCGGCCAGCATCGAGTCGGGCATCCGTACGGGTGCCCTGCCGCCGGGGGCCGCGCTGCCGCCCGTACGGGCTCTCGCCGCCGAGTTGGGGGTCAGCCCCGCCACCGTGGCCCGCGCCTACCAGGACCTGCGCCAGCGCGGCCTGCTCGCCACCGCCGGACGGCACGGCACCCGGGTACGTCCGCGCCCGCCGGTGGCCGCCCGCCGCTCCGCGCTGCGCCCCCCGCCGTTGCCCGGCGCCCGCGACCTGTCCCGGGGCGAGCCCGACCCTCGACTGCTCCCGCCACTCGGCCCGCACCTGGCGGCCCTCGCCGCCGACAACGGCCCGTCGGTCGGCTACTCAGACGCCGGGGTGTTGCCGGAGCTTGCCGAGGCGGCCCGCGCCCGGCTGAGCGCCGACGGCGTACCGGCCGGGGAGCTCACCCTCACCGGCGGCGCGCTGGACGGCATCGAACGGCTGCTCGGCGCACACCTGCGCCCCGGTGACGCGGTGGCGGTGGAGGATCCGGGCTGGGCCAACCTGCTCGACCTGGTCGCCGCGTTGGGCCTGCGCCCGATCGGCGTACCGCTTGACGACGAGGGACCCCTGGTGGCCGGGGTGGCCTCCGCGCTGGCCGCCGGAGCGCGGGCGCTGGTGGTCACCAGCCGGGCGCAGAACCCGACCGGCGCGGCCGTCTCCGCCGCCCGCGCCGAGGCCCTGCGAGCGCTGCTCGCCGGTCGGCGGGACCTACTGTTGATCGAGGACGACCACGCCGCGGAGCTGGCCCGCGTACCCCTGCACCCGCTGGCTGGGGCGACGTCGAGCTGGGCCTTCGTGCGCTCGGTGAGCAAGCCCTTCGGCCCGGACCTGCGGCTCGCGGTGCTGGTCGGCGACGAGACCACGGTGGCCCGGGTGACCGGCCGCACCCGGGTCGGCGCCGGCTGGGTCTCCACGGTGTTGCAGCGGCTGGTCCTCGCCCTCTGGCAGGACCCGGCGGTCACCGAGCAGGTGCGGCGGGCGGCGCGGAGCTACGAGCAGCGGCGTACGGGGCTGCTGGCCGCACTGGCCGCGCACGGCCTGACCGCGCACGGTCGCAGCGGCATCAACGTCTGGCTCCCCGTGGCGGACGAGACAAGCGTGGTCACCGCCCTGCGCGACGTCGGCTGGGCGGTGGCCCCCGGCGCCCTCTACCGGATCGCCGCGCCACCCGCTGTCCGCATCTGCGTCAGCCCTCTGACCACCGAGGATCTGGCTCCACTGGCGGCCGCCCTGGCGCAAGCCCAGAATCCCACCCCACCCCGAGGCTTCCAAACCTAGCCCGCCCCGCGCGCCCCTCCCACCCCCGCGATCTTGCACTTTCTGTCGCCGATATGTCGATCGATGCGGCATTAGTCCGGGCAGAAAGTGCAAGATCGCGGGGATTCGGGGCGGACGAGGCGGGTATGCGGGCGCCGGAGGTGGGGTCATGGCTTCAGGTGGGGCGCGTAAGGGAGTCTGGATCGCTGTCGCAGTGGCGATCATCATTATCATCATCGTGCTGATCGCGATCGCTTCCGGTGGGGATGGCGGCGGCAACGGGTACTGACGCGGGCCGGCGTCGCGTCGCCGACGACCTGGCGTGGCCGGGAGCGTCGCGTCGCCGCCGGGAGCGTGCGGCACCGCGTCGCGTCGCGGCACCGCGCCGTGGACGTACCGGGCGCGGGGCACCTGACGGGTATATAACAGTCGGCATGGCCGAGCAGACCGGGAGCGCTCCGGGCGCCCAGCGGTTCATCCCGCCCGACGCTGACACCATCGATGACCTGCGCACCGCGGCCGGTGGTTGCCGGGGTTGCGAGTTGTACCGCGACGCCTCGCAGACGGTGTTCGGCCGGGGCGACGAGAGCGCCCGGGTGGTGCTCGTCGGGGAACAGCCCGGTGATCTGGAGGACCAGAAGGGGCTGCCGTTCGTCGGCCCCGCCGGACGGCTTCTGCGACGTGCCGTCGACGACGCCGGGCTGGAGCCGGGTCAGCTCTATCTCACCAACTCCGTGAAGCACTTCCGGTTCGAGTTGCGCGGCAGGCGGCGGATCCACCAGACGCCGGACCAGGTGCACGTCACCGCCTGCCGGCCCTGGCTGGTCGCCGAGTTCGCCCGGCTGCGTCCGGAGATCGTGGTGGTGCTCGGCGCCACCGCCGCCAAGGCGCTGCTCGGCCCGTCCTTCCGGGTCACCCGGCAGCGCGGCGAGTTGCTGCCCTGGCCCGAGTCGGCACAGCACCCGGAGGACTTCCGGCGGGTGCCGGTGGACAACTCCGGGAAGCGGGCCGACGCGCCCACGGCACGGCTGCTGGCCACCATCCACCCGTCCGCGGTGCTGCGCGCCGACGATCAGGACAAGGCGTACGAAGGGCTGGTCACCGACCTTGCCGTCGTCACCCGTGCCCTCGCCGGGTAGGGACCGGCAGGCTCGTCCGCCCGTCAGTGGTCTCACCCGCCGCACCCGGGAGGTCGGCGACGCCCTGCCGGGTGGGGAATCTCCGTCGGAAAATGCCACTGCGGCTAAACGCGGAGGCGATACCCGCCAGAAACGACAATGCGCGATCCGCGTAACAGGTCCTCTACAGACTCACGGGAGTCGATCTTGTAGGGGAGGCCGTTATGAGCGATCAGACACAGTCGATGGTCAGCCGGCGTGGGTTCCTGCGGGCGGTCGGAGTCAGCGGCGGTGCCGGTGCGATGCTCGCCACGATGGGTGCCATGGGCCTCGCTCCCAGCGCGGCCGGAGTCCAGGTCCCCGCGTTCCGAGCGCCGGAGCGATCCGACTTCACCCTGACCGGGCGGTCGGGCGCCAGCGTGGTCGTTCTCGGCGGCGGCGTCGCGGGGCTCACCACCGCGTACGAGTTGGGCAAGGCCGGCTACGACTGCACGATCCTGGAGGCACGACACCGCGTCGGTGGGCGGAACCTGACCATCCGGGGTGGCGACGTCGAGACCGACCTCGACGGACGCACCCAGCGGGCCGGTTTCTCCGACGGGGTCTACTTCAACGCCGGGCCGGGTCGGATCGCGCAGTGGATGCTCACCATGGACTACTGCCGGGAACTCGGCGTACCCATCGAGGTCTTCACCAACCAGAACGCCGACGCCTGGATCTACAACGAGTCCGCCGGGATGACCGAGCCGGTCCGGTACCGCACCGCCAAGGCGGACGTGTACGGCTACGTCTCGGAACTGCTCGCGAAGGCCACCGACCAGGGTGCGCTGGACGGCCGGCTGACCACCGACGATCGCGACCGGCTGCTGTCGTTCCTGCAGAGCTTCGGCGCGATCGGCGGGCGGGCCAGCGACTGGGCGTACACCGGGACCAGCCGGCGCGGCTTCTCCGGGTATCCGGGCGCGGGCAACGACGTGGGCACCTCGCTCGGCACGCCGCCGCCGCTCTCCGACGTCTTCGCCAGCAACGTGGGCCGGTACTTCTCGTTCGAACTCGGCTACGACCAGGCCATGCTGATGTTCCAGCCGGTCGGCGGGATGGACCAGATCCCGCGCGCCCTGGCCAGGGCCGTGGGGCCGAAGCGGGTACGGCTCAACGCCGAGGTGACCGGGGTGACCGACCGGGGCAGCCGGGTGGAGGTGACCTACCGGCAGGGTGGCCGGCAGTCGCAGATCACCGCCGACTACTGCGTGGCGGCGCTGCCGCCGCACCTGATGGCCCGGGTACCGAACAATCTCGGCACGGCGGTGACCGCGGCGCTGGCCGACTTCCCGGTCACCGCCTCCGGCAAGATCGGCCTGGAGTACCGCAGCCGCTGGTGGGAGACCGACCAGCGGATCTACGGCGGCATCACCGAGACCGACCTGGACCTGTCGCACATCTGGTACCCGTCGTACGGCTTCCACGGCAGGCGCGGCCTGGTCGTCGGCTACTACAACACCGGGGCGAACGCCAGGGCGTACAGCGCACTCGCGCCGGAGCAGCGCAGAGAGCGTGCCGTCAGCCAGGGTGTGAAGATCCACGGCGAGAAGTACCGCAGTGAGTTGGTCACCTCGTACTCGCACGCCTGGGACCGGACCCCCTACATCGAGGGCGCGTGGACCTCGCCCCGGTACGGCACACCCGGATACAACCTGCTGCTTCAGCCGGCCGGGCGGGTCTACTTCGCCGGGGACTGGCTGAGCCACGAGGTGGCCTGGCAGCACGGGGCGTTCGTGGCGGCCCGCTCGGCGGTCTCCGCGCTGCACCAGCGGGTGATGGCAGGCTGACCAAACCCCGGCCCGCGTAACTTCGGGGAAGGTGCTGCGTCCCGGCGCGCTGAGACAGCAGTTTCCCCGAAGTGGCGAGGATCTTGCGGCGGGCGGCGGGCGGCGGGCGGCGGGCGGCTGTCGGCTGTGGGCGAAACCCACTGCCGCTGGTCGGGGTGGGTGCGCGAGGATGGGTCACCCGTCCCGAGGAGCGCCGATGGCGACCGACCTGACCGCGCCGCGTACCGCCGCCCGACCCGACGTCGCGTCGATCCAGCGGCGTACCCTGCGGCTGCTCTTCACCACCCAGATCATCGGTGGGATCGGCGTGACCATCGGCATCGCCGTGGGCGCGCTGCTCGCCGCGCGGATCGCCGGCACCGCGATGGCCGGTGTGGCGCAGAGCGCCGGGGTGGTGGGCGCGGCGCTGCTCGCCGTCCCGGTCACCCGGATCATGGCGCGGCACGGTCGCCGGCCCGGCCTGGTGCTGGCGTACGCGATCGGCGCCGTCGGTGGCGTACTGGTGGTGCTGGCCGCGGCCACCCGCTGGGTGCCGCTGCTCTTCCTCGGCATGCTGCTCTTCGGCGGGGGAACCGCCGCGAACCTCCAGGCCCGCTACACGGCGGTGGATCTCGCCGAGCCGGCCCGCCGCGGGCGGCAGCTCTCCCTGATCGTCTGGGCCACCACCATCGGCGCGGTGGCCGCGCCGAACTTCGCCGCGCTGGCCGACCGGGTCACCTCCGGTTGGGGGCTGCCCGCGCTGGCCGGCCCGTTCGCGTTCAGCGCGGCCGCGTTCGTGCTGGCCGCCGTCGTACTCCTCGGGTTGCTCCGGCCCGACCCGCTGCTCACCGCGCGGCGGCTCGCGGCGGCCGACGCGCCCTTCGCCGGCCCGCCGCCGGCCACCGACGCGCCGGCGGCCACCGCGGCGGCCGAGACGCCGCCGGCCGTCGCGCCGGTCAAGGTACGCGCGCCGCGCACCGCCGGGATGCGGACGGCCTGGTCGGTGGTACGCGGGCGGCCGGCCGCCCGGCTCGGCATCGCCGCGGTGGCGGTCGGTCACCTGGTGATGGTGGCGGTGATGGCGATGACGCCGGTCCGGCTCGGCGAGTCGCACGCCGACGCCGACGTGCTGCGGCTGGTCGGCATCGTGTTGAGCCTGCACATCGCCGGCATGTACGCGTTCTCCCCGGTGGTCGGCTGGCTCACCGACCGGCTCGGTCGGCGGGCGGTGATCCTGGGTGGGGTCGGGTTGTTGCTGGCCGCCTGCGCGGTCGCCGGCACCGCCGGGCACCACACACCCCGGCTGTCGGTGGGTCTGGCCCTGCTCGGGCTGGGCTGGTCGGGCACGATGGTGGCTGGTTCGACCCTGCTGTCCGAGTCGGTGCCGGCCGACGTGCGGCCGAGCGTCCAGGGGTTCTGCGACCTGATCATGGGGTTGGCCGGGGCCGCGGCCGCCGTGGTGAGCGGGTTTGTCATGCAGCTCGCCGGTTATCCGGTGCTCACCCTGCTCGCGGCGGTCGCGGCGGTGCCCCTGGTGGCGCTAGCGTTGCGCCCGGTGCCGACCGGGGCACCGGACGAGGAGGGCTGATCACTGTGCGGCTGACCGACTTCTGGACGCGCCTTGACGAGGCGTTCGGGCCCGGCTACGCGGCCAGCATCGCCCGCGACCAGGTGCTGTCGCAGCTCGGCGGACGGACCATCGAGCAGGCTCTGTCGTCGGGGGAGCAGACGCACGTGGTGTGGCGGGCGGTGTGCGCCGCGTACCCCGACCGAGTGCCCGCCCGACTACGCTGAGCAGCCTTTTCGTCGCTTCCGCGTGTCGCTTGTCCAGTCGTACACCTGTTCGGCTATTGTCCACAGCGGGGTGCTCGTCCACAGCTCGCGGCCCGTCGGCTGGTTTTCTGTCGGACCTAGCGCCTAGCGTGTCCGCGTGACGCGAAGCTCAGCAAAGACGCCGGCGAAGGCAGGGGTGGCAACCATGGCAGCAGGGCCTGACCGGGAGAAGGCACTCGACCTTGCTCTCGCTCAGATTGACAAGCAATTCGGCAAGGGCTCGGTGATGCGGCTGGGTGACCGGCCGGTCGTCCAGACCGCGATCATCCCGACCGGCTCCATCGCGCTCGACGTGGCGCTGGGCATCGGCGGTCTGCCGCGCGGCCGGGTGGTCGAGATCTACGGTCCCGAGTCCAGCGGTAAGACCACGGTGGCACTGCACGCGGTGGCCAACGCCCAGCGCAACGGCGGCATCGCCGCCTTCATCGACGCCGAGCACGCGCTCGACCCGGAGTACGCGAAGGCCCTCGGCGTCGACACCGACGCGATGCTGGTCTCGCAGCCGGACACCGGTGAGCAGGCGTTGGAGATCGCGGACATGCTGATCCGCTCCGGCGCCCTGGACATCATCGTGATCGACTCGGTGGCGGCCCTCGTGCCGCGCGCCGAGATCGAGGGCGAGATGGGCGACAGCCACGTGGGCCTCCAGGCCCGGCTGATGAGCCAGGCACTACGGAAGATCACCGGTGTGCTCAGCAACACCGGCACCACGGCGATCTTCATCAACCAGCTGCGGGAAAAGATCGGCGTCATGTTCGGCAGCCCGGAGACCACCACCGGTGGTCGGGCGCTGAAGTTCTACGCCTCGGTCCGGCTCGACGTGCGACGCATCGAGAGCCTCAAGGACGGCACCGACGTGGTCGGCAACCGCACCCGCGTCAAGGTCGTGAAGAACAAGGTCGCCGCGCCGTTCAAGCAGGCCGAGTTCGACATCATGTACGGCAAGGGCATCTCGCGTGAGGGCTCGCTGATCGACGTCGGCGTGGAGCAGGCGATCATCCGCAAGTCCGGAGCGTGGTACACGTACGACGGTGACCAGCTCGGCCAGGGCAAGGAGAAGGCCCGGGAGTTCCTGAAGGAAAACCCGGACGTGGCCGCCGAGATCGAGAAGAAGATCCTGGAGAAGCTCGGCGTCGGTGTCGGTGCGGGTGACGCCGCCGGTGGCCCCGAGCTGCCGCCTGTCGACTTCTGACGGTCGCTGACCCATGGCAGGACGACGCGCCCGTACGGGGCGGGGCTGGGATGCCAGCCCACCCCGTACGGGCGACGCCACCGATCCACCGCGCCCCCGCCAGGGCCGCCGTGGGCGCTCCACGGAGACCGACGCGGTCGAGTCTCCCCCTCGGGACGAGTCGGAGGTGGCCCGCGAGATCTGCTTGCGGCAGCTCGCGGTCCGGCCCCGCACCCGGGCCGAGCTGGCCGGTGCGCTGGCCAAGCGAGGCATCTCCGAGGAGGTCTCGGCCGAGGTGCTCGACAGGTACGACGAGGTCGGCATCATCGACGACGCCGCGTTCGCCCGCGCCTGGGTGTCCAGCCGGCACTCCGGGCGCGGCCTCGCTCGCCGGGCGCTCGCCAACGAGCTGCGCCGCAAGGGCGTGGACGGCGAGGTGGCCACCGAGGCGCTGGATGAGCTGGACGAGGAGACCGAGGCGGACACCGCCCGTGGCCTGGTGGAGCGCAAGCTACGCACGGCCCGAGGTGAGCCCGACGTGGTCTTCCGCCGGCTGGTGGGCATGCTGGCCCGCAAGGGCTATCCGCCCGGCGTGGCGATCCGGGCGGTGAAGGACGCGCTGGCCGCGCAGAGCGCCGAGGCGGCCGAGTTCGCCGAGCAGATCGACGCCGATGCGCTCGCCGACGCCGAGGGCGAGTTGGACCGCGACAACCGTTCGATCGGGTGAGAGTCGCGCCGAGGCGCTGGGCGGCCAGCGTCCGCCGTGCCGCCGGGCCGCCGGCCAAGATCGTGCTCGATCCGGGATGTAGTGGGGTCCTCGCGCGGTGAGGCCACTACCTCCACGATCTAGCACGATCTTGGCCGGCGAGGCACGATCTTGGGACGGCAAGTGTGATCTTGGTCGGGGCGAGCCCGGCGGCGGGTCGGGCGCGGACGTGGGGTCGTTGGCGTCACACAGTCGGCTCCCCGAGGGGCGCTGCCGTCGCTGAACAGGCACGACATCCGGATCGGGGCGGACGCCTCGCCGTGTTTGTCCCGTCGTGTCCGACACGGCATCACCTTTGGGTGACGATGCAACTTCTCTCCGTTCGGGGGGTTTGATCATGAGTCCTTGACCAGAGCACCCCCGGCGACCTAGCCTCGCCATACAGGCTCACATTGCCCGACCATTGCAGGCTAAGCGCACAACATAGATCGCGTAACAAGACAGCATCACTTTGGCCGACTCCGCGGCCTTTGGCGGCAACTCCGGACAGGCCGGTCCGGAACGCCGCGACAACTGCACCCGGTCGCCGACGTTGCCCGCGGGCACCGCCGGCGGAGAGAGCTACCCACGGCCAGCCGCTCCGGTCGGGCGTCCACAGCCGCAGGAGTGTGCCCCCGGCACGGTCGCTGCGGTCTCGACCTTAGGGGAGGCGGCCATGGCGGGGCGGCGGCACAGGTTCATCGGTAGACCCGACGGGGTCCCGGCATGAACGCGTTCGACGTCGTGCTCCTCGCGGCCGTCCTCGTCCTCGCCGTGGTGGTGATCGGGGCTGTCCTCGTCGGCATCCGGACGCTGCGGCGGATGGGCGCCGCGCCGGCTCCGGAGGATCCCGCCTTCATCGCCGAGAAGGACCGTCAGGAGCAGTCTCTCGCTGCCCTGCGGACCGCAGCCGACGAGGCGAACAGCACGATCGACGTGGCGAAGTCCGCAGCCGCGGCGGCTCGTGCCGAGGCGGCGGCGGCGAAGGCCGAGGCGAAGGCAGCTCGCGCCGAGGCGCGCCGGGTGCTCGACGACGCCCGCGCCGAGGCGGACACCGTCCTGGAGCGCGCCCACAAGCAGGCCGAGGCGGACGCCGAGCAGCTACGGACGACGGCCCGGCGCAGCGGTGAGCGGGAGGTCGCGGTGCTCGCCGCCACCACCCGCGAGCAGGCCGCGGAGGTGGAGCGTCGGGCGGCGCGGATGGACGAGCGGGAGCGGATGCACACCGAGGAGGTGGAGCGGTTCGCCGAGCGGGAGCGGCAGCTCACCGAGGCGCGCGCGGCCCTCGCGACCCGGGAGTCCGCGTTGGCCCGACGGGAGGCCGAGCTCGCCGAGTCCGAGGAACTGCGCCGCCGGGAGTTGGAGCGGGTCGCTGGGCTCAGCGCCGACGCGGCACGACTGGAGCTGGTCGAGGCGATCGAGACCCAGGCCAAGCGGGAGGCGGCGCTGCTGGTGCGCGACATCGAGTCCGATGCGCGCAACACCGCGGACCAGCGGGCCCGCCACATCGTGGTGGACGCGATCCAGCGGGTCGCCAGCGAGCAGACCGCGGAGAGCGTGGTCAGCGTCCTGCACCTGCCCGGTGACGAGATGAAGGGGCGGATCATCGGCCGCGAGGGGCGCAACATCCGCGCCTTCGAGTCGGTGACCGGCGTCAACCTGATCATCGACGACACCCCCGAGGCGGTGCTGCTCTCCTGCTTCGACCCGGTCCGCCGCGAGGTGGGTCGGTTGACCCTGGAGAAGCTCGTCCTGGACGGGCGGATCCACCCGCACCGGATCGAGGAGGTCTACGACCTGGCCCGGCAGGAGGTGGAGCAGCTCTGCCTCCGCGCCGCCGAGGACGCTCTGGTCGAGGTCGGCATCACCGAGATCCACCCGGAGCTGGTGGCCCTGCTCGGTCGCCTCCGCTACCGCACCTCGTACGGGCAGAACGTGCTCAAGCACCTGGTGGAGACCGCGCACATCGCCGGCATCATGGCCGCCGAGCTGCGGCTGGACGTGCCCATCATCAAGCGGTCGGCATTCCTGCACGACATCGGCAAGGCGCTCACCCACGAGGTGGAGGGCAGCCACGCCATCATCGGCGCGGACCTGGCCCGCAAGTACGGCGAGCACGAGGACGTGGTGCACGCCATCGAGGCGCACCACAACGAGGTGCCGCCGCAGACCATCGAGGCCGTACTGACCCAGGCGTCCGACGCCTGTTCCGGTGGTCGGCCGGGCGCGCGCCGGGAGAGCCTGGAGGCGTACGTCAAGCGGCTGGAGCGGATCGAGGAGATCGCGGCCGGCAAGCTCGGCGTGGACAAGGTCTTCGCCATGCAGGCCGGCCGGGAGATCCGGGTGATGGTCAAGCCGGACGACGTGGACGACATCGGCGCGGCCGTGCTGGCCCGTGACGTGGCCAAGCAGATCGAGGAGGAGCTGACCTACCCGGGTCAGATCCGGGTCACCGTGGTCCGCGAGTCCCGGGTCACCGAGATCGCCCGCTGACCGGCCCGCTCACCACGAGTTCAGCAATATCGGGGTGTCCCCAAGGAGGGGACACCCCGATATCAAGAAAAGCGCCGGGCGGCCCGGCGGGAAGCACGCCGCCGGTCAGCCCTGCGGTTCGCTGACCGTGTGGACGCCGACCGGCGTGGCGTCGGTGGCGGTCCGTCGCTGGGCGCGGAAGCCACGCCGACGGCTGCGCCGGTCCAGCCAGTTGGCGAGCGCGGTGAGCAGTGAGTTGATCACGATGTAGATCGCGGCCACCACGATGGCCGCGGCGACGATGTTGCCCTTGTTCGCGGCGAGGTCGTTGACGCCGCGCTGGAGCAGCTCCGGGTAGGAGACGATGTAGCCCAGCGCGGTGTCCTTGAGCAGCACCACGAGTTGGCTGACGATGACCGGCAGCATCGCCCGGGCGGCCTGCGGCACGAGGATCAGCTGCATGACCTGGCTCTTGCGCATGCCGATCGCGTACGCGGCCTCGGACTGCCCGCCGGGCAGCGAGCGGATCCCAGCCCGGAACGCCTCCGCGAGGACCGAACCGTTGTACAGCGTCAGCCCGATCACGACGGCCCAGAAGGCGGTCACCGCCCCGTCGATCACGAACGGCACGCCGTAGAAGATGAAGAAGATCATGAGGAGCAGCGGTACGGCGCGGAAGAACTCGACCACCGCGCCGGACGGAATGCTGATCCAGCGACGCTCGGAGAGCCGGCCGACCGCGAAGATGATGCCGAACGCCAGCGAGAGCACCATGCCGGTCGCGGCCGCCTTGAGCGTGGCGAGCAGGCCGGGCCCGATGAACTGGGTCCACGTCGTGGCCTCGGTGAAGGGCTTCCAGAGCTGCCCGTCCCACTGGCCCGCCTCGTCGAACTTGGCGTAGATCCACCAGAGCAGCCCGGCCAGGGCGACCCCGAAGACGACGGTCAGTGCCGCGTTGCGGATGCGTGCCCGAGGCCCCGGGTGGTCGTAGAGGACGGAGTCGGTGCTCATCAGCGCTTCACCGCCAGTCGATTGGCCAGCCAGCCGAAGGCGTAGCCGGTGGGGATCAGGAACGCGGCGAAGGTGCCGGCGAAGACCAGGAAGATCATGATGACCGCGTCGCCGTTGTCGTTGATCAACTGCTTCATCACGTTTGAGGACTCCATCAACCCGATCGTGCCGACGATCGTGGCGTTCTTGCAGAGCGCGATCAGGATGCTGCCCAGCGGCGCGATCACGGAGCGCGTGGCCTGGGGCAGCACCACGATCCGCAGGGTCTGCATGAAGGTGAGACCGATCGCGCGGGCCGCCTCGGCCTGACCGGTGGGCACCGTGTTGACGCCGGAGCGCAGCGCCTCACAGACGAAGGAGGCCGTGTAGACCGACAGGCCGACGACCCCGAGCCAGAAGTTGTTCAGGTCCAGGTCGTCGGAGAGGCTCAGGCCGAGGTTGGAGTACAGCCCGAAGTAGCAGAAGAAGACCACCAGGGTCAGCGGTGTGTTGCGGAAGATGTTGACCCAGGCCGCCCCGAAGCCGCGCAGCACGGGGACCGGCGAGACCCGCATGGCGGCGAGCACCAGGCCGAGCGCCAGCGCGAACAACGCCGACGCGCCGGTCAGCTTGAGGATCCAGAGAAAACCCGACAGGTACGCGTCGAAGTTCGTCGGATCAGCGAATACGTGCATGCGTCGGCTCCCGGGGGCAGGTCGTCGGCGTCGTCACGGACCGGGGGCCGACACCCGTGATCGGGTGCCGGCCCCCGGGACCGGTCAGACGCTGCCGCAGTTGGTCAGCTTGGTGGTGTCCAGCTCGGGTGCGGCCTTGCCGCTCTTGCCCAGGCTGGAGTCCCAGGCGGCCTTGTAGGTGCCGTCCGAGGCGGCGGTCTTGAGGATCTCGTTGACCTTCTCGCAGCCGTCCTTGTCGTCCTTCTTCAGGCCGATGCCGTAGGGCTCGTTGGAGAAGGTCTTGCCGACCACCTTGAACTTGCCGGCGTACTGCGACTGGGCGGCGTAGCCGGCGAGGATGATGTCATCCGTGGTGACGGCGTCGACCTGGCCGTTCTCCAGCAGCGGCAGGCACTTGGAGTACGCGTCGAACTGCTGGAGCTTCGCCTTCGGGTAGTCCGACTGGATCCGCTTGGCGGGCGTGGAGCCCGAGGCCGAGCAGACCTTCTTGCCCTCCAGGCCCTCGGGGCCGGTGATCGTCGAGTCGGCCTTGACGAGCAGGTCCTGGCCGGCGATGAAGTATGGGCCAGCGAAGTTGACCTTCTGCTTGCGCTCGTCGTTGATGGTGTACGTGGCCACCACCAGGTCGACGGTGCCCTGCTGGATGAAGGGCTCCCGGTTGTTGGAGACCGTCGTCTTCCACTCGATGTTGTTCGCCTCGACTCCGAGGCCCTTGGCAATGATCTTGCCAATTTCGATGTCGAAGCCCTCGTACTGGCTGCCGGTCTGCAGACCCAGGCCGGGCTGGTCGGCCTTGACGCCGATGACGAGCTTCTTCTGCTTCTCCGCCTTGCCGACGATGCCCTTGGCGCCCGAGCTGCCGGTGCTGCCGCCTTCGTCCCCGCCACAGGCGGTCATGGTGACGGCCAGAGCCGCGACCGCGGCGACTGCCGCAATGCGCTTGATACGCATACTCTTCTCCTTCTTCGACGGAGCCCACCGAGGTGCGGCGCGCTCCACTACGGACGCCTAGTGCGTGAGGATCTTGGAGAGGAAGTCCTTCGCCCGCTCGCTGCGCGGGTTCTCGAAGAACTCCGCCGGGGAGGCGTCCTCGACGAGCTTGCCGTCGGCCATGAAGATGACCCGGTTGGCCGCGTGCCGGGCGAAGCCCATCTCGTGGGTGACCACGACCATCGTCATGCCGTCGCGGGCCAGCGAGGTCATCACGTCGAGCACCTCGCCGACCATCTCCGGGTCGAGGGCGCTCGTCGGCTCGTCGAAGAGCATCGCCTTCGGCTGCATGGCCAGCGCTCGGGCGATGGCCACGCGCTGCTGCTGGCCGCCGGAGAGCTGAGCCGGGAACTTGTCCGCCTGGTTGCCGATGCCGACCCGGTCGAGCAGGGCCAGGCCGCGCTCGCGGGCGGCGGCCGGCTTCTCCTTGCGGACCTTGATCGGGCCGAGGGTGACGTTCTCCAGGATGGTCTTGTGCGCGAAGAGGTTGAAGGACTGGAAGACCATGCCCACCTCGCTGCGCAGCTTGGCGAGGGGCTTGCCCTCCGCCGGCAGCGGCTGACCGTCGAAGGTGATGCTGCCGGAGCTGATCGGTTCCAGTCGGTTGATGGCGCGGCACAGCGTCGACTTGCCGGAGCCGGACGGGCCGATCACCACGACCACCTCACCCCGACCCACCGACAATGAGACGTCGTCCAGCACGTGCAGCGGCCCGAACCACTTGTTGACCGCGTCCAGCACGATGAGCGGTTCGCCCGTCGTCACGTCGTCCACCGTCCCCTGTCGTCTCCCGGATCGGGGTCGGTTGACCCCCGGTGCGGCCACTGTAGGCGGCCTGATGTGGCGGTATGCAACTCGGCGGGTCACGGAGCGATAACACCGGTAACGATCGTCGGCGAGCGTCCGATTCTGGTCACTGCGCGGGTGACAACGGTGGCGATCGTGGCGCGTTGTCGAGATCATGGGGGGATGACCGAACCGGTACGCCTGACCCGTTACGCCCGTGGTGGCGGCTGCGCCTGCAAGATCCCGCCGGGTGAGTTGGAGATCATGGTGTCCGGTCTCGGGCCGGCCACCGGAACCGCGGAGCTGCTGGTCGGGCTGGACCACGGTGACGACGCGGCGGTGGTCCGCCTGGACGAGCGGACCGGGCTGGTCACCACCGCCGACTTCTTCACCCCGGTGGTCGACGACGCGTACGACTGGGGTCGGATCGCCGCCGCCAACGCGCTCTCCGACGTGTACGCGATGGGCGGCACCCCGTTGGTCGCGCTCAACCTGCTCTGCTGGCCCCGCGACGTGCTGCCGATGGAGTTGGCCGGCGAGGTCCTGCGCGGCGGCCAGGACGTGGCGCGGGAGGCCGGCTGTCACCTGGCCGGCGGCCACAGCGTGGACGACGACGGCCCGAAGTACGGGCTCGCGGTCACCGGCACGGTCCGTCCGGAGGAGTTGATCACTCTCGACGCCGGAGTGGCCGGAATCCCGTTGTCGTTGACGAAGCCGCTCGGGGTGGGTGTGCTCAACACCCGACACAAGGCCACCGGTGAGACCTTTCCGGAGGCGGTGGCCTCGATGAGCGCGCTCAACCGGGACGCCGCCCGTGCGGCGGTCGCCGCCGGCATCCGCTGTGGCACCGACGTGACCGGGTTCGGGCTGCTCGGGCACGCCTCGAAGCTGGCCCGGGCCAGCCAGCTCACGGTGGCCATCGACGCGGCCAGCGTGCCGTACCTGGCGGGTGCCCGGGAGGCGCTGCGCGACGGGTACGTCAGCGGCGGCAGCCGGCGCAACCTGGAGTGGGTCACGCCGTGGACCGATTTCGGCACCGTGGGGGAGGACGAGCGGTTGCTGCTGGCCGACGCGCAGACCTCCGGCGGCCTGCTGGTCGCCGGTGAGGTTCCGGGTGCTCCCGTGGTGGGTGAGTTGCTGCCGCGCGGCGAGCACCTCGTCGTCCTGCGCTGACCGTTTCCGCTGGTCGACGCCGGATGCGCGGTGGTCACGCTCGCCGGACACGCGAGTTCGGTTCGCCGGACACGCGGTCGCGGTGGTGCGGCCGGTGCACCATAGCCGATAAACTGTCACCTTCCCGCTACTCCGAGCAATGCGGCTCAGGGAAATTTGGCCCGGAATGGTCACAGACCGGTAACTTGCCCCCGCCTGGGGTCAAATGCCCCCCACCATCGTGAGTAAGGCCCGATCCGGAGGCCGGTGGGACGAACGCAGCGAGGAGGCGGAATGACCGAGCTGTGGAACTGGAGAATCGACGGGGCTCGACCCGTGGAGGTCTACCCGGCGCTGGCCGAGGCGCTTGGTCGGGTGGTGATGCCGCTGGCGGTGGCCGACCCAGCCCGACTGCCTGCGTACGCGGTGGTGTGCGACGTCTGGGAGGCGCCGGGCGAGTTCGCGACGGTGGTGGATTGCTACGGGGTGCCCGAGCGGCTCTCCGAGCACGCCAGCATCGCCGCGCTCGCTCGACTGTTGGGCCGCAACTGCCTGTTGCGCGACGACACGCTCGACGCGGGCCGGCACCTGCTCGTCGCCCCGGACGGCACGGTCCGTCCGGTGCACTTCGACGTACGGGACACCGAGGACGGTGAGGTGCTCAGCAGGCACCGGCTCTGCACGGTGGGCGACCCGGGCTGTCGGGGCTGGTCGCAGTGCCACCGTTCACGCTGGGCGCCGGACACGGTCGTCCCGGCGCTCGCCGCGGCCTGACCTTCGGCCAAGGGTTCGGGCGCGAATCGCCGCGGCCGGACCCGCCAGAGGGGCGGCCCGGGTGCCGCAACAGCAGGTCGGTCCGCCCCCGGGGTCAGGTGGTGCGGCGATCAGGTGGTGGCGGTGGCCTGCCGGTCCGGGGTGCCCGATCCGGCGCCCCGCACCACCAGTTGGTCGAGCAGGTCGCGCGTCGCCGCGGTCACGGCGGCCACCGCGGCGTCGAACGCGGCGGCGTTGTGTGCGGCGGGCGCCCGGAAGCCAGAGATCTTCCGGACGTACTGCAACGCCGCCGCCTCGACATCCGCGTCGGTCACCTGCGGGGTGAACGGCTCACGCAGCGTCTTGATGCTCCGGCACATGTGACTTCCTCCTCGGTTGGTGCGCTACTTGACCAACGATGGCATCGTTGGGGCTGTTGCCTATTCTGGTGGCGCGTCAGGGCCCTCGGGCCGTCCATCACACCTCCCGTGGCGCGTCCGCGGGACCCGGAGACTCACTGTGGACCAGAAGCCCGCATCGCCCGCCGGTCGCAGTTTCGACCCGATCGCGTCGATCCTGAGGACTCGGCTCGATCAGGTTACGGCCGAGCACCCCGAGACGGTCGACGTGCTCCTGCGCCGCGTCCTCCCTCCGGCGACCGGTCCGGCGGAGACGGTCGTGCCCATCGCCGCCTTCAACTCGGCCATCTGACCCATGATGGCTGGGCGATCCGCGCCGGCTCCGCCCAGCGCTGCGATCAGCCAGTACGTCCTGAAGGTGCATAGCCGCTGTGATCTCAGCTGCGATCACTGCTACGTCTACGAGCACGTCGACCAGACCTGGCGGGGCCGGCCGCGCGAGATGGCCGCGGCGACGCTGGACGCCGCCGCAGCCCGGATAGCCGAGCATGCCACGGCACGCGATCTGCCGGTGGTCCACGTCGTGTTGCACGGCGGCGAACCGTTGCTGCTCGGTCCGGCCCGGATGCGGCAGATCCTCAACGGGCTGCGAACGGTGATCGACCCGGTCGCCCCGCTCGATCTGCGGTTGCAGACCAACGGCGTCCGGCTCGATCCCGCGTTCTGCGACCTCTTCGTCGAGTACGACGTCAAGGTGGGGGTCTCCCTGGACGGCGACCGCGTTGCCAACGACCGGCACCGCCGCTTCGCCAACGGCGCCAGCAGCCACGATCCGGTCCGACAGGCCCTGGCCCTGCTCCGGCGCCCCGAGTACCGCGCCAGCTACGCCGGGATCCTCTGCACGGTGGACGTGGCCAACGACCCGGAGGCGGTCTACGCGGCGCTGCTCGCCGAGGAGCCACCCCGGATCGACCTGCTGCTGCCCCACCACACCTGGGATCATCCACCGGTTCGACCGGGCGGCTCCCCGACCCCCTACGCCGACTGGCTGGGCCGGATCTACCGGCGGTGGGTGAACGACGGCCGGCCGGTGTCGATCCGCCTGTTCGACGCGTTGTGCCCCGGCGGGACGCCCGCGGGCACGGAGGCTGTCGGCCTCGGGCCGGCCGACCTGCTGGTGGTCGAGACCGACGGCACCTGGGAGCAGACGGACTCGCTGAAGGTGGCGTACGACGGCGCCGCGGGAACCGGCCGAACGGTCTTCGACCACACGGTGGACGAGGCGGCGCGGCATCCCGGGGTGGCCACCCGGCAGACCGGGCTGGCCGGGCTCTCCTCGATCTGCCAGTCCTGCCCAGTGGTCGCGCGCTGCGGCGGCGGGCTCTACGCGCACCGCTACCGGACCGGCGCCGGGTTCGACAACCCGTCGGTCTACTGCGCCGACCTCCGAAAGTTGATCTCAATCATCGACCGGCACCCGCCCGGGTCGGCCCCGACAGTCGACCGTGCGGCGGCGCCGCGACCGCCCGGGGAGATTCCCCCTCCTCGGCGGTCGCCGGACCGGCCGGACGCCGAACCGGTGCCGCTCGATGTGGAGCGGATCCTGGACGATCTCGCCGGCGGAGGTGGTGGCCCGGAATCGATCGCGTTCCTGGTCGACGCCGAGTTGGCCATCGTCCGCGCGCTCCTGGCGGCCAGCCGGGATGCGACGGCGCCCGGCCCCGGATGGGACCTCCTCGTCGACCTGGACACGACCGCGCCGGCAACGCTCCGTACCGTGCTCCGACATCCATTTCTACGCCCGCGCCTGACCAGTCTGCTGTCGGGTCCCCGGCAACCCGGGTCGCGATCCCCCGAACCCGACCCGGTCGCCGCGCTCGCCGCGGCCGCCGCCGTTCGCGCCGGAATTTCCGCCGAGGTCCAGGTCCCCGTCGCTGGTGGCGAGGTCTTCCTGCCCACGCTGGGCGCATTCCGGATGCCGTCGACGGGGATCGACACCGTGGTGCTCACCGTCCGTCCTGGCGGCTTCCGGTTACTCGCCGGATCCGAACCGTACGACGTCAGGTTGGACGAGCCGGCCGGCTGGCCCTCGGGATGGCGGCCGACCCGACGGAGCGGGTTGCCCGGCCACGAGGTGATCATCGAGGACCTGGACCCGGCACGGGACTGCTACGGGCAGTCGGTACGGGAACGCCTGGCGGAGCGGCCGGCCGCCGATCTGGTGGAAACGGTCACCGAGGCGTGGCGGCTTGCCGAACGGGATGTCCCCCGCCACGCGACGGCGATGAGGGTGGGAATGCGCGCTGTCGTTCCACTGGACACCTCGCCTACGGGCGCACTGCGCAGTGCCACCGCGCGCGCCGCCTTCGGCGCCGTGGCGGTGGGGCCGGTCGCCGACCCGGAGACCCTCGCCGTGCTGCTCGTGCACGAGTGGCAGCACTCCAAACTCGGTGCGGTGCTGGACCTGTACGACCTGGTCGAACCGGGATCGCCGGTCCGGCTGTCGGTTCCCTGGCGTCCCGATCCGCGGCCAGCCGAAGGGGTGCTCCAGGGCGCGTACGCCCACCTGGCGATTGCCGAGGTATGGCATGCCCGCGCGGTCGCCGACCGACCCGCTGATCGGACGGCCGCGACCCACGCCGACCGATTCCACCGCTGGACGGGTGAGGCGCTCGACGAGTTGGCGGCGAGCCGTTCGTTGACCGCAGCCGGGGACCGT
Source organism: Micromonospora sp. NPDC048905 (assembly GCF_040649655.1). NCBI lineage: Bacteria > Bacillati > Actinomycetota > Actinomycetes > Micromonosporales > Micromonosporaceae > Micromonospora > Micromonospora sp. NPDC048905. The sequence continues at coordinate 935,499 of NZ_JBEZFV010000001.1, read as the reverse complement.
TTCGTCGCGGGGCTGGGACGTGCGCTGGCGGGGCTGGTTCGTGGCTGACCCGCAAACGCCCCCGTTCGACGTCGGCACCGTCGCCGCCGAGTTGCGCGCCGCAGGTCTCGCCGCCGGGCAAGACGTCCTGGTGCACTCGTCACTGCGGCGGGTGGGCCCGCTGGCCAAGGGGGCGGAGACCCTGGTCGAGGCGCTCAGCGCGGTGCTCGGTCCGCGGGGCACGCTCGTCGTGCCGACCCACAACGCGGGCAACTCGACGACCTCACGTACCTGGCACGAGGCGACCCGGGGGATGAGCGCCGACGAGCGGCTCCGGTACGAGGCGACCCTGCCGGGCTGGGACCGCGGGCGCACTCCCGCGCAGGGTGTCGGCGCATTGGCCGAGTACGTACGCCTTCTGCCGGGAGCCGTGCGCAGTGACCACCCGCAGACCTCGTTCGCCGCCGTCGGACGCCGGGCCGAGTCGCTGACGGCCGATCATGCCCTGGACTGCCACCTTGGGCAGCGGTCGCCGATTGGTCGGATGTACGACAGCCGGGGCCACGTGCTGCTCCTCGGGGTCGGCTACGAGGCGTGCACCGCTCTGCACCTGGCCGAGTACCGACTGCCCAGCGTGACGACAAAGGCCTATCGCTGTTACCGTCAGGTCGACGGAGGGCGGCTGCGCTGCGACTTCGTCGCGCCGGAGTTGGACGACAGCGACTTCGACGATCTCGGCTCGTGCCTGGACGATCAGCCCTTCGTGCGTCGTGCCACGGTTGGTCGGGCGATCAGCCGACTGCTACCGATACCCGCCACAGTGGACTTCGCCGTAGAGTGGTTCGTCAGCAACCGGATCAGCCCGAACCATTGACGGACGCCTTACGTTAAGAATCCGGTCGCTTTCCGGCCGGCGGAGGAACGACGGTGAGCGAAGCGGTGGCGGTCGTCAATTCGCGAACCCCGCTGTTCTTCGTGAGCTATTCCCGTCCGACGGTCCGGCGGGCCGGAAACAACCCCCAGGAGTACGTCTTCCGGTTCTTCGACGACCTCTCCACGCACGTCAGCGAGCTGGTCGGGCTGCCGACCGGGGTGGATCCCGGGTTCATGGACAGCACGCTCTCCGGCGGTGAGCGGTGGACCCCCGAACTGCTGAACGCGGCCGGCACCTGCCAGGTTTTCATCCCCTTGGTGTCCAGCTCTTTCATCACCAGCACATGGTGTGCGATGGAGTGGCACGCCTTCGCGCGACGCCGTATCGAGCCGCTGAGTCCAGGTGCCTCCGCGCATGAGACGGCGATCGTGCCCGTCAACTGGTCGCCCACTGCCGAGGCGGCACTGCCCCCGAGCCTCCGTGCCATCCAACGGTTCTCGCCAACCGCGATACGGGACGACAACTCCGTCGCGCGCCAGTACGAGCAGGAGGGGGTCTACGGGTTGCTGACCATGCAGATGGAACAGGCGTACCGCGCGGTGGTGTGGCGTCTGGCCCAGCGGGTGGTGGCGATCCACCGGGCCTACCGCGTCCATCCGCTGGTGCCGAAGGGTGTCGACGAGTTGCGCACGGTCTTCACCGAGGAGGCAGCCGTATGACGCCGCTCACCGCCGCGGGGGCGGCACCGACGCGAGAGACGTACTTCTTCCTCAGCTATGCGCATTCCGCACCCGTGCGGAGCGCCCGCACCGAAACCGACGTCTGGGTCCGCCGGTTCTTCGCCGACCTGTCGAACGAGGTGGGTCGGCTGGCGTCCCCACGGCCGGGCGTGGAGATCGGCTTCATCGACCAGCACATCCCCCCGGGCGCCGACGTGAAGGCGGCCCTGGCGGGTGCCCTCGGCGCGGCCCAGGTGTTCGTGCCGCTCTACTCGCCGGGCTACTTCAACAGGCCGTGGGCGCTGGGCGAGCAGAAATCCTTCCTGGCCAGACTGCTCACGGCCGCGGGCGCGGGGTCGGTGCCTCCCGTCGTGGCGGCCGAACACGTGGCACCGGTGCTCTGGATCCCGATCCCCAGTTGGGAAGCCCATCCCGAGCTCGATGCGGCACTGGCCCTGGGACGGGACGTCCCCGAGTACGCCGAGAACGGCATGCGAGCGCTCTGCATGCTCAACGCCTACCAGGACCAGTATCGGGTCCTGCTCGGGCGGCTGGCCCGGCGGATCGTGGAGCCCACCCAGCGGTTCTGGCTGCGCCCGTCCCGAGCGCCGGCCCTGGATGAGGTGTCGCGGCAGACCTCGGCAGACCCGGCGTTCGTGGTGGCGGTGCTGGCGCCCACCCGGGATCGGCCGCCGCAGGGACGGGAGCCGTCCTCGTACGCCGAGCGCAGTTCGCTCTGGCGCCCGTTCGGCGCATTACAGGAACTCCCGTTGGCCGAGTACGCCGCGAGCACCGCCGAGCGACTCGGTCTGCCGGTGCGCACCACCGACTTCGCCGACGCCGAGGACCTGCTCGAGATCCGTCCGGGTGTCGTCCTGATCGACCCGTGGATCACCGAGCTGCCCGGCGGCGTGTCCACCCTGCGGGCCGCCGCGCGGGCGCTTCCGCAGTGGGCGGTCCCGCTCGTGGTGACCGACGCCGACGACCCGCGCGACGCGCAGCGCAGCGCCGATCTGGCCCGGCTTGCGCTCGGCGTGCTCCAGGACGCGGGAATGACACGAGCCCGGTGGGTCGGCCGCATGGACGAGTTCGCCGGATTGATGCCGACCCTGGTGACCGAGGCCCGGCGGCTCTACCTGAAGCACGGCGCGGTGTTCCCGGCATCGGGGCCGGGCACCCGGCCACCCAGCCTGCGCACCCCGGTCCCGTCATCGTTCAAAGCCCCGGAGGTGCCCGATGAGGAGTGAGCGCGACGGAAAGATAGTCACCTTCTACTCGTTCAAGGGTGGAACGGGCCGGACGATGGCGCTGGCCAACGTCGCGTGGATCCTGGCAGCCAACGGCAAGCGGGTGCTGGTCACCGACTGGGATCTCGAATCGCCCGGCCTGCACCGCTTCTTCCACCCTTTCCTGGAGGAGGCGACGATCGGCGGGACCGGCGGGGTCATCGACCTGATCCGGAACTACGAGTCGGAGACCATCCTCGAGGCGGCACGGCCGGAGGGCTGGGTCGAGCGGTGCGCCCGGGTCAGCCTGCACGCGTTCTCGCTGCGCTGGGAGTTCCCGGGCGGTGGCGGGTTGGACTTCCTCTCCGCCGGCCGGCAGGACAGCTACTACGCCACCTCGTTGAGCGGCCTGGACTGGGACACCTTCTATAACCGGCTGAATGGCGACCGGTTCTTCAAGGCGCTGCGCGCGGACATGAAACGCGAGTACGACTACACCCTGATCGACAGCAGGACCGGGCTCAGCGACGTCGCCGACATCTGCACGCTGCACCTGCCGGACATCCTGGTGGACTGCTTCACCCTCAGCGACCAGGGCATCGACGGCGGGGCTCGGGTCGCCCGCACCGCCGAGCACCACCGAGAGCGCGACATCCGGATCCTGCCGGCGCCGATGCGGGTCGACCAGGCGGAGAAGGAGAAGGCCGACGCCGGACGGGCGCTCGCGATGCGCCGATTCACCGGGCTCCCCACCGGTATGACGGAGGAGGAGCGCCGGCGCTACTGGGCGGCGGTGGAGGTGCCGTACCGACCCTTCTACGCGTACGAGGAGACGCTGGCGACCTTCGGCGACGATCCCGGCTCGCCCACCTCACTGCTGGCCGCGTTCGAGAGGCTCACCGCGGAGCTGACCGACGGCGAGGTGAGCGCGATGCCGCCGATGGACGAGTCGGTGCGCGAGCGGCAGAAGGCCCGCTTCCGGCGCCGCTCCGCGCTCCCCGACGACCTCCTGCTCCGCTACGCCCCGGAGGACGCGGTCTGGGCGGAATGGATCGAGAAAGTGCTCAGCTCCACCGGTGTCGAGGTCGTCGACGGCACCCGACCGGCCGAGCCCCGCGCCAAGCCACCGGCCCGTACGCTGACCATTCTCTCCTCGGCCTACGTGGCGCTGCCCCCTGCGGCACTGCCCCCGCGCGACCCGGCCGCTGGCACCACTCCGCTCGCGGTCTACGTGAGTGATCTTCGGCCCCTCGCGGAGTTCCCGGTGGCCTCGTCCACCAGTCTGTTCAACGTCAGCGCCGAGGAGGCCGCGGAGCGGCTGTTTCGGCTGGTGGACCGACCGCCGCCGCTGCGTGCCGACGATCCGGCCGACGCCGGCCTGCGCTTCCCGGCCGCCGAGCCTGCCGTCTTCGAGGCCCCAGACCGCAACGCGCGCTTCACCGGCCGCGAAGGTGAGCTGGCCTACCTGCGTCGACACCTGACCCCCGCCAAGCCGGTCGCCCTTCAGGGGATGGACGGTGTCGGCAAGACCGAACTCGCCCTGGAGTACGTACACCGGTTCAAGTCGGCCTACGACGTGGTCTGGTGGATCACCATCGGCGCGACAGAGTCGGCCGGCGCCGACGTGGAGAAGTCCCTGGCGGCCTTCGCCGCCCGGCTCGGTGTCGGTGGCCACCCGGACCGGGCTGACGACGTCCGGGCGGTGCGGGAGGCGCTCGGGCGGGGTGAGCGCTGGCGGTGGCTGCTGGTGATCGACAACGCCGAGGAGGTCGACCCGGTCGAGGGCTTTCTGCCGACCGGCGGTGGCCACGTGTTGCTCACCTCCCGCAGCCCGACCTGGGCGGAGTTGGCCACCCTGGTCCAGGTCGACGTCTTTGCCCGCGCGAAGAGCGTCGCCCACCTGCGACGCCGGGTGCCCTCCCTCACCGAAGAGGAGGCCGGGCGGATCGCCGACGCGTTGGGGGACCTGGCGGTCGCGGTGGCCGCCGCCGGCGCGTACCTGGCGGACACCGGTACCTCGGTCGACGCGTACCTGGAGCAGATCGAGTGGCACGGGCCCACCGCCCTCTCCGTGGAGGCCACCTGGAACCTGTCGCTGGCACGGTTGCGTACGCAGTTCCCGGCGGCGTTCCGCTTGTTGCAGCTCTGCTCGGTGCTGGCCCCGGAGATCCACACGGACCTGCTGCTGGAGAACGACGAGATGGCTGCGGCGCTGAAGCCGTTCGACCCCGAGGTTTCCCAGCGCGAGGTGCGGGGGCGGTTGGTCCAGCAGATGAACCGGTCGGCGCTGGTCACGATCCACACATCGGAGAAGCGGGTGCTGGTGCACCGGCTGCTCCAGGCGGCGGTCCGGGAAACGATGACCGTGCAGGAACTCGCCGACGCCCGGCACCAGGTGCACCAGGTGCTGGCTGAAGCCCGCCCCAAGGGCGACACCGACGATCCACAGACCTGGGACACGTTCCGGATGCTCTGGCCGCACTTCGAGCCCTCCGGCGTGGTCAGCAGCCAGGATGAGTCGGCCCGCGAGTTGATTATCGACCGGGTGCGGTATCTGTGGCGTCGGGGTGACCTCGATCAGGCGAACGCGTTCGCCGCGGAGGCCGACGAAGTCTGGTCGGCGGGGCTGGACCGCCTCCAGGGCACCCACGAGGTCGCCACGCTGCTCCGGCAGTTGCTGCACCTGCGCTTCAACCGTGGGAACGTGCTGCGGGCACTGGCCCGCTACGACGAGGCCCTCGCCCTCGACGAGCAGGTCCTTGGAGAGCAGCGGGAGCTCCTGGACAACCGGCATCCGCACACCCTGATGACGGCCGGGAGCCTGGGCGCCGATCTGCGGGCGGTCGGCCGCTACGCCGAGGCGCTCGAGCACGACAAGAAGACCTACGACCTCTGGAGTGAGGAGTTCGGCGAACAGCATCCGCGGACGCTCATCGCGGGCAACAACCTCGCGCACTCCTATCGCCTCGTCGGCGATTTCGAGTCGGCGCGCAACGGGGACGATGCCGTTCTCCATCACCGCCGGCTCGTGCACGGCCCGGAACACCCGTACACGCTGCACTCGATCGCGCAACTGGCACGCGACCTGCGAGAGGCCGGCGAATACGGCAAATCGGCGGCGATGCTGGTCGGCCTCCGTGATCAACTCACCGGCCTGAAGGAGATGGGCAGCGAGGCGGGGGACACCTTGAACGCCCAGGTCAGCCTCGCGGTGTCGCAGCGTTGTGCGGGTCAGGAGACGCAAGCAGCCGGACTGCTCGACTCGGCGTACCCGGTGCTCGAGGCAAAGTTCGGGCGGGACAATCCCGAAACCCTGATCTGCCGGGCGGCTCTGGTGGCCAATCTGCTGGCACTCGGCAAGAACGACCGCGCCGTGGCCGAGGCCGAGCAGGTGGCGATGATCTACGAGCGGCGGCTGGGTGCCCGCCACCCGCACACCCTCGGTGCGCTCAGCAACCTTGCCGTCGCGCAGCGAGCCGTGGGGCGGGCCACCCAGGCCCGCGCCACGGCCGAACGGGCCGCCAGCGCGCTGCGCGAGGTGCTCGGGCCGGACCACCCGCACACCCTCGCGGCGGAGGAGAACTTCGGCATCTGTCTCGCCGAGGAGGGCAGCCGGGATGCCGCGATCGATTGCCTCCGCGCGACCGCGGACCGTTGGGATGGCAAGTCCGGAGTGAGCCATCCGGACGCCCTGCGTTGCCGGGCGAACCTGGATCTCGTCCTGCGGGAGAGCGACGGCGACCGGCCGTCGGCGGCGATCACCAACCCGGTCGTCAAGCTGGGCGAGGTGGTCGCGGCCGATCATCCAAGCGTGCGCGCGCTGCGGGAGGGGCGGCTGGTCGCCCGGATCATCGACCCGCAACCGTTCTGATCGGGCATGACGCCCGGTCCAGAGAGGACAGGCATGAGCGCTGATCGCGAAGGTCAGGTCATCACCTTCTACTCGTTCAAGGGTGGAACGGGACGGACGACGGCGCTGGCCAACATCGCGTGGATCCTCGCTGCCAACGGTAAGCGGGTGCTGGTCGCGGACTGGGATCTCGAGTCACCCGGCCTGCACCGCTTCTTCCACCCGTTCCTCGACACCGGGGCGATCCAGGGCGCCAGCGGCGTGATCGACATGATCCGCGACTACGAGTGGGAGACCACCCGGCTCGACGACCGGCCGGACCGCTGGATGGAGCAGTACGCCCGGGTCGGCCGGCACGCGTTCTCGCTGCGCTGGAACTTCCCCGACGGCGGTGCTCTCGACTTCCTCTCCGCCGGCCGGCAGAACAGCGACTACGCCGTCTCGGTGAGTGGGTTGAACTGGGACAACTTCTACAACCGGCTGGGCGGGGCGCAGTTCTTCGAGGCGCTGCGGGCGGACATGAAGCGGCAGTACGACTTCACCCTGATCGACAGCCGGACCGGGTCGAGCGACGTCGCCGACATCTGCACCCTGCACCTGCCGGACACCCTGGTCGACTGTTTCACCCTCAGCGACCAGGGCATCGACGGGGCAGCTCGGGTCGCGCACTCGGTCCGGGAACGGTACCGGCAGCGGGACATCCGGGTCCTGCCGGTGCCGATGCGGGTCGACCACGCCGTGAAGGAGCAGAGCGAGGCTGGTCGTCTGTTGGCCATGCGCCGGTTCGCTGGTCTGCCGGCGGAGATGACCGAGGCGCAGCGCCAGCGGTACTGGGCGGCAGTCGAGGTGCCGTACCGGCCGTACTACGCGTACGAGGAGAAGCTGGCGACATTCTGCGACCCGCCCGGCTCCCCGACCTCGCTGCTGGCCGCGTTCGAGACATTGACCGGGATCCTCACCGCCGGTGCGGTAACGGCGCTGCCCGTTATGGACGAGTCGGTGCGGGAGCGGGGCAAGGCCCGTTTCCGCCGACGCGCCGAGGCGATCGACGACCAGATCGTGCTCCGGTACGCGCCGGAGGACGCCATCTGGGCCGAGTGGCTGGAGCAGGTGCTCAGATCGTCCGGGCTGCGGGTGGTGGAGCCGACGGCCGCCGTCGGCTCCACCGGCACGCCGGCCCCGCGCACGCTGACCGTGGTCTCGCCGGCCTACGTGGCGACGCCGTCCGGCGGCCTGCCCGACCGGGGCCCGAGTTCCGACTTCATGGCCCTGGCCGTGTACGTCGCCGACCTGCGCCCGTTGGCCGAGTTTTCGGCCGGGAGCTCCACCACCCTGGTCAACGTGAGCGCCGCGACCGCTGTGGAGCGGGTGTTGCGGCTGGTCGGTCGGCCGGTGCCGTCGTCGGCGGACGGGCCGGCTGGCGGGGCCACCCGTTATCCCGGCACCGAGCCGTTGATCTTCAACGCCCCCAACCGGAACGCCCGGTTCACCGGCCGCGAGGGCGACCTGGCGCGACTGCGCACGCAGTTGCAGGGTGGGGGCGTCGCGGTGGTGCTGCCGGTCGCCCTCCAGGGCATGGGCGGCGTCGGTAAGACGCAGGTGGCTTTGGAATACGTGCACCGGTTCAAGTCCGCGTACGACGTGGTCTGGTGGATCGTGGCGGACCCGCCGCAGTTCGTCGACACCGCCCTGGCCGACCTCGCCGGTCGCCTCGGCATCCTCGTCGGTCCCACCCTGCCCGACACGGTCCGGTCGGTGCTCCAGGTGCTCGGCCGTGGTGAGCCGTACGAGCGGTGGCTCGTCGTACTCGACAACGCCGAAGAGCTCGACCAGATCGAGCCCTTCCTGCCGCAGGGTCCCGGGCACGTCCTGCTGACCTCCCGCAACCGTGCCTGGGGTGACCGGGCGAACCCGATCCAGGTGGACGTCTTCGACCGCACCGAGGCCGTCGCGCACCTCGCCCAGCGGGTGCCCACGATCGGCGCCGAGGAGGCCGACCGGGTGGCCGAGGCGCTCGGCGACCTGCCGATCGCGGTGGCCGCGGCGGGCGCCTGGCTCGCCGACACCGGCACGTCGGTCGCCGACTACCTACGGCAGATCGAGCGGCACGGCCCGAGCGCCCTCTCGGTGGAGGCGACCTGGGATTTGTCGCTGAACCGGCTGCTCGACCAGGCGCCGGCCGCGTACCGGCTGTTGCAGCTCTGCTCGGTGCTGGCTCCGGAGATCGCCCTCGAACTCGTCTACAGCGACGAGATGGCGGCGGCCCTCGTGCCGTTCGACCCGTCGGTGTCGGAGCGGCTCGTACGTGGTGCCCTGGTCCAGCAGATCAACCGCCTGGCGCTGCTCAAACTCGACGTCCAGGGCGGTCGGGTGCAGGTGCACCGGCTGTTGCAGGCGGTGGTCCGCGACCGGATGACCGACGACGAGATCGACGGCGCCCGACACCAGGTGCACCTGGTGCTGGCCGCGTCCCGGCCACGCGGCGACGTGGACGACCCGACCACCTGGGCCCGGCTGCGGATGCTCTGGCCGCACCTGGAGGTCTCCGAGGCGCTGACCTGCCCCGACGAGCCGGTGTGTCAGCTCCTGATCGACCGGGTCCGTTATCTGTGGCAGCGCGGCGGTCTGGACCAGGCCGACGTCTTCAGCCAGGAGATGGACGACACCTGGAGCGCCCGGCTCGGCGACACGCACGACGAGGTCGAGACGTCGGCGCTGGGTCGACAGTTGCTGCACCTGCGGTTCAACCGGGCGAACATCCTGCGCAGCCTGGGCCGCTTCGACGAGGCCCGGGACCTGGACGAGGCGGTGCTGGCCGAGCAACACCGGCTGCTGGGCCCGCTGCACCCGCACAGCCTGATGACCGCCGGCGGCCTCGGCGCTGACCTACGAGCGCTCGGCCGCTACGCCGAGGCCCTGGAACGGGACCGGTCCACCTACGCCTCATGGCTCCAGGTGTTCGGCGAGGACCACCCGGGGACGTTGAGCGCGGCCAACAACCTCGCCGTCTCGTACCGGCTGGTCGGCGACTACCGGTCGGCCCGGCGGTGGGACGACGAGGTGCACCAGCGGCGGCGGCTGGTGCTCGGCCCCACCCATCCCGACACGCTCGTCTCCGCCGTGCGGCTCGGCAGCGACCTGCGGGAGGCCGGCGAGTACGAGCGCTCGGCCACCCTGCTGCGCGCGGTCTACGACACGTACTGCGAGGTGCTCGGGCCGGACGACGGCCAGAGCCTCGTCGCTCAGGTCAACCTGGCGGTGTCCCTGCGCAGCTCCGGTCGGGGCAGCGAGGCCGCGCCGATGTTCGACACGGCCTACCGCGAACTCGGCGAACGCTTCGGTCCGGACAACCCGGACACGCTGGCGTGCCGGGCGAGCCGGGCGGCGAACCTGCTGGCCGTCGGCGATGCGACTCGGGCACTGACCGAGATGCTCGCGGTCAGCCAGGCGTATGAGGAGGGTCTCCGGCTCGGCCCGGAACACCCGTACACCCTGGCCACGCTGAGTAACATCGCTGCCGCCGAGCGCGCGCTCGGCCGCAGGTCGGAAGCCCGTACGTCGGCGGCCCGGGCGTCCGGTGAGTTCCGCAAGATACTCGGCCCCGACCACCCGCACACCCTCGCCGCGGAGGTGAACCACGCGGTGTGTCTCGCCGAGGAGGGGGCGTGGGACTCGGCGCGGGAGCGACTGCGGGAGACCGCCGGTCGCCTGGCCGCGGTGATCGGGGCGGATCACCCCGACACGCTGCGGTGCCTCGGTGACCTCGCCCTGGTGTCGACGCGCGCCGGTGGCGAGGCCCCTGCCGAGGACGTCGGCGCGGTGGCGGACCGGCTGGCCGAGGTCATCGGCGCGGAGCACCCCACGGTGCGGACCCTGCGTGACCGGCGGTTCGTCGTCCGGGTGATCGACCTGCACCTGTTGTGATCGGGGGCACCGTTCCGGCTCCCCGCTGTGACCGTGCCGAGGCCCGGGCGGCAGCGTGCTCCCCGCCGGGAACCCTCACCGTGGACCGTCGGGTCAATGCCGGTGGGTGGGGGCTGCCAACTGGGCCGCTACCCTGGTAGCCCGAGGGGAAGGGGCACCAAGAGGGTGGCTAGGACCTACAACGTCGTGACGTACGGCTGCCAGATGAACGTCCACGATTCTGAGCGCATCTCCGGCCTGCTCGAACAGGCTGGCTACGTACGTGCGGTGCCCTCCGACGACAACCCGGACATCGTCGTGTTCAACACCTGCGCCGTCCGGGAGAACGCGGACAACCGGCTCTACGGCAACCTCGGTCGGCTGCGCCCGGTGAAGGACAAGCACCCGGGGATGCAGATCGCGGTCGGTGGTTGCCTGGCCCAGAAGGACCGGGGCGAGATCGTCCGCAAGGCGCCCTGGGTGGACGTGGTCTTCGGCACCCACAACATCGGTGCGCTGCCGGTGCTGCTGGAGCGGGCCCGGCACAACGCCGCCGCCGAGGTGGAGATCCTGGAGTCCCTCGACGTCTTCCCCTCCACGCTGCCCACCCGCCGCGAGTCCACCTACGCCGGCTGGGTGTCGATCTCGGTGGGCTGCAACAACACCTGCACGTTCTGCATCGTGCCCGCGCTGCGCGGCAAGGAGAAGGACCGCCGTCCCGGCGACATCCTCTCCGAGGTGCGCGCCCTGGTCGACGAGGGCGTGCTGGAGGTGACCCTGCTCGGGCAGAACGTCAACTCCTACGGGGTGGAGTTCGGCGACCGGTACGCCTTCGGCAAGCTGTTGCGGGCCTGCGGCGACATCGACGGGTTGGAGCGGGTCCGGTTCACCAGCCCGCACCCGAAGGACTTCACCGACGACGTGATCGCCGCGATGGCCGAGACGCCGAACGTCTGCCACTCGCTGCACATGCCGTTGCAGTCCGGCTCCGACGACGTGCTGAAGGCGATGCGCCGGTCCTACCGCTCCGAGCGCTACCTGGGGATCATCGAGAAGGTCCGGGCGGCGATGCCGGACGCGGCGATCACCACCGACATCATCGTCGGCTTCCCCGGCGAGACCGAGGCCGACTTCCAGCGCACCCTGGACGTGGTCCGCGAGGCCCGGTTCTCCTCGGCCTTCACCTTCCAGTACTCGAAGCGCCCCGGCACCCCCGCCGCGACCATGGACGATCAGCTACCCAAGCAGGTCGTGCAGGAGCGCTACGAGCGGCTCGTCGCCTGCGTCGAGGAGATCACCTGGGCGGAGAACAAGCGGCTCGTCGGGGAGACCGTCGAGGTGCTGGTCGCCGTCGGCGAGGGCCGCAAGGACGAGCGGACCGGCCGGATGTCCGGTCGGGCCCGCGACGGCCGGCTGGTGCACTTCGCGACCGAGACCGCGGGTGGGGAGTCCCTCGCTGGGCAGATCCGGCCGGGCGACATCGTGCACACCACCATCACGTACGCCGCTCCGCACCACCTCAACGCCGACGGACCGCCGGTGGCGCACCGACGGACCCGGGCCGGCGACGCGGCCGAGGCGGGCCGCTCCCCGCGTACCCCCGGGGTGTTGCTCGGTCTGCCGACGATCGGCGCGCCGCCGGTCGCGCCCGCACCCACCGCCGGCTGCGCCACGCACTGAGCGCACGGAAGGGCCCCTCGTCGAGGGGCCCTTCCTCGGTCAGACGGTGATCCGGCCGGCGCCGGCGCCCGCCGTCACGACGGACTTGACGCTGCTCGCGGTGTCGAGTTGGTACGAGTACGGGATGCTGGCCACGCTGCCGCCGGTCTGCCCGGCGGGCGAGTTGACGAAGTGGTTGTTCCGGGCGACCAGTCGGCCCGGCCCGGAGTCGGCCTCGCCCAGGTGGTACGTGTCGTTGACGTTCTCGAAGTAGTTGCCCTCGACGAGCACGCCGGCGTTCTCCGTGGAGGCCACGCCGTAGCCGCCGTTGGCCCGGTAGTAGTTGTTGAACACGTGCACCGGGTTGCCGAAGCGCACCCGGGGGTTGCGCTGCCTGCTCCCGTCGAACCAGTTGTGGTGGTAGCTCACCCGCAGGTGGCCGGTGTCCTGGGCGCCGTTGTCGTCGCTGTGGCCGAGCAGCATGGCCTTGTCGTGGTTGAAGACCCGGTTCCACGACACGGTGACGAAGTCCGATCCGCGCTTGATGTCGACCGCGCCGTCGTACCCGTTGCTGAAGGTGTTGTGGTCGACCCACACGTTGGTGGCCGACTCCTGCACGTTGATCGCGTCGTCGTTCCAGTCCCGGAAGGTCAGGTTGCGGATGATGACGTTGCGGTCACCGCTGACGTTGAGCCCGCAGCCGGCGATGGTGGCGCCGGAGTTGCCGAGGATGGTCTTGTTGGACCGGACCCGCAGCATTCCCGAGCAGGAGATCGTGCCGGACACCCGGATCACCGCGGCGCCCGTCGCGTTCAGCGCGCTGGTCAGCGCCGACGCGTTGGTGACGGTGGTGGCCGGTGCGCCGCCGCCGCCGGTGGTGCCGCCGTTCTGGGTGGCCCAACCGACGAGACCGGTCGGTGGCGGGACGCTGGGCGGCGGATCGCTCGGGATCGGCGGGGTCGTCGGTGTGCCCGGGTTGGTCGGCGTGGTCGGGGTGGTGGTGCCGCCGGTGCAGGCGACGTTGTTCAGGGTGAAGCTGGTCGGGTCCGGGTTGCTGGCGTTGTTCCAACTCGCATTGAAGCCGAACGAGGCGCTGCCGTTGGTCGCCAGGTTGCCGTTGTAGTCCACGTTGGCGGTGGACACCTGGCCCCCGGTCTGCGAGACGGTGGCACCCCACGCCTGGCTGACCTGCTGCCCGGCCCCGTACGACCAGCGCAGCGTCCAACCGGAGACCGGGTCGCCGAGGTTGGTGACCGTGACGTTGCCGGTGAACCCGCCCGGCCACTGGCTGGCGACCGTGTAGGCGACCCGGCAGCCGGCGGCCGCCTGCGCGGACACGGACGTCAGCAGCCCGGCGGTGACGAGGCTGGCGGTGGCGGCGGCGGTGGCGGCGAGCAGCGTCATTCGACGCTGTGGTGTGCGCATGCTGCTTCCTTTCGAGGAGGCGGACGGGACCGTCGCGACACCCATGCCCGTGGGCGGCGAATCGTGCCCGGACCAGTGGCCCGCCAGTGCGATGACGTGAAGGAAAGCGGCTCCCGCGCTCGCGGCCACCTCTGCGAAGGCAAACGCTTTCCCGATGAAAGCATAGAAGCATGTGAATGTAAATGGCGGGGACGGCCGATGCGCACCGCATCGGCCGTCCCAGCGGTTCAGCAGCTGGCGCCGTTGAGCTTCACGGCACCCGGGGCGCTGGCGGTGCCGTTGGCGGTGAAGCCCACGGTGACCGACCCACCCGCAGCCAGGGACGGCGCGTGACTGGGCGCAGCGGCAGTGACAGTCGTGCCGGACTGGGAGACGGTGGCGTTCCAGCCACTGCCCAACGTCACCCCGGCCGGCCAGGTCCAGGTGACCGACCACGGATTCACCGCGGCCGAACCGGTGTTCTTCACGGTCAACTCACCCTGGAAGCCGCCCTGCCAGGCGTTGACCTGCCGGTAGGTGGCCGTGCAGGCACCCGGCGGCGGGGTGGTCGGCCCGCCGGTCGGCCCGCCGGTAGGTCCGCCCGTCGGTCCGCCGGTGGGTCCGCCACCCGACGGTGCGATCAGGTACGGCTGGAGGATCGCCTGCTTGGTGGTGTTGACGTTCGTCCAGTCGTCAAGCGCGATGCCGCCCGTGTCACCGGAGTTGGGGTTCCACGACCAGTAGGTGAAGGACATCCCGGTCACCCCGGTCCCGGTGTACGCCATCAACTTCTCCAGCCACACCTTGTCCTTCGGGTCGACCAGAGTGCTACCGAACTCACCCATCATGATCGGAGCGATGTTCTGCTTGTAGAGGTAACCCCAGTACTTGTCCCAGATCGCCGGCATGTTCGCCGGGTAGTCCGGGGCGTCGAACCAGGTCTGCCGGTACACCGAGGTGGCGTACTCGTGCGGCGAGTAGACCAGCCGGTTGGCCACGCTCAGCCGTACCGGGAACTGACCCGCCTTCGACAGGTTGCCACCCCACCAACCGCAGTCCTCGTCGTTGCTGGTGTCGCCGTCCCAGACGTTGGAGAGGCCACCGCTCGGGCAGCTCACCCCCTCCACGAAGATCAGCCAGTTGGGCTGGACACCAAGGATCGCGTTGCCGGCCCGCTCGGCGGCGAGCCGCCAGTCCCGGGTGGTGTCGCCACAGCCCCAGCACGCGCCGGTGGCCGCCGGGTTGGTGCCCTCGGCGTGCGGCTCGTTGTGCAGGTCCGCGCCGATCACCGTCGGGTTACCCGCGTACCGCTGGGCGAGCATCTTCCAGTCGTTGATCCAGGTCGCCTCGGAGACCGTCGACGTGTACCACAACGGCGACTGCCCGGCCGACGTCGGCCGGTGCCGGTCCAGGATGATCCGCATTCCCTTGCTGCCGGCGTAGTCGATCACCTTGTCCAGGATCTGCAACGGCGACAGCCCGATCAGGTCCGGGTTGACGAAGTCGTTGATCCCACTGGCGGTCGCGCCCGGCTTCAGCGCGTCGTTCGAGTACGGCACCCGCAACGTGTTGTAACCCAGCCGGGCCATCGTGTCGAGCTGCCCCCGCCACGGGTTGTTCGACCACAGCCCGTGGAAGGTCTTGTTGTCGGTCTCCATGCCGAACCAGTTGATGCCGGTCAACCGGACCGTGGCACCGGTGCTGTCCACGATCTGATTGCCGTTGGTGTGCAGGTAACCGGAGCCGGTGCCAGCGGCGACGGCCGGGCTGGTGCTGACGGCGGTGGCGAGGAACACGCCAGCCGCGACGGTGGCGAGCGCGGTCAGCGCGCCGCCGAGAGCCTTGGGACGGAACATTCGAGCTCCACTTCGGAGGTCCGACGCCGTCCGATGACGACGTCGGCGGGCGGCCGTCCGCACGTCACGGCCCCTTTTCGGGTACGCGGACAGTGCGCGACGGCCCATGTCACGCGGACGTGGTCACTCGCGGCAGCTCACCGGCGACCCTCGACGGCGGATGTCCCGCCCTCGTCGCCCTCGTGCCGGTGGCCCTACCTGGCTCCGTCGCTCATTCTGATCAGCCAGCCTCGATGCGTCAACCTGCGCCTGCGCGCCGCCCCGCGCCCGGCGCGCCGTCGCCCTGCGTCCGGCGTGCGTTGCCCTGCGCCCCGCGCCGACCGCACCTGCCCGCGGCCCGCCGGTCCTCTGCGCCCCCACACCCTGCCCGTCCGTCCCGTGCGCCGTATCCCACACCGCGCGTCTCCGCCCGCTGCCCCTTGCGCCGCGCGCCCCTGCATGATCGCGCTTGAACACGGATGTAGTTGCATCCCGGCGCTTCGTGGCCACTACATCCAGGATCGAGTGTGATCTTGCCGGGGCGCCGGGGCGCCGGGCGCCGGGCGCCGGGCGCCGGGCGCCGGGCGCCGGGCGCCGGGCGCGTGCGGCGCGAAGGGCGAGGATGAGGGTCGCGGGCGCGTGCACCAGGGCGGGTGAGGCGTGCGGGTGGAGACGCGGGAGCCCCCGGTCCCGAGCGGGACCGGGGGCTCCGGACGTCGTCAGCTCAGCCGGCCTGCTCGGCGAGTTGGAGGAACTGCCGCTTGGCGGCGAGCGCCTGCTCGGCGTCCTTGATCCGGCGCGCGTCGCCGGCGCTCTGGGCCCGGGCCAGCCGCTCCTCGGCCTCGGCCACCTGCGCCCGCATCTGCGCGAGCAGCGGGTTGTCCTCCTTGGTGGTGCGGCGCCACGCCGAGTCCATCACGTCGCGGACCTTGTCGTCGATGACGCGCAGTCGGCGCTCCAGTCCGGTGGCCGCCTCGCGGGGCACCCGGCCGGCCTCGTGCCACTGTGCCTGGATCTCCCGCAGCTTGGCCTGGGCGCCCTTCGGGTCGGCGTCGATGTCCAACGCCTCGGCCTCGGCGAGCAGGGCCTGCTTGCGCTCCAGGTTGCCGCGCTGCTCGTTGTCCCGGGCGGAGAAGACCTCACTGCGCCGGCTGAAGAAGGCATCCTGCGCGCCCCGGAACCGTTCCCAGAGCTTCTGCTCGGCCTCCTTGGAAGCGCGCGGCGCGGCCTTCCACTGGGTCATCAGCTCCTTGAGCTGGTTGGCGGTCGCGGCCCAGTCGGTGGATTCCGAGAGCTTCTCCGCCTCGGCGACCAGCTCCTCCTTGACCGTCTGCGCCTGCTTGCGCTGGGAGTCCAGGGACGCGAAGTGGGCGCCCCGGCGACGGGTGAAACCGTCCCGGGCGGCGGCGAAACGCTTCCACAGCTCGCCGTCGGCCTTCTTGTCGACCCCACGAATGGTCTTCCACTCGTCGAGGATCTCCTTGAGCCGGTCCCCGGCGGTCTTCCAACCG
The DNA here is from genome assembly GCF_040649655.1 of Micromonospora sp. NPDC048905. Lineage (NCBI taxonomy): Bacteria > Bacillati > Actinomycetota > Actinomycetes > Micromonosporales > Micromonosporaceae > Micromonospora > Micromonospora sp. NPDC048905. The sequence continues at coordinate 918,539 of NZ_JBEZFV010000001.1, read as the reverse complement.
GTGGACTCGGCGGCCAGCTTCTCGGCCTCCTCCACAAGGGCGGTCTTGCGTGCCAGGGCCTCGCCGCGAGCGGCTTCCCGGGCAGCGCGCGCCTCGCCGGCCTTCTCCTCGGCGAGGGTGGCCAGCTTGTCGAGGCGAGCGGCCAGTGCGTCGATGTCGCCGACCACGTTGGCCTCGGGCAGCGTGGCACGGATCCGCCGGATCGTGCTCACCGAGTGTCCGGCATCCGCCGCACCCGACTTGAGCCGAGCCTCGGTCAGGTCCACCTCGGTGACCAGATCGGCGAAGCGGCGCGCGAAGTGTGCCAGGCCCTCCTCCGGCGCACCCGCCTGCCAGGATCCGACCACCCGCTCACCCTCGGTGGTCTTGACGTAAACGGTGCCGTCCGCGTCCACCCGTCCGAAGGCAGTCCAGTCGCTCATGTGCCCATCCTCGTTCTCCCGGCGTCGAGGGAACGAACCCCCGTCGCCGCCACGGCGCAGCCAAGTTGCTTCCGGCATTGTCACAGGTCTCACCCGGTCCGCGTCGAGCGCCTATCGCCGACCGTGACCATACGGTGTCCTAGGGGCCGAATGACCGGATCGGCGCGGAGACGCACCGACGATTCCCGCTACGGTGAAAGGGTGCCACTGGTCGCCGCTGCCGTCTGCCCACATCCGCCCCTGCTCGTGCCCGAGGTGGCCGGCTCCGCGGCCCCGGAGTTGGACGGCCTGCGGGCGTCCTGCGACGTGGCCGTACGCCGGTTGCTGGCCGTCGACCCGGACACCGTGGTGCTGCTCGGCACCGGCCCGGTCACCGGCCTGATCGACTCCCCGGCCACCGGTTCCCTCCAGCCGTGGGGTGTCGACCTGGACGTGCCGCTGGTCCCCGGTCAGCCGGACCGGGGCGCGGTGCTGCCGTTGAGCCTGACCATCGGCGCGTGGTTGCTGTCCCGGCACGACGCGCGAGCGCACGACGCGCGGGCGCACGACGCGCGGGCGCACGACGCGCGAGCGCACGACGCGCGGGCGCACGATGCCCGGATGTCGGTGACCGCCGTGCAGGTGGCCGCCGACGCCGGCCCGGCCGAGCTGGCCGCGCTCGCGGACGAGGTCGGCGCCACGGGGAACCGGGTGGCGTTGCTGGTGCTCGGTGACGGGTCGGCCTGCCGGGGCGAGAAGGCCCCCGGGTACGACGACCCGCGCGCCAGCGCGTACGACAAGGGGGTTGCCACGGCTCTGGCCGAGGCGGACCTGGACGCCCTGCTCGGCCTCGACCCGGTGGTGTCGGCGGAGCTGAAGGCCGCCGGCCGGGCGCCCTGGCAGGTGCTGGCCGGCGCGGCCCGGGCGGCCGGCGGAGGGTGGCGTGGTGAGCTGCTGCACGACTCCGCCCCCTACGGGGTGGCCTACTTCGTGGCGTCCTGGGAGCGGATGTGACAGGCGACGCGGACGTGAGAGGCGACGCGGGGGGCACTGTCGTCGCGGTGGTCGGCCCGACCGCGGCGGGCAAGTCGGCGCTGAGCATCGCGTTGGCGCACGCGCTGGACGGTGAGGTGGTCAACGCCGACTCGATGCAGCTCTACCGGGGCATGGACATCGGCACCGCCAAGCTGACCGCAGCCGAGCGGGACGGCGTGCCGCACCACCTGTTGGACATCTGGGAGGTCACCGAGCCGGCGAGTGTCGCGGAGTACCAGCGGCTGGCCCGCGCGGCGGTGGACGACATCCTGTCCCGGGGGCGGGTGCCGCTGCTGGTCGGTGGGTCCGGGCTGTACGTGCGGGCGGTGCTGGAGCGTTTCGAGTTCCCCGGGACCGACGCCGCGCTGCGGGACCGGCTGGAACGGGAGTTGGCCGAGGTCGGCCCGGCCCCGCTGTACGCGCGGCTGCGCGCCGCCGACCCGGTCGCCGCCGAGGGCATCCTGCCCGGCAACGGCCGGCGCATCGTGCGGGCGCTGGAGGTGATCGAGCTCACCGGCGCGCCGTTCACCGCGTCGCTGCCCCAGCCCACGCCGTACTACCCGTCCGTACAGCTCGGCGTGGACCTGGACACGGGCGTGCTGGACGAGCGGATCGCGCTGCGGGTCGACCGGATGTGGGCCGACGGCCTGGTGCCGGAGACCCGGGAGCTGGTCGCGCGCGGGCTGCCCGAGGGGCGGACGGCGAGCCGGGCGCTGGGCTACCAGCAGGTGCTGCGCCTGTTCGCCGGTGAGCTGACCGAGGCGCAGGCGCACGAGGAGACGGTCCGCGCCACCCGGCGTTTCGTCCGCCGGCAGCGGTCCTGGTTCCGGCGCGACCAGCGGATCCACTGGCTGGACTCGACCGCGCCGGACCTGATCGGGGCCGCGCTGCGTCTGGTGCCGGCCGAGACGCGATAATGGGGGCGTGGAGTTCACCAAGGGCCACGGCACCGGCAACGACTTCGTCCTTCTTCCCGACCCGGACGGTCAGCTCGACCTGACCCCGGAGCTGGTCGCGGCGCTCTGCGACCGGCGGCGGGGCATCGGCGCGGACGGCGTGCTGCGGGTGGTCCGGGCGGCCAAGCATCCGGACGGCGCGGGGCTGGCCGGCGAGGCCGAGTGGTTCATGGACTACTGGAACGCCGACGGCTCGTTCGCCGAGATGTGCGGCAACGGTGCCCGGGTCTTCGTGCGCTACCTGCTCGACACCGGGTTGGCGACGCCCGCCGGCGCGGCCCTGCCGGTGGCCACCCGGGCCGGCGTCGTGCGCGCGCTGGTCGAGGGCGACGCCGTGTCCGTCGAGATGCGCCGACCCCGGGTGTACGACAGTTCGACCGCCACCCTGGGCGGGCTGACCCTGGCCGGCACCGCCGTGGACATCGGCAACCCGCACCTGGTCTGTGTGCTGCCGGCCGGGGTGGAGCTGTCCGCGCTGGACCTGACCACCGCGCCCGGGTTCGACCCGGCGTTCTTTCCGAACGGGGTGAACGTCGAGTTCATCGTGGCGGGCGATCCGGTCGACGACGCCGACGGGCACACCCTGATGCGCGTGTACGAGCGCGGCAGCGCCGAGACCCTGTCCTGCGGCACGGGTGCCTGCGCGGTGGGCGCGGTGGCCCTGCGTGACCTCGGCCGGGACACCGGAGTGATCGCCGTGGACGTGCCCGGCGGTCGGGTGACGGTCACCGTCACCGAGACCTCCTGCTGGCTGTCCGGTCCCGCCGTCCTGGTGGCAAGAGGCGACGTAGACCTGACCACGCTCCGCCCCTGACCCGCCACCCGGGTTGATCAAGAGGTTTGCGTCAGGAACAACGCGGATCCTGACGCAAACCTCTTGATCACCAGGGCGAACTCGTTCAGGGCGTCGCGCTGGCGTTGGCCGCGATCTCGGGGAGGTCGGCGGGGCCGGGGTCGGCTGCCGGCAGCGGGCTGGGGTTGTGCGCGGCGGCGCGAACGGCGGCGGCGACCGCCGGGGCGACCCGGGAGTCGAAGACGCTCGGCACGATCACCGTCGGGTTGATCTTGTCTTCGCCCACCACGTCGGCGATGGCCCGGGCGGCCGCGATCGCCATCTCCTCGGTGAACTCCTCGGCGTGCGCGTCGAGCATCCCGCGGAACACTCCGGGGAAGGCGAGCACGTTGTTGATCTGGTTCGGCTGGTCCGAGCGGCCGGTGGCGACCACGGCGGCGTGCTTGCGCGCCTCCCGCGGGTCGACCTCCGGGTCCGGGTTGGCGAGCGCGAAGACGATCGAGTCCTTGGCCATCTGGGCGATGTCGTCCCCGGTGAGCAGGTTCGGCGCGCTCACCCCGATGAACACGTCGGCGCCCCGGATCGCGCCCGGCAGGTCGCCCGAGTAGTTCTCCTTGTTGGTGTTGTCCGCCAGCCACTGCCACGCCGAGTTGAGCCCGGTCAGCCCGCGGTGCAGGGCGCCCTGGCGGTCGTACGCGATGATGTCGCCGACGCCCTGGCGCAGCAGCAACTTCATGATCGCGGTGCCGGCCGCGCCGGCCCCGGAGACGACCACCCGGACATCCTCCAGCTGCTTGCCGACCACCCGCAGCGCGTTGGTCAGCGCGGCCAGCACGCAGATCGCGGTGCCGTGCTGGTCGTCGTGGAACACCGGGATGTCCAGCGCCTCGCGCAGCCGGGCCTCGATCTCGAAGCAGCGCGGCGCGGCGATGTCCTCCAGGTTGATCCCACCGTACGCCGGCGCGATCGCCTTCACGATCTGCACGATCTCGTCGGTGTCCTGGGTGTCCAGCACCACCGGCCAGGCGTCCACCCCGCCGAAGCGCTTGAACAACGCCGCCTTGCCCTCCATCACCGGCAGCGAGGCGGCCGGACCCAGGTTGCCCAGGCCGAGCACCGCCGAGCCGTCGCTGACCACCGCGACGGTGTTGCGCTTGATGGTCAGTCGCCGGGCGTCCGCCGGGTTCTCCGCGATCGCCATGCAGACCCGGGCCACCCCTGGGGTGTACGCCCGGGACAGCTCGTCGCGGTTGCGCAGCGCGACCTTCGACGTCACCTCGATCTTGCCGCCGAGGTGCAGGAGGAACGTCCGGTCCGACACCTTCCGCACGTCCACGCCGTCCAGCGCGGTCAGCGCGTCGACCACCTGGTCGGCGTGGCCGGCGTCGGCGGTGTCGCAGGTCAGGTCGACGATCACGTTCGTCGGGTCGGAGTCCACCACGTCCAACGCCGTGACGATCGCGCCGGCCTCGCCGACGGAGGTGGTGAGCCGCCCGATCGAGGACGCGTCAGCGGTCACGGCGATCCGGATGGTGATCGAAAATCCGGCGCTCGGCAGTCGGGTGATGGCCACGGGATCCCTCCGTCACGGCTGTGCGGCCAGTCGGCCGCCGCCCGCATTTCTACCGGGTTGACGCAGCCGACCAGCATTCGCCCCCGCTTTTCGAGACTCGGAGCATGGGCATATAGCAGGTGCGTTCGGCGTTGTGTCATGTCAGGATTACGTTCCACTTATCAAAACGGACAGGAGAACCGCTTGCGAGACCAGGAGAGCTTTGTCCCCGTCGAGGACGAGCTCGACGACGTCACCACCGGCGAAATGGATCTGTCGGAGAGGCAGTCCCTCCGACGCGTCCCGGGCCTGTCAACCGAGCTCACCGACGTCACCGAGGTGGAATACCGCCAGCTGCGGCTGGAGCGGGTCGTCCTGGTGGGCGTCTGGACCGAGGGCACGGCGGCGGACGCGGAAAACTCGCTCACCGAGCTCGCCCTGCTGGCCGAGACCGCCGGTTCGCAGGTGCTCGAAGGGCTCATCCAGCGTCGCAGTCGCCCCGACCCGGCCACCTACATCGGTCGCGGCAAGGTCGACGACCTCAGCGCGGTGGTGCTGTCCAGCGGTGCCGACACGGTCATCTGTGACGGTGAGTTGTCCCCGTCGCAGCTGCGCAACCTGGAGCAGCGCACCAAGGTCAAGGTCGTCGACCGGACCGCGCTGATCCTCGACATCTTCGCCCAGCACGCGAAGAGCAAGGAAGGTAAGGCCCAGGTCGAGCTGGCCCAGCTCGAATACCTGCTGCCCCGGCTGCGCGGTTGGGGTGAGACGCTCTCCCGGCAGACCGGTGGTTCCGGCCGCGGCGGCGGCGCCGGCGGCGGCGTGGGTGTGCGTGGTCCCGGTGAGACCAAGCTGGAGACCGACCGGAGGCGGATTCGGCACCGCATCTCCCGGCTGCGCCGCGAGATCAAGAGCATGCGCACGGTACGCGTCACGAAGCGCGCCCGACGCAACCGCAACTCCGTTCCCGCCGTGGCCATCGCCGGCTACACCAACGCCGGCAAGTCCAGCCTGCTCAACCGGTTGACCGACGCGGGCGTGCTTGTCGAGGACGCGCTGTTCGCGACACTGGACCCGACCACCCGGAAGGCGACCGCCGCGGACGGCCGGATCTACACCCTGACCGACACCGTCGGTTTCGTCAGGCACCTGCCGCACCAGATCGTCGAGGCGTTCCGTTCGACGCTGGAGGAGGTCGCGGAGGCGGATCTGGTGGTGCACGTCGTGGACGGCACCCACCCGGATCCCGAGGAGCAGGTCCGGGCGGTCCACACGGTGCTCGCCGAGGTGAGCGCGGAGCGGCTTCCCGAGTTGCTGGTGGTCAACAAGACCGACGCGGCCGACGAGGACTCGCTGCTGCGGCTCAAGCGGCTCTGGCCGGACGCGATCTTCGTCTCCGCGCACTCCGGGCGGGGCATGGACGAGCTGCGCGCGGCGATCGAGGACCGACTGCCGCGACCGGCCGTGGAGGTCCGGGCCGTGCTGCCGTACGACCGCGGTGACCTGGTTGCCCGGGTGCACCGCACGGGCGAGGTGCTCAGCACGGCGCACCTGCCGGAGGGCACCCTGCTGCATGTCCGCGTCGCCGCGGACCTCGCCGCGGAACTGGCACCGTTCGACGTCGAGCGACAGGGACAGGCGGCGGGCAGCCGCTCCTGAGCGGCCACGGTGTCATCCGTCGGAAACGCGTGGCATGCGACACTGGCCGAATGCGCCGCGTTGTTTCCTCGGTCACGGTTGCCCTCGGCCTGTTCGGGGCAACCGTGGCGCTCGCCGGAGTCGCCGCGGCGGCTCCCGGCCCCGGGTCGTCCGAGCCGCCCGCCGTCACCGCCGGCCAGAAGCGGTGCACGATCGTCGACGAGCGGCTGCGGGAGCTGTCCGGTCTGGTCGCGACCAAGAGTGGCTACGTCGTCATCAACGACAGCACCGATCTCACGGCGCGCGAGCGGATCTTCTTCCTCGACACCAAGTGCAAGGTCTCGAAGGAGCCGGTCCGGTACCCGGGGCAGGGCCCGGTCGACACCGAGGATCTCGCCCTCTCCAAGGACGGCGCGACCCTCTGGATCGCCGACACCGGTGACAACGCCGACGCGAAGGAGCGCCGCACGCGCGTCGCGCTCTGGTCGATGCCGGTCACCGGCGCGAGGCAGCCGACGCCGCACCGGATCTCCTACCCGGAGGGCAAGCCGCACGACGCCGAGGCACTGCTCATCGGTGACGACGGAAAACCGCTCGTCATCACGAAGGTCACCAGCGGCAAGGCCGAGATCTACGCGCCGACGGCGGCGTTGCGCAACGGCGAGGCCGATTCGGTGCCGATGCGCCAGGTCGGCGAGATCACGCTGCCGAAGACCCAGACGGAGAACCCGCTCAACACGTTCGGCCGGATCGCCATCACCGGCGCGGCCCGCTCGCCGGACGGCTCCCGGGTGGTCCTGCGCACCTACGCGGACGCTTTCGAGTACGACGTGAGCGGCGGTGACATCGTCGGCGCGCTCACCACCGGCAAGCCCCGGGTGACGGCGCTGGCGGACCCGTTCGGCGAGGCCATCAGCTACTCCACGGACGGCAAGTCGTTCCTGACCGTCTCGGACGCGTTCCGGTTCGGCGAGGACGAGCCCCTCGACATCCTCAGCTATTCACCGTCCACGTCGACCGCGGTGCCAGTCGCGGCGGGGGCGGGGGACATCAAGAAGGCGACCTCGGCATCCTGGGCCGCCGGGCTGGACTTCGACGACATCACCTATCTGGTCGGCGCGGTCGGGGTGATCGGCCTGCTGCTGGTCGCTGCCGGCATCGTCGGCATCGTCCGGGCCCGCCGACGGCTGCCGGCCGCCGACGTGGCGAAGACGTCGGCCCGGGACGGCGAGCCGCTCAACCCACGTCCGGGCCCGGCCGTCGATGGTGCGCCAGCGGTGGGTGACCGTACGGGCGGCGTCTACGGTGGCGGCGCGCCGGCGAGCGCCTACGGCGGCGGCGCCGGTCGCGGTGGCCCGCCACCGGCAGGTGGTACGGGCCGCGGTGGCCCTGCGGGTCGCGGTGGCCCGCCTCCGGCGGGTGGTGCCGTGTACGGCGGTGGTCGACCGACCGCGGCCGACGGTGGCTACGGTGCGGCACGACCGGACGGCGGTGCCGCTGGTGTGTACGGCGGCGCTCGTCCTCCGGCGGGTGGCGCTGCTCGTCCTCCGGCGGGTGGTGGTCGCCCCCAAGGGGGCGGTCGTCCTCCGGTGGGTGGCGGTGGCCGTCCGCAGGGTGCCGGTGGTGTCCCTCCGGGCGGGGGTGGTCGTCCCGTCAGCGGTGTGTACGGCGGTGACGGTGGCCACACCGGCACGGGTCGCGCGGAACCGCCCCGGCGCGGGGGGCCGGAATCCGACCCTCGGGGCCAGCGGCCAGGCCGTCGCCGTGACGACGACGAGCCCATCGATCCGTACGGGCAGTATCCCGGGGGCGGTCGCGGCCCCCGCGGCGACCGCTACTGACGGGCCAGCCCTCAACAACTGACGGACCAGCCCCCGACAACTGACGGGCCAGCACCGGGCAACCGACGCGGGTGAGCGCCCGTGAGCACTCACCCGCCGATCGGTCAGATGCGGCGCAACACCGCCACGACCCGGCCCATGATGGTCGCGTCGTCTCCGGGGATCGGGTCGAAGGCCGGGTTCTGTGGCATCAGCCAGACATGCCCGTCGCGCCGCCGGTAGGTCTTGACCGTCGCCTCGCCGTCCAGCATGGCGGCCACGATCTCGCCCGAGTCGGCGGTCGGCTGCTGCCGGACGACCACCCAGTCGCCGTCGCAGATCGCCGCGTCGAGCATCGAGTCGCCCTTGACCTGGAGCATGAAGACCTCGCCCTCACCCACGAGCTCGCGAGGCAGCGGGAAGATGTCCTCCACGGCCTGCTCGGCGAGGATCGGCCCACCGGCGGCGATCCGACCGAGCATCGGCACGTACGCCGGGGTCGGTCGCTGTGCCCGGGACAGCTCGTCGTCGATGGCCTCGCTGGGGGCGCGAACGTCCACGGCACGCGGCCGGTTGGGGTCGCGGCGCAGGAAGCCCTTCTTTTCCAGCTCCTTGAGCTGGTAGGCGACGCTCGACGGCGACACCAGGCCGACCGCCTCGCCGATCTCCCGGACGCTGGGCGGGTAGCCGTGCCGCTCCACCCAGTTGCGGATGAACTCCAGGATGCGACGCTGGCGGGCGGTCAGGTCGACGGTCGCCGGGTCGGGGAAGGCGCTGACGACCGGGGTGACCGGGCGTACGGCGGGCTGACCCGTCCGGCTGCGCGCGGCGGTGCGGCGTCGGGTGGCCGGGGGGCCCGCCTCGGTGATCTGCTGCGGGCTCTTCGGCCGGCTGGCCCGGTCCTCGGTCACGTCCGTCCTCCCTGGTCGGCGCTGGGTGCCTCGTCGGCTCGTGGTGCGTGCGGTGGTGCCACGTTGTTCATGACCGTATAGGTGAGATCGGTCATTTTCAAACATCTGTACGACCTCTCACCGGCGTGTCGGGGTGAAAAACCGCTCCCGTCGTACGGATGTTCTGATAAATGGTACGTCGAGTAGCACTGGTGTTCGATCCTCGGCCGTTTTCCGGACCGATCCGGCCGCCCGGTCGGTAACCCGGGAGAGGTCTCGACGTTGGGGTTTTCGGACGTGCTGGCGGTCGTGGATGACCAGATGGTCCGTGACGCGCCGGACACGCCGGCGAACTTGACCCGGCTTCCCCGGCGACATACGGTCGACCCCTAGATGTAGTAGTGACACGGGCGTAAGTTGCCCACAGGTTGGGTCCGACTACCGACCGCACTCCCGTAACGTCGATCACGGCGGGCGTCGTCCGAGGACGGCACCGTCGCGGTGAGCCGTGCCCGGGGGGTGCTCCGCACAGGTCGCAGTTGATCATTTTCAAGGAGGTGGGCGATGCGGTGTCCGTACTGCCGGCACGCTGACTCCCGGGTGGTCGACTCGCGGGAGGCCGACGACGGCCAGCTCATTCGACGGCGGCGGTCCTGCCCGGAGTGCGGCAAGCGGTTCACCACGGTCGAGGAGGCGGTCCTCGCGGTCGTCAAGCGCAGCGGGGTGACCGAGCCGTTCAGCCGGACGAAGATCATCGGCGGGGTGCGCAAGGCGTGCCAGGGCCGGCCGGTGGACGACGACTCCCTCGCGCTGCTCGCGCAGCGGGTGGAGGAGACCGTCCGGGCCAAGGGGGCCGCCGAGATCCCCAGTCACGAGGTGGGCCTGGCGATCCTGGGTCCGCTGCGCGACCTGGACGAGATCGCCTACCTGCGGTTCGCCAGCGTCTACCGCTCGTTCGACTCGCTCGCCGACTTCGAGCGCGAGATCGACACGTTGCGGGCCGTGGCGCGAGCCCGGGAGCAGGGCCGGGCCGACGCGGTCGAGGCCGCCGGCCGTACCAACTGACTTCACTGTTTTTCGAGAGATCAGGACGCGCGGTGGGTGACCGCGCAGACGAGGGGGGCGACGGCGTGACAACTAGCCGTTCACGGAGCAAGGCAGGCGCGGGGCTGAAGATCGAACGGGTGTGGACGACCGAGGGGGTCCACCCGTACGACGACGTGGCGTGGGAGCGCCGCGACGTCGTGATGACGAACTGGCGGGACGGCTCGATCAACTTCGAGCAGCGGGGGGTCGAGTTCCCGCAGTCGTGGAGCGTCAACGCGGCGAACATCGTGACCACCAAGTACTTCCGGGGCGCGGTGGGGACCCCGGAGCGGGAGTGGTCGCTCAAGCAGCTGATCGACCGGGTGGTCACCACCTACCGCACCGCCGGTGAGGAGTACGGCTACTTCGCCAGCCCGGCGGACGCCGAGATCTTCGACCACGAGCTGACCTGGATGCTGCTGCACCAGGTGTTCAGCTTCAACTCGCCGGTCTGGTTCAACGTCGGCACGCCGTCGCCGCAGCAGGTCAGCGCCTGCTTCATCCTGGCCGTCGACGACTCGATGGACTCGATCCTCGACTGGTACAAGGAGGAGGGGCTGATCTTCAAGGGCGGCTCCGGCTCCGGGGTCAACCTGTCGCGGATCCGCTCGTCGCGTGAGCTGCTCTCCTCCGGCGGCACCGCCTCCGGCCCGGTCAGCTTCATGCGCGGCGCGGACGCCTCCGCCGGCACCATCAAGTCCGGCGGTGCGACCCGCCGCGCGGCCAAGATGGTCATCATCGACGTGGACCACCCGGACATCGAGGAGTTCGTGGTCACGAAGGCGCGCGAGGAGCACAAGATCCGCGCCCTGCGCGACGCCGGGTTCGACATGGACCTCGGCGGCTCCGACATCGTCAGCGTGCAGTACCAGAACGCCAACAACTCGGTCCGGGTCTCCGACGAGTTCATGTCGGCGGTCGAGAACGAGAAGGGCTTCGACCTGCGTGGCCGGCTGGACGGCTCGGTGATCGACACCGTCGACGCCAAGAAGCTGTTCCGCACCATCTCCCAGGCCGCCTGGGAGTGCGCCGACCCGGGCCTGCAGTACGACGACACGATCAACGACTGGCACACCTGCCCGGAGACCGGGCGGATCACCGCGTCGAACCCGTGCTCGGAATACCTGCACCTGGACAACTCCTCGTGCAACCTGGCCTCGCTCAACCTGATGAAGTTCCTCCGCGCCGACGGTGGCTTCGAGGTGGAGAAGTTCGTCAAGTCCGTCGAGTTCGTCATCACCGCGATGGACATCTCGATCTGCTTCGCGGACTTCCCGACCGAGAAGATCGGTGAGACCTCCCGCGCCTACCGGCAGCTCGGCATCGGCTACGCCAACCTCGGCGCCCTGCTGATGGCCACCGGCCTGCCGTACGACTCGGAGCAGGGCCGCTCGGTCGCCGCGTCGATCACGTCCCTGATGACCGGCACCGCGTACCGCCGCTCCGCCGAGCTGGCCGGCGTCGTCGGCCCGTACGACGGCTACGCCCGCAACGCCGAGCCGCACAAGCGGGTCATGCGCAAGCACGCCGCCGCCAACGACGAGATCAAGCCGACCAGCCCGGTGGCCACCGCGATCGTCCGCGAGGCGACCAAACAGTGGACCCAGGGCAACAAGATCGGCGACAAGTTCGGCTGGCGCAACGCCCAGGCCAGCGTCCTCGCCCCGACGGGCACGATCGGCTTCATGATGGACTGCGACACGACCGGCGTGGAGCCGGACCTGGCGCTTGTCAAGTTCAAGAAGCTGGTCGGCGGCGGCTCGATGCAGATCGTCAACCAGACGGTGCCGCGCGCCCTGCGCAGCCTCGGTTACCCCGAGGAGCAGGTCGAGGCGATCGTCGAGCACATCGCCGACCACGGCCACGTGGTGGACGCCCCGGGCCTCAAGCCGGAGCACTACCCGGTCTTCGACTGCGCCATGGGCGAGCGGACGATCGCCCCGATGGGTCACGTGCGGATGATGGCGGCCATCCAGCCGTTCGTCTCCGGCGCCATCTCCAAGACGGTCAACATGCCGGAGGCGGCCACCGTCGAGGACGTCGAGAAGATCTACTTCGAGGGCTGGAAGCTCGGCCTCAAGGCGCTGGCGATCTACCGGGACAACTGCAAGGTCGGTCAGCCGCTCTCGGTGGCCAAGTCCAACAAGGCCACCGAGCCGGCCGCCGTCGAGGCCGCGCCGGCCGCCGTGGAGAAGGTCATCGAGTACCGGCCGGTGCGTAAGCGCCTGCCGAAGAAGCGCCCGTCCGAGACGGTCAGCTTCTCCGTCGGTGGCGCCGAGGGCTACCTCACCGCGTCGTCCTACCCGGACGACGGCCTCGGCGAGGTCTTCCTGAAGATGTCCAAGCAGGGCTCGACCCTGGCCGGCGTGATGGACGCCTTCTCGGTGGCCATCAGCATCGGCCTGCAGTACGGCGTGCCGCTGGAGACGTTCGTCAGCAAGTTCACCAACATGCGCTTCGAGCCGGCCGGCATGACCGACGACCCGGACGTGCGGATGGCCGCCTCGGTGATGGACTACATCTTCCGTCGCCTGGCGCTGGACTTCCTGCCCTACGAGCGCCGCGCCGAGCTGGGCATCTTCACCGCCTCGGAGCGGGCCGCCCAGTTGCGGGCCGAGGCCGACGCGGAGGCCGCCGCCGTCACCGGCGCGGAGCTCACCGCGATGGCGTCCTCGGCTCCGGTGGAGGCCCCGGCCAAGTCGGAGGCCGTCGCCCAGCCGGCCCAGGAGATGGCCGACGTGGCCGCCGCCAAGCCGGCTCCGAGCGTGGGTTCCAGCACCGAACTGCTGGAGGCCGTGATCGGCAAGGCCGCCGACGCGCCGCTCTGCTTCACCTGCGGTACGAAGATGCGCCCCGCCGGTAGCTGCTACGTCTGCGAGGGCTGCGGCTCCACCAGCGGCTGTAGCTGACACGTCAGCGACGAGCCCCGGGCGTTCGCGCGCCCGGGGCTCGTTTGTGTGCGGGTCACTCGGACCAGCGATCCTGGTGGATCACCGACGACAGCGGACGTCGCTGACGCCAGCCGTGCCGCTCCAGGTCCGGCGTCTCCTCCAGATGGGTGACCGGGCCGAGGCAGAGCCACGCCACCGGGCGGACGGTGGCCGGGATGCCGAGCAGGTCGCGCAGGAACGGCTCCCGGTAGAACGAGACCCAGCCGACCCCGAGCTGCTCGGCGGTTGCGGCCAGCCACAGGTTCTGGATCGCCAGACAGACCGAGTAGAGGCCGGCGTCGGCGATCGCGTGACGGCCGAGTACGGCCGGCCCACCCCGCTCCGGGTCGTACGTGACCACGACCGACAACGTCGACTCTCGTACACCGTCGATCTTTATCCGGGCGAAGCGTTCCGCCGCCGGACCGTCGAGAGTGGCCGCGAAGGTGTCCCGCTCCCGCTCCACGTGTCGGTGGAACTCCTGCCGCAGCTCAGGATCGCGGACCAGGATGAAGTCCCAGGGCTGGGAGAGACCGACGCTCGGCGCGGCGTGCGCCGCTGTGAGGATCCGATCCAACGTCTCCGCGGGGATCGGCGCCCCGGTGAACTGGGCACGTACGTCCCGACGGCGGTGGATGGTCTCGTAGAGTCCGTTGTTCAAGGCAGGCTCCCGCTGCGCTCGCGCCCCTGACGGGGCGATGACGCGAGGCCGGTCTTCGGACTCCCGGATCTCCGCTGGTCACCCGCCTTCCCAGCCCCTCAGGGCCAGTGGCTGCGTCTGGTACGCGTGGGTGGCAGCTCCCCGGTCACCGCGGCGGGCCCGTGCCGGACTCACACCGGCTTCCCGATTCTCCCCACTCGCGCGGGGCACCTCGCAACGTTTGTGCCACCGCGCAGCATAGCGGCCGCCCCTGCCTACGGGGTGGCGGTCCGTCGCCCGGTCGCATGTCCGGCCGGTCGACGGCCGCTACCCGCGCCGTCTGCCTCAGGCGGAAAGTTCCGCCCGGATCAGCGCGGCCAGCTCGGCGGGCTGAGAAAGGAACGGCGAGTGCGAGGAGTTCATGCGCAACACCCGCTCGGCCCGCTTGGCCATGAGCTCCTGCGCGAAGGGCGGAAGAGCGTTGTCGGCCGCACAAATGAGGTAGGTGCTGGGAATGGTGCGCCACGCGGCCTCGGTCAGCGGCTGCTGCGTCGAGGCCCAGGACTGAAGCCCGAGTCGTGCAACGGCCTGTTCCGCGATTTCCGGATCGACGTCGCTGTAGAAGACCTCTCGGGGCTGCGACGGTTCGATGTGACCCCTGCCCTTCAGGTCCGTCCGCTCGTGAACCTCCCACCACGGCGGAGCAACGCCGCCGGCGGTGGAGAAGAGCGAATCGCCGACATCCGGCTGGAAAGCGGCGAGATAAACGATTCGGCGTACGTTGTCCGCGGCAGCGAGCGCCTCCGTGACTGGTGCGCCACCGTAGGAGTGGGCGACGACCACGACCGGTCCGTCGATGGCGGCGACGGCGGCTTTGACCACGGCAGCGTCGTCGTAGAGGTCACCGAGGGCAGCGGGGTCGTTGCCGCTACTGGGTAGCGCGACGGTGTGGATGTCGATATCCGGAAACTGCTCGATGAGCGACTGCCAGACCCAGGGCCCGTGCCAGGCACCGTGCACGAGAAGAAGCGACGGAATGCTGTTCAAGATGATGTTCCTGCCCGCATGTATTCAAATGATCGGATCTGGAGTTCGTCGTCGACCACGCCGTCGTGCATCACCGGAGCGCCCCATCTCGACCGAGGACAGCGGAAATATATGCCGCTACTTTTGGGTAGCAAGGCGCGGATGACTATGAGCCGAGCCACAAGCCCGATCGGCGGCGGTGTGCTCGTGATCAACAACACGTTGCCTGGCTCGGGCCGAATCCAAGCTCATTCCCGTATTGCTTGCTGAGCGCCGCTGGATAGCAAACTCGCGCCCGTGGCGGTGCGGTTGTCCGCAATTCCCCCGACGCACCTGCCGGGCTACTCGCTCGCGCGCTCGGCCGCGCGTACCGCGTTGCGGAACAGCATCGCGACGGTGGTCGGACCGACGCCGCCCACCCGGGGCGTGATGGCGCCGGCGACCTCGGCGCACGCTTCGTCCACGTCCGGTAGGAGGCGCCGTCCTTCGTAGCGGACGCCGGCGCCGATGACGACGGCGCCGGGCTTGACGTGCTCGGGCCGAACGATCCGGGGTACGCCCGCGGCGGCGACGAGGATGTCGGCGCGGCGGGTGTAGCGGTCCCAGTCGGGCACGCCGGTGTGGACGACGGTGACGGCGGCGTTGGCGGTCGGACGCTTCTGGGCGAGCAGCATCGCCAGGGGGCGGCCAAGGGTGGCGCCGCGACCGAGGATGACGACCTCACGACCGGCGACGGGGATCTCGTGGTACGCCAGGAGGGCTTCGATGCCGGCGGGGGTGCACGGCAGCGGGCCGGGCAGGCCGACGGCGAGACGCCCCATGTTCAGCGGGTGCATGCCGTCGACGTCCTTGTCCGGGTCGATCGTCAGCAGCGCCGCGTCGTAGTCCAGATGCCCCGGCACGGGGTACTGCACGAGCAGTCCGTGCACGGCGGGATCGCTGTTGAAGCGGGCAATGGCCTGGTGCAGTTCGGCCTGGGTGGCGGTGGCGGGCAGATGCACGTGCGGGGAGGCGAACCCGAGCGCGGCGGCCTGGCGCTGCTTGATGGCGATGTAGCCGGCGCTGGCGTCGTCGTCGCCGACGAGGATGGTGGCGAGGCTCGGTGTGATCCCGCGGCTGCGGAGTGCTGCGGCAGCGGCGGCGGTCTCGGCCAGGACGGCTTCGGCGACGGGTGCGCCCGGCAGGAGCCGAGCCGTGCCAGACGGGGTGTGGTGCTGCGCGGATCCACTGGTCGTGGTCATGACGGATTCTCCACGCAGGCGCCCAGGCGGTCGACGCCCGCGAGAGGCTCCCCGATGGTTTCACCATCCCCGTGCCGCCAGTCGCCGGTGCTTCGATCATGCCGCATCAACGGGGCGACTGCCCAGCTGACCGGCCCGTGCCGCCTCGGGCGGGGGGTTTGGTAACACCAGCGGTCCGGCTTACGAAGAAGAGGTGTGAGTGACGAGAGGGGACAGCCTGTGCGTGAGCCCAGCGAAGCGGGAGGTGACATCTCCGGCATCGGGGCCGATCCGGTGGCCTTCGAGGTCTTCTACCGGCGGCACCTGGAGGCGGTGGGCCGGTTCGTGGCGCGGCGGGTCGACGACCCGCACCTCGCCGCCGACCTGACCGCCGACGTGTTCCTGGCGGTGATCGAGTCCGCGGACGGCTACCGGCCGGACCGGGGGAGCCAGGTCGGTTGGCTGTACGGGGTGGCCCGCAACGTCATCGGCGACGAACGGCGTCGGGCGGCCCAACGGCTGCGGGTGACCGGCCGACTGGCCGGACGACGGGACCTCGGCCCCGATGACATCGCCCGCATCGAGGAGCGGATCGACGCCGAGTCGGCGGCCCGCCACACCTGTCGGGCGCTGAGCGAGCTGCCCGAGGGCACCCGAACGCTTGTCGAACTCGTCGCCGTGGACGGCCTCAGTGTCGCGGAGGCGGCGACCGTGGTCGGGATGTCCCCGGTCGCTGCCCGGGTCCGCCTGCACCGTGCCCGTCGCGTCGTCCAGGCCGTGCTCGCCCGCCCGGCCACCACCCTCGCCTGAGCAGACGGAGCTGACGCCATGAACAAGATCGAACAGTCGACCGAGGGTTTCGAGGAACAGCTCCTCAGAGATCTGAGCGCCCACGTCGCCCGGCGGGCCGAGGTGGCTTCGGCGACCCGTGCCGCCGGCTTCCGTACCCGGTTCCCGCGCGGTTGGCGCCTGGCCGGAGCGTTCGGGCTGGCCGTCGTCCTGACCGCCGGTGCGCTGGCGGTCCAGGCCATGGGGGTGGGCGACAAGCCGCCGCCCACGGCAACCGCGTCGGAGATCTTCCGGATGGCGGCCGACGCCGCCCGGCAGCAGCCCGAGCTGACCGCCCGACCCGATCAGTACGTCTTCACGGAATCCCTCGCGAGGGTCAGGGACATGCCGGCCAGCGGCCCGTACCGGACCATCCGGAACCAGCTGTGGCAGTCGGCCGGCGGAGTCGCGTACTCGCAGGGACGCTATCGACCGGAGACCGATCCGAACGGGTGGAGCACGCTGACGGAGCTCCGCCTCAATGATCCCGGTGATCCCGAGAAGGAACTCGACGCCTTCCAGGCGCCCGCGTACCACGGCGACCTGCCCACCGACCCGGACGAGTTGCTTCGATACCTCCGCGAACACCCGGTCGACCTGCATCTCCCCGAAGGAGCCGACGAGGAGGCCGTCTACGGGGACGAGAGCATGCCGTACACCACCGCGCGGTCGATGCTCAACGGCTACGTGCCGCCCCGAGCGCTGGCGGCGCTGTTCGAGTTGTTGGCGCGGGAGCCGGGGGCGGTCGTCATCTCGGGCGACGTGGTGGACGCCGCCGGTCGGCACGGGGTGGCGATTCGGATGCCCGGCGTGATCGGTGGTAACGACGACCTCCTCTTCGACCGGGACACCCACGTCTACCTCGGCCGCCGAGGATCGGTGATACGCGACGGCAAGGAGTCGGTGCACGCGGCCGTCGCGCTCCTCCGCACCGCCATCGTCGACCGGCCGGGCCAGCTGCCCTGAGCAGCACCCGGCGGCAGCGGTTCAGGGCTGGGCGAACAGCGGTCCGTAGTTCGAGCGGAACATCTGCTCACCCAGGCGGCGCATCACCAGGTCGCGGAGCGCGGGCGGAAGCCCGGTGGCCTTGTCGCGGCGGTGGGTCTGGCTGAGCACCCAGTCGGTACGCGGGCGTCGCCGCGCCTCGTACCCGCGCAGGGCTTCGGCGATGGACCCGGCGGCGGCCAGCGACGCGGCGAGCACGACGGCGTCCTCCAGGGCCATCGCCGCGCCCTGGGCCATGTTCGGCGAGGTGGCGTGGGCGGCGTCGCCGATCAGCAGCACCGGCCCCCGGGACCAGGCGCCGAGCACGACCTCCTGGTTCGGCCCGGCGTGCAGGGTGCTGTCGTCGTGGTCGAGGGCCTTGAGCATGGTGGCGACCGGCTCGGTGAACGTCGCGGCCACCTCGTCGCGCCAGCCGGGTCGGTCGGCGACCGGGCCGTCGTTGTAGTAGCAGTACGTCTGTTCGGCGCTGATCGGGATCGTCAGGAACTGCCGACCACGCCCCAACTGCACCGACCAGACCGGCTCGGCGTCGATCCGCGGGGCGATCCACCGGTACGCGTACTGGCCGAGGTCGCGGGCCGCCGGAGCGTCGAAGGTGAGCCGCCGGACCGTCGAGTTCACCCCGTCCGCGCCGAGCACCAGGTCGTACCGTTCGATGCTGTGGTCGTCGAACTCGACGGCGACCCGGTCGCCCTCCTCGACCAGCACGACCGGGTGGCGGCCCCAGCGGATCGGGGTGTCCCCGACGCCGGCGAGCATCGCCCGGTGCAGGTGCGCCCGGGGCAGCGACACGCACGCCCCGACGCCCTGCCACAGCGCGGTCACGTCGATGTCGAAGAGGCGGCCCCCGCGCTGGTTGGCGCTGCGCTGCCGAGTGATCTCCACGGCGACGTCGGCGACCGGCTCCCGCAGACCGAGTACGGCGAGCATGCGGGTCGCGTTGCCGGTGAGGTAGATGCCGGTGCCGGAGTCGGTCGGCCAGGGTGCCCGCTCGACCACGTCGATCGTCGCCCCCCAGTCCCGCAACGCGGCCACCGTCGCCAGCCCGGCGACACCTCCACCGACGATCAGTACCCGGACACCGTTGCCCCGCACGACACACTCCTCCCCGTTGCCCCTGCCCGCACCCCCGCTGAGCTGCTGCTCAACGGGCCGGCCGCCGCAGCACTCTACGAGGGCGGTGAGTCAGCACACCGGAATGGGGGCTGAACTTCCGAGGAATGGGCTGCGACGATGAGGGCATGACGACCGCTGAGGCGTACGCCGAGTTCGGCAGCCGAGAGGCGCGTGGGGTGTCGCCCACGTACGAGCGTCTGGCGCAGGCCGTCGCCCGCGACGACGCCCTGCTCGCCCTGCTCGACAGGCTCCCGCCGGGCAAACGACAGCCGAATCTGCTGTTCGGCGTCGTGCGCTGGCTCGGCGGGCCGGTCGACGACCCGGTCGCGTTCCACGAGTACGCGGTGACGCACTGGCCCGCCGTCGAGACCGAACTGCGCACCCGGGCCACCCAGACCAACGAGAGCGGCAGGTGCGCGGTCCTGCTGCCGGTGCTCGCCGCGCTGCCGCAGCCCCTCGCCCTGCTGGAGGTCGGCGCGTCCGCCGGGCTCTGCCTCTACCCCGACCGGTACGCGTACCGCTACGGCGAACACCAGGTCGGCTCCGGCGAGCCGGTCCTGGAGTGCGCGGCCAGCGGGCTGGTGCCGCCGGCCCGCGTACCCCGGGTGGTGTGGCGGGCAGGTCTGGACCTCAACCCGCTCGACGTGACCGACCCCGGCGACGTGTCCTGGTTGGACGCCCTGATCTGGCCGGAGCACGCGCACCGGCGGTCCCGGCTGCGTGCCGCGGCGGCGGTCGCCGTCACCGACCCCCCGTTGCTGGTCCGCGGTGATCTGGTGGACGACCTCCCGGCGCTGGCCGCCCGCGCGCCGGCCGACGCGACGCTCGTGGTCTTCCACACGTCGGTGCTCTACCAGGTGCCGCCGCCGCGCCGGGACGCGTTCGTCCGGCTGGTCCGCGAGCTGCCGGGGCACTGGATCGCGAACGAGGCACCGGAGGTGCTGCCGTACGACGGGTTGCCCGACCCGCCGAGCGACGCGCTACACAACGTCCTCGCGCTCGACGGGCAGCCGCTGGCCTGGGCCCGGGGTCACGGCCAGACGATGACCTGGTTCGGCTGAAGCCTCCCAGCCGCCCAGCCAGCCAGGCCGAGGCCGGCCGGCTCAGCGAACCGGTTCGGGTATCCGGGCGTGCAGGGCCCGGATGAACCAGTCCACCGCCGGCGCGGTCGCCTCGCCTGTCGACCAGCCGTTGAGCACCGCCACCAGGTCGAGGTAGCGGTCCCGGCGGGGATCGTTGGCCGGCACCAGCCGGTCGAGCAACCGCTGACGCAGGTCGGCGTCGTCGGAGTGACCGTGCAGGCTCGCGTACCGGCTGACGGCTGCCGCGACCACCGGATCCGCGTCCGGGCTGGTCGGGTCGAGGCCGGCCGCGAGGGCGGGGGCCACCGCGTCCCGGACCACCGCGACGGCGTCCGGGCGGGGCAGCCCCGGGACGTCGTGGTCGGCGGCGTGTTGCTGCGCCAGTCGCCGCATCCGGGCCCGGAACTCCGGATCCCGACACACCTCGGCCAGCTCCAACCACGCCTCGACCTGCTCGGTGCTGGGGTCGTCGGGAAGTTCCGGTGTCATCGAGACGAGCACACCCGGGTACGCGGGCTGGTCGCCGAGGCCGGCGAAGACGCCGGCCAGGAAGTCGGCGACCAGGTGCCCCCGTTCGCGGGCGGTGAGCCGGGCCAACCGGTGCAGCTCGTCCACCTCGGCCGGGCCCGATCCGCGCCTCGCCGCGACGGTGAGCACCGCCTGACGTAGCCGCAGCACCCGGATCTGCACGGCCAACGCCTCGGCGTGCGCGGCGGCCACCTCGGGCAGGGCCACCTCGCGGTCCACCACCCGCCGGATGGTGGCCAGGTCCACGCCCAGGTCGCGCAGCGTCCGGACCAGGTCCAGCCGGGCAACCGCCGCGGCGTCGAAGAGGCGGTAGCCGGTCGGGCTCCGGTCCGTCGGTGGCACGATGCCGCTGTCGGCGTAGTACCGGATGGTCTTGACGCTCAGGCCGGTACGTCGGGCCAGCTCGCCAATCGTGTACTGCTCCGCACCGCTCATGCCCCCACCCTCACGTCTCCCCCCGCTGGAGACTCAAGCGACAGACGTCAGCGAGCCCGCTCGTGGCGGAGCAGGACCACGCCGTTGCCGAAGACGCGGCTCTCCGCCAGCCGCAGGCTGGTCGGGGCGTCGGCGTCCGGGAAGAGCCGGCGACCCCGACCGACCAGCACCGGGTGGACGTAGATCCGGTACTCGTCGATCAGGTCGTGCCGGGCGAAGGTCGCGGCCAGGCCGGCCCCGCCGAGCCCCAGGTCGCCGCCGGCCTCGGCCTTGAGCCGTCGTACCTGCTCCGGGTCCACCTCCCGGACCAGAGTGGCGTTCCCGTCGACGTGGTCCAGCGTGCGGGAGTAGACGATCTTCGGCATGTCCCGCCAGATGCCGGCGAACTCGCGCATCGGGGCGCTGCTGGTCGGGTCCTGGTCGGCGGTCGGCCAGAAGTCGGCCATCAGCTCGTAGCTGACCCGGCCGTTGAGGAACCCACCCATCGGCGCGATCACGTCGTTGAAGTGCTGGTGCAGCTCGTCGTCGACCTGGTGCCACCCGATGTCGCCACCCGGACCCTCGAAGAACCCGTCCAACGACACGCTCATGTGCACAACGATCTTCCGCATCGCGTCTCCTCGGTGCTCGTCACAGCCTTCGGTCCCCCGAGCATCGTCGGACCCTACGACGAAACCGGCGGCGTGTCCCGCATTCGTCGCAGCGGGGAGCAGACCCCGAACAGGCACGCCGCCCAGGTGCCCAGCACGCACACCCAGAGCGCGCCACGCAGTCCCAGCGGGTGACCGGGGTAGTGGCCCGGCACTGTTGAGTCGCGGCCCTAGACTGCTGCTCGTGAACGGGAAGGGCTGCTGCTGGTGACCGAGGAGCGACGACCCCTGGCGGATCGGCCGTTCACCGAGCCGCACCCGTCCCGGCTGTCGCCCGCGCACCCCGACCGGGCCCGGATCCTCGCCACGCACGCCGCCGCGCTGAGCGCCGGGGAGGCCGGCTACCTCGACCCGACGAGCGGGCTGTTCGTGCTCAGCGCCGGCTTCCTGGCCCGGCGCGGCACCTGCTGCGGGCGCGGCTGCCGGCACTGTCCGTACGTGGACGATCCACTCTCGGAACAGGCGTAGACGAGGACTTCCCCGCGACACTTACACCCCGTACGGTGTCCGACGGACATCCGGCGGGCGCCTTCCGCCGTCGGTCGGCGAGAGGGTGGAGCGTGCGCGGGCGGATCGTGGTCGGAGGGCTGGCGGGGCTGCTGGTGAGCGGCTGCGCCGCCGAGGCCGAGCCGATCGCGGTGCTGCCGCCGCCGGTGCCGATCGCCGTGGACGTGGCGGCGGCGTCCTCCGGCGGCGCGTGCCGGCTGTTGGACTTCGCGGTGATCGAGGAACTGCTGAAGGTGCGCTTCGACGTGGCGGCGGCCAGTGAGCAGGGCGACACGCACACCTGTGTGGTGCGGGCCGGAGGCGCGGCGTTGCCGGAGCTGACGCTCAGTGTGTCCGAGACCACGATCGACAAGGCCACCTTCGCCGCGGACGTGGTGCCGGACAAGGCGGCGAAGATCACCGGGTTGGGTCAGCAGGCGTACCGGCGGACCACCGCCGCGGCGAGCGGGCACGGGCCGGTCGCCGAGGTGGGCTGGCTGGCCACCGACGGGCGGCTGGCCACGTTGAGCTGGACCGGTGCGCGGGGCAGCGAACGCACGGCGGCGGAGAAGGTGACCGCTGACCTGGCCGCGCTGGCCAAGAAGGTGGACACCCGGGCGCTGTGACGCCCGGGTGACCGGTTGGTCAACCGGCGGCGACGAACACCCGGGAGGCGACCTCGCGGGGGAGTCGCACCCGGTCGCCCGACCTGTCGATCGACACGCCGTCGCGTTCCTGCGCCACGGTGACCGTGGCGCCCGGGTCGACACCGGCGGCGTGCAGTTGACGCAGCACGTCGGCGTCCTTCTGCACGCTCTCGCAGATCCGGCGCACCACGACCGGCCCGGAGAGGCCGGGGAAGGCCAGGTTGCGCTCGCCCTCGGCGGCCTCGGTGGCCTCCTCGGCCGGCGAGCCCAGCTCCTGTAGGCCCGGGATCGGGTTGCCGTACGGGGAGCGGGTCGGCCGGTTGAGCAGGTCGTACACCCGCTTCTCCACCGCGTCGCTCATCACGTGCTCCCAGCGGCAGGCCTCTTCGTGGGCCTCCTCGTAGGGCATCCCGATGACGTTGACCAGCAACAACTCGGCGAGGCGGTGCTTGCGCATCACCGACACGGCGCTGCCCCGGCCCTGCACGGTGAGTGTCAGGTGCCGGTCGCCCTCGACGGTGAGCAGGCCGTCGCGCTCCATTCGGGCGACGGTCTGGCTCACGGTGGGGCCGCTCTGTTGCAGCCGTTCGGCGATCCGGGCACGCAGCGGCGGCACCCCTTCCTCTTCCAGTTCGAGGATGGTGCGCAGGTACATTTCGGTCGTGTCGACCAGGTCGTGAGACTTCATAACGTCAGCGGCCCTCCGGTGCACGATGCTACCTCGGAGAAGCACCAGCGACCGCCGCCGAGCCGCGTGCCGTCGACGCGAATGGTGTTGGATGGTCGCCATGTCCGGTACCCAGGAGCCGCTGGTCGAGGTCGACCGGCTCGCCGCCGAGCTTGACCAGGATGACCCGCCCACCCTGCTCGACGTTCGCTGGCGGCTCGTCGGCCCACCGGGCCACGACGACTACCTCGCCGGCCACCTGCCCGGCGCGGTCTTCGTCGACCTGGACACCGCGCTCTGCGGGCCGCCCGGAGTCGGCGGCCGGCACCCACTGCCCGACCCGGCCGCGTTGCAGGCCGCGCTGCGGGCCGTCGGCGTCCGCGCCGGTCACCCCGTGGTGGTGTACGACGGCGGCGACGGCCTGGCCGCCGCGCGGGCCTGGTGGACGCTGCGCTGGGCGGGACACCGCCCGGTGCGCCTGCTGCACGGTGGCTATCCAGCCTGGGTCGCCGCCGGCCGGCCCGTCTCCACCGACGCGCCCGCCCCGACTCCCGGTGACGTCGTGGTACGCCCCGGTGATCTCCCGGTCCTCGACGCCGGACAGGCCGCCGAGCTGGCCGCCGCGGACGACGCGGTGCTGCTCGACGTGCGGGCGGCGCCCCGCTACCGGGGTGAGGTCGAGCCGATCGACCCGGTCGCCGGGCACGTGCCGGGTGCCGCGAACCTGCCCGCCGGGGAGTACGTCGGTCCGGACGGGCGCTTCCCGGCCGCCGACGCCCTGCGTGAGCGGTTCGCCGCCGCCGGAGTGACCGGGGCGCGGGCCGTCGGGGCGTACTGCGGCTCCGGGGTTACCGCCGCGCAGGCGGTGCTCGCGCTGCACCTGGCCGGCCGCACCGACGCGGCGCTCTACGTTGGATCGTGGAGCAACTGGGTGGCCGATCCCACGCGCCCGGTCGCCCCCGGGCCGACATCTGCGCGCTGACCAGCGCGTGCGGTGGGTCGGCGACGGTCCTCGTGCGACGATGGGCTCATGTCCGACGACACGGTGGTGGTGTGGGACGAGTCGCTGCTCGCCTACGACATGGGTGACCATCCGCTCGACCCGGTACGGGTGGAGCTGACCGTCGCGCTGGCCCGGGAGCTGGGCATCCTGGATCGGCCCGGGGTGCGGATTGTCAAGCCGGAGCCGGCCGACGACGCCCTGCTCACCCGCGTGCACCACCCGGCCTACCTGGCCGCGGTGCGGGCCGCTCCCCGCGACCCGCTCTTCGCCGGGTACGGGCTGGGCACGTCCGACAACCCGATCTTCGAGGGGATGCACGAGGCCAGCGCGCTGATCACCGGTGCGACGGTGGCGGCCGCCGAGGCGGTCTGGCGCGGTGACGCCCGGCGGGCGGTGAACGTGGCCGGAGGCCTGCACCACGCGATGCCCGCCCGCGCGTCCGGCTTCTGCGTCTACAACGACCCGGCGGTGGCCATCGCCCGCCTGCTCGACCTGGGCGCAGAGCGGGTCGCGTACGTGGACGTCGACGTGCACCACGGCGACGGCGTGCAGCAGATCTTCTGGGACGACCCGCGGGTGCTCACGATCAGCCTGCACGAGACCCCGCTGGCGCTCTTCCCGGGCACGGGTTTCCCGGACGAGACGGGCGGGCCGGGCGCGCAGGGCACCGCTGTCAACATGCCGTTGCCGCCGGGTGTCGACGACACCGGTTGGCAGCGGGCGTTCCACGCGGTCGTGCCGTCGGTGCTGCGCGCGTTCCGGCCGCAGGTGCTGGTCACCCAGTGCGGCGCCGACGGGCACCTGTTGGATCCGCTCGCCGACCTCAACCTGACCGTGGACGGGCAGCGGGCCACCTACCTGGCGATGCGGGCACTCGCCGACGAGTTGTGCGACGGCCGGTGGGTGGCCACCGGCGGCGGTGGGTACGCGCTGGTCGAGGTCGTGCCCCGGGCCTGGAGTCACCTGCTGGCCGTGGCCACCGGTGACCCGATCGACCCGGCCACGCTCACGCCGCCGGGCTGGCGGGACCTGGTCGCCTCCCGTCGTCTGGGCCGGGAGGTGCCGCTGCGGATGACCGACGACGCCGACCCGTCGTACGAGCCGTGGCAGCCGACCGGCGAGCCGAACGCGGTGGACCGGGCGATCGCGGCGACCCGCAAGGCCGTCTTCCCGCTGCTCGGGCTCGATCCACACGATCCGCGGGACTGAGCCGGGCTGTTTCGGTGACGACCGTGGACCAGCCGGTGGACGTGCTGCTCAGCGACGGCAGCACCGTCCAGTTGCGTCCGATCGACCCGGCTGACGCGCCGGGCATCGTGGCGATGCACAGCCGGTTCTCCGAGCGCACCCGCTACCTTCGGTACTTCTCGCCGTACCCCCGCATCCCGGAACGGGACCTGATCCGGTTCGTCACCGTCGACCACCACGACCGGGAGGCGTTCGTGGTGCTGGCCGCCGACCGGATCGTCGCGGTCGGCCGGTACGAGCGGCTCGGCCCGCAGGCGCCGGACGCCGAGGTGGCCTTCGTCGTGGAGGACGCCTACCAGGGCCGGGGCATCGGTTCGGTGCTGATGGAGCACCTGGCCGAGACGGCCCGCCGCAACGACATCATGAGTTTCGTCGCCGAGGTGCTGCCGACCAACGGGACGATGTTGCGGGTCTTCGCCGACTTCGGTTACCAGGTCCAGCGCGAGTACGCCGACGGTGTGGTGCACCTGAGCTTCCCGATCGCGCCCACCGAAGCCACGCTGGAGGTGCAGCGTGGCCGGGAGCACCGCACCGAGGCCCGCTCGATCGCCCGGCTGCTCACCCCCCGGGGCATCGTCGTCTACGGTGCCAGCGCCACCGGCCAGGGTGTCGGCGCGGCGGTGCTCGGGCACCTGCGCGACGGCGGGTTCACCGGCGCGGTGGTGCCGGTGCATCCGAGCGCGTCCACCGTGGCGGGCCTGCCTGCGTACCCGTCGGCGGTCGACGCCGGCACGCCTGTGGACCTGGCGGTGGTGGCGGTCCCGCCGGAGGCGGCGACCGCGGTGGTCGCCGACGCCGCCGCCGCGGGGGTGCACGCGCTGGTGGTCATCTCGGCCGGCTTCGCCGAGGCCGGGGCCGAGGGCGCGGCCACGCAGCGGGCGCTGGTCCGCGCGGCGCACGTCGCCGGCATGCGGGTCGTCGGCCCGAACTGTCTCGGCGTGGCCAACACCGACCCGACGGTACGCCTCAACGCCACCCTCGCCCCGGTACTGCCGCCGCCGGGCCGGGTGGGCATCTTCAGTCAGTCCGGCGCGTTCGGGGTGGCGCTGCTCGCCGAGGCGGACCGGCGTGGCCTCGGGCTGTCCAGCTTCGTGTCGGCCGGCAACCGGGCCGACGTCTCCGGCAACGACCTGCTGCAGTACTGGCAGGACGATCCCGGCACCGACGTGATCATGCTGTACCTGGAGACCTTCGGAAACCCGCGGAAGTTCGCCCGGCTGGCCCGGCGGATCGGCCGTGCCAAACCGGTCGTCGCGCTCGCCTCGCCGGCCCGCCCGGTGGGGATAGGTGACACCGCCGGGCCGGACGAGGTGGCGGTGGCCGCGCTCTTCGCCCAGTCCGGGGTGATCCGGGTGGACACCGTGCCGGAGCTGCTGGACGTGGGCGTGCTGCTGGCCAACCAGCCGTTGCCGGTCGGCGGCCGGGTCGGTGTGGTGGGCAACTCCTCGGCCCTGACCGGCCTGGCCGCCACCGCCTGCGCCGGGCACGGCCTCACGGTGGCCGACGGTTATCCCCGCGACGTCGGGCCGGGCGCCGGTGCCGCCGAGTTCGCCGCCGCTCTCGCCGAGACGGCCAGCGACGACCAGGTGGACGCCCTGGTGGTGGTCTTCGCGCCGCCGCTGCCCGGCCAGCGGACCGAGGTGGACGCCGACGTGACCGCCGCCCTACCGGCGGCCCTCGCGCTGGGCAAGCCGACCGTGGCGACGTTCCTGGTCGGGCGGCTGCCGCCGGGGGTGCCCGCGTACGGGGGAGTGGAGGAGGCGGTGCGCGCCCTCGCCCGGGTGCACCGGTACGCCGAGTGGCTCTGCCGCCCGCCCGGGGTCGTCCCCGAGTTGCCCGGCGTCGACCGGGTCGCCGCGCAGGCCGCGTTCCGCACCGACGCCACCGACCCCGGTGCGCTGCTGTCCGCGTACGGGATCGACGTGGTGGCGTCGGTGCCCGTCGACTCGGCCGACGCGGCGGTCGACGCGGCGGCGCTGCTGGGCTATCCGGTGGCGCTCAAGGCGGCTGCCCCCGGCCTGCGGCACCGGCTCGACCTCGGCGCGGTCCGGCTCGACCTGCCCGACGAGATGGCTCTCCGGCGGGCGTACACCGAGCTGGCCGCGGCCTTCGGCGCGGACGTACTGGTCCAGCCGATGGTGCCGCCCGGGGTGGCGTGCGTGGTGGAGTTGGTGGAGGACCCGGCGTTCGGGCCGGTGGTCGGTTTCGGTCTCGGTGGGGTCGCCACCGAGTTGCTGGGCGACCGGGCCTGGCGGGCGGTGCCGTTGACCGACACCGACGCGGCCGAGCTGGTCGACGAGCCCCGGGCCGCGCCGCTGCTGCGTGGGCACCGGGGTGCCGCGCCGGTCGACCGGGCGGCCCTGGCCGACCTGTTGCTGCGGGTGGGGCAGCTCGCCGACGAGCAGCCCCGCGTGCGGTCGCTGACCCTCAATCCGGTGCTCGCCCGCCCGGACGGCATCGCGGTCCTGCACGCCCAGGTCCGGGTGGGCGGCGTGGCCGCCCGCCCGGACACCGGCCCCCGCCGCCTCTGACGGTGCCTGGTCAGGGCCGGCTGGAGATCTGTTGGACGCCCCAGGTGTTGCCGTCCGGGTCGGCGAAGAAGACGAAACCGACGTTGTCCAGTGGGTCCGGCACCGGTCGCGGGTTCTGTCCCACCACCTGGATCTCGCTGACCTCCACACCCCGCTCGACCAGCTCGGCGTGGGCCCGCTTCAGGTCGGGCACCACCAGTTGCAGGCCCCGGAGCGAGCCCGGCGGCATGTCCGGGACGACCCCCTTGCCGATCACGATCGAGCAACCCGAGCCGGGTGGGGTCAGCTGCACGATCCGCGCGTCGTCATTGATCACGGTGTCGTGGTCAACGGTGAAGCCGAGCTGGTCGGCGTAGAACTTCTTCGCCCGGTCCAGATCGGAGACCGGCACGATCACCACTTCCAGCGTCCAGTTCATGGTTGCACCCCTCGTGTCGTCGTTGTGGAACGCAACAGGTCGGCGAGCCGCCTGAAGCTCTGCCCGACCCCCCGCGCCATCGGGTAGCGCAGCACGGTGTCCCGCCCCTGCGCGGTGGCGTAGAGCAGCGTGGTGGTGACTGTCGTTCGTCCGGCCACCTCGGTGAACTCGTGGCTGACAAGCGTCTCGCCCGGGTAGGACTGGTCGTCGAAGAGCTCGGTGCTGACCAGTCGGTGCGGCGGCTCGACCTGTCGATAGACCCCAGCCTGGACCATCCGGGTGCCCTCCGGGCCCTGCGACACGAACCGCCACCGCCCGCCGACCCGCAGGTCGACGTCGCACTCCGCCAGCTTCCAGCCGTGTGCGCCGTACCACCGGACCAGCAGCTCGGGTCGGGTGAAGGCGGCGAACACCAGCCGCGCCGGCGCCTCGAACAGCCGACTCAGCACGATCTCCCGGTCGCCCGGGGTGTGCACGACGAGCGGATTGTCGACGTTTGTCACTCGCCCGTTCCGTCCGGTCCGGCGGGCCGACGCGCGGTGTCGGTGCGGTCGACGGACTGGAGTTCGTCGAGCAGAGCGTCGAGGCGTTGGTAGCTCTGCGCCCAGTAGTCGCGGTAGTCGGCGAGCCAGGCCGTCGCCTCGCGCAGTGGCCGGGCCTCCAGACGGCACGGTCGGCGCTGGGCGTCCCGCCCCCGGCTGACGAGGCCAGCGCGTTCCAGCACCCGGAGGTGCTTGGAGATGGCCGGCTGGCTCATCTCGAAGGGTGCTGCCAGCTCCGTCACGGTCGCCTCCCCGGCCGCGAGCCGGGCGAGGATGGCCCGGCGGGTCGGGTCGGCCAGCGCCGCGAAGGTCGCGTCCAACAGCTCCGTGCTCGGCACTTATAACCTCCTGGTTTTATAACCAGTTGGTTTGTATCGCGGACGGGCGCCTTCGTCAAGCACCACCGCAGCACGGAAGGCCCCGGCGAACCGCCAGGGCCTTCCGTGGGAACCGGTGGTGTCAGCAGGCGTACGCCTCCAGGCGCTGCGCCCGCTCCGGGGCACGCAGCTTCAGCAGCGTCACCTTCTCGATCTGCCGGATCCGCTCCCGGGACAGGCCGAACTCCCGGCCGACCTCGTCGAGCGTGCGCTGCCGGCCATCGTCCAGGCCGAACCGCAACCGGATGACCGCCTGCTCCCGCTGGGACAGGGTGGCCAGCACGATGCTGACCTCGTTGCGCAGCTCGCCCTGGGCGGCGGCGTCGCCCGGCTCGGTGCGCGGGTCCACCGAGGCCACGAAGTCGCCGAGCGCGCTCTCCCCGTCGTCGCCGACGGCCTGGTCCAGGCTGACCGGCTCCCGGTCGTAGGAGATCAGCTCGATGACCTGGATCTCGGGCACCTCCAGGGCGCGGGCCACCTCGGCGACCGTGGGCTCGCGGCCCAGTGTCACGGCCAGCTCGCGGCGGGCGCGGACCATCCGGTTGACCTGCTCGACCATGTGCACCGGGATGCGGATGGTGCGGGCCTGGTCGGCCATCGCGCGGGTGATCGCCTGCCGGATCCACCAGGTGGCGTACGTGGAGAACTTGTAGCCCTTGGCGTAGTCGAACTTCTCCACCGCCCGGATCAGGCCGAGGTTGCCCTCCTGGATCAGGTCGAGAAACGCCATCCCGCGGCCGGTGTAGCGCTTGGCGATGCTGACCACCAGCCGCAGGTTCGCCTCCAACAGATGGTCCTTGGCCGCCCGGCCCTCCGCGACGACGAGTTGCAGGTCGGCCCGCAGCTCCTCGGAGACCGGGGTGCAGGTGGCCAGCTTCTCGTCCGCGAACAGGCCGGCCTCGATCCGCCGGGCCAGGTCGACCTCCTGCGCGGCGGTCAGCAGCTTGGTCCGGCCGATCCCGTTGAGATACGCCCGGACCAGGTCGGTCGAGATGCCACGCTCGTCGGTGGCGTCCAGGTCGGTGAGGACCTCGGAGGTCCCGTCGGTGTCGGTCGTGGTGGCCGGGCGGGTTCGGTGTTCCGTCATCTGCAGGACCATCTCTGTCTCTCCCCGTTTTCCACGTCTATGCCGTGTCTCCGGCCCAGTGGTGCCGGTGTGAGACACAGCTTGGCGGGCAGGGCGTAAAACGGGAGTGAGGCGATCGTGCACCCGACAGGAATTGCGTCAGATCGTTGTGTGGAGTGTCGACCCGGTCCGTGGTTGCCCGGCCCAGCTACGTTGCGGACGGTCGGCACCTCGGTCGGCACGGACACAGTTGGAGGACGGCGTGGTCTTCAAGCGGCTCATGAAGGCGATGGGGGTCGGCGGCCCGTCGGTGGAGACGGTGCTGGCCAACCCGAACTGCCGCCCGGGCGGGCAGTTGGAGGGCCGGATCCAGGTGGTCGGCGGTGACCACCAGGTCGACATCGACCACGTCGCCCTCGGCCTGGTCACCCGGGTCGAGGTCGAGAGCGGCGACAACGACTACGACACCACGCAGGAGTTCCACCGTCAGCAGGTCACCGGCGCGTTCCGGCTGGAGCCGGGGCAGCGCCACGACATCCCGTTCCGGTTCGGCGTGCCGTGGGAGACACCGGTCACCGAGCTGTACGGGCAACACCTGCACGGAATGACGATGGGGCTGCGTACCGAGTTGGAGGTTGCCCGCGCGGTCGACAAGGGCGACCTGGACGCGGTGTCGGTGCACCCGCTGCCCGCTCAGGAGCGACTACTGGACGCGCTGCTGCGGCTGGGTTTCCGGTTCGCGCGTGCCGATGTGGAGCGTGGACACAT
Organism: Micromonospora sp. NPDC048905; assembly: GCF_040649655.1. NCBI lineage: Bacteria > Bacillati > Actinomycetota > Actinomycetes > Micromonosporales > Micromonosporaceae > Micromonospora > Micromonospora sp. NPDC048905. The sequence continues at coordinate 887,155 of NZ_JBEZFV010000001.1, read as the reverse complement.
CTACGGCGTACGACAGACGTTGCCGTTCTATCAGGAGATCGAGTTCGGCCCGGCGCCGCAGTACGCCCGCTCGATCAACCAGTTGGAGGTCACCTTCATCGCCGACGCCCAGCAGATGCAGGTCGTGCTGGAGGTCGACAAGCGCGGTGGGGTCTTCACCGAGGGACGAGACGCCTTCGGCCGGTTCACCGTCGACCACGCCACCGTCGACCGCACCGACTGGACCACCGAACTCGACAACTGGCTCCGCCAGTCCCTGTCCCGCCGAGGCCTCTTCTCCTAACCCACCGTGGTGATCAAGAGGTTTGCGTCATTTCGAGCCCGGATCCTGACGCGAACCTCTTGATCACCGCTGCTGGTCAGAGGTCTAGGAGGAGGGTTCGGGGGCCGATGTTTGTGCTTTCCACGAGCATGTGGGTGCGGAAGCGGCCGGTTTCCACCTTTGCGCCTCGCTGGCGCAGGGCGTCGACCACCGCGTTCACCAGTGGTTCGGCCACCTCGGCGGGGGCGGCTGCCGTCCAGGTGGGACGGCGGCCCTTGCGCGCGTCGCCGTAGAGGGTGAACTGGCTGACCACCAGGATCGGCGCGCCGGTGTCGGCGGCGGACCGTTCGTCGTCCAGGATGCGCAACTCGTGCACCTTGCGGGCCATCGTCTGAGCGGTCTCCGCGGTGTCGGTGTGGGTCACTCCGAGCAGCACCAGCAGTCCGTTCTCGATCGCGCCGACCACCTCGCCGTCCACGGTCACGCTGGCCCGCCCGACGGTCTGCACCACCGCACGCATCAGGCGGTCACCGGCTCGATGAACCCGCGCTCCACCAGGTGCGCCACGATCGGGCCGGCGGCCTCGGCCATCTCGTCGGGTTCGACGTCGTGCGCGGCGGCGAGCAGGGCGAGCTGGTCCCGCAGCGGCAGCCGCCCGTCGGCCCCACCGACCAGCGCCAGCACCAGCGGGTCGATCTCCTCGGTCCAGCGCAGGCCGTGCGGCATCGCCAGGACCTGCCGGTCCACCGCCCAGCCCTCATCACCCATGGTGGCCTCCTGTCGCAGTTGGAGGCCCTCGGCGGCCCGGTAGCGCTCGGCGAGCAACGCCTCGGTGTCGCGTACCCGGAGAAAGTCCTGGCGGTCGAACCAGGCGGCGACCTGGTCGCCAAACGGTGGCTGCACCCGCTGACGCAGGTCCTCCACCCGGACCACCGGGTCGGCGTGTCCGCCCCGGCGCAGCGACACGATGCCGAAGCCGATGCCCTCCACCTTGTGCGCGTCGAACCAGTCCAGCCAGGCGGCCATCCGCTGCGGGTCGGCGGTCTCGCCGACGTCGGTGAGCCACAGGTCGACGTACGCCATCGGGTCGGCCACCTCGCGCTGGATCACCCAGGCGTCCAGGCCCGTCCCCGCGAACCAGCCGGCCACCCGCTCGTCCCACTCCTCGCCGGCGACGTGCACCCAGTTCGCCAGGTACTGCATGGTGCCGCCCTCGGTGAGCAGGCCCGGGGCGGCGGCGGCCAGCTCGGCGCCGATCGCGTCACCGACCCGGCCGGAGTCGCGGTACACGTGCGTGGTGGTGCCCGGGCCGACCACGAACGGCGGGTTGCTCACCACCAGGTCGAACCGCCGACCGGCCACCGGGGCGACCAGGTCGCCGCGGAGCAGCTCCCAGTCCTGGCCGTTGAGGGCGGCGGTGGTCGCGGCGAAGCGCAGCGCCCGCTCGGAGAGGTCGGTGGCGGTCACCGACCGGGCGTGGGTGGCCAGGTGCAGGGCCTGGACGCCGGAGCCGGTGCCCAGGTCCAGTGCGGTGTCGACCTGCCGGCGCATGGTCGCGCCGATCAGGGTGTGGGTCGCCCCGCCGACGCCGAGGACGTGCTCGGCGTGCAACGGGCGGCCCGGCCGGGCGCTGGTCGGCAGGTCGGCGAGCACCCACCAGGCCTCGCCGTACGGCTCCAGGTCGACACCGGCGCGCAGACCGTCGCCGTACCGTTCGACCAGCCCGCCGGCCAACGCCTCGTCCAGGCCCAACGGTGCCAGCGCGGCGGCCACCGCGGCCTCCGGCTCGGTCCGGTCGCAGATGAACACCCGGATCAGGGTGCCCAGCGGGTCGCCGTCCTCGGTGGCGCGCAGCGCGGCCCGGTAGTCGTTACGGGCGACCGCGGCTGTCGCCTGGGCGCCCAGCCGCTCGGCGATGCCCTGGCTGGTGAACCCGGTTCCGGTCAGCGCGGCCCGCAGCGCGTCGACACCGGCGGGGGAGAGCAGCATGTCGTGTTCGTCCACCCCGACATCCTGCCTGCCGTCGCGGAGGAAGCCAGCATCACCCGCGAGATTCGACCCCGACGCCCGGCAGCCTCGGCTCCGCACCGGCCGGGGCCGAGGGCTCGCCGGGCACCGCCACGACCAGGGCCGGCGGTACGACTGTCGCCACCCCCCGACGCGCGGCCAACCGGTCGACGACCAGGGCGTACGCCGACAGGGCCAACACGTCGACGACGATGACCTGCCACGGGGCGTCGGCCATCGTCTCGTCGGCGCTGAGCCCGCCGAACGCCGCCGCCAGGGTGAAGGCGAACAGATTGTTCACCACGTGCAGCGCGATCGCGGCCTCGAGCCCGCCGGTTCGCACCGTCAGCCAGCCGAACAACACGCCCATGAAGGCCAGGTCCAGGAAACCCCAGCCGCTGCCCCAGCCGTGCGCGGCGGCGAAGAGCACCGCCTGGAGGGCGATCCCGGGCCAGGGCGTGCGCAGGTACGCGCCGACGGCCTGCAACAGCCAGCCGCGGAAGGCGTACTCCTCCGCGGCGGCCTGGAACGGCACCAGCAGGAGGATCATCAGCAGCCCGGCGGCGAATTCCGGCCAACCCACCCACGTGTCCGGGGCGGGTATCGCGCTCTCGCCGGTCAGATCGAGCAGGAGTCCCGCGCCGACCAGCATGACGATGATCAGCGGTGTGGCGATCAGCAGGCAGCGGCCGAGCCAGCCCCACCGCAGCCGGCCGAGCACCGAGGAGAGCGTGCCGGCGGGTCGGCGCTGCACGAGCCAGGCGGCGCCGAGCAGCAGTGGGAGCAGCAGTGCCAGCGAGGCGATCAGCAGCGCGGTGTCCGGAATCGGGCCGAAGGTCGGCAGCCCGTCGGCGCCGTACGGGCGGTCGGTGAGTTCGGCCACGACGGCGGCGACGCCGAAGAGCAGGCAGACGATCACCAGCGCCGCGGCGACCAGCGCGAGGGTGCCGACGACGGGTTGCCACCAGCGGTGCCGGTCGGTGCGGCCGAGCCGGTGGTACGGGGATCCGGGCGGGGCGGTCCGAAGCATGTCGTCGAGCGTGGCAGACGGACGCCATCTGTCGTGCGCCCATCTGTCGTGCACGGTCGGAGCGTCGGTGTCCGCCCGGCCGGGTGGGCCGGGCAGGATGGTCGGCATGACGCTCGTGCTGCCCATCGACCCGGAGGCCAACCGTCTGCTGGAGCGCAGCCCGCTGGCCCTGCTCCTCGGCATGGTCCTGGACCAACAGATTCCGATGGAGAAGGCATTCTCCTCGCCGTACGTGCTGAGGCAGCGGCTCGGCCACGACCTGGACGCGGCGGAGCTGGCCGGGTACGACGCGGAGGCCCTGGTCGCGATCTTCGCCCAGCCGCCGGCGCTGCACCGGTTCCCGAAGGCGATGGCGGCCCGGGTGCAGGAGGTCTGCCAGGTGCTGGTGGAGCGCTACGACGGTGACGCGGCCCTGCTGTGGGCCGAGGTCGCCGACGGGCCGGAGCTGCTGCGGCGGGTCTCCGCGCTGCCCGGCTTCGGCAGGCAGAAGGCGCAGATCTTCGTTGCCCTGCTCGGCAAGCGCTTCGGGGTGACCCCGCAGGACTGGCGGAAGGCGGCCGGAGACTACGGCGACCCCGGTGCGTACCGGTCGGTGGCCGACGTCACCGACGTCGACTCGCTGAGCCGGGTGCGGGAGTTCAAGCAGCAGATGAAGGCGGCGGCGAAGGCTGCGCGGGGCTGACGCTCAGGCGGCGGTGGGGTGTGCCAGGGAGGCCAGCGCCCGCCGGACGTCGGCCAGCGAGACGGTCGCGGAGTCGTCCAGGTCGGCGAGGCCGGCCTCGATCCACTGGCGCATCAGCGTGGTGACCCCGATGCCGCGGGCGTCGGCGGCGGCCCGCACCCGCTCGTAGGTCTCCAGCGGCAGCCGGACCGACCGGCTCACCATCGGCACGTCGGTGTCGGGGGCGGGGAGGTCGACCCCCGGGCCCTCGTCGATCAGCTCGGCGATCCGGTCGTCGCCGCTGTGGAACTGCTTGGTCGCGTCGTTTCGGTGCATCGTCACGGCCTCCTCATCGGCGAGATCTCCGCACGGCCTCGTCGTAGCGCTTGGACTCGACGTCGCTCAACTCGCGGGCGGAGAGGATGTCCCAGTCGTTGTCGGTGCCATCGGCCTCGGCGAGCAGCACCGCCAGTCGGCGGCCCCGACGGGCGGCGGCGTAGACCACCATGACGTCGTCGCCCAGGTGACGAATGACCCGTCGGGCGCTGTGCAGCGCCTCCCAGACTTCCCCGGGCGTGACGTCGTAGACCCTCAGGTTGGCCAACGCCTCGTCGGTGAAGCTGAACCTGCTGCCCACGTCGCGGAGCGTACCACGGGCGTAACACGCATGGGGATGAGTCGAATTTCGCTGATCACGGCCTCGCGGTGACAGGATGAGGCGTAATCCCCTCGAGGAGGTCCCAGGTGAAGCGTCAGGCCTACCAGCCGATTCTGATCACCGACGCCTCGCGCAGCCAGGGTGACCAGCTCACCAGCCGTCAGCGCCGCTATGTCCTGATGATGGGCATCCGGGTGGCCTGCATCATCGTCGGCGCGGTCCTGGTCGGTGCGAACGCCCCACTGCTCTGGCTCTGGCTGCCGTTGTGCGTCCTCGGCATGGTGCTCATCCCGTGGCTGGCCGTGCTGCTGGCCAACGACCGGCCGCCCAAGGAGGAACACCGGCTGGCCAACCGGTTCCACCGCCGGCACACGGACGACACCCCGCCGATGAGCCTCACTGCGGAGGAGCGCCACCACAAGGTCATCGACGTCGAACCCTGACCCGCGAACGGGCCAGGGTTCGACACTCACGGCTGCGGCCGTGCGCCGCGACCGCTACTGCTGCGGGCAGTGCAGTGCGCCAGCCTCTACGGCTGTGGCCGTGCGCCGACCGTCGAGACGGCCAGCGCGCCCAGGTCGGTGGCGCGGGTCAGCGCCGCGGTCGGGGCGGCGCCGGCGAGCCAGGCGGTGAGCAGGCCGGCCGCGAAGGCGTCGCCCGCCCCCGTGACGTCCCGTACCGCCACCCGCCGGGCGGGCGCCACCCAGACCGCCGCGCTGCGGTCGACCCAGACCGCGCCGGCCGCGCCGCGCTTCACCACCACCCGCCAGGCCGTCGCCGACAGTGCCCGCCCCTGCGCCGCCGGGTCCAGGCCGCCGGCCAGCACCGTGGCCTCGTCCGCGTTGACCAGCAGCAGGTCGACGTCGCGTACCCAACTCAGGAACGCCGCCGCGCCCACCCGCCGCAGCGGCGCCGCGGAGGCCGCGTCGACGCTCGTGGTGAGCCCGCGCTCGCGGGCGGCGGCCAACGCCCGCAGCCCGGCGTCGCGCGACCCGGCGTCCAGGAGGGTGTACGCGGACAGGTGCAGATGCCCGGCGTCGGGCACCGCCGCGAGGGCCCGCTCGACGTGCGCGGCGCTCAGCCGCAGGTTCGCACCCCGCTGGTTGACCATGGTGCGCTCGTCGTCGGTCGCCAACACGATCACCGTGCCGGTCGGCACGTCCTCGACCCGCTCGATCGCGCAGTCGACACCCGCCCGTTCCAACTCGGCGACCCGGTCCCGCCCGGCGTCGTCGTTCCCGACGGCGGCGACGAGCGTGACGTCCACCCGCTGAGCGGCGACCCAGGCGGCGGTGTTGGCCGCCTGGCCCCCGCCGCCGATACTGATCTCGGCTCCGGTGTCCGAGCCGGCCGCGAGCGGCCCGTTCAGCACCGCGACCACATCGGTGATCACGTCCCCGACGACGATCACCCGGGCCGGTCGGGTCATACCGCGGCGGCGGTGTCGCGGGCCGCCGCGGCGACCGCGATCCGCGCGGCCAGATCGGCGTTGCGCAGAATGATCCGGACGTTCACGGTGAGGCTCGCGCCCTCGGTGGCCGAGTGGAAGTGCGCCAGCAGGTACGGGGTGACGGCCTTTCCGGTGATCCCGTCCCGCTCCAGCAGGGCCAGACCGTCGGCGAGCGTCCGGTCGTGCAGCTCCGGGTCGAGCTGTTCGTCGACCGGCAACGGGTTGGCGACGAGCAGCCCGCCGGTGTGCAACGCGTGCGCGTCCCGGGCGGCGAGTACGTCGGCGACCTGCTCGGGGGAGTCCACCGACCAGTCCAGGTCGAAGCCGGCGTCGGTGCGGTAGAAGCCGGGGAACCGGCGGGTGCGGTAACCGAGCACGGCGACCCCGAGGGTCTCCAGGCGCTCCAGCGTCGCGCCCACGTCGAGGATCGACTTGACGCCGGCGCAGACCACCACGATCGGGGTCTGGGCCAGGGTGACCAGGTCGGCCGACTCGTCGAAGGTGTGCGCGGCCTCCCGGTGCACCCCACCCAACCCGCCGGTGGCGAACACCCCGATGCCGGCCGCGGCGGCCACGGCGCTTGTCGCGGCAACCGTGGTGGCGCCGTCCACGCCGCTCGCCGCCGCCACCGCGAGGTCGCGGACGGAGAGTTTCGTCACTCCATCGACCGTCGCCAGTCGGGTCAGCTGTGCGTCGTCCAGGCCGACCACCAGCTTGCCGCCGATCATGCCGATCGTCGCGGGAACGGCCCCGGCGTCCCGGACCGCCCGCTCGATTTCCCTGGCCACCCGTAGGTTCTCCGGGCGGGGCAGCCCGTGCGAGACGATGGTGCTCTCCAGTGCGACGACGGGCCGGCCGTCGCGCAGGGCGTCGGCGACCTCGGTGCCGTAGCTGAGGTGAAAGTCAGTCACCCGGGCACCGTACGGGGTCGGGCTCCCGCCGGCCTCAGGTGGACCCGGCCGTGATGACCTGCCAAACTTGTCGGTTGGAGGTGCAGACGTGAGCACAGAGGTTCTCGAGCGTCCCGAGCTGAAGGACGCCGACACCGGTCCCGAGATGTTCCACTACGTCCGCAAGGAGAAGATCGCCGAGAGTGCCGTCATGGGCACCTTCGTCGTCGCGCTCTGCGGCGAGACCTTCCCGGTCACCAAGGCCGCCAAGCCGGGTTCGCCGGTCTGCCCGAAGTGCAAGGAGATCTACGACTCGTACCGCGAGTGAACCTCGGCCGGCGCTCCGGCCGGCGACGTAGCCTGCGGCGGTGACCACCTCCACCGCCCTGCTCCTCGCCGACCTGACCGGCGTCGCGGTGTTCGCCGCGTCCGGGGCGTCGGCGGCGGTGGCCAAACGGCTGGACCTCTTCGGCGTCGCGTTCGTCGGGTTCGTGGCCGCCCTCGGCGGTGGGATCTTCCGGGACCTGGTCATCGACGAGGCGCCGCCGCTGGCCTTCGCCGACTGGCGGTACGTGGCCACCGCCGCGATCACCGCGCTGGCCACCTTCTGGTTGCACCCACAACTGGCCCGACTGCGCACCACCGTGCTGGTGCTGGACGCGGCGGGCCTCGCGCTGTTCACCGTCACCGGCACGCTCAAGGCGCTCGACGCCCGGGTGCCGGCCGTCGGCGCCTGCCTCATCGGCATGCTCACCGCGATCGGCGGCGGGCTCGCCCGCGACCTGCTCACCGCCGAGATCCCGGTCGTGCTGCGCCGGGAGATCTACGCGCTGGCCGCGCTGGCCGGGTCGGTCACGGTGGTGCTGCTGTACGTCACCGGGCAGACCGCGCCCGCGTCGCTCACCGCGGCCGCCGTCCTGGTCTTCGGGCTGCGCCTGATCGCACTGCGCCGACGCTGGTCCGCCCCGGTGGCGACGCTGCGCCCACCGCGCACCGGTGGGGCGGATCCGCGTACCGACCGGGAGTGGTGAACGGCCCGGCCGCTGTTCGGGTGAGTGCGGGATTGTGACCAGCGTGGCGTCGCCTGGGCCGTGGGGCCCGTGCTGGTTATGCTGAGTCGGCCTTCGCGGCAGCTACTGCGCGGAGGCGTTTTCATGGGCGGCGGGACTCGTGGCCCTCGCCCCGGATCCGCGTTCGTGCGGTCGGAGAGGAGCTTCGCGTGGCAGCCCGGACGCCGGTGCTCGAGACGTTCCCGGCACTACGCTCCTGGCAGCGTAAGGCCCTGGTGGAATACCTGCGTCGGCGTACCGACGACTTCACCGCGGTCGCCACGCCAGGTGCCGGCAAGACCACCTTCGCCCTGCGGATCGCGGCCGAACTGCTCGCCGACGGCACCATCGAGGCGGTCACCGTGGTCGCCCCGACCGAGCACCTGAAGAACCAGTGGTCCGACGCCGCGGCCCGGGTGGGCATCCAACTCGACGCCGCCTTCCGCAACGCCGACCTGCACTCCGCGGCCGACTTCCACGGCGCGGTGGTCACCTACGCCCAGGTCGGAATGGCCCCGCAGGTGCACCGCCGGCGCACCATGACCCGGCGCACCCTGGTCATCCTCGACGAGATCCACCACGCGGGGGACTCCCGGTCCTGGGGCGACGGCGTGAAGAACGCCTTCGAACCCGCCGTACGCCGGCTGATGCTGACCGGGACGCCGTTCCGCTCCGACGACAACCCGATCCCGTTCGTCAGCTACGAGCGGGGCGGGGACGGGCTCATGCGCTCCCGCGCCGACTCCGTGTACGGCTACTCCGACGCGCTGCGCGACGGCGTGGTCCGGCCGGTGCTCTTCCTGGCGTACTCCGGGGAGACCCGGTGGCGGACCAACGCGGGGGAGGAGTTGGCCGCCCGCCTCGGTGAGCCCATGACGCAGGATCTGGTGGCGCAGGCCTGGCGTACCGCCCTGGACCCGGCCGGGGACTGGATGCCGCAGGTGCTGCGGGCCGCCGACGCCCGACTCACCGTGCTCCGTAACGCGGGGATGGCCGACGCCGGTGGTCTGATCATCGCCACCGACCAGCAGACCGCCCGCTCGTACGCCAAGTTGATCGAGCAGGTGACCGGCGAGAAGGCCGCCGTGGTGCTCTCCGACGACCAGGGCGCATCCGCCCGGATCGCGACGTTCGCGGCGTCCGACCAGCGCTGGCTGGTCGCGGTGCGGATGGTGTCCGAGGGGGTGGACATCCCCCGACTCGCGGTCGGGGTCTACGCCACCAGCGCCAGCACGCCGCTCTACTTCGCCCAGGCGATCGGCCGGTTCGTCCGGGCCCGCCGCCCCGGGGAGACCGCGTCGGTGTTCCTGCCCAGCGTGCCGCACCTGCTCGGCCTGGCCAGCGAGATGGAGACCGAGCGGGACCACGTGCTCGGCAAACCCAAGGAATCCGACGGTTTCGACGACGACCTGCTGGAACGCGCGCAGCGCGACGACCAGGCCAGCGGCGAGCTGGAGAAGCGGTTCGCCGCGCTGTCGGCCACCGCCGAGCTGGACCAGGTGATCTTCGACGGGGCGTCGTTCGGCACCGCGGCACAGGCCGGCACCCCCGAGGAGGAGGAATACCTCGGCCTGCCCGGCCTGCTCACCGCCGACCAGGTGTCCCTGCTGCTGACCAAGCGGCAGGCCGCCCAACTTGCCGCCCAACGCCGCCGTACCGCCGACGCGGCCTCTCAGCCGGCCGCTGCGCCCACCGTGGCACCACCGGCACCTCTGAGTGCCGCCCAGCGTCGCGTGGCGCTCCGGCGCCAACTGAACGCTCTGGTGGCCGCCCGACACCACCGCACCGGCCAGCCGCACGGCAAGATCCATGCCGAGTTGCGTCGGCTGTGCGGCGGGCCGCCGAGCGCGCAGGCCACCATCGAGCAGCTGGAGGAACGCATCGCCACCGTCCAGACCCTCTAGACCCGCCGAGGAACGGCCCCCCCGTACAGATCCACCCGCCCGGCCCCACCACACCAGCCGGGTGGCGCCCTGGCGACGTGGCGGCCTGGCGACGTGGCGGCCTGGCGACGTGGCGGCCTGGCGGCCTGGCGGCCTGGCGCCCTGGCGGCGTGGCGGCGTGGCGGCGTGGCGGCCTGGCGGAGTGGCGGCGTGGCGGAGTGGCGGCGTGGCGGCGTGGCGGCGTGATCCACTCGGCTTCCTTGAAAACGCGGTGTTCGAGCCGGGGGGAAAGCGCGACTTCCGTGAAACCGAGTGGATCACGGGGGTCTGGGGTGGTGTCGAGGCTTGCCTGCCCGGACGGCCGCACATGCCCTCCGCGGGCGCGCCCCGATCCTCAAGATCGCGCTAGATCCACGATGTAGTGGTGTCGGTGGGTTGGTGAGGCCACTACATCCTGGTTCGAGCGTGACCTTGGTCGGCCGGTGGCGCTTGGATCTCGCTCCCGGTGTCCCGAGGGCGGTGGTCGTCGTCAAGATCACTGCAGGATCAGGGATGTTGCTGTCTCGGTGGCGTCGGAGACAGCAACATCGGAGAAGTTGCCGGGGCGCGGCGTACGGGGTGCGGCGCCCGGGGTGGGCGCACGGGGTGCGGCGCTCGGGGTGGGCGCACGGGGGTGCGGCGCAGGGTGCGGCACCGCGGGGTGCGGCACGCGGGGTGCGGGACGCGGGGTGCGGGACGACGCGGGGTGCGGGACGCGGGGTGCAGCGCACGGGGTGCAGCGCACGGGGTGCAGCGCACGGGGTGCGGCACGCGGGGTGCGGGGCACGGGGCACGGGGCACGGGGTGCGGCGCACGGGGCGCGGGTTGCGGGTTGCGGGGGCGCGTTCGGCGTGGGGCGGGCGTGGCGGTTCGGACAGAAAAAGCCGACCGGAGGTCCCCTCGGGGGACCTCCGGTCGGCTATGTCGGTTAGCGGATTTAGTTCGCCATCAGATCGGCGCCACGCCAGCTGAAATCGGGCTCCGTCGCGAACCGCTCGGTGATCTTCACGAGATCCTCCGCGTACTTGTTCGCATGGTGCCCGCAGAACACCAACTCGCTCCCACCCGTGAGGGTGATCCGGAGCTTCCCGGCAGCATTGCAGCGGTCGCACCGTTCATCGGCGGCTGGGGGAGCCGCCGTCACGGGCGGCGGCGTGAGGGTCGGGGTCATCGCCTTCCTCCTCTGGTCGTCACCGATGAACAATCTCTTCGGTCGTTGCTCACCTATGGTGCAACACCCTTGCTAGGCACTGCCTTCCCTGTGTGCCCGCGGGGGACCGAGGTCACACCTGGCAGGGACAGTGTGCCGTGCACCCAGGGTGCCACGTCAACGATCACATTCGTGCATCCGGACGATCACCATCTCGTGTTGCACACCAGGTGGTCAAAACGACACGTTCGGTTGACGAAACCGGCTCAGTCCAGGTAATCCCGGAGGACCTGCGACCGGGACGGGTGACGCAGCTTGGACATCGTCTTGGACTCGATCTGCCGGATCCGCTCCCGGGTCACCCCGTAGACCTGGCCGATCTCGTCAAGCGTCCGGGGCTGGCCGTCGGTCAGGCCGAAGCGGAGGCGTACCACACCCGCCTCACGCTCGGAGAGCGTCTGCAGCACCTGCTGGAGCTGGTCCTGCAGGAGCGAGAACGAGACCGCGTCGACCGCGACCACGGCCTCGGAATCCTCGATGAAGTCACCGAGCTGGCTGTCGCCCTCGTCACCGATGGTCTGGTCCAGGGAGATGGGCTCCCGAGCGTACTGCTGGATCTCCAGCACCTTCTCGGGTGTGATGTCCATCTCCTTGGCCAGCTCCTCCGGAGTGGGCTCGCGACCCAGATCCTGGAGCAGCTCGCGCTGTATGCGGCCGAGCTTGTTGATGACCTCGACCATGTGCACCGGGATGCGGATGGTGCGGGCCTGGTCGGCCATCGCGCGGGTGATCGCCTGCCGGATCCACCAGGTGGCGTACGTGGAGAACTTGTAGCCCTTGGTGTAGTCGAACTTCTCCACCGCGCGGATCAGGCCGAGGTTGCCCTCCTGGATCAGGTCGAGGAAGGCCATGCCGCGACCCGTGTACCTCTTGGCCAGCGACACCACCAGTCGGAGGTTCGCCTCCAGGAGGTGGTTCTTGGCGCGCTCGCCGTCACGGGAGATCCAGCCCAGGTCACGGACCATGTCCCGGACGAGCTTCTCTTCGCCCTCGTCGGCGGCGCGCAGCCGCTCGGCGGCGTAGAGCCCGGCCTCGATCCGCTTGGCCAGCTCCACCTCCTGCTCGGCGTTGAGCAGCGGAACCTTGCCGATCTGCTTCAGGTACGCGCGGACCGAGTCGGCCGAGGCGGTCAGCTCGGCGTCCCGCCGGGCCTGCTTGAGCGCCTCGGACTCCTCGTCGTCCCACTCGAAGTCGTTGTCGGTCGCCGAGGCGGCGGCGTCGGTCTCGGCGGCCTGGGCCAGCTCGGCCGGCTCCTCGACCACCACGTCCTCGATCGCGGCGGCCAGTTCCTCCGGGTCGATCTCGCCGTCGGCGCCCTCGCCCTTTGCCTTGCCGGCGGCCTTCGTCGGTTTGGCACCGGCGGCCGCGGCCACCGTCGCCTTGGTGGCTCGGGTCGACTTGGTCGCCTTCGCCGGAGCCGCCGCGGCGGAGGCGCCGGTGGCCTTGCTCGCGGTCGCCTTGCGTGGGGCCGGCGTCGCCGGCGCGTCGTCGCCGGCTGGCGCCTGCTTCGGGGCCGGCGCGGCGGCCTTCTTGGTGGTCTTGGCGGTGGTGGCCCGGGACGCCGGCGTGGTCGACCGGGCCGCGGCGACCCGGCGGCGGGTGCTCGCCGAGCCGTCCACCACTACGGTCACTCCCGCCTCGGAGAGCGCCCGCAGGATCTTCTTGGCCTGGGCCGGAGTCACCTCGGCGGACTCGACGGTGCGCGCGAGCTGGGCCGACGTCAGCTGACCACCGGCGCTCTGCGCGTGGGCGATCAGGGTGTCGGTGAGCGAGCGAACGTCGGCGCCGGTCTGGCGGGGTTCTGTCACGAATGACCTTCCGGAGGCGAAGAGCGGGCACGGCCGGGTCGTCCGGCACAGCATGGGGCAACCGGGCCGGGCGATGTGGTTGAGGGACCCTCGCGTCCCGGGCCGGCCGGTGGTCGGCGGTCCGTGGCGCGTGGGCAGGGGTGAATTGTAACGCCGTCTGCGGCGATCATCCTGCGCCGCACTGCGTAACGACGGTGGGACCGCTGATTCGACGCTGATCTGGACTTTGTAAGGATGATACCCGCGCGTGGCCCGGAACACCCCGGTCGTGCGGGAAGGGGGCGTTGGGATGCACAGTTCGGCACCGTCACCTCGGGATCTTTTGGCGATCGCGCTCGACGTGGCGCGGGACGCGGCGGCCACCGCGTACCGGATGCGCGCCGAGGGAGTTTCCGTGGCCGCGACCAAGAGTACGGTCACCGACGTGGTCACCGCCGCCGATCGGGCGGTCGAACGGCAGGTGCTCGACGCGCTGAAGCGGGCGCGGCCGGACGACGCGGTACTCGGCGAGGAGTACGGCAGCGGGGACACCGGGCCGGTCGCGCCGGGCGGGGTGCGGTGGATCGTCGACCCGATCGACGGCACCGTGAACTACCTCTACGGGCTGCCGTACAGCGCGGTGTCGCTGGCCGCCGAGGTGCACGGGGTGGTGGTCGCCGGCGTGGTGCGCAACGTGAGCACCGGCGAGGAGTGGACGGCCACGGCCGGGGGCGGCGCCTGGCGGGACGGCGTCCGGCTGCGCTGCTCCGCCGAGGTGGACCTGGGTCAGGCGCTGGTCGGTACCGGGTTCGGCTACGACGCCCGTCGTCGTGCGCACCAGGCCCAGGTGGTGGCCGGGTTGATCGCGCACGTCCGGGACATCCGCCGGCTGGGCGCCGCCGCGCTGGACCTCTGCCTGGTCGCGGAGGGCCGGCTCGACGCGTACTTCGAGAAGGGCCTCGCGGCCTGGGACCTGGCCGCGGGTGGGCTGGTGGCCGCCGAGGCGGGTGTGCGGGTCGCCGGCCTGGCCGGTCGGCCGCCGGGGCCGGACCTGGTGGTCGCGGCCCCGCCGGCGCTCTTCCCGTCGCTGCACGACCGGCTCGCCGAGCTGGACGCCGCCGGCGGACCGTGACCTGTCGATCCGACGGCGCGCGGCGTGGCTACGCCGTCACTTGGCGGCCGGGGACGGGCAGGAGCCCGCGGGCGCCTTCGGTGGCCCCGAGTCGCCGAGGGACTGGTTGACCTCGGTCGTGGTGGCGAGCTGCTGGAAGTTGTTGCCCAGCACCACGTCCACGGTGTCGTCGGTGCGCTTCTCCTGGTAGTCCCGCTTGGCCTCGTTGAGGAAGTACGCCTCGAGCAGGTGCGCGGAACCGACGCCGTTCGGGCCGTACCGCAGCACCGCGACGTTGTCGACCTGCTTCTTCTCGTCCCCGGTCTTGGTGACCTGGAACTGGCGGTTGCGGAACTCGTCGCTGACGGTGTGGGCGAGGCCGGGCCGGTCGGTGGCGTTGAACACGTTGATCTTGACGTCCTTGCGCTCGCGCAGGGTCAGATCCGCCAGCGGCCAGCCATCCGGGCATCCCGCCGCGGTGCCCGCGTCGCCCTGGCTGTCGCGGACCACGGCCACGACGACGAAGACCAGGGCGATGATCGCCAGCAGGCCGACGACGACGAGTGCCCGCACGCGCGCAAAACTCATCAGAGCCTCCCCGGACTCCAGTGGGTGGTGACGGCCAGGAGCGATCGCTCGGGCCGCCGGCCGTCGAATACGCCGCTGAGGTTAACGGTTGTCCGGCCGTCGCGTGGAAACAGCCCGACATGCCGGCGCGCCGACCGCAGACCGGGTACTAATACCCCTATCTTCGTGTCGCCTGAATCACATTGGGAACAACTTGGCGCGCAGGGGCGTACATCTCAGCCGCAAGGGCGGTATACATGCCTCGCCCAAGGGGGGGTAAGGTTCCGCGCTCGCAGGGGAGTCGCCCCAGCGAGCTCGACCCGTTCGGTCCTCGGGTCGGGTGCCCGACACAAGTGGTGGCCGGCCAGCGGAACCGAAACAGCGTCGTCCGGCGTTACAACCGGAAGCGACAACATCGATATGGGAGAGTGAAACCGATGGCCACCGACTACGACGCCCCGCGTCGCGACGAGGTCGACCTCGGCGAGGACAGCCTGGAAGAGCTCAAAGCACGGCGCGTCGACTCACAGTCGGGCGCGGTGGACGTCGACGAGGCCGAGGTGGCCGAGAGCTTCGAGCTGCCCGGTGCCGATCTGGCCGACGAGGAGCTCACGGTCAAGGTGCTTCCGATGCAGCAGGACGAGTTCCGGTGCGCCCGCTGCTTCCTGGTCCACCACCGTAGCCAGCTGGCGGTCGAGCGTAACGGCGAGCTGATCTGCCGCGAGTGCGTCTGACAACCACGACACCAGCGGCGGCCTCCGGAACGGGGCCGCCGCTGCCGGTGTAGGCATGCGGCCGAGGTGGGTACCTGCTTGACTCGTAGCGGGTAGCCACAGCACCGGGAGGTCCGATGAGCGATCGAGGCGGCAGCACCGACGGCGGCACTGACCACCCCAGCGCCACCGACGGCGGCACTGGCAACCTCGGCGCCACCGACGGCGGCTCGGACGACCTCGGCGCGACCGTCGCGGCGTTGACCGCGGACGACATCGAGCCGGCCCGTCGCCGTCAACTACTGACCCGGATGGTCGGGCAGGCCCGTGCCCGGGGCGTCTCCGACCTGTTCAAGCCACGTGCCGCGATGCGCTGGATGGTCGACGCGGTCGCGGACGTCGCCCCGCACATACCGGTGCGAAACCTGGACACCCTGCGCCAGCACTTTCCCGGCCTGGACGACGCCGCCCTGGCCGACCGGCTCATCCGCAACGCGTCGCGGACCACCGCCGCGATCGGCGCGGCCGGTGGGGGAGTCGCCGCCGTCGAGTGGACTGTCGCACCGACCCTGCTCTCCGCTCCGGTGCTGCTCGCCGCCGAGACGGTGGCCGTGGTCGCGGTGGAGCTGAAGCTGGTCGGCGAGCTACACGAGATCCACGGTGTGGCGCTGCCGGACGCCGGCAGTCAGCGGGCGGTCGCCCTGGTGCACTCCTGGGCCACCCAGCGCGGGGTCAACCCGATGGTCCCCGGCGTGGGAGTGGGTGCGGTGCTCGGCACCGCCGCCCGCAAGGAGCTGCGGGACATGCTGCTGCGGCGCTTCGGTCGCAACCTCACCACACTCGGGCCGTTCCTGACCGGCGCCGCGGTGGCCAGCTTCCTCAACCGGCGGGCCACCCAGCAGATGGCCGAGCAGCTTCAGGTGGACCTGCGCCGGCGGGGCATCGCCCGGCCCGCGCCACCGCAGGCCCTGCCGGGTCCGCCGACCGGCACCTGAGCGGCCCGTGGCGCCGGATCAGCCGGGCTCCTCCGCTGTCGGACCGATCACCGCGAGCGCGTCCCGCGCGGCCAGCACCGCCTCGGCCAGCTCGACCGGGTGCCGCGTGCTCACCACCCAGAACGGGGTCGGGTCGGCCGGGTCGTCGAGCACCACCTGCACGGCCCCGCCGATCCACGGTCGCTGTACGACGAAGGCGAGCGGGTCCGCGCCGACGCCCAGCACCTCACGGCGACCGGCGGCGTCCAGCGGGACCACGTCGGCCACGAAACGCACCGGCAGGCGGGCGTCGTCCACCCGCAGCTCCGAGTCGGCGACCCGCACCCGGATCCGGCCCAGCCACCACAACCCGGCGGCGGTGAGCGGCAGCAGCACGGCGAACGGCAGCCAGGCCCGGACGCCGTCGGCGCCCATCCAGATCTCGACGGCCAACAAGGCGGCTGCCACCAGCCCGGCCAGCCACAGCCACCAGGGCAGATCCAGCCGTTCGTCGTACGCCGTGCGGGCGTCGACCGGCGGCTGGTCGGCGGACGGAGAGGGCGACATGCTCACTCCTGCGAGGGTACGGCGCACGGCGGCTCGACGAACCGGCAGGATGGCAGGGTCAGCCCGCGAACCGGACGGAAGAGGGGACCCGTGACCGACGTCGTACCCGTGCCCGTGCAGCTGCTCGACTCCGAGCTGCCGTTGCCCACGTACGCCCATCCCGGCGACGCCGGGGCCGACCTCGTGGCGGCCGCGGACGTGGAGCTGCCGCCCGGCGGCCGTGCCCTGGTGCCCACCGGCGTCGCCATCGCGCTGCCGGAGGGGTACGTGGGTCTGGTTCATCCCCGGTCCGGTCTGGCGGCCAGGCTCGGCGTGACGGTGCTCAACGCGCCCGGTACGGTCGACGCCGGCTACCGGGGTGAGATCCTGGTCAACCTGATCAACCATGATCGGGATCTGCCGGCGAAGATCTCCCGTGGCGACCGCATCGCGCAGCTCGTGGTCCAACAGGTCGCGCGGGCGAGGTTCGAGCCGGTGGTCGAGCTGCCCGCGTCCCGGCGCGGGACCGGCGGGCACGGGTCCACCGGTGGTCACGCCGGGCTGGTGCCGTCTCCGGCGGGCCAGGACCGGGTCGAGCCGCGGCCAGACGAGCCGGGCCGCGGGCAGACGGAAGAGGTGGCAGGGTGAGTGTGAACAGCGGAGGGCGAGCGCAGTGATCTTCTCCCGAAAGCGGGCCGATGCCGAACGGCACACCCGTGACGATCAGGCCGTCGAGGTCCCGGACCAGGGCGATGCGGCGCCGACGCTGGAGCGCGGCCCGTACGACATCTCCGAGAGCTACGCCGACGTGCAGCGGCTCGACCTGGGCAGCCTGCACATCCCGGCGATCGCCGAGGTCGAGGTGCGGGTGCAGGCCGACCCGCAGGGCGTGATCCAGCAGGTCGTGCTGGTGCATGGCGACAACGCGCTCCAGCTGGGTGTCTTCGCCGCCCCCCGGTCCGAGGGGATCTGGGACGAGGTGCGCGAGGAGATCCGCCAGTCGCTGCTCCGCGACGGGGCGAGCGCGCAGGAGGTCGACGGCGAGTACGGCCCGGAGCTGCACGCCCAGGTGCCCACCCCGGACGGCCCGACGAATCTGCGGTTCGTCGGCGTCGACGGGCCGCGCTGGATGGTCCGCGGCGTGTTCCAGGGGCCGGTGGCCATCGACCCGGCCGCGGCCGGGCCGCTCGTCGAGTGCCTGGACGGCCTGGTGGTCGACCGCGGCCAGGAGGCCAAGCCGGTCCGCGAGCCACTGCCGCTGCGGCTACCCCGGGAGATCTCCGACCAGACCGACGCCGAGGCGGGCGACGCCGCCGCCGAGCCGCGCCAGGTCTGACCCGCGTCCACCGGCCCGCCGGAACCAGCCCCGTCGGCGTACGCTGGCGGCACGGTTCCGGCGCCGCCGGGGCCGGCCGGGGACGGCGAGCGTGGAGAGGGTGACGCGGAGGTCATGACGACCGACGAGGGCCGGGTGTCGCTGCGGCGCATCCTGCAACGGTTCACCGCCAGCGAGGCCGAGATCGACGCGCAGGAGCTGCGTCGGGAGAGCGCCCAGTGCGGCGGGATCCCCGCCCAGCAGTGCTCGCGGGGCCAGCTGGTCTCGGTCGCTGGTCGGCTGCGCACGGTGGTCTACACGCCGCGCACCAACCTGCCCACCCTGGAAGCCGACCTGTACGACGGCACCGACGTGGTCACCCTGGTCTGGTTGGGTCGACGGCACATCGCCGGGATCGAGCCGGGCCGGCACCTGACCGCCCGGGGCCGGGTGGCGGTGCGCGACGACCGCAAGGTCATCTACAACCCCTATTACGAGCTGGACTCGCCGAAGTGACGGCGCTGCGGACGGAAGGCCGGCGATGACGACGGGACAGCACCGGGCGGCACAGCCGGAGACCGGCCCGCCGGAAGAGGAGCCACTGCCGACGATCGCCGAGCAGATGGCCGACCAGCTCGGCGGCTGGCGGGGGTTGGTGGAGTCCAGCATCCCGGTGGTCGTCTTCGTGGTCGCCAACATCATCGGTGAGCTGCGACCGGCGGTGATCGCCTCGGTCGCGATCGCGCTACTGATCGCCGGGTTGCGGCTGGCCCAGCGACGGCCGATCCGGCACGCCGTCAACGGCCTGTTCGGCGTCGGTATCGGCGCCGCCATCGCCTGGCGCACCGGCGACGAGCGCGACTTCTATCTCCCCGGCATCCTCTACGGCATCGGGTACGGCATCGCCCTGCTGGTCTCGGCGGTCATCCGGCAGCCGCTGGTGGGCTGGATCTGGTCGGTGCTGGTCGCCAAGGGCCGCTCGGAATGGCGCGACGATCCGAAACTGGTGCGGACCTTCACCCAGCTGACCGTGCTCTGGGGCGTGGTGTGGCTGGCCAAGGTGGGCGTGCAGGCCGGGCTCTACCTGGCCCACCAGGACACCGCCCTGGGCGTGGCCCGGCTGGCGCTGGGCTACCCGCCGTACGCGCTGTTATTGCTGATCACGGTCTGGACGGTGCGCCGGGTCACCCGGGAGCCGCAGCCGACCCCGCTGCCCGGCGCCTGAGCGAGCGCCTGGCTACCCGGGTCGCCCGCTCGTCCGCTCAGCGCGAGCCGCGAGTCCGTTCGACGCTGTCCGGTCCGAGGATCACCGCGCGGACCTGGTCCTCCACCTCGGCGGTGCAGACGAAGACCAGCTCGTCGCCGGCCTCGATCGGGTCGTCCGGGCTGGGCACCAGGACCCGCTTGCCGCGCAGGATCGCCACCAGCGCGGAGTCGCGGGGCAGCGGCACGGCGTGGATCGGCTGACCGACGTAGGGCGCGGTCGGTGGCAGGGTGATCTCGACCAGGTTCGCCTCGCCCTGCCGGAAGGTCATCAGCCGGACCAGGTCGCCGACGGTGACGGCCTCCTCGACCAGCGCGGCCATCACCCGCGGCTTACTCACCGCGACGTCCACGCCCCACTGCTCGGTGAACAGCCACTCGTTCTCGGCCCGGTTGACCCGGGCGACCACGCGAGGCACCGCGAACTCGGTCTTGGCCAGCAGCGACAGCACCAGGTTGGTCTTGTCGTCACCGGTCGCCGCGACCACCACGTCGCACCCGGCGATGTTGGCCTCCTCCAGGCTGGCCACCTCGCACGCGTCGGCGAGCACCCACTCGGCCTCCGGCACCCGGTCCGGGCGCAGCATCTTGGGTTGGCGTTCGATCAGCATCACCTGGTGGCCGTTGTCGATCAGCTCCTGGGCGATCGAACGGCCCACGTTGCCCGCGCCCGCGATGGCGACCCGCATGGCTCAGTGCCCCCCTTCCGGCGGCGCCGCCGCCACCGACGTGACCGTCGCCACGATGTCATCGCTGACCAGCATGAACACCTGGTCACCCTCCTGCACGACGGTAGAGCCGGTGGCCAGCGTGCCGATGCCGAAGCGGATCAGATAGGCCACCCGCGCGCCGGAGGCGTCCTCCAGGGTGCGTACCGACCGACCGATCCAGTCCTTGTGCACCGGCACCTCGACGATCGACACGGTGCTTGTGGGGTCGCGGAAGATCTCCACGTTGCCCTCCGGCACCAGATGCCGCAGCATCCGGTCGGCCGTCCACCGCACGGTCGCCACGGTGGGGATGCCCAGCCGCTCGTAGACCTGCGCCCGGCGCTGGTCGTAGATGCGGGCGGCGACCCGGGACACGCCGAACGTCTCGCGGGCCAGCCGAGCCGAGATGATGTTGGAGTTGTCGCCGCTCGACACCGCCGCGAAGGCGTCCGCGCGCTCGATGCCGGCCTGGCGCAGCACCTCACCGTCGAAACCGGCCCCGGTCACCGTGATTCCGGCGAAGTCGGGGCCGAGTCGGCGGAAGGCGTCGGCGTCCTGGTCGATCACCGCCACCGAGTGCCCTCGGGATTCCAGGCTGTGGGCGAGGGTCGACCCGACCCGGCCACATCCCATGATCACGACGTGCACGCTGTCCCTCCCAAGGTGCGTACCACTCCGTCTGCTGGTGGCCTGACGAGTGCGAGCCTGCCACGTCCCGGTGCGGAGCGGGGACCGACCGTACCCCGTCGTGCCCGGCGGCCACGCTCGCCCACCCCCGCGCTCCCACGGTGGTGGTCGTACTCTTGGCGTTCGTGGCCAGTCCCACCTCGCTGCTGAAGCGGCTTCTGCTCGGTCGACCGTTCCGGTCCGACCGACTTCAGCACACCCTCCTGCCGAAGCGCATCGCGCTACCCGTGTTCGCCTCCGACGCCCTGTCCAGCGTCGCGTACGCGCCCGACGAGATCCTGCTGACCCTCTCCATCGCCGGCACCTCGGCGTACTTCTTCTCCCCGTGGATCGCCCTCGCGGTGGTCGTGGTGATGCTCACCGTGGTGGCGAGCTACCGGCAGAACGTGTACGCCTACCCCTCCGGTGGCGGCGACTACGAGGTGGCCACGGTCAACCTGGGTCCGAAGTTCGGAGTCGGGGTGGCCAGCGCGCTGCTCGTGGACTACGTGCTCACGGTGGCGGTGTCGGTCTCGTCCGGGGTGGCCAACCTCGGCTCGGTGGTGCCGTTCGTGGCCACCCACAAGGTCCTGATCGCGGTGATCGCGGTGGTCCTGCTGACCGCTGTCAACCTGCGCGGCCTGCGGGAGTCCGGCACCGCGTTCGCCATCCCCACCTACGGCTTCGTCATCGTGATGGGCGGGATGCTGCTCACCGGGCTCTTCCGGGTCTTCGTGCTGGGCGACGACCTCCGGGCGCCCAGTGCCGACCTGGTCATCCAGGCCGAGCACAGTGTGACCGGTTTCGCGCTCGTCTTCCTGCTGCTGCGGACGTTCAGCTCGGGCGCCGCCGCGCTCACCGGCGTCGAGGCGATCTCCAACGGCGTGCCGGCGTTCAAGGCCCCGAAGAGCCGCAACGCCGCCACCACGCTGCTGCTGCTGGGTGCGATCTCGGTGAGCATGCTGGTCGGGATCATCTGGCTGGCCCGACTGACGCACCTGCAGTTCGTCGAGGACCCGGCGCTCCAGATCGTCGCCGGCCCGGACGGCTACGTGCAGAAGACGGTCACCACCCAGCTCGGCGAGACGGTCTTCGGCTCCGGCTCGATCCTGCTCTACGTGGTGGCCGGGATGACCGCGCTCATCCTCTTCCTGGCGGCGAACACCGCGTTCAACGGTTTCCCGGTGCTCGGCTCGATCCTCGCCCAGGACCGCTACCTGCCCCGCCAGTTCCACACCCGGGGCGACCGGCTGGCCTTCTCCAACGGCATCACCTTCCTGGCCCTGTTCGCGATCGTGCTGATCGTCGGCTTCCAGGCCGAGGTGACCCGGCTCATCCAGCTCTACATCGTCGGGGTCTTCGTCTCGTTCACGGTCTCCCAGGCGGGCATGATCCGGCACTGGAACCGGCGCCTGCGCACCGAGCGGGACGCGGAGGCGCGGCGCCGGATGATCCGGTCCCGGGCCATCAACACGTTCGGCATGGGCCTGACCGGCACGGTGCTGGTGATCGTGCTGATCACCAAGTTCCTGCTCGGCGCCTGGATCGCGATCGCCGCCATGGCGGTGATCTACCTGCTGATGCTGGCCATCCGCCGGCACTACGACCGGGTGGCGGCCGAGCTGACCCCGCCGGACGAGGGCCGGGCCGTGCTGCCCGCCCGTAACCACGCGATCGTGCTGGTCAGCAAACTGCACCAGCCGACGCTGCGGGCCATCGCCTACGCTCGGGCCACCCGACCGGACACGCTGACCGCGGTGACCGTCAACGTGGACGACAAGGACACCCGCGACCTGCAGGCCGACTGGGAGCGGCGGGAGATGGCCATTCCGCTCACGGTGATCGACTCGCCGTACCGGGAGATCACCCGGCCGATCCTGGACTTCGTCGCCAACACCCGCCGCAAGTCGCCCCGGGACGTGGTCACCGTCTTCATTCCGGAGTACGTGGTGGGTCGCTGGTGGGAGAACCTGTTGCACAACCAGAGCGCCCTGCGCCTCAAGGGTCGGCTGCTCTTCGAACCGGGGGTGATGGTGGTCAGCGTGCCGTGGCAGCTCGCCTCGACGGCGAGCAAGAACCTGGACCGGCTGGACGCGACGCTGTCCCGTACCCCGGCGCGGGGGCCGCGCGGGCCGCGCGGCACCGTACCGCCGGAGGGCCTGCCGGTCGCCTCCGCCCCGGCGCCCGAGACTCGCCCGATCGACGGCGGCCCGGTCGGGACCGGCCGTGACTGAGCCCGGCGTACGCCAGCCCGCCACCCCGGCCAACCCGCCGTCGGTGCCGTCGGTGCCGTCGGTGCTTGAGCGTGGCCTGGCCGAGGCGGAACGGGTCGAGCTGACGGTCGACGCCGTCGCCCCCGGCGGGCACTGCGTGGCCCGGGTGGACGGGCAGGTGGTCTTCGTCCGGCACGCGCTGCCCGGCGAAAGGGTCATCGCGGAGGTCACCGAGGTGCACCGGGGGTTCGTCCGGGCCGACGCGGTGAGCGTGCTGGAAGCCTCACCGGACCGGGTCGAGCCGCCCTGCCCGTACGCGAAGCCGGGTGCGTGCGGCGGCTGCGACCTGCAACACGTCGCCCCGGAGGCGCAACTGGCCTGGAAGACCGCGGTGGTGCGCGAACAGTTGACCCGCCTGGGTGGGCTGACCGACGCCGAGCTGGACCAACTCGGCGTCCGGGTCGAGGCGCTGCCCGGCGGGCTGCTGGGCTGGCGTTCCCGGGTCCGCTACGCCGTGGACGCCGCGGACCGGGCCGGCCTGCTCAAACACCGTTCGCACGAGGTGGTGCCGATCGACAGGTGCCGGATCGCCCACCCGGCCATCCAGCGGCTGCCGGTGCTCGCCGAACGCTGGACGGCCGCCGAGGCGGTGGAGACCGTCGCCAGCACCGGCGGGGACGTGACAGTCACCGCGGTCCGCGACGGGGTGCCCACCCCGGTCAGTGGCCCGACCGAGGTCCGCGAGGTGGCCGCCGGCCGGGACTGGGCGCTGCCCGCGTCCGGGTTCTGGCAGGTGCACCCGGCCGCGGCGGACACCCTCTGCACGGCGGTGCTGGAGCTGCTGGACCCGCGGCCGGGCGAGACCGCGTGGGACCTCTACGGCGGCGCGGGGCTGTTCGCCGCCGCCCTCGCCGGCCGGGTCGGCGCTGCCCGGATCACCCTTGTCGAGTCGAGCCGGGACGGGGTGGACGCGGCCCGCGCCAACCTGGCCGACCTGCCCCAGGTCGAGGTGGTGGCGGCCCGGGTGGAGACCGCGCTCACCCGTCGACGGATCACCGGCCCGGTCGACGTGGTGGTGCTCGACCCGCCGCGCTCCGGCGCGGGCGCCCAGGTGGTGCGGGACGTCGTCGCCGCCGGCCCACGGGCGGTCGCGTACGTGGCCTGTGACCCGGCGGCCTTCGCCCGGGACGTGCGCACCTTCACCGAACTGGGTTGGCGGCTGGCGGCGCTGCGGGGCTTCGACCTCTTCCCGATGACGCAGCACGTCGAGTGCGTCGGACTGCTGCTGCCTCCGGTCGAGCGCTGACCGGCGATCCTCGTACTCCGGTCCTCCGGCGGCGGCTGCGGATCCGGCTCTGACCAGGCGCTCAGCCCACCCGCGCGGCTCGGGCCACTCGGCCCAGGCTGCGGAGTGCCGGGCGGCCGATAGACTCTCCGGTCATGAGTGTTGAAGAGGACACGGCCAACCACGGCCGGTTGCTGGGGACGGTCCGCGGTCCGCAGGACGTCAAGCGGATGTCCGGTGAGGAACTGGACGTCCTCGCCGCCGAGATCCGTGACTTCCTGATCGCCAAGGTCTCCCGCACCGGCGGGCACGTCGGGCCCAACCTCGGTGTGGTCGAGCTGACGCTGGCCATGCACCGCGTCTTCGACTCCCCCCGCGACCGGCTCCTGTTCGACACCGGTCACCAGTCGTACGTGCACAAGATCCTCACCGGCCGCCAGGCCGGCTTCGACAAGCTCCGCCAGCGCGGTGGCCTCTCCGGCTACCCCAGCCAGGCGGAGAGCGAGCACGACCTCATCGAGAACTCGCACGCCTCCACCGCGCTGTCCTACGCCGACGGCCTGGCCAAGGCGTACGCCCTGCGGGGCGAGGCCCGCAGCGTCGTGGCCGTGGTCGGCGACGGCGCGCTGACCGGCGGCATGTGCTGGGAGGCGCTGAACAACATCGCCACCGCCGGCAACTCCCTCGTGATCGTGGTCAACGACAACGGCCGTTCCTACTCGCCGACCATCGGCGGGCTGGCCGACCACCTCTCCTCGCTGCGGCTCAACCCCGGCTACGAGAAGGTCCTCGACACGGTCAAGGACGCCCTCGGCTCCACGCCGCTGGTCGGCAAGCCGATGTACGAGGTGCTGCACGCGGTCAAGAAGGGCATCAAGGACGCGGTCGCCCCGCAGGCCATGTTCGAGGACCTCGGCATCAAGTACGTGGGTCCGGTGGACGGGCACGACGTGGCGGCGGTCGAGGCGGCGCTGCGCGCGGCCAAGAACTTCGGCGGCCCGGTGATCGTGCACGCGGTCACCCGCAAGGGCTACGGCTACCGCCCGGCCGAGGAGGACGAGGCCGACTGCCTGCACGGCCCCGGCAGCGCCTTCGACGTCGAGACCGGCGCGCTGCTGGCCGCGCCGTCGGTGAAGTGGACGCACGTCTTCGCCGACGAGCTGCTGGCCATCGCCGACGAGCGCCCGGACGTGGTGGGCATCACCGCCGCCATGGCCGAGCCGACCGGCATCGCCAAGCTGGCCCGCAAGTACCCCGAGCGGGTGTACGACGTGGGCATCGCCGAGCAGCACGCCGCCACCTCGGCGGCCGGGCTGGCCCTCGGCGGCCTCCACCCGGTGGTCGCGGTCTACGCCACCTTCCTCAACCGCGCCTTCGACCAGGTTCTGCTGGACGTGGCGATGCACAAGCTGCCGGTGACCTTCGTGCTGGACCGGGCGGGCATCACCGGCCCGGACGGCCCCAGCCACTACGGCATCTGGGACATGTCCGTCTTCGGGGTGGTGCCCGGCCTGCGGATCGCCGCTCCCCGGGACGCCGCCACGCTCCGCGAGGAGCTGCGTGAGGCGCTCGCCGTCGACGACGGCCCGACCGTGGTGCGTTTCCCGACCGGCGCGGTCGCCGCGGACCTGCCGGCGCTGCGTCGGGTCGGCACTGTCGACGTGCTGGCCGAGTCCGCCCGTACCGACGTGCTGCTCGTCGCCGTCGGCTCCTTCGGCCAGTTGGGCATGGAGGTCGCCGCCCGGGTCGCCGAGCAGGGTTACGGGGTCACCGTCGTCGACCCCCGCTGGGTGCGTCCGGTCCCGGCGGAACTGGTCGACCTGGCCGCCCGTCACCGGCTGGTGGTGAGCGTCGAGGACGGCGTCCGGGTCGGCGGGGTGGGCGACGCGCTCGGCCAGGCGATGCGCGACGCCGACGTCCGGGTGCCGCTCAAGGACCTGGGCGTACCGGCCGACTGGCACCCGCACGGCACCCGCGCGCAGATCCTCGCCGACCTGGGCCTGACCGCCCAGGACGTGGCCCGCAACGTCACCGGCTGGATCTCCGGCCTGGACGCCACCCCGGACCGCCTCACCCCCAGCGACGCGGCCGCGCAGAACTGACCACCTCGCGACACCAGCGGCGGGCGGCCCTCCGGGACCGCCCGCCGCGTCGTCGCACCCTGTGCCGCGCTGCCCGGCCCCGTGCCGCGCCGATCTTGCACTTTCGGTCGCCGTAAGGCGCGCTTTGCGACTATTTGTCGGGGCAGAAAGTGCAAGATCGCCGCGGTGGGGGCGGGGGCCAGGGTGGGCGGCGGGGACGGGGGGTGGTGGGTCAGCGGGGTTTTACCGAGCGGTAGTGGGTCTTGTCGGAGTTGGCGAGGCTGTAGGTCTGGGAGCGGGACGGGCTGGGGATGACCGCCAGGCCGGGGCGCTCGACCAGCAGCGGAGTGCCCGGCGGGACGGACAGGGAGCTGTCCCGGGTGGCCCGCCAACTGAGCACCACCAGCGGCTGACCGGGTACGGGCAGTTGGTACGCCTGCAGCGGGGTGGCCCGGTCCGCGGGTGAGACGACGGGTGCGCCGCCGTCGGCCGGTCGGTAGATCACGGCGGTCATCGCGCCGGCGTCGGTATCCCAGTTGAGCTGCTGCAACTCCGCCGCCGCGCCACCTCCGAGGGCGACCTCGCCCAGCGAGCGGACCGTGAGTTTCGCCATCGGCCAGGACGTCGGCACCGAGCGCGGGGCGTCCCGGTCGCCGATCCGGCGCGGAATGCTGCCGAACGGACCCCGGTCGCCGGCCAGCACACAGGTGTCCAGCCCGGTCAGCGCCCGCCGTCCCGTGCCGGACTCGTCCCGGACCAGGGGATAGCGCGGATCGACGGTGCCGGTGCCCAGATCCAGCAGCCGGTCGGCGGCCCGCCCGCGCGGCAACGACTCGGTGGTTCGGAGGGTCGCGGTCACCGCGACAGCCGTGCAGGCCGGCACGTCGACAGGTGCGCTGAGGCCGTCCGCGACGGTGAGCGTCCGATCCTGTGGTCCGACCAGGGTCTGCACCCGGGCGGAGATCAGGTAGCGCCGGCCGCCGGCGGTCTGCACCGGCAGTACGTCGGAGTAGACGAGATAACCCGGGTCGGTGTACTCGGTGGCACGGGTCACCGCGTACCGATCGCCGTCGCGGGTGAGTTGCAGCAGCCAGGAGGCGCTCTCGCCGGGCACGTCGGCGGCCACGATCGCCGTCGGGGCACCATCGACCCGGCCGGAGAACAGGATGCCGGACGTGGGTAGGTGCGCGCGGTCATCGGCCGGCGACCGCCAGTCACGAACGGCGTCGGTGACCGCTGCCGTCGCCGTGCCGTCGCCCGAGAGATCGCCGCGCGGCGGCCACACCGCCAGCGTGCCATCCAGGCTGTCGTACCCGACCCGCAGGTCCTGTGGCTTGCGATCCGCGACCGGACCGCATGCCGTGCTGGCCAACAGCGCACTCAGCAGGACGGCGAGCGTCCTGCCGTACCGACGGCCTGGAGTCACCTGGCCCGCCCCCGATCGCCTCGCCGTCGCTGTCGGAAAGCGCCATAGTACGAGATGTCCGGTGCCGGACCTCAGGTGGTCGCCGCCGGACCACCTACAGTGGACGCCACCGGGGCTTTAGTGCGTTTTGGTTACTCCGGTAGACTCCGCCGACTGTGACGCCTGCCGAGTCCCGCGCCCTGCCCGCGCCGCACCCGGAGTCGGCAGCCGGCTCCGGCGAGATGGTGAGCTATCGCACTCCGGTCGGCCAGTTCGCCGGCCCCGCCGCGTTGACCAGCGCCTCCGCCGCGCCGGCCGAGGCGCGCGCGACCGCCCCCACCCGCACCACCCCCGCCGAGACCGCCGCGCCGGCTCCGGCTGAGGCGGCCGCGCCGCCGGCGGAGACCGTCGTGCCGGCGCCGGCGGAGACCGACGCGCCGGACGAGTCCGTGGAGAGCGCGGCGGCCGTACCGTCGCGGGCGTGGTGGCGTGGGTGGACGCGGCGCCGGCAGCACCTGGCGGTGGGCGGGCTGTTCCTGCTCGCCGCGCTCTGGGTGACCAGCCGGATCTGGCTCGACCCGTCCGGTCGGGTGGCCTCGCTCTACACCGGTGACCCGGCCCAGGTGCAGTTCTTCCTCGCCCACTCGGTACGCGTGGTGCTGCACGGCGAGTACCCGTTCTACACCGAGCAGTTCAACTACCCCGACGGCGTCAACCTGATGGCCAACACGGCCGTGCTGGCGCTGGGCATCCCGATGGTCCCGGTGACGCTGTTGTTCGGGCCGGCGGTCTCCTTCGTGGTGCTGGTGACGCTCGGCCTCGCCGGCACCGCCATGGCCTGGTACCTCATGCTCTCCCGCCACCTGGTGCGCACCCCGCTCGCGGCGGCGGCCGGCGGCTGGTTCTGCGGCTTCTCACCCGCGATGCTCTCGCACGCCAGTTGGCACCCGAACATCATCAGCCAGTTCCTGCTGCCGTTCATCATCTGGCGGGTGCTGGTGCTCACCCGCTCGACCCGGCCGGTCCGGGACGGCGCGCTGCTCGCCCTGCTGGTCGCGGTGCAGGCGTTCATCAACGAGGAGATCCTGCTCTTCACGGCGCTGGCGTGCGGCATCTTCCTGCTGGCGGTCCTCGTGCAGGAGCCAGCCCGCTGGCGGGCCGCCTGGCGGCCCCTGGGCGCCGGTGTGGTGACCTGCGCACTGCTGGCCGGGGCGCTGCTGGCGTACCCCCTGTACGTGCAGTTCGCCGGGCCGATGGCCTACCACGGGCTCAGCGACGCGGTGAAGGACTACGGCAACGACATCGCCGCCTTCTTCGCCCAGGGCTCGCCCACCCTCGGCGGCAACCAGCGCGCCAACATCAACCTCGCGCCGAACTACTCCGAGGAGAACGCCTTCTTCGGCTGGAGCCTGTCGCTGATCGCCATCGGCATCGTGGTCTGGCTGCGCCGGGAACTGATCGTCCGGGCGCTCGCGGCGACGGGCGTGCTCTTCGCCGTCCTCTCGCTCGGGGAGCGGGTCTCCTGGTGGGATCGGGAGCTGGTCACCGGGCCGTGGCAGTTGCTGGTCCAGCTGCCGCTGCTGGACGCGGTGGTGCCGACCCGGTTCGGTCTGATCACCAGCGTGGTGGTCGGTCTGCTGCTCGCGCTCGCCGTCGAACGGGCCTGGGCGTTGCGTCCCGCCGACCGGCGTACCGTGCGGACGCTCACCGCGGCGGGCCTGGCGTTCGCCCTGCTGCCGATCGCCCCGATGCCGCTGCGGATGGTCTCCCGGCCACCGGTGCCGGACTTCATCACCGCCGACCGTTGGCGGGCGTACGTCGGGCCCGACCAGACGCTGGTGCCGATCCCGGTGCCCAGCATGGGCAACACACACGGCATGCGCTGGGCGGCGGCCACCAACCTCGACTTCAAGATCCCCGGCGGTTACTTCCTCGCCCCCCGCAACGGCAACACCGGTGACGCCGGCCGGTTCGGCGGCCGACCCAGCGGGGTGGGCCAGATGCTGGAGGAGGTGGCGACGACCGGCCGTACGCCGAAGCTCGACGACCGGCAGCGTCGTCGATTCGCCGACGAGCTGCGGCACTGGCGGGCGGCGATCCTGGTGCTGCCGTTGCGACAGCAGAACGCCGAGCCGCTGCGGCGGACGGTCGAGGAGCTGGTTGGTCCGGGTCGCCAGGAGTTGGACGTCTGGGTCTGGGACGTGCGAGCGCTCACCGACCGCTCGGTCTGAGGACCACCGGAACGACGTCGGGACCAGGTCGACTGATCAACCCACCAGGGCGCGGACGTCCCAGACCCAGACGTCGTCGACCCGCTGCGGCGGCCCGATCAGGCCGGTGACCAGGTCGCGCAGCACCGCCTCGCGCGGATGCGCCCCGAGCACCACCACCGACGCCCGCCAGAACCGCAGGTCCTCGACGGCCTGGCGACGGTTCTCGTCGGTGAGCGCCGGCACCGCGTCCTTGTCCATGGTGGAGTAGATGAGGGTGCTGGTGGGCCGGTTCGGCGCGCCGAAGACCCCCTCACCCAGCTCGTTCGGGCCGATGAAGTAGCCGCCCGGGACGGGGAACTCCTGCCCGGTCAGGGCGCTCCAGCGCAGCGTCGGCAGGCCGTGTACGTTGCTCGGGATCGGCACCGGCACCAGGGTCCGGCCCGTCGGCACGTACGGTCGCCAGCCGCCCGCGGTGATGAAGTGCGGTGGCGGGTCGATCTGCTGGGCGGGCAGCGGCCGGGGCAGCAGCGGCAGCACGGCGAGGGTGACCGCCGCGTACCCCACCGGGCGCAGCCACCGACGGCGTGCCGCTACCGGCGCGGGAGCGGCCGGGTCGTCGGACGTCGCCGGGGTCGGCTCGTCGACGCGCTGGGCCGGCACCCGCGCGGGGTCGGCCACCGCGCGCCCCTGGCGGTGCGCGGCGTCCCAGGTCAACGCGAGCAGTACGCCCACCGCGGCGGCGACCACGAGCGTCAGCCGGGTCGGCATCATCATCTCGACAAGTGGCAGGTCGTCCGGCACGTACGACCACGGGCCACGCACGGTGGTCTCCACACCGTCGAAGCGCACCATCGGCCCGATCGCGGCCACGGTGAACACCACGATCAGCACCGCGACGATCCGGGTGGCCAGCGACCGACGCACGAGCAGCACCAGGGACACCAGCGAGAGCAGCACCAACGGCCAGCCGAACCAGGTGTTCTGCTCGGTCAGCCCGATCGTCTGCTCCACCGCCGGGTCACCGGCCCAGGTGTCCCTTGCGAAGGTGACGAAGGCCATCAGGTCCTCGCCCCAGTTGTGGAAGACGCCACCCTGCAGGCCCCGGTAGGACTGCGGGCCGTTGAACTGGAACCAGATCGGGTACGCCGCGAGCACCAGGGCCAGCCCGCCGGCAACCCCGAGCCCGGCCGCGAACGTGCCGGCGGCCGCCCAGGCGGCGCGCGGCCGCTGCACGACGTACGCCAGCACGACGACCAGGCAGGCCAGCGCGGTGAGCAGCAGCATCTCCTCGTTGATGAAGATCTGGTACGTCACCAGTGCGCCGAGCACCAGCCCGTTGCGCCGCCACCGGCCCGGCTCGCCGAGGCGCAGCACCCGCACCACGATCAGCGGCAACAGGAAGTTGGACACGAAGTTGGGCTGACCGTTGGCGTGGTGGATGATTCCCGGCGCGAAGCCGAGGAACGCGCCGCCGACGAAGGCCGCCGCCCGGGAGCGCACCAGGTGGCGGGAGAGCATCCAGTACCCGGTGCCGGCGGTGGCCGCCAGCGCCGCACCCAGATAGAGCGCGTACATCACCTGGGGGCCGAGCAGCAGGGTCAGCGGGGCCAGCGGCAGGGTCACCCCGAGCAGTGAGGTGTTGGCCATCATGTTCACGCCGTCCGGGGCGTTCTGCCGGGCCGTGAACAGCGGGTTCTCCAGGTGCCGCACCGAGTACGCGCCATGCGCGAACAACCACTCGAACCAGCTGTGGTCGGTGGGCAGGTGCGAGGAGACCCGGCCGGTGACGTCACCCCAGTAGTTGAGGCAGACGAAGACGCCCAGCAGCACATAGGCTCCGAGGGCCAACAGGTCGGCTCGGGCCGGGCGGCGACGAGACCGCCGTGTCGGCTCGACCTCGGCCGGGTCGGCGTCGGTAACGGGATTCAGCGAAGGGTCTACCACCGGCACAGCCACGACGCGCCATCGTACAGGCGCGGGTCCGTCGCTTTTGCCGGGCCGGTGCACTCACGGTCGGTTTGCCGGACGTCACTCGCCGGCCAGCACGGGGAGGATGGTCGTTGTCGATCATCGAGCTGGGTGAGATCGGGGACGAGTCGACCACCGGTCCGTCGGTCCGCCGGCCCCGCGCCGCCGGCCGCCCGTTGCGCGGCGCCGCCGTGCTGCTGCTCGCCCTGCTGCTGCCGGCCGGCGCGACACCGCAGCCGGAACGGACGATGACCGTGGTGCCGACGTCGCGGGCGGACATCGTCTTCCTCATCGCGGACGGTGTCATCGTCATCGACCCCCCGACCGCCGAACAGGACCGGCACCTGACCGCGTACACCCGGCCGGCACCGAACGGCGCCGGTGTGCGGTGGCGGGCACCGGTGCCCCGCGGCGACGACTACCTCGGCGTCCGAATCGAGCGAGGGCTGGTGCTGCTCACTGGGGTCGATGCCGAGGACGGGGTGATCGAGACCACCGCCTTCGACGCCGAGACGGGCCAGCAGCGGTGGCAGCGTCGTGGTTCCCCCGTACCGATCGCCGGCGGCGGGCTGCTGCTGACCGAGGTCCGCCAGAACGGGGTGGACGGGATGAGCGGGATCGACCCCGACACCGGTCGGGTTCTCTGGTCGGTGCCCCTGCTGTCGCCCTCCGGCCCCGGCTACCACGTGATCGACGGTCGGGTCGACAGGTTCGTGCTGGTGCAGCCCACCGGCGAGGTTCAGGTGCACGACGCCGACAGCGGCCGCCTGCTGCGCAGCGTGGACACGTTGCCCGGCGACCGATCGGTGTTCCAGCGGGTCCAGGTCGTCGACGATCTGCTGCTGCTTCTCACCCCCGGGGACGTCCCGATGGTGGTGGCCTACGAGTTGGCCGGGTTGGAGCAGCGGTGGACGGCGCAGGTGTCTCCGGTGTCCTTCGTGGTCGGTTGTGCCGACCTGCTCTGCGTGTCGGGGCAGGACGGCAGCCTCCGGGTCCTCGATCCGGCCACCGGCGTGGTGCGCTGGTCGGACCCGGGCAGGGAGTTGCTGGCCGACGTACGCGGCGGCCATCTGCTGATGGCCGGCTTCGGGCGGCAGTACGCGGTGCGCGACGCGGCGACCGGACGAACGCGCACCGAGCTGGGTGAGTGGGACCTGATGCAGGTGCTCCGGCTGGACGATCCGCTGGTCGGGCTGCGGCACGGCGACGACGGCCGGCTGGTCGTCGCCGCCCTGGACCTGCCGGCCGGCCAGGCGCGAATCCTCGACGTGCTGCCGGACATCGCGGGCAGTTGCCAGGCGTCGCTACCGATCCTGCTCTGCCAGCGTCTCGACGGCTCGACCGCGCTGTGGCGGTTGGGGCAGTGACCGACCCGGTGATCGACCTCGGTGAGCTCCGGGCCGGCCCGGAGCCGGATCCGCTGCCCCGCCCGCCCCGCGCGAACGGTCGACTGTTGCGCTCCGCGCTGGTCCTGCTGCTCGTGCTGGCCACGCTCGTCTCCGCCGCCGTGCCGCCACCCCGCCCGGCCTCGGTGACGTTGCCCGCGCAACTCGCCGCCGAGACGCTGCTAACCGCCGACCTGTTCGTGGTGCTCGACCCGGACCCGGAGCAGCCGACGCGGCGGCGGATGAGCGCCTTCCGGCTGCCCGACGGCGTGTTGCTCTGGCAGGCCGCAGTACCGGTGCAGGGCCGGAGTTGGGCGATCACGTCGGCGGGCGGGACCCTGCTGGTCACGGTCTACGAGGTGCTGTCGCCCGAGCAGGGCGTCCAGTCCCTGGCGTTCGACCGGGAGACCGGGGCGTACCGCTGGCAGCAGCCGGGCCACCCCACCCTGCTGGCCGACGGCGACGTGTTGCTGCTGTCCGGCGCGGACGACCAGCCGGTCACCCTGCGCGCGGTCGACAGGTGCTGCGGCACCGTGCGCTGGCAGCTGACCGACGCCGCCGAGTACGTCGGCCTCCGGCAGGACACCCGCGGATTGGACCGGATAGTGCTCCACTGGAGGACGGGACACACCGAGGTGCATGACGCGATCACCGGCGCGGAGCTGGCCCGTGCCGACCTGCGCCCACCCGAGGGCGGCTCGTACGAGTACGTGCAGGTGGTGAACGACCTCCTGCTGGCCAGCCAAGGGACGCCGACCACGATCACCGCGTACGGGCTGGACCGGCTGGAGCGGCGCTGGAGTACCATCGGCACCGATCGGATCGACGTCATCGAGGACTGCGGTCCCGTCCTGTGTTCGCAGCGACATCGCGCCGAGCTGTCGGGGGTCGATCCCGCGACCGGCCAGGTGCGGTGGCACAGCGACCGCTGGGGGTGGGTCCTGCCGTACGACGGACGGCTGGTGTCCGCGCCCGTCGCCGACCCTCCACAGCCGCTCGTCATACTCGATCCGACGACCGGCGAGAAGGTGGCCGAACTGGGCCGGTGGGAGCTGGCCATGGTCAACCTCGACGGCCCGCTGATCGGCACGCGTCCGCACCCGGACGGCGGGATGGTCGTCGCGGAGTTGGACGTCCGCGCCGGAGAGGCGCACGTACTGGACGTGTTTCCGGACGTCGCCGGCAACTGCCAGGCCACCGCCGGCCTCCTGCTCTGCCAGCTGGTGGACGGGTCGTACCGGCTGTTCCGGGTGTCCCGGTGAGCGGCTCGGTGATCGACCTCGGCGAGCTGCGGCACGGACCGGAGCTGGAGCCGGCGCCGTCGCCCCGCCCACCCCGCGCCAAAGGCCGGCCGCTGCGCTGCGCGCTGGCCCTGCTGCTGGCGCTGGCCACCCTCGCTGCCGCCGGGCCGCCGCCGCCGGGACGGACCGTGGTGACGGTGCCCGCCGAGGCGGGCGCCGACGTGCAGATCGACGGTGACCTGGTCCTGGTGATCAACCCGGTCACCGTCCAGGCGCCGCAGTGGCGGCTGGCCGCCTTCCGGCTGTCCGACGGCGAGCCGGTCTGGGACACCCCGCTGCCCGGGAAGGCCCGCTTCTGGGGAATCCAGCCGAAGGACGGTCTGCTGCTGCTCACCGGGTACGAGATCGGCGCGGACGCGCGGGACACCCTCACCGTGGCGCTGGACCGCGCGACCGGGGCGTACCGCTGGCAACAGCCGGGCGGCTCCTTCGAGCTGGCTGACGGCAACGTGCTGCTGCAGTCCGTCGGCGAGGACCAGCCGCTCAGCCTGCGCGTGGTCGACCCCTGCTGTGGCACGGTGCGCTGGCAGCTGAGCACCCCCACCGCCGGCGTCACCGCGCAGCCCGTCGGGGAGAAGGCGGACCGGCTGGTGCTCAGCGACGTGCGCGGACCGGTCGAGGTACGCGACGCGCTGACCGGGGCGGTGCGTGCTCGCGCCGACCTGCGGCCACCCGACGGCGGGCCACTCGGGTACGTGCAGGTGGAGAACGACCTGCTGCTGACCGCCGGCGGGCAACCGGGCGCGCTCACGGCGTACGGGCTGGACCGGCTGGACCGGCGCTGGAGCACGACGATCGGCGAGATCGATTTCGTGCAGGGCTGTGGCGCCGTCCTGTGTCTGGGCACCCGCTCCAGTGGGCTGTGGGGGGTCGACCCCGCGACCGGCGAGGTGCGCTGGCGCAGCGACCGCTGGGCGTGGGCCTGGCCGTCCGGCGGTCAGCTGGTGGCCAGCACGCGCAGCAGCGATCCGCTGGGGGACGTCTTCGTCGTCGACGTGCGGACCGGCCAGGAGGTGGCCAACCTGGGTCGGTGGGAGCTGTACCAGCTCGACAGCAGTGGTCGGCTGCTCGGCGTCCGCCCGCATCCCGACGGCGGGGTGCTGGTCGGGGAGTTGGACGTTTCCGCCGCCAAGTCGCGCGTCGCGGACCTGCTGCCGGACGCCACCGGGCGGTGCCAGGCGATCGTGGGCCACCTGCTCTGCGCTGGCACGGGCGGCCCGTACCAGATCTGGCGGTTGCGCGACTGATCACCGGCTGGCCCGGGCGGGCGGCGCGGGAGGATGGTTGCCGGCTGGCACTAGGTTGTCGGTGGTCAGCAGCGAGGAGGCCGGGATGCGGGTACTGGTGGTGGAGGACGAGCGCAACCTCGCCGACGCGATCGCGCGCGGGTTGCGCAAACGGGGGATGGCGGTCGACGTCGCGTACGACGGCGACGCCGGCCACGAGGCGGCGTTCGTCACCCGGTACGACGTGGTGGTGCTGGACCGCGACCTGCCCGGCGTGCACGGTGACCAGATCTGCGCGGATCTGGCCGCCTCCGGTGCGCTGACCCGGGTGCTGATGCTGACCGCGAGCGGCACGGTGGCCGACCGGGTGGAGGGATTGCAGCTCGGCGCGGACGACTACCTGTCCAAACCGTTCGCCTTCGACGAGTTGGTCGCCCGGGTGCAGGCGCTGGGCCGGCGGGCCACCCCGGCCGCGCCGCCGGTGCTCGAACTGGCCGACCTGGTGCTCGACCCGGCCCGCCGGGTGGCCACCCGCGCCGGGGTGCCGGTCGACCTGACCAACAAGGAGTTCGGGGTGCTCAGCGAGCTGCTCAAGGCCCGCGGCGCGGTGGTTTCCAGTGAGGAACTGCTGGAACGGGTCTGGGACGCGAACACCGACCCGTTCACCACGATCGTCCGCGTCACCGTGATGACGCTGCGCAAGAAGCTCGGTGACCCGCCGCTGATCGAGACCGTGGTGGGCGCGGGTTACCGCACGGCCGAGGTGGGCGCGTGAGCCGCCGGGTCCGGCCCACCCTGCGGTTGCGGCTGACCCTGCTCAACGGGGTGCTGCTGGTCGGCGCGGGGGCGATCCTGGTGCTGCTGGCCTGGCTGTTGGTCCGGGACGCGCTGCGCCCCACCGACGAGCTGTTGCCCGGCACGACGGTCCTGCTCTCCGACGGCGGGCGGATGGACGCCGCCGAGTGGCAGCGGCGCCTGGTCGACGCCGCGTCCGGGGAACTGCTGGCCAAGGGCCTGGTCGCGCTGTTGGCGATCAGCGTGGTCGGGGTGGCCGGCGCGTACGCGGTGGCGGGCCGGGCGCTGCGCCCACTGCACCAGGTCACCGCGACCGCGCAGCGCCTCGGCGAGGCCACCCTGGACCAGCGGATCGGCTACTCGGGCGCCGACGACGAGGTGGCCGAGTTGGCGAAGACGTTCGACGCCATGCTGGACCGGATCGCGTCGGCGTTCGAGGCGCAGAAGCGCTTCGTGGCGAACGCCTCGCACGAACTGCGTACTCCGCTGGCCGTGATGCGTACCGAGATCGACGTGACGCTCAGCGACGACGACGCGGATGCCGCGGAGTACCGCCGGATGGCGACGGTCGTCCGGGACGCGTCCGAGCGGGCCAACGGCCTGGTGGACGCGCTGCTGGTGTTGGCCCGCAGCGAGGCCCAGGCCGGGCGGCAACTGGGCCGGCGCACCGAGTGTGACCTCTCGGCGGGCACCGCGAACGCGTTGTCGGCGATGCGCCGCGAGGTGGAGCGGATCGGCCTGCGGGTGCAGACGTCGTTGAAGCCCGCGCCGGTCGTCGGTGACCCGGGGCTGCTGGACCGGTTGGCCGGCAACCTCATCGAGAACGCGGTTCGCTACAACCACCTGCACGGTCGGCTCTGGGTGCGCACCGGCACCGACGGCGAGCGGTCCTGGCTGGTCGTGGGCAACACCGGGTTCGAGGTGGACCAGGCCGACGTGCCGGGGCTGTTCGAGCCGTTCCGGCGCGGTGGCCGGGAACGCACCGGCGCCCGTGGCTCCGGCCTGGGGCTGTCCATCGTCCGGGCGGTCTGCACGGCGCACGGCGGCACGGTACGCGTCATCGCCCAGCCCGGCGGTGGCCTGGAGGTGACGGTCAGCCTGCCGTCGGCGGACGCCCCGGCGGTGAACGGCGCGGCGGTCACGACCGGCTGACCGGGGTTGCGCGCGGCGTTCGACCGGTGGCAAGATCACGCCGTCAGCTCGAGAAGCGAAGGGGGGTGCGTCGATGTCCACCAATCATGACTCCGCGCCCCGGGTCTGCGCCGGCTGACTCCCGGAAGCGGAGCGTCCCATCCCACACGGAGGGAACACCCGTGTATCCACGGATCCGCAACATCAGTTTTGACTGTCACGACACGTACGCCCTGGCGGGCTTCTGGGCCGCCGTGCTCGGGTACGCCCGGCACTCGGAGGACTTCCCGGGTGACCCGGAGGCGGCTCTGCTGCCGCCGGGCGAGACCACGCCGAACCTGTTCTTCCAAGAGGTGCCGGAGGACAAGGTGACCAAGAACCGGCTGCACATCTGCCTGGAACCGGTCGACCGGACCAGGGACGAGGAGGTCGAGCGGGTGCTCGGCCTCGGGGCCACCCTGGTCACCGACCGACGGCGCGCCGACGGTACGGGCTGGGCGGTGCTCGCCGACCCGGAGGGGAACGAGTTCTGCGTGGTCCGCAGCGCCGGGGAACGTGTCGCCACCACCACTGAGGAGGACCAGCTGTGAGTTCGACGATTCACAACATCAGCATCGACTGTCACGACACGTACGCCCTGGCCGGCTTCTGGGCGCAGGTCTTCGACTGCCCCCGGCATCCCGACGACTTCCCCGGCGACCCGGAGGCGATGCTCCTGCCGCCGGGCGGCCCGGAGGTGCTCTTTCTCGCCGTGCCCGAGGGCAAGACGGTGAAGAACCGCCTGCACCTGGACCTGCAACCCGCCGACCGCACCCGGGCCGAGGAGGTCGAGCGGCTGCTCGGCATCGGCGCGACGCTCGTCGCCGATCACGTCGGCCCGACCGGCGGGGGTTGGGTGGTGCTCGCCGACCCGGAGGGCAACGAGTTCTGCGTACTCGGCAACGCTGACGAGCGGGCGGCGGCAGCGGCGGCGCGGGCCGCGGCGGGAGACAACGAACCGGCCTGATCGCCGGCGTACGGTTCGGGGCCTCGGCCACCCTGCGGTGGCCGGGGCCGCGGAACCACTCCGCCGTGGTGTTGGATGAACGGCCACGGCAGTCGGATGAGGGATGTGTGGCCGGATGGACACGAAGACGACCGAGCCGGTGCGGCCGTACCTCACCGCGGCCGGGGAGCGGCTTCGGTCTGACCGCTGCGAGGTGTGGACCGAGAACTGGGGCGGCGTACCGGTGCTGATCGGTCACCGGGGCGACTTCCGGATGCGGTGGATGGCGACCAAGCTGCACCTGTTCACGGTCGCCGCACCGGCGACGCTTGTCACGGCGGACGCCCTGCAGAGGTTCACCGCCACGGCGATGGACTACGTGTTGGCCCGCAAGGGGCAGCTGCGTGGCCTTCAGACCGGCGTGGCGGTGTTTCCCGCCCTGGTCGGTGTCCAGGTCGATCCGGCGGCCTCGGCGTGGGCGCAGGGGGGCCAGCAGGTGAAGTTCGCCGCGGTGGCCCGACCGGTGGCGGTGGAGGTCGGCAGTGGCACGGCCAGCGCCTACCGCGGCAACCCGGTGCTCGGCTTCATCTACGCGGCCCACCTGCGGAACAAGCTGAACACGTACTTCCCGGTGGTCTGAGCCGGAGTACGGCACGGGGCCTCGGCCACCCTGAGGTGGGCGAGGCCCCGGTCGTCGCACGGCTCAGGAGCGCTGCTCGATCTGGCCCCGGATGGTGACGAACTCGGCCTCCACCTGCTTGGCGGTCTTGAAGTAGACCACCACCATGCCCACGCTGCCCCGGTCGGCCCAGACGCAGACGCCCAACGGGATGTTCCCGGCGGCCTTGCCATCGCCGCACTTCGCGTCGCCGCCGAGCGGGCCGGCCTCGACCGCGGCCATGTTGGTCACGGTCAGTTCGGTGGTGAGCCCGTTGACGGCGTCGTCCAGTTCCTTCTTCGGGTCCGTCATCAGACCGGACACCGCGGCGATCATGACGATGTCCTGCTTGGTCGGGTCGCCGTAGAACGCACCGACCGTGCTGGTCTCGTTCTGCACCTCGGCCTTCATCTTGGTGACCAGATCGTCGGCGGCCGCCTGGAGCTGCGGGTCGGTGAGCTTCGGCCGGCCGGCGAGGGTCGCCGGCGCGACCACCCGGGTCTTGGTGGCGTCGACGACGTCGCCGACGTCCTTCCGGATCGCGAACCAGGTGATCGCCGCCCCGCCCAGGCAGAGCACCAGCACCACCGCCAGCACGATGAGCACGATCTTGCCGACGTTCGACTTCTTCGCCGGGGGCGGGCCGCCGGGCAGGTACGGCTGACCCGGCTGCGCGGGTGGGAACCCCTGCTGCTGCGGAGGCGGCCACCCACCGGGCTGCTGCGGCTGACCCGGGTACTGCTGCTGGCCCGGCTGCTGGGGCCACCCACCGGGCTGCCCCGGCTGGCTCGGCTGCTGCGGCCACCCACCGGGCTGGCCCGGCTGCTGCGGCCACCCACCGGGCTGCTGCGCCTGGCCCGGGTACTGCGGCTGCCCCGGCTGCTGGGGCTGGTTGGCGGGATCGTGCGGCGGGCCGTACGGGTTGGCCGGCGGCTGAGACATCAGTTGGCTCCAAGTCAGGGGGTGCGAAGCGCGTGATCCTAACCCGGTGCGGCAACCGGCGATGCCCCCGCGTCGGCCCCCCTCGGGCAACCGGCTGATCACAAACGGTCGCGGTGGTCGGCCGTCCACGAGGGACGGTCCGACCACCGCGACGGTGACGCGGTGGACTCGTCAGGCGGGCAGGCTCGCCGCCCCGTGCGGCAGGAACCGCTGACCGGTGACCCGCTCGGAGGTGCCGGTCCGATCCAGGTACGGCGTGACGCCACCCAGGTGGAACGGCCACCCGGCGCCCAGGATCATGCACAGGTCGATGTCCTGCGCCTCGGCGACCACGCCCTCGTCCAGCATCAGCCGGATCTCCTGCGCGAGCGCGTCGAGCGCGTTCTGGCGTACCTGCTCGGCGGTCAGCGGCTGGTCACCGACGACGAGCAGCTTGGCCACCTCGTCGTTGACCTGGTCGTCGACCACGATCGGCTGACCGGAGTCGGCGATCCGCCTGAGGTTCTCGCTGACCCCGAACCGGTCCGGGTACGCCGCGTGCAGGGTGCCGCCCACGTGGTACGCGACGGCCGGTCCGACGAGCTGGAGCAGGGCGAGCGGGCGCATCGGCAGGCCCAGCGGGTCCAGTGCGCTGTTCGCCACGTCCAGCGGGGTGCCGGCGTCGACGGCGGCGAAGACGGTGCCCAGGAAGCGGGTGAGCAGCCGGTTCACCACGAACGCCGGAGCGTCCTTGACCAGCACGCTCGACTTCTTGAGCTGCTTGCCGACCGCGAACGCGGTGGCCAGGGTGGTGTCGTCGGTGCGCTCACCCCGGACGATCTCCAGCAGCGGCAGCACCGCCACCGGGTTGAAGAAGTGGAAGCCGACCACCCGCTCCGGGTGCTCCAGGTCGGCGGCCATCTCGGTGATCGACAGCGAGCTGGTGTTGGTGGCGAGCACCGCCTCCGGGGAGACGATCTTCTCCAGCTCGGCCCAGACCTGCTTCTTGACGCCCAGGTCCTCGAAGACCGCCTCGATGACGAAGTCGGCGTCGGCGAAGGCGCTCTTGTCGACAGTGCCGCTGACCAGCCCGTACAGCTTGGCGGCGGTGCCCTTGTCCATCCGGCCCTTGACGACGGCCTTCTCGATCTGGCTGTGCACGTAGCCGACGCCCTTGTCCACCCGGGACTGGTCCAGGTCGCTCATGACGACCGGCACCTGGAGGCGGCGGGCGAACAGCAGCGCCAACTGGCTGGCCATCAGGCCGGCGCCGACGATGCCGACCTTGGTGATCGTGCGGGCCAGTCCCTTGTCCGGTGCCCCGGCCGGCCGCTTGGCCCGCCGCTGCACCAGGTCGAAGGCGTACAGGCCGCTGCGCAACTCCTCGGAGAAAACCAGGTCCGCGAGGGCCTCGTCCTCGGCGGCGGTGCCGGCGGCGAAGTCGCCGTCCTTCGCCGTCTCCAGCAGGTCGAGGGCCTTGTACGCGGCCGGGACCGCGCCGTGCAGCCGCTGGTTCAGCGTCTCGCGGGCGAAGTAGAGCACGCCCGCCCACATGTCCTTGTCGACCTCGGGCCGGGTCACGGTGACCTGACCCCGGACCACGCCGGCGGCCCACTCCAGGGAACGCTCCAGGAAGTCCGCCGGCTCCAGCAGGATGTCCGCGATGCCCAGCTCGGCGGCCTGCTTCGGCTTGAGCATCTTGTTCTGCATCAGCGGGTTCTGGATGATCACCTGGGTCGCGGCGGGGATGCCGATCAGGTTCGGCAGCAGTTGGGTGCCGCCCCAGCCGGGCACCAGACCGAGGGAGACCTCGGGCAGCGCGAGGGCCGCCGCGCCGCCGGACAGCGTCCGGTAGTGGCAGTGCAGCGCCAACTCCAGCCCGCCGCCCATCGCCGCCCCGTTGACGAACGCGAAGGTGGGGACCGTGCTGTCCTTGAGTCGGGCGAAGACCCGGTGACCGAGCCGGCCGATCTCCAGCGCCTGCGCGCGGTCGGCGAGTTGCGGCAGGCCGACGATGTCCGCGCCCACACAGAAGATGTACGGCTTGCCGGTGACCGCGATGAACGCCGGGTCGGCGGCGAGCGCGGCGGTGATCGCCTCGTCCAGGCTGGCCAACCCACCCGGACCGAACGTGTTCGGCTTGGTGTGGTCGAGCCCGTTGTCCAACGTGATCAGGGCGGCGGGCCGGTCCAGCCCCGGTACGTTCACCTGCCGCAGCAGCGCCCGGGTGACGACCTCGTTCGGTGTCTTCACTTGTTGCCACCCTCCCAGTGCGGGTTCTCCCAGATGACCGTGCCGCCCATGCCGATGCCGATGCACATCGCGGTGAGGCCGTACCGGACCTCGGGGTGCTCGGCGAACTGGCGGGCCAGCTGCGTCATCAGCCGTACGCCCGACGAGGCGAGGGGGTGGCCGATGGCGATCGCGCCGCCCCACGGGTTGACCCGCGCGTCGTCGTCGGCGATGCCGAAGTGGTCGAGGAAGGCGAGCACCTGCACGGCGAACGCCTCGTTCAGCTCGAACAGGCCGATGTCGTCGATGCTGAGCCCGGCGAGACGCAGCGCCTTCTCCGTCGACGGGATCGGGCCGACGCCCATCACCTCCGGCTCCACGCCGACGAAACCGAACGACACCAGCCGCATGGCGACCGGCAGGCCCAGCTCGCGGGCGGTGGCCTCGTCGGCGAGCAGGCTCGCGGTGGCGCCGTCGTTCAGGCCGGCCGCGTTGCCCGCGGTGACCTTGCCGTGCGGGCGGAACGGGGTCTTCAGGGTGGCGAGCTTCTCCAGCGACGTGTCCCGCGGGGCCTCGTCCACCGTCGCCAGGCCCCAGCCACCCTCCTCGTCGCGGATGGACATCGGCACCAGGTCGTCCTGGAGCTTGCCGTTGGCGTACGCCTTCGCGGTCTTCTGCTGCGAGGCGAGCGCGAACGCGTCGGTGCGTGCCTTGGTGATGTGCGGGACCAGGTCGTGCAGGTTCTCCGCGGTGGCGCCCATGACCAGCGCGGACGGGTCGACCAGCTTCTCCGCGATGATGCGCGGGTTGGGGTC
The DNA here is from genome assembly GCF_040649655.1 of Micromonospora sp. NPDC048905. NCBI lineage: Bacteria > Bacillati > Actinomycetota > Actinomycetes > Micromonosporales > Micromonosporaceae > Micromonospora > Micromonospora sp. NPDC048905. The sequence goes on along the minus strand of NZ_JBEZFV010000001.1, from coordinate 843,750 downwards.
GACGCCCTCGCCCATCGGGTGGTGTCCCATGTGCTCGACGCCGCCGGCGATGGCGACGTCGTACGCGCCCATGGCGATGCCGCTGGCCACGGTGGTCACCGCGGTCATGGCGCCGGCGCACATCCGGTCGATGGCGAAGCCGGGAACGGTCTTGGGCAGACCGGCCAGCAGGGCGGCGGTACGGCCGATGGTGAGGCCCTGGTCGCCGATCTGGGTGGTGGCCGCGATGGCGACCTCCTCGACCCGCTCCGGGGGCAGCTGCGGATTGCGGCGCAGCAGTTCACGGATGCAGCGGATCACCAGGTCGTCGGCGCGGGTGTTGGCGTACATGCCACCCGCCTTGCCGAACGGGGTACGGACACCGTCGACAAAGACGACATCCCGAACTTCACGGGGCACTTGAGCCTCCTATTCGACCATGATTCGGCCTTCGGCCATGCGGCACGCCGGACCGGACAAGGGTCGCCGACACGGGCACGTTCCCCCGAATGCTACTCGCCAGTAACCACCGTGGTACCACGTCCCCCTGTGGCCCACCCCACACCCGGCCCCACCCACCCCACTCCGGCCCCCACCCGCCCCACTCCCCGGTCGATCACGGAGTTGTTGTCACGACACGCCGGTCGCGGTGGCAACAACTCCATGATCAACCGCAGGGGGCGGGTGATGGGTGGGTGGGATTGGGGCGGGGGTTAGGGGGTGGGGTTTAGGGCTTCGGTTAGGTCGGGGTTCAGGAGGCCGATCTGCCATTCGCGGGCGTTGAGGCCGCGCAGGGTCTCCGCGACCGTCTCCTCGGTGAGGTCCTCCGGCGGCGTCCAGGCCAGCCGGCGCACCGAATCCGGGGTGATCAGGTTCTCCGGCGGCAGGTTGTGCTCACCGGCGACGCGGATCACCACCTCCCGGCAACGGGCGAGCCGACCAGCCGCCACCGGATCCCGTTCGGCCCAGCGGTGCGGCGGGGGTGGACCCTCCACGGTCGGGGAGACCGGCAACGAGTCGTCCGGCAACTGCCGGGCGTCGTCGAGAGCGGCGAGCCAGGTGCGGGCCAACCGACGGACCGACCGACCGCCGAAACCGGGCAGGGTCAGCAGGGTCTTCTCGTCCTTCGGGTCCAACTCGGCGGCGGCGATGATCGCCGAGTCGGGCAACACCCGACCGGGCGCGGCGTCCCGCCGGGAAGCGATCTGGTCCCGGGCGTACCACATCGAGCGGACGCGAGCCTGCGCCCGCGCCCCGCGCAGCCGGTGGATGCCGGAGGTACGCCGCCAGGGCTCCGCCCGGACCCGCGGCGGGCGCGCCCCGGTGCGGACCAGCGCGGCGAACTCCTCCGCGGCCCAGGCCGACTTGCCCTGTCGGGTCAGCTCGGCGTCGAGCGCGTCGCGCAGGTCGGTGAGCAGTTCCACGTCGAGAGCCGCGTACGTCAGCCACGACTCGGGCAGCGGTCGGCTCGACCAGTCGGCGGCCGAGTGGTGCTTCTCCAGGGTGAACCCGAGCAGCTGCTCGGTCAGCGCGGCCAGCCCGACGCGCTCGAACCCGGCCAGCCGAGCTGCCAGCTCGGTGTCGAACAGTCGGCGCGGGCGCAGCCCCACCTCGGCCAGGCAGGGCAGATCCTGGCTGGCCGCGTGGAGCACCCACTCGGCATCCCCGATCGCCGCGTCCAGCGCACTGAGGTCCGGCAGGGGCAGCGGGTCGATCAGCGCCGTACCCGCGCCGGCCCGGCGCAGTTGCACCAGATACGCGCGCTGGCTGTAGCGGTAGCCGGAGGCGCGCTCGGCGTCCAGGGCGACGGGGCCGCTGCCCGCCGCGAAGCGGGCCACGACCTCGGCGAGCTCGGCCGGGGCGGCCACCGGATCGGGGGTGCCGTCACGCGGGGCGATCAGCGGAACGGGCCCACCGTCGGTCGGGTCGACCCTGTCGTCCGCCGGCTGCGGCTGGGCCGACGGCGGGTGCTGGGGTGCGTTTCCCGGGAGTTCTTCGGCGGGCCGACGGCGCTGGGGTGGTTCGTCGGTCACCTGCCAACCCTAGTGCGCGCGGTGAACCGGCGGGTGCAGCCGGTCCGGCGTGTGTCGATCAGGTGTCCGCGAGGTGTCCCGGCCAACTGCCCGCACCCCGTCGATCATGGACCTGTGGTGCCTCACAAATGCCGCGCACGGCAGTATTTCGCCCACCCCAACTCCATGATCGACGCGGAAGGGGGCGGGGCGCGGGGCGGGACGGGCGCGGGAGGGGATGGACCGGTTGGGTCAGGCCGCGCCGGCCGACCGGCGATCGGCCAGGGCGGTGACCCCCGGTGGTGGCAGACCGGCCGTGGAGGCGAGCAACGCACACCAGCCGAGCAGGTGCGGCGTCAGCTCGTCGTCGACAGGCGTCCAGGAGGCGCGGATCTCGATGTCGCCCACGGTCGGCGGGCCGGCGAGGTCACCGAACCGGGTCGACATGGTCTGCGTCACCGTGCCGCCGATCGCCCGGTGGCCGGCGTCCTGGGCGTCCAACGCGTCGGTCAGCCACGTCCAGCCGACCCCGGGCAGCAGCGGGTCGGCGGCCAGGTCGACCTCCAACTCGGCGGTCACGTAGGTGACCAACCGCAGGGTGCCCTGCCACGCCTCGTGGCCGACCGGATCGTGCAGCAGGATCAACCGGCCGGTCGCCACCTCGTCGCCGTCGCGCAGGACGGTCGCGGAGAGCGCGAACGTGTACGGGGCCAACCGCTGGGGGGCCCCGACCTCCTCCAGCGTGATCTCCGGCCGGGGGGTCGCCGATCGCAGCCCGGCGACCGCGCGGGCGAACGTCTCCGGGAGCGCGATCGGGGGGGCCATGTCGGCAGCCTATGCCGCCGTCGGCCCCCGGCTCCGACGGCGCGCCGACACCCGTGCGCCGCCGGAGGCCCACGGAAGTCACTCTTCCTTTCACCCCAGGTGGGACGGGGGTGGTGGGCGTGGCACGATTGCGGCGATGACCACGGACACCACGGGCACTGTCGCCCGAGACGGAGAACCCCGCCCCGGCGGACCAGCCGACTCGCCCTTCGTCAGGGCCTGCCGGCGACGGCCCGGCCCGCACACCCCGGTCTGGTTCATGCGCCAGGCCGGCCGCTCGCTGCCGGAATACCGGGAGATCCGGGCGACCGTGCCGATGCTGGAGTCCTGCCGTCGCCCGGAGTTGGTCACCGAGATCACGCTCCAGCCGGTGCGCCGGCACGGAGTGGACGCGGCGATCCTGTTCAGCGACATCGTGGTGCCGGTCGCGGCGGCCGGTGTCGATCTGGACATCGTGCCGGGCACCGGTCCGGTGGTCGCCGAGCCGGTCCGCACCCTCGCCGACGTCGAGCGGATCCGCCCCATCACCCGCGACGACGTCCCGTACGTGGACGAGGCCGTCCGGCAGTTGGTGGTCGAGCTGGGCGACACCCCGCTCATCGGTTTCGCCGGCGCGCCGTTCACCCTGGCCAGCTACCTGGTCGAGGGTGGGCCGTCGCGGACCCACGCGAAGACCAAGGCCCTGATGTACGGCAACCCGGAGCTGTGGCACGCGCTGTGCGGCCGGCTGTCCGAGGTGACGCTCGCCTTCCTGCGGGTGCAGATCGAGGCGGGTGTGTCCGCCGTGCAGTTGTTCGACTCCTGGGCGGGCGCGCTGTCCGAGGCCGACTACCGCCGCTACGTGCTGCCGCACTCCACCGCCGTGCTGAGCGGGCTGGTCGACTCCGGGGTGCCGCGGATCCACTTCGGGGTGGGCACCGCCGAGCTGCTCGGCGCGATGGGCGAGGCCGGCGCGGACGTGGTCGGCGTCGACTGGCGTACCCCGCTGGACGTGGCCACTCAGCGGATCGGCCCGGACCGGGCGGTGCAGGGCAACCTGGACCCGTGCGTGCTGTTCGCACCGTGGCCGGTGGTGGAGGCCGAGGTGCGTCGCATCCTGGAGCAGGGCCGGGCGGCCCCCGGGCACGTGTTCAACCTTGGCCACGGTGTGCTGCCGGAGACCGACCCGGAGGTGTTGACCCGGGTGGTCGCGCTGGTGCACGAGCTGTCCAGCCGCCGGGCCGACCAGGGCTGAGCGGGCATGCGGCAGCCCTGGCGGGTGGCGGTGGTCGGCGGCGGGATCGCCGGCCTGGCGGCCGCGGTCCGCCTGCGCGACCACGCACCGGCCGGCACCGAGATCACGGTGTACGAGCAGTCCGGCGCGCTGGGCGGCAAGCTGCGGACCGGGGAGTTGGCCGGCCAGCCGGTGGAGTTCGGGGCCGAGTCGTTCCTGATGCGTGACCCGACCGGGGCGGAGTCCGCCGCGGTGACCCTGATCCGGCGGCTCGGGTTGGCCGATCGGATCGTGCACCCCACGGTGGGGCAGGCCGCGCTGGTCGTCGACGGTGGGCTGCGCCCCATCCCGGGCGGCACCCTGGTGGGCGTACCCGGGGATCTGGACCGGGTGACCTCGGTCGCCCGCCCGGCGGCGGACGCTGACACCGACGACGGGCGGCCGCTGGTCGGGCCGGACGCGGACGTCTCGGTGGGCGCGCTGGTCCGGTCCCGCTTCGGCGACGAGGTGGTCGAGCGGCTGGTCGACCCGATGCTGGGCGGCGTGTACGCGGGCCGCGCCGACGATCTCTCCCTGGTCACGACGATGCCGGCGCTGGCCCGCACGGCCCGGGTGGAGCACACCCTGACCGGTGCGGTCCGGGCCGCGCAGGCCGCCGCGCCGCGCGCCCCCGGCGCTCCGATCTTCGGCACCCTGGTGGGTGGGCTCAGCACCCTGGTCGAGGCGGCGGTGTCGGCCAGCGGCGCGACGGTACGGCGGGACGCCGCCGTCCGCGAGGTGACCCCGACCGGCACGGGTTGGCGGCTCACCGTCGGCCCGACGCGCGATCCCGCGCTCGTCGACGTGGACGCCGTGGTGCTGGCGGTGCCGGCGCGACCGGCGGCCCGGCTGCTCGCGGGTCCGGCCCCGGTGGCCGCGAAGGGTGTCGGCGAGTTGGACTACGCGAGCGTCGCGTTGGTCACGCTGGCGCTGCCGCAACCGCAGCTGCCCGAGCTGTCCGGTTTCCTGGTGCCCAGCACCGAAGGGCTGCTGATCAAGGCGGCGACCTTCTTCACCACCAAGTGGGGGCACCTGCGCCGGCCGGACGGCCTGGCGTTGGTGCGGGCGTCGGTGGGCCGCTACGGCGAGGAGGCGCACCTTCAGCGCCCCGACGCGGACCTGGCGACCACCGTGCACCGAGAGCTCTCGGCGGTGCTCGGCACCCCGTTGCCCGCCCCGGTCGACGGGCACGTGCAGCGGTGGGGCGGTGCGCTGCCGCAGTACGCGCCGGGGCACGCCGACCGGGTCGCCGCGGCACGCGCGGCGTTGCGCGCCGCGTACCCCACCCTGGTCCTCGCCGGCGCTGGTTACGACGGCGTCGGCATTCCGGTCTGCGTCCGCTCCGGCGAGACGGCGGCCGACGAGATCATCACAGCACTGGGAGGATCGGCGACATGACCGAGCAGACCAACGCGGCCCGCCTGCGGGAGCTCAACGACAGCATCCGCTACACCATGTGGTCGGTGTTCCGGGCCAGCGCCCCGCTGCCGTCGCTGCGGGACAACGTCACCGGCGAGGTCGTGGCCCTCTTCGACGAGTTGGCCGGCAAGGACGTGGTGGTCCGCGGCGTGTACGACGTCGCCGGTCTGCGCGCCGACGCGGACGTGATGATCTGGTGGCACTCCGCGTCCCCCGACGCGCTCCAGGACGCGTACCTGCGGTTCCGTCGCACCACGCTGGGGCGGTCGCTGACCCCGGTCTGGTCGCAGATGGCGCTGCACCGGCCGGCCGAGTTCAACAAGAGCCACATCCCGGCGTTCCTGGCCGGCGAGGAGGCCCGCCCCTACATCTGCGTGTACCCGTTCGTCCGCTCCTACGAGTGGTACCTGCTGCCCGACGCCGAGCGGCGCGAGATGCTGGCCGAGCACGGCAAGATGGCGCGCGGCTACCCGGACGTCCGCGCCAACACGGTGGCCTCGTTCGCGTTGGGTGACTACGAGTGGATGCTCGCCTTCGAGGCCGACGAGCTGCACCGGATCGTGGACCTGATGCGGGACCTGCGCGCGTCCGGCGCCCGCCGGCACGTCCGCGAAGAGGTCCCGTTCTACACCGGTCGCCGCCGCTCGGTCGCCGAGATCGTCAACTGCCTGGTCTGACCCCGGTTACCGCCGGCCGGTGCCGCACCCCCGCCCGGGTGCGGCACCGGACGGAGGTCAACTGGTCGACGTGCAGGAGACCAGCGGAACCGGGTTGCTGCCGTTCCACGAGCCGAGGAAACCGAACGTGGTGCTCGCGCCGGCGGCGAGGGTGCCGTTGTGGTTGGCGTTGCGTGCGGTGACCAGCGAGCCGTTGGTGCTGACCGTCGCGTTCCACGACGAGGTGACCTGCTGGCCGTTGTTGTAGTTCCAGCTCACCGACCAACCTTTGGTGGGTGATCCGCCCGCGCTCACCTTCACCTCGGCCTGGAAGCCACCGGACCACTGGCCGGTGACCTGGTACGTCGCCGTGCAGGCCCCAGCCGGCGGCGGGGTGCTCGGCGGCGGGGTGGTGGGCGGCGGCGTGGTGGGCGGAGGCGTGGTGGGCGGCGGGGTCGTCGGCGGCGGCGTGGTCGGCGGCGGAGTCGTGCCCCCGAAGGTGACGTCGCTGCACAGGTAGTACGACTGGTCGAAGTGGCTGGCCTGCCAGACGGTGTAGACGATGTGCCGTCCGGTGCGCCCGGCCGCGTTCACCGGGATCTGGATGGAGACACCGCCGGTGTCCGGGTTCCACTGCGAGGCCGGAGTGTTGCCGATCTGACCGGCCAACTCCAGGTCGTCCCAGCCGAGCGGCTCGGTGAGCGCGTCGAAGCCCTGCTTGGTCACGTACACCCGGATGTAGTCGGCGCCGTGACTGGCCCCGTCGAAGAAGCGGAGCCGGAAGTTGTTCGACACCGCGGTGGTCTTCCACGCGCCGATGGTGTCCAGCGCGTTGTAGCGACCGTTCTGGGTGCGCCCGCCGCTGCACAACTGGCCGTTGGGGACGGCGGCCTGGTGGTTGCCGCCCACACCCTCGCGGAACAGGCCGTTCCAGTTCCACATGGCCTGCGGGTCGGCCTGCCAGGCCTGCCAGCACATCGGGTCTTCGGTGGCCATCCGGGGGTTCTGGAACTCGGCGCCCCACCGTTGCCAACAGCTGTAGCTACGCGAGGCCGGGTCGACGACCGTCCCGTGCGCGGCGGCGGGCTCGGCCCGCATGGTGTTCAGAGCGGTCGTCAACAGGAGCGTGCTGGTCGCCGCGATGGCTAACAACCAGAGCACGCGTCGTGATCGGGTGAGAGTGGACATGGAGCCCCCGGGGGAGAAGGTCGGACGACGACACCCGGATCGGCGGGAGTTGCCCACTCCCGCGCCTAATCGCTGGCTCCCGCGACGGCTCTATCCGGAACCATGCCAGCTCGATCGTCAGCCGTCAATGACGTCGCGTCGCATCGGGGTGTGCGGGATGCCGTCCTCGACGTACTCCGGGCCGCTGACCGCGAAGCCGTGCCGGGTGTAGAACGCGACCAGGTGCGACTGGGCGTCCAGCACGCAGGGCCGGTTGCCCACCACGTCCAGCGCCGCGCTCATCAGCCGGCCGGCGTGCCCGCCGCCGCGCGCCTGCGGGGCGACCACCACCCGACCGATCCGGGCGGTGCCGTCCGGGTCGGCCAGGACCCGCAGGTACGCCAGCGGCGCGCCGCCGTCGGTCAGCCAGACGTGCCGGGTGCCCGGCTCGACGTCGCGCCCGTCCAACTCCGGGTAGGGGCAGCGCTGTTCCACCACGAAGACGTCGACGCGCAGCTTGAGCAGGTCATGGAAGGTGCGGGCGTTCAGGTCGGCGAAGGACGCCGTCCGGATCTCCGTGGTCTGCGAGGGCATCCGACGATGGTAGGCCGCCTCAGGGGGTGTCTCGTCGAGGCGTCAGGTAGGTGACGGCCACGGCGGTGAGCAGCAGCACACCGCCTCCGACGACCGGCAGCGGAAGGGGCTCGTGCAGCAGCGCCACCGCCAGCGCCGCCGCGGTGAGCGGTTCGAGCAGGGTCAGCACGGCGGCGACGCTGCCCGGGGTGGTCCGCAGCCCGGCGTAGAACAGCGCGTACGCCACCGCCGTGGTGATCACGCCGAGGTGCAGCAGCAGGGCCATGGTGTCGGGGCGGACCGGCACGCCGACCCCGGCGACCACGGCGAACGGGGCCAGGGTCAGTGCTCCGATCACCGTGGAGATGGTGGTCAGCGTCATCGGCGCGACGCGCTGGGACGCCTGGCGGCTGATCAGGGTGGTCACCGCGTACCCGAGGCCGGAGCCGGCCGCCGCGAGCAGGCCGAGCAGCGGCGCGGGCGCGGCGGCGGTGGGGTCCGCCGTCGCCCCGGTGATCAGGGCGAGGCCGACCACTGCCGCGACCAGCGTGGCGAGGGGCAGCGGGCCGGGGAGCCGGCGGGCGCGCACTGACTCCCAGGCCGCGGCGAGCACCGGGGCCAGGCCCAGGCTGACGACTGTGGCGACGCTGACGCCCGCCCACGCCACCGCGACGAAGTAGAGCGCCTGGTAGAGGCCGAGGCCGAGGCCGGTGAGCAGCAGCGGTACGGGTGTCGCGCGCAGGGCCGACCGCAGCGTGCCGAGTCGGCCGGCGGTGCACGCCAGCAGCACGAGCGCGGCGATCGCGAGGCGGTGGAAACCGATGCTCACCGGGCTGAGCCCGGTGCTGTCGCGCAGGAGTTGCACCGCCACGCCGGTGGTGCCCCACAGCACGCCGGTGACGGTGATCTGGATCAGGCCGGTGCGGGTCGGACTCGGGGTCGTGGCCGGGGCGGCCGGCGGCACGGTACGGGAGAGGGACACGAAGGCGCTCCGAAGGGTGAGCCGTTGACGGGGACGACGTCGACGGAGCGCGTACGGCAGGGGGCCGAGCCGGGTCGGTCACCGGGTCGGGGAGGGCGCGGCGCTCCGTTCAGGAGCGCGGCGGGGGCAGAACGCCGAGCAGTGGCCGCATGGCGACGACCGTACCGCAGGATGGTGGGATCGGGCGCGGCGTTGCGGCGCGGCCGGCGCGACGGCGGGGTCGCTCGGGCGGGGCGGGCGAGCGGTCAGGCGGGGCGGGCGGTCAGGCCGGGCGCGCGCCGACGGCGTCGCGGATCTCGGCGCCCTCGGCGCCCTCGACCGCGCGGGCGCAGTGTCCGCAGCAGAAGAAGCGGCCGTTGACCTCCACCCCATGTCCGACGATCTTGACCTGGCAGTGCTCGCAGATCGGTGCCATCCGGTGGATCGCGCACTCGAACGAGTCGAAGGTGTGCACGTCGCCGCTGACGGTGTGCACCTCGAACGCCATCCAGTAGTCGTTGCCGCAGACCTCGCACGTGGCCATGACCAACCCCCTCATTCCGACTTTTCGCCCAGAATGCCGCACGCTGGGACGCGCGCGGACGGAAACGCCGCTCTCCGGCGGCCGGTGCGGCGTGTCGGCTCCGGCGTGTTGTCCGTTGTGCCAGGTGAACCGCCGCAACCCCCGGAGGGTCACAGTGATCAAGCGCAACAAGCTCTTCGGCACCCAGACCCGGGTGACCTTCTGCCTGCCCCGGGACTCCCCGCCCGGCCCGGTGAGCGTCGTCGGCTCCTTCAACGACTGGGAGCCGGGTCGACACGAGTTGGTGATCCGCCGCGACGGCATGCGGACGGTCACCGTGAAGCTCCCGCCCGGGGAGTACGTCTTCCGCTACCTCGCCGCCGACGGCATCTGGTTGGACGACGAGTCGGCCGACCAGGTCGACGACCGGGGCAGCCTGCTCCGCCTCTGACCCCAAAGTCGTCACCATCAATGGATTTATCGATGGGAGTCTTTACTGTTAACAATGTTTAACTTACGTTGGTGGGCACCTACCGGACCCTGGAAAAGGAGCCGCCCCGATGCGTCGAAGAATCACCATCCCGCTGGTGGCGGCCGGTGCCGTCGCCGCGACCCTCACCGTCGCCGTTCCCGCGCAGGCGCACGGCTACGTCTCCGCCCCGCCCAGCCGGCAGGCGCTCTGCGCGCAGGGCCGGGTGCCCGACTGCGGGCAGATCAGGTACGAGCCGCAGAGCGTCGAGGGACCCAAGGGTCTGCGCAGTTGCAACGCCGGCATCGCCCAGTTCGCCGTCCTCAACGACGACAGTCGGGGCTGGCCGGCCGCCTCGGTCGGCAGTTCGCTGACCTTCACCTGGGTGAACACCGCCCGCCACGCCACCAGCAACTGGGAGTACTGGATCGGCAACACCCGCGTCGGCGTGGTCAACGGCAACGGGCAGCAGCCGGGCGCGACGGTCTCGCACACCGTCAACCTGGGTGGCTTCTCCGGACGCCAGAAGATCCTCGCGGTGTGGAACATCTCCGACACCGCGAACGCCTTCTACTCCTGCATCGACGTGCAGATCGGCGGCGGCGGGTCGAACCCGACCCCCACCACCTCGCCCACCCCACGGCCCACCCCGACCGCCACGCCGAGCGCGACGCCCGCCCCGGGCGGCAGTTGGGCGACGGGCCGGGCGTACCAGGTCGGTGACCAGGTCACCTACGGCGGAGCGACGTACCGCTGCCGGCAGGCACACACGGCGATCCCGGGCTGGGAGCCGCCGAACGTACCGGCGCTCTGGCAACAGGTCTGACCCCCACGGGTGCGGCCATCGGCCGCACCCGTGTCACCGTCCCCGCGTGAAACGGAGGACCCGGCATGTCCCGTCGTACCCGTCTGGTCTCCCTTGTCGCCGCGGTGCTGCTCGCCGGCGCCTGCGGTGGGTCGCCCACGTCGAGCCCGCCGGTCGTGCCGCAACCGGCCCCCGCCGCGACGGCGTCGGCCGGATCCGCGGGGGCGGGGTCCGCGGCCGACGGGGACACGATGAGCGGGATCGACGTGGTCTTCCTGACCACGATGGTCGGGCACAGCGAACGCACCCTGCAGATCGTCGCGCTGGCCCGCGACCGGGTGCGCGACGACGCGCTGCGCACCCTGGCCGCCGCCATCGAGGCGACCGAGGCCGACGAGCTGTCCGCGATGCGCGGCTGGTTGCCCACGGCCGGGCCGGGTGCCGGCGCGGGCGCGCACCAGCACGACGGGCACGGCGACGACGGCGCGCTCGACCGGCTGCGGACCGCGCCCGACCCGGACGTCGACCGCGCGCTGCGCGAGGTGCTCGCCGACCACCAGCGTGCGGCGGCCGACCTGGCCCGAGCCCAGGTCGGCGTCGGCCGAAACGAGCAGGTCCGCGACCTGGCCCGGCGGATCGAGCAGTCCCGGACCGCCGAGGTCGAGCTGCTCCGGGGTACGCCGTGAACGCGCGTCGACCGCGCCCGCACAGCTCAGGTCAGCGGGGTTCCAACCGGACCGAGATCGAGTTGACGCAGTGCCGGGTGTCCTTCGGGGTGAAGCCCTCGCCGTGGAAGACGTGCCCGAGGTGACTGTCGCAGCGGGCGCAGCGGATCTCGGTGCGCGCCATGCCGAGGCTGCGGTCCTCGATCTCCTTCACCCGGCCCGGGATGGCGTCGTCGAAACTCGGCCAGCCGCAGTGCGAATCGAACTTCGTGTCGCTGGAGAAGAGTTCCAACCCGCAGGCGCGGCAGTGGTAGACCCCCTGGGTCTTCGTGTCCACGTACTCGCCGACCCACGGGCGTTCGGTGCCGGCCTCCCGCAGGACGTGGAACTCCTCGGGGGTCAACCGGACCCGCCACTCGTCGTCGGTGCGGGGCAGCTCGTTGTCGTCAAGACTCACCCCTCAACGGTACGTCGAACGTCGGGGGTGTGGCATAAGGTCGCGAGATGGCGGGCACCAAGGCAGCGGTCACCGAGGTCGAGGTGGCCGGGCACACCGTACGACTGAGCAGTCCGGACCGGGTGATCTTCCCCCAGCGGGGCTTCACCAAGGCGGACGTCTTCCACTACTACCTCGCGGTGGGCGACGGGATCATGCGTGCCCTGCGGGAGAGGCCCACCACGCTGCAACGCTTCCCCGAGGGCATCGAGGGTGAGGCGTTCTTCCAGAAACGCGTGCCCACCCGAGGGGTGCCGCCCTGGCTGAGCACCGCCCAGATCACCTTCCCCAGCGGTCGCAGTGCGGCGGAGCTGTGCCCGGCCGATCTGGCGCACGTGGCCTGGGCGGCACAGATGGGCACCATCGTCTTCCACCCCTGGCCGGTGCGCGCCGCCGACGTCGACCGACCCGACGAGCTGCGCATCGACCTCGATCCGCAGCCCGGCACCGACTTCGCCGACGCGGCGCGGGCCGCCGCAGGGGTCCGCGCGGTCCTCGACGAGCTGGGCGTGGCCGGCTGGCCGAAGACCTCCGGTGGCCGGGGTGTGCACGTCTACCTGCGCATCCAGCCCCGCTGGACGTTCACCGAGGTGCGTCGGGCCACCATCGCGCTCGCCCGGGAGGTGGAACGCCGCCACCCCGACCTGGTCACCACCTCCTGGTGGAAGGAGGAGCGCGGCAACCGGGTCTTCGTCGACTTCAACCAGACGGCCCGGGACCGGACGATCGCCTGCGCGTACTCGCTGCGGGCCAACCCACGGGCCACCGTCTCGACCCCGGTCAGCTGGGACGAGCTGCCCGACGTCGACCCGGACGACTTCGACCTGCGTACCGTGCCGGCCCGGCTCGCCGAGCGGGGCGACCCGCACGCCGACATCGACGACGCCCCGTGGGACATCACGCCACTGTTGGAGTGGGCCGAGCGGGACGCCGCCGCCGGCCAGGGCGACCTGCCGTACCCGCCGGACCACCCGAAGATGCCCGGCGAACCCAAGCGGGTGCAGCCCAGCCGCGCCAAGCGCACACCCGACGAAAGCGCCTGAGCGAGGCGCGGTGGCGTCCTCGCTGGACGTCGGTCACCGGGTCCATCCAACGAACCTCTCCCATGCCAGACGAATGTCATCGCGAGCGAAGTTGTCGTACACCTGTTCTAGGGTTTGGGTGTGATCGATGAGTTGGTGCGGGCGGAGGGTGCGGTGGCGGCCTGCACCGACGCGGCCGCCTGGGCTCTCGCCGAGCAGGAGCTGATCGATGCTCTCGACGCCGCGCACCGCGTCGAGCAACGTCTTGCCGCCGTCAAGCTGGCGTTGGTGCGTGAGTTGGACGGTCGCGGCACCGCACTGACGCAGGGCGCTTCCAGCACGGCGGTCTGGTTGCGCGAGCGACTGCGGCTGACAGTTCCCGCCGCGCGCCGGCTGGTCGACCTCGCGGCCCGCGTCGACGCGGCCCCGAGCGCCGTGCGGGATGCCTTGACGAGCGGCGCGGTCAGCGTGGAGCAGGCCCGGGTCATCGCTGACACCGTCGCCACCGTGCAGACGGCCGCCGGGCCGGAGGTCGCCGACAAGGCCGTCGGCGTGCTGGTCGACTGGGCCGGCCAATTCGACCCCACCCTGTTGCACAGGCTCGGCAGCCGCATCCTCGACCACGTCGCCCCCGAGATCGCCGACGCCGCAGCCGCGGCGGCCCTGGAGGCCGAGGCCGCTCGCGCCGCCCGCGACCGGCACCTCACCGTCTCCGAGCAGACCGGCGGGCAGCTACGGCTCAGCGGCATCCTCGACGCGGAGACCGCCGCGCTCGTGCGCGCCGCCATCGACCCGCTCAGCGCACCCAGTGCAGCCGACGACACGCGCACCGCCGGCCAGCGTCGGCACGACGCCCTCGCCGACGTGTGCCGGCTGGCTCTGCGCACCGGTGAGCTACCGGAGCAGGGCGGCGACCCGGCCCAGCTCGTCGTCACCACTGGCTTCGACGAGCTGACGCGGCGGTTGCGCGCCGGCGCGCTCGACGTCGGCCCGCGGCTCACCCCGGAGACGGTGCGTCGGCTCGCCTGCGACGCCGCCGTCCTGCCGGCCGTGCTGGGCGGTGCCGGTCAGGTCCTCGACGTCGGCCGGCAACGCCGCCTCATCAGTGGTCCGCTGCGGCGTGCGCTGGTGCTGCGCGACGGAGGCTGCGCCTTTCCCGGCTGCGACCGGCCGCCCCGCTGGTGCGCCGCCCACCACATTCGACACTGGGTCGACGGCGGCCCGACCAGTCTCGACAACGCGGTGCTGCTCTGCGGCCACCACCATCGGCACCTGCACCAGGGCGAGTGGGCGGTTCGGCTGGGGGGCGACGGCAACCCGGAGTTCGTCCCGCCGGCCTGGCTCGACGCCGACCAGATCCCGCGTCGCAACCACTACCACCGGCGGACGTGACCGATCCCAAGCGGCCCCGAACCGGCGACCGAGGTGCGAGGCGGCTCGGGGGATGCCCGCCGCCGCCGGGGCGTCATGGCGTCCAGGTGTCCCGGTGGACGTGCCGCGTGGATGACGCGGGTTCGGCTCAGCGCGGGTTCGGGTCAGCGCGGGTTCGGGTCAGCGCAGGTTCAGGTCAGCCTGGAGTGAGGACGCAGAACTCGTTGCCCTCGGGGTCGGTGAGGACCTTCCAATGGATCTCGCTCGGGCTCAGGTCGACGGCGGTGGCGCCGAGGGCCTGCAGCCTGGCCGCCTCCGCCGCCAGGTCGTCGCCTGGATAGGGGCGGACGTCGAGATGGACGCGGTTCCACCCGGTCTTCACGTCGGGGGTGCGGACGAACCGCAGATATGGGCCAACGCCCTTGGCGGAGCGCAGCACCGCGCTCTGGTCGGTCACCTCGTGCGAGGTCCAGTCCGTGGCCGTGTCCCAGAAGCTGGCCATGGCCCGTGGATCCGCGCAGTCGACCACCACGGCGGCGATCGGGCCGGTGTCCCGGTAGAGCGGTCGGGGGTCCAGCACGCAGAACTCGTTGCCCTCCGGGTCGGCCAGGACCGTCCAGGGCACATCGCCCTGACCGATGTCGACTGGTGTCGCGCCGAGATCCCGCAGGCGCGTGACCAGTTGCGCCTGCTGGGCCGCGGAGGAGGTGGCGAGGTCGACGTGTACGCGGTTCTTCACCGTCTTGGGTTCCGTCGAGACGACGAGGTCGACGCAGACGGCGACGGGATCGGGGTAGACGAAGCCCTCGGGTTCGAGGTTTGTCACGCCGGGTCCCTCGCTGGAGATTCCCCAGCCGAGCGCCTGCGCCCAGAAACCGCCGAGTGCGGCGTCGTCCCGAGCCTTCATGTTGATCTGCACAAGCCGTGTTGCCATGGCGACGATGGTAGAGCCTGACCGGACGGCGGTGGCCGTGACGTCGGCCCGGGCGTCGGCCATGCGTCCGCCCCGGCGTCGGTCCTGGTGTCCACCGGGGCGTCGGTGTCGGCCGTGGCGGTTAGCCTGCCGCCATGGTGAGCCCAGAGCTGGATGAGTTGATCGTCGCGGACAACGCGGCCCTGCGCGCGTGGTTGTCGGCCAACCACGCCACATCGCCCGGTGTCTGGCTCGCCCTGACCAAGAAGGGCGGCACGGTCACGACGCTGACCTGGCAGCAGGCGGTCGACGAGGCCCTGTGCTTCGGCTGGATCGACGGGCAGGCCCGGAAACGGGATCAGGAGAGCTCCTGGATCCGGTTCACCCCGCGCCGGGCCCGTAGTGCCTGGTCGCAACGCAACGTCTCCCACGTGGCCCGACTGGAGGCGGAGGGGCTGATGCTGCCCTCGGGTCGCGCCGCGGTGGAGGCCGCGAAGGCGGACGGGCGCTGGTCGGCTGCCTACGCCCCGCCGTCGGAGGCCGAGGTGCCGGCCGATCTCCTCGCCGCCATCGCCGCCGACCCCGCCGCGCAGGCCATGTTCGACGTCCTCACCAAGACCAACCGGTTCGCGCTCATCCACCGCCTCAACGCCGTCAAGCGGGCGCAGACCCGCGAGCGGAAGATCGCCGAGTTCGTCGCCATGCTGGCCCGCCACGAGACGATCCACCCGCAGAAAGCGAGCCCAGTGGCTGCCCAGGCGGGAGATGACGCTTCGGAGATCGATTGACTTTCGATAGGTAACGAGCGAAACTCGATGCATGGTGACAGAGCATCGAGCGGTAGCCGCTCTCAGGGTTTTTCTCGGGGTGCTGTTCGTGGTCCTGATCGGGTTCCAGACGTTCTCGCTGCCCGGACAGTTCGCGCACATGGCCCAGGAGTCGCCGGAGCAGGCCTACCTCCGGTGGCCGTTGACCGCCATCACGGTGTTCTGGGTGCTGTGCGTCCAGGTGGTCATCGTGTCGACGTGGAAGCTGCTCAGCCTGGTCAAGAACGACCGCATCTTCACCGAGGCGTCCCTGCGGTGGGTCGACCTGATCGTGTGGGCCGTCGGCGCCGCGTGGGTGGTGCTCGTGGGGGTCTTCCTCTACGTCGGCTTCAACGCGGACGATCCGGGTGGTCCGATCCTGCTGTTCCTCCTGACGATGGGTGTCACCGTGCTCGGGCTTCTCATGGTGGTGATGCGTGCGCTGCTGCGGCAGGCGACCACGCTGCGGACCGACATGGAGGCGGTGATCTGATGCCCATCGTCGTGCGCATCGACGTCGAGTTGGCCAAACGCAAGATGAGCGTCGGTGAGTTCGCCGAGCGTGTCGGGCTCACGCCCGCCAACGTGGCGGTGCTCAAGAACGGCCGTGCCAAGGCCGTCCGCTTCAGCACGCTGGAAGCGATGTGCCGGGTCCTCGGCTGCCAGCCCGGAGACCTGCTCGAGTGGGTCGAGGAGGACACCCCGTGAGGTACGTCCTGAGCGTCGGCGTCGTTCTCGCGGTCGCCCTCGGCGTCGCCGGCATCGTGCACGGGGAGGCCGACGACTCGCCCGGCCTCCAGCTCCTGGGCGTCGTGCTCGTCCTCGGAGCGGTGGCGTTCGGCATCCGCAACCTCCGCGGCGGCAGCTAGCCAGCCGTCTGGGCGCGGGCCGGCAGCCCTCCCGAAGCGCGGGCCGGCCCGCACCGACCCCTCTCGTAGTAACGATCATGTAACGGGCGCGAACCTTTCCCGGTGGGTGGCCTGTCTTGATGGTCGTCGGCCCGTCAGGGCCAGGGGAGGCGTCGGATGAAGCTGGTGTGGAGGCGTGCCCGAGAGGCGCGAGGGTTGCTGGTCGCCGCGGTGATCGCGGCCCTGGTCGCCGTCGCGTTGGTCACCGGGCTGTCCGACTACAACCGTCGGGCGGTGGACGCCGGGCAGCGGGCGCTGGTGGCCGCCTCGCCGGCCGAGGAACGCGGCCTCCTGGTCACCGGGTCGGGCGGGCGCGACGCGGCCGAGTTCGCCACCCGCGACGGGGCGGTCCGCGCCGAGCTCGCCGACGGGCTGGCCGGCGTCCCGGTCGGCGTCTCGGTCGCCCGGTTCGGCACCGGACGGGAGCTGACCGGCTCGCTCGGATCCGTGCCCCGTACCGGCGACGAGCCCGTCTTCGCCAACCTGGCCACCCTCGACGACCTCGCCGCGCACGCGGAGCTGACCAGCGGAACCTGGCCACGCCCAGGGGCGAACCCGACCCAGGTGAGCCTCCCGGAGCGGGCCGCGGGTGCGCTGGGCCTCAGCGTCGGTCAACGCATCCCGGTCCGCGACCGGGCCACCGAACGGCGCAGCGAGCTGGTGCTCGCCGGCACCTGGCGGCCCCGCGACCCGGCGGACGCGTACTGGCTGTTGGCCCCCGGGGTGGGGACGGGCAGTGCGGGCTCCGGCACGTCGTACGGGCCGTTCGTCCTCGATCCGGCTGACTTCGCGGCCATCTTCCCCGGCTCGGTGTCGGCGTCCTGGCTCGTCGAACCGGATCTCGCCGGCGTCGACGCGGCCGACCTGCCCGCCGTGCGGAAGGCCCTCACCGAGGCGTCCGCGGCGGTGCCCGAAGCCGCCCAACTGGGCAGCTCCGGCCAGGCGGTGACCGAGATGCCCCAGCTGCTGGACCGGATGGGCCGCGCCGACCTGGTCGGCCGTTCCGCGCTGGCCACCCCGCTGCTGCTCATCCTGGTGCTCGGCGGGTACGCGCTGGTGCTCGTCGCCGCGCTCCTGCACGAGGACCGTCGCGCGCAGACCGCACTGCTGCGTGCTCGCGGCGCCGCCCGCCGACAGTTGGCCGGCCTGGCCGCCCGCGAGGCGACCCTGGTGGTCGCCCCCGCGGTCCTGCTCGCGCCGGTGATCGCCGGTGTGGCGCTGCGATTCGTCCGACCCGGCGGTGCCGAGCAACTGTCCAGCGCCGGCGGCAGCACCGTCCTGGTCTGGGCGGCCGCCGCCGCCACGGCCGCCGGCTGCCTGGTGGTCATGGTCGCCCCGACGCTGCGCGGCGCCGGCACGTACGTGGCCGACATGGCCGCCCGCTCCCGCCCGAACCGGGCGGCGAGCGTCCAGCGGGCCAGCGTCGACCTGGTGCTCGTGGCGCTCGCCGTGCTCGCCTGGGTGCAGCTGCGCCGGTACGCCTCGCCGCTGGCCGGCTCGGGCGGCCGGCTCGGTCTCGACCCGCTGCTGATCGCCGCCCCGACACTCGGGGTGCTGGCGGGTGCCGTGCTGGCGCTGCGGGTGCTGCCGCCAGTCACCCGGTTCGCCGAGCGGTTCGTCGACCGGCGGCCCTGGACGGCCACCATGTTCGGCATGTGGCAGGCCGGTCGCCGTCCGCACGCCGGCCCGGTGCTGCTGCTCGCCCTCGCCGTCGGTGGCAGCACCCTGGCCTGGTCCCTGATCAGCACGGGGGAGCGGTCCCAGGTCGAGCAGGCCGGGCACACGGTCGGCGCCGACCTGCGGGTCACCGAACGAGCCGGGGCCGCCCCCCTCACCCGGGCCGGTGAACTCGCCGCGCTGCCGGGCGTCCACCGGGTGTTGCCGGCGTGGCGGGACGACATCCGGGTCGGCCGGGCGGACCTGCCGGTGACCGTCGTCGGTATCGACCCGGCCAGCGCCCCCGGGGTCGTCCGACTCCCCGACCGTCTCAGCGATGATCCGGTGTCGGAGCAGTACCGGCGCATGATCCAGGCGCGCGGTGCCAGCGGGGGAGTCGAGCTGCCGGAGGGCACCCGGGCGGTCACCGGCACTGTCCGTACGCCTCTCGAACAACCCACCGAGCCTGTCGACGAACCCATCGAGCCGCACCGGATCGCGGTGACGCTGCTGTTCACCACCACCGACGGCCTCGCCTTCCGGCTGCCGGCGGTCGAGGCACCGAGCACCGGGGAGGCCACGCGGTTCACGGTCACGCTTCCGGACGTGGGCGAGGCGCGGCTGCGGCTGGCCGGCTTCGAGGCCGACGCCGGGTACGCGGCCGGCATGTCGTACCCGTTCCAGGTGCAGGGGTTGGCGTTCGTCGATGGTGGCGGTACGACCCGGCCGGCGGAGCTGACCGGTGACTGGACGGTGACCTGGCCCGGTGGGCCGCGCGCGCCGGTGGAGTCGAGCGGTGCCGGGTTCGTCGCCAACCGTCCCATCCGGCTGATCGCCGAGGAGGGACGGCCGGACCGGCCGGAGGGCCAGTTCGTCGTCGTGCCGGGAGCGGCGAGCGCGCCGGTCGCCGGCGTCCCGGTGCTGATGACCCCCCGGGTACGCGAGGCGCTGAGCCTTCACCTCGGCGACACCGTCGAGCTGGCGCTCTCCGGGGTGACGCTGCGGGTCCACCTGGTCGGTGAACTGGAAGCCGTGCCGACGACCACCGGCGAGGGCGTACTGCTCGACCTGCCGGCGGCGGTCGACGCGCTTGTCGGATCCGGCGGGACGATCCGCCCGACACCGGAGTGGTGGATCGGCGCCACCGACGCGATGGCCGCCGCCGGAGCGGCCGAGGAACTGCCGGGAGTCACCGTCCTCAACCGGGAAGCGGTGATCACGGCCGCGGCCGACGACCCGTACTGGCAGGGTTCGCGGACCGGGATGCTCGCCGCGGCGCTCGGCGCGGTGCTGCTCGCCATCGTCGGCCTGATGGTGGACGTCTGGGCGACCGCCCGACGCCGACTCAGTGAGTTCGCGGTCCTGCACACCCTCGGCGCCACGCCCCGACTGCTGGCTCGGGCGCTGCTAGCCGAACAGGCGTTCCTCGCCGGCATCGGCGTGGGGGTCGGTCTGCTGCTCGGCGCCGTGGTCGGAGCCACCATGGCCCCGCTCGTCATCCTCACCCCGGCCGCCGGTCGGCCGATCCCCCCGGCGACGTTCGCGCTGCCCTGGGTGCCGATCGGTCTGACCGCGGTCGGTCTGCTGCTGGCGGCGCTCGCCTTCAGCGCGTTCATCGCCTCCGGCATCCGGCAGCGGGTGGCGGCGGTACAGCTGCGAATCGGGGGAGAACGATGAGCGTCGGCGCGGTGGCCCGGCGGGTCCGGGTGTACGGCGGGCAGTTCCTCCTGCTGGCGGTGCTGACCCTGGTGGTCACGCTGCTGATCAGCGGCGTGCCCCGGCTGGTCAACCAGCTCGCCGAAGAGGGGCTCCGGGCGCAGTTGAACAGTGAGCTGCCGGCCCGGCGGGACCTCTCGTACAGCACCGCCGTGGTGACCGCCCCCGCCCTGAAGCCGGCGATGGCCTACGGCCGCGAGCGGTTCGACGCGCTGGCCGCGGGCCTGCCGCCGCAGGTGCGCTCGGCGGTGTCCGAGCGGTGGTACAACGTGGACGCGCAACCGGCCCGCGTGGTCGGCCCGGACCTCAAGGCCCGCAACCTGCTCGTCGACCTGGGTCTGCGGGGCATGCCCGGCGTCCAGGACGCCAGCACCCTCGTCGAGGGGGCGTGGCCGAGCGAGACGTACCTTCCCGACCGGCCGATCGAGGTGGCGCTCGACGCCGACGTGGCCGGCAAACTCAACCTGCGCACCGGAAGCCAACTGCGCATCGGCCGGGTCGATGAGCAGAAGCGTCTCCACGACGCCGTCCCGCTGACCGTGGTCGGGCTGTACCGCCCCGTCGACCGTACGAGCGGCATCTGGGACGGGCTGCCATCGATGCTCCAGATCATCCCACCGGAAGGGGACGCTCAGCCGTTCATCGCCTCCGGGGTCGTCGCCCAGTCGACCCTCGACAAGCGGGCCGCGGAGGGGTGGCCGATCCGGTCGAACTGGCGGTACCGGCTGGGCGCCGACAAGATCGATACGCGGCAGCTGGACCAGCTGATCGACGGCCTCCAGGAGACGCAGCTGCGTAGGCCTGCCGACCTCTCGCTGGCCCAGGGCATCGACATCCCGTTGCGCGCGTTCGCCGCCCAGGTCAACGCCGCCCGGACCCTGCTGGCGGTGATCGCGGCCGGCGTACTGGCCACGCTGGCCGGGCTGATCGTCCTCGCGGCGACCCTCGCCACCCGGCGGCGTCGGGCGGAGTTCGTGCTGATCCGGGCGCGTGGCGGTGGGAGCACGGCCGGCGCCCGACGCAGCCTCGCCGAGTCACTGCTGGTGGTGCCGGTCGCCGCCGCGCTCGGCTGGTGGCTGGGCACCCTGTTCCCGGGCGCCCCGGACCCGAGCACCCCGTACGCGATCGCCGCGACCGTGCTGGTCACCCTGGCCCTGCCGCTGGCCACGCTGGCCGTGCCGACCGGCGGGGCGTCGCGCCGAGACCTGGTCCGGATGCGCCCGTCGACCCGCCGGCTCACCGTCGAGGTTTCCGTGCTGCTGCTCGCCGTGCTCGCCGCGGTGCTGCTGCGTCGGCGCGGCCTCACCCTCGGTGAGGTGGACCCGCTGCTGGTGTCGGTGCCGGTGCTGCTCGCGATCGCCGCGGCGGTACTCGCGCTGCGGGCGTACCCCTGGCCGTTGTTGCTGGTCAGCCGGCTTGCCGCGCGGAGAAGGGGCAGCGTCGCCTTCCTCGGCACGGCGCGGGCCGGCCGGTCGTCCGTCGCCGCCCCGCTGGTTGTCGTGGTGCTCGCGATCGGCACCGCGGCGTTCTGCGCGGTCGTCGCCGCGGGCGTCGACGCGAGCCGGGACCGGGCCGCCGAACGGATCGTGCCCGCCGACGCGGTGATCCGAGGTGAACGCTTCGCTCCCGACACGATCGACGAGCTGGGTCGCCTGCCGGGGGTCCGGGCCGCCACCGGAGTGCTGTTCGCGTCCGACGAGCGGCTGGCAGCCGACGAACTCGGCACCGACCCGCGGCTCGAGGACACCGCCGTGCTGCTGATCGACGGCTCACGGTTGGCCGAGGTGGCCAAGCAGTCGGCCGTGGATCTGCCGCTACCGGCGGCGTTGCGCACCGCCCGGCCCGAATCGGGGCCGGTGCCGGCGATCGTCTCGCCGGCGGTCGCCGCCGACCTGACCAAGGCCGGACTGGACCGCTCCGCCTTCATCTCGGTGCAGAACCAGCGGTACGAGTTCCGGGTGGCCGGCAGCGAGGACAGTTTCCCCCTGCTGTCGGCGAACACCGACCGGTTCGTCATCCTGCCCTGGCAGGCGCTCCCGGCGCGCCCCACCTCGCCCGTGGCCACCAGCCTGCTGGTCGCCGGCGATCGGCTGGACGTCGAGGCGCTGCGCCGCGCCGGTGACGAGGGACAGTTGCGGTACCAGCAGCAGGGGGCCGTCACCGGGGGGCAACGCCCACTCGGGGTCGTCGTCGACACCCGGGCCGACGTCCGCCGGGATCTCGGCGCGGGCGGCGCGAACGGCGTACTGGCCTTCGGGTTCGTCGCCGGTGCCGTCGGTGGCTCGGTGCTCGGGCTGCTGGCCATCGCGTTCATCGTGCTGGCCGGCGCGCGGGCCCGCGGCCAGGTGCTGTCCCGGCTGCGTACCCTCGGCCTGTCCCGCCGGCAGTGGCGCGGGCTGCTGCTGGTCGAGCTGGCCCCGCTGGTCGGGGTGTCGGTGCTGACCGGCGCGCTCGTCGGTGCGGTGCTGCCCCTGCTGCTCAACCCGGTGCTCGGCCTGTCCGCGTTCACCAGTGGCATGCCGGTCCGGGTGGCCTTCGAGCCCGGCCTGGTGGCGGCGGTGCTCGCGCTCGGGGTGGTCGCCCTCGGCTTCGCGGTCGCCGTCGAGGCCCTGAACAACCGCCGGTTGCGCCTCGGTGAGGTGCTTCGGCTCGGAGAGGAGAGCTGAGATGACCGCTACCGCCCAGACTTCACTGGTGCCCGACCTGGCCTCCCTGCAACAGCGGGCAGCGCAACGCGCCGCCGAGCGGGCCGGCGGGCAGGACCGACTGCGCGGACACATCGTCTGCGACGGCCTGGTGCGCATCTTCAAGACCGAGGGGGTGGAGGTGGTCGCCCTGCAGGGACTCGACCTGGTCATCGACCGGGGGGAGCTGGTGGCGATCGTCGGCGCGTCCGGCTCGGGCAAGTCGACCCTGCTCAACATCCTCTCCGGCCTGGACACGCCCACCGCCGGCATCGCCCGGGTGGCCGACTACGACCTGCTCACGCTGTCCACCAAGCGTCGGCTGAGCTACCGGCGGGAACTGGTCGGCTTCGTCTGGCAGCAGACCGGCCGCAACCTGCTGCCGTACCTCACCGCTGTGGAGAACGTCGAGCTGCCGATGCAGTTGGCCGGCAAACGCGGCGGCCGGGCCCGCCGGGAACGGGCCCGGGAGCTGCTCGACATGGTCGGCGTGGGTTACTGCGCGGACCGCCGGCCGGGGCAGCTCAGCGGCGGCGAACAGCAGCGGGTCGCGGTGGCGGTGGCGGTGGCCAACGACCCGGAGGTGCTCTTCGCCGACGAGCCGACCGGCGAGTTGGACGAGGCGACCGGCGCCGAGGTCTTCGCGGCGCTGCGCACCATCAACGCCGAGCTGGGCGTGACAATCGTGGTCGTGACCCACGACCACGCCGTGGCCACGCAGGTCCGCCGGACCGTCGCGATCCGCGACGGCCGGACCGCCTCGGAGGTACGCCGAACCGCCCGGACCGACGCGGACGGCAACACCGAGCTGGTCAGCGAGGAGTACGCGGTGCTGGACCGCAACGGCCGGATGCAGCTGCCTGCCGCATTCGTCGACGCGCTCGCGCTGAAGGAGCGGGTCCGGCTCGACCTGGAGCCGGACCACGTGCAGGTACGGCCCGGCGACCGGGCCGCGGACGAGCGGGGAGCACGGGCATGAGTCAACGGGACATGGTGGTCACCGGTGCGGCCGGGTTCGACGGCGGAACCGCCGGACAACCGGTCGAGGTGGTCCGGGTCAGCGGTGTGAGCCGCACCTTCGGTCGGGGCGAGCACGCCGTGCACGCGGTGCGGGACGTCTCGTTCAGCGCCAACCGGGGCGAGCTGGTCGCCATCCGGGGCCGGTCCGGGGCCGGCAAGACCACGCTGCTGAACCTGATCGGCGGTCTCGACCGCCCGGACAGCGGTCAGGTGGTGGTGGCCGGGCACGAGGTGACCGCGGCCGGCGAGGCGGAACTCTTGCGGCTGCGCCGGGGCACCGTCGGGTTCGTGTTCCAGACGTTCGGGCTGGTGCCGATCCTCTCCGCCGCCGAGAACGTGGGCGTGCCGTTGCGGCTGGCGCAGGTGCCGGCCGCCGAGCGCGAGCAGCGGGTCGCCGTGCTGCTGGAGATGGTCGGCCTGGGCGGACACGCGGCCCAGCGCCCGTACGAGCTCTCCGGTGGGCAGCAACAGCGGGTCGCGGTAGCCCGAGCCCTGGCCAACGAGCCGGATCTGCTCATCGCCGACGAGCCCACCGGTCAGCTCGACTCGGAGACGGGCCGGTCCATCATGGACCTGCTGCGCGCGGTGGTGCACGCGCGCGGCATGACGGCGCTGGTGGCCACGCACGACCCGGCCCTGATCGACCTCGCCGACCGGGTGCTCATGTTGCGCGACGGCCGCCTGGTCGACGGCTGACCGCTGCGCCCTCGGCTGTGGCTCTGCGCCGTGGCCCTGGGCTGTGGCTCTGCGCCGTGGCCCTGGGCTGTGGCTCTGGGCCGTGGGCCGTGGGCTGCGAACTCGGTCAGCGACCCGGCGGTCGTAGCGCTTTCTCCGTCGTCGGGTTGGCCCGGCCGGCGTCCTTGCGGCCGTTGGGGAGGGCGCCGGCGAGCGGGATCAGCAGACAGCCCAGCAGGGCCAGCAGAGTGCCGATGCCCGGGCCGGTGCCGAGCAGATCGTCCTCGACGTAGGGGTCGTTGGCCTCGAAATACCAGAACACTCCGGTGAGGCTGCCGCAGGCGAGCACGTTGGAGACGAGCATGCCCAGGCTGGCCTGCCGCCACACCCAACGGGACGGACCGGGGTTGGCAAGTGACAGCACCGCGAACACGGCGCCGACCACCGCGAAGGGCAGCGCCCAGCCGATCACCTCGGTGCCCGGTGTGACATCGGTCCGCCCCGGGTAGACGCTGCGCCAGGCGGGCAACCAGAACGCGACGACGACCAGCAGGCCGCCGACCACCAAGAGAGCTGAGCCGATCAGTCGCCAGGGCGGGCGCGACGGTGCGGCGCTCTTGGCAATCGGCGTCCTGCTCATGACAGCGAACGTAATCCGGTCGGGCGAGCCCTGTTGCCCCGCCGGGCGGGCGTGACGGCGGGTCAGAGCGCGAGCTTCATGCCCTCGTGACTGGCCACGAAGCCGAGGCCCAGGTAGAAGCGGTGCGCGTCCGCGCGGGTCTTGTCGGTGGTGAGCTGCACCAGCGCGCAGCCACGCTGCCGGGCCTGGTCGACCGCCCAGGTCATCAGGTCCCGGCCCAGCCCCTGGCCGCGCCGGTCCGAGCGGACCCGGACCGACTCGATGAGCGATCGCTCACTGCCGTGCCGGCCCAGGCCCGGGATGTAGGTGATCTGCAGGCAGCCGACCAGGTCGCCGGCCTGCTCCGCCACGATCAGCTGGTTGCGCGGGTCCGCGTCGATTGCCGCGAACGCCCTCTCGTAGGCCTCGTCGACCTCGGTGAAGTCGCGGGCCTTGCCCAGAACGTCGTCGGCGAGCAGGGCGATGACGGCGGGCAGGTCAGCCCGGACCGCCTCCCGGAAGATCACGTCGGTCATGCCGATGAGCCTGGCACAACGAAACCGGCGAATGGGCCGGCGCTGCTTGCGGGCAACGGGCAGCATGGGGCGGCATGGAGCTTCTGCTGCTGCCGTTCCGGTGGATCTACCGGGCTTTGGTGTGGTTCGCCAACTCGCCCCGCACGTTGATCACCTCGTACCTACTGATGATCGTGGTGGCCGGGATCATCTACGGCGAGGTCGAGCAGCGCAGCCCGGCCGACGCCGTCTGGTGGGCGGTGGTGACCGCCTCCACCGTCGGGTACGGCGACATCTCGCCGACCACCTGGGCGGGCCGGACGCTGGCCGCGCTGCTCATCTCGACAATGGTGCTGCTGGTCATTCCGCTGATCACCGCGCACTTCGCGAGCCGGCTCATCGTCGACGACAACGCCTTCGAGCACGAGGAGCAGGAGCAGCTCAAGGCCGACGTACGCCGGATGCGGGCGCTGCTGGAAGAACTGGCCAGCCGGCAGGGCATCGAGGTGCCCCCGCTGCCGCCAATCCAACCGGTCACCGGGCCGGGCAGCGCTTCCCTTCCGGTGGCACCGTCAGGTCGAGCAGGTAGGCGTCGACCGCGTCGGTGATGCAGGACGTCTGCGGGTACGCGGTGTGCCCCTCGCCCTCCCAGGTCAGCACCCGCCCGACGCCCAGCATCGAGGCGAGCCGCGGGGTCTGCTCGTAGGGCGTCGCCGGGTCGCCGGTGGTGCCGACCACCACGATCGGCGGTGCGCCGTTCGCCTTCCCGGTCGGGTACGGGTCACGCCCGCCCGGCCACTCGACGCAGCTCAGCATGCCGACCGCCAGCGCCGGCCCGAACAGCGGATATTTCCCCCGCCACTCGGACTGCAACTGCCGGATCTGCTCCCGGCTCGGCTTCTCCGTCTCGTCGGCGCAGTTGATGGCCAGGTTGGCGTCGAACAGGTTCGAGTAACGCCCGTCGTCGCCCCGGCCGGCGTACGCGTCGGCGAGCCGGAACACGTCCTTCGGATCGCCCTCGGCCAGCTTGTCGATCGCCTGGGCCAACTCCTGCCAGCCGGACTCGGTGTAGAGCGACGAGATGACCGCGTAGAACACCCAGCCGGCGGTGGCTTCCCGACCGCCGGCGCCGCGTACCGGGGAAGCCTTGGCCTTGTCGATGGCCGTGGTGACGGCGGCCCGCGCGTCCGGGGCGATCGGGCACCGGCCGGCGTTCGCCGCGCACCAGCGGGTGAAGTTGGTGAAGGCCCGCTCGAAGCCGCGGGCCTGGCTCTCCGAACCCTCCACCAGCCGCTGCTGCGGGTCGACGGCCCCGTCGAGCACCAGCGCCCGCACCCGCTGCGGGTAGAGCTGGGCGTAGGTGGCGCCCAGCAGGGTGCCGTAGGAGTAGCCCAGGTAGGTGAGCTTGTCGTCACCCACGGCGGCGCGCACCGCGTCCATGTCACGGGCAGCCTGCTCGGTGCCGTACAGCGGCAACTGGTCGCCGTACCGGTCGCCGCAGCCGCGCCCGATCCGCTGGTTCAGGCCGACGAAGCCGTCGAACTCCGACTGGCTCGCCGGGTCCGGCTCGAAGCCGAAGCTGGCGTCCAGGTCGGCGTCGGAGATGCACTTCACCGGGCTGGACCGGGAGACCCCGCGCGGGTCGAAGCCCACGATGTCGAAGCGCTCGGTGATCGAGGCGGGCAGCCCGCCGAACTGAGGGCCGAACGACAGGTAGACGGCGGTGTCGACGCCGGAGCCGCCCGGGCCGCCCGGGTTGAGCACGAGCGAGCCGATCCGGTCGCGCTGCTTGGTGGATCGGGCCCGCAGCAGGGCGATCTCGAAGGTCTCCCCGGCGCCCGGGCCGGTGCTCGCCCCGCTGCCGGTGCCCCAGTCCCGGGGCACCGCGATCCGGGCACACTCGTAGCGCATGTTGGGTGCGCCGCGCCCGACCAGGTCGTTGGGCACGTCCGGGCAGGGCCGCCAGGTGGGCGCGCTGCCGGTCGGCGCGGCCGCGCCCTCCACCTCGGTGCGTGGCGCGAACGCCGGCAGCGTGCAACCGGCGGTGAGCAGCGCTGTGACGACGAAGGCGGCCAGTGTGCGACGGACCCGGCGACTGGTCGCCAGCCGACGCTGATGGGCGGTGCGGATCACGTGCTCCTCCGGGGTCGGGTCGACGGCCAGGCTACGCCGAGCCATCGGCGGCACGGTCCACGGTGGCCGCCGGGTCACCGCGCAGCACCTGGTCCACGTCGAAGCGGATCGGCCGGTCGAGCTGGTCGTAACGGCACGACCGGGGGTCGCGGTCCGGGCGCCAGCGGACGAATCGGGCGGTGTGCCGGAACCGTTCGCCCTCCATGGCGTCGTAGCCCACCTCGACCACCAGCTCCGGGCGGACCGGCTCCCACTCCAGGTTCTTGGTGCCGGTCCACCGGCTCACCCCACCCGGGATGCGTTGGCCGCGCTCGTGGTCGCCGTGCACCCACGGATGCTCGCCGCCGATGTCCCGGTAGGGGGCCAGCTCGTCGAGCAACTCGGCGCGACGGGCCATGGTGAACGAGGCGCTCACCCCCACGTGGTGCAGGACCCCGGCGTCGTCGTAGAGGCCGAGCAGCAGCGAGCCCACCACCGGGCCGGACTTGTGCCAGCGGAAGCCGGCCACCACCGCGTCCGCGGTGCGGGTGTGCTTGACCTTGGACATCAGCCGCTTGCCCGGCTCGTACGGCAGGTCGGCCGGCTTGACGATCAACCCGTCCAGCCCGGCGCCCTCGAACACGTCGAACCAACGGCGGGCGGTGTCGGGATCGGTGGTGACCTGGGTGACGTGCACCGGCGGGCGCACGCCGGCCAGCGCCTCGACCAACCGCTTGCGGCGGAGCGGGTAGGGCTGGTCGAGCAGCGCCTCGTCGCCGATGGCCAGCAGGTCGAACGCGACGAAATCGGCAGGTGTGGTCTCGGCGAGCAGCTTCACCCGGGACGCGGCCGGGTGGATGCGCTGGGCCAGCAACTCGAAATCCAGCCGGGGCTGGCCGCTCGGCCCGTCGCGCCGGATGACGATCAACTCGCCGTCGACCGCGCACCGCTCGGGCAACTGCCGGCGGGCCTGGTCGACCACCTCGGGGAAATAGCGGGTCATCGACTTGCCGCCCCGGCTGGCCAGCTCGACCTCGTCACCGTCGCGGAACACGATGCACCGGAACCCGTCCCACTTGGGCTCGTAGGTCAGCCCGGCGGCGGTGGGAAGCTTGGCGACACTCTTGGCCAGCATCGGCTCGACCGGAGGATTGATCGGCAGGTCCACGGCGACCAGTCAATCAGACGGCACCGACAGTCGTGAGGCAGATCACCGTGGGCGCCGGGGTGGCGTGTCCGCCCACGCGCCGCTCGT
This sequence comes from Micromonospora sp. NPDC048905, assembly GCF_040649655.1. NCBI lineage: Bacteria > Bacillati > Actinomycetota > Actinomycetes > Micromonosporales > Micromonosporaceae > Micromonospora > Micromonospora sp. NPDC048905. Next base: position 814,676 of record NZ_JBEZFV010000001.1, on the reverse strand, counting down.
CCCGACCGGGCGAATCGAATATCCGCAGGTCAGCGCTACTTTCGCGAGGTGTCCGAGTGGGTCTGCGACTGCTGCGGGCGGTGGCGGGTGAGCGTCGAGCTGATCCGGGGCCGCTACCGCTACCGCCTGACCCGCCGCTATCCGCAGCGGTTCGGTGGCGGCCGGAACGTGCTCGGCGAGGTCGGTTCGGTGCCCGAGCTGGAGGAACTGCTGCGGCGGCGTACCCCGCTGAGCCTGGCCGACCTCCGCGAGGCCGCCTGATCCCGCCGGGGTTGCGCGCGGGTGTCACGATCCACCCGGCGGCCATGTCCGCACCCGTGGGCGGTGCGCGACGGCACCGCCCAGGGAGGGGACGTGATGCGGTTCGAAGCCACGGCGGAGATCGTCGCCGACGCCGAGCAGGTCTGGGCGGTGCTTGTCGACGTGGAACGCTGGCCGGAGTGGACGGCCTCGGTGACCCGGGTCGAGCGGGGGGAACCGGAACCGCTCGCCGTCGGCGCGACCGCCCGGTTGACCCAGCCGAAGCTGCGGCCGGCGGTGTGGCGGGTCACCGAGCTGACCGAGGGACGGGAGTTCACCTGGGTGTCCGACACTCCCGGGGTGCGGACCCGTGGGGAGCACCGGCTGCTGCCGCTGCCCGACGGGCGTACCCGGGTCGAGTTGGCCATCGACCAGTCCGGGCCGCTGGCCGGCCTGATCGGCCGGCTGTACGGCGGCCTGCTCCGGCGCTACCTGCGCCTGGAGGCCGACGGTCTCAAGCGCCGGTGCGAGCAGTGGACGACCTGACGTACCCGGAGGTGGGGGCGACCCGGCACGGGCCGCTGCCTGGCGGGTACCACCACCTGCGTCACCGGTATCCGTTGCCGGTCGGCTGCTTCGAGACGGCGGCCGAGGCGGTGCTGACCTGGCGGTTGCACCGCGCCGCCGGGGTCCGGATCCGCACCGACGCCCCGCGCGCCAGCGAGGGTGCGCTGGTCAGCTCCGGCCTCGGCGTCGGTCCCGCCCGCATCTGGGGGCCGTGTCGGGTGATCTGGAGCGAGGAGTCGCCGGCACTCGCGGGCTTCGCCTACGGCACCCTGGCCGGGCACCCGGAGCGGGGCGAGGAGGCGTTCGAGGTCGGCCGCGACCACGACGGCGCGGTCTGGTTCGAGGTACGCGCGTTCAGCCGCCCGAGCCGCTGGTTCACCCGTGCCGGAGGCCCGGCGGTCCGGGCCGTGCAGCACACGTACGCGTGGTGGCTCGGTCGGACCCTGCGTCGGCTCTGCGCCGGGCGGTGACCGTTCAGTACCGGGCGAACGAGCGGATCGGGGCGCGCGGACCGTACTTCGGCGCTCCGATGCCGGCGGCCCCCAGCAGCAGGCAGACCCGGCCCCGGTGCCCCCGGAACGGCTCCAACAGGGCCAACATCCGGGCGTCGTCGCCTCTCGGCTCGCCAGCGAGCGCCCAGGCCACCGTGTTCGGGACGTGGTAGTCGCCGACGCTCACCGCGTCCGGATCCCCGTACGCGACCCGCACCACCTCGGCTGCCGTCCACGGCCCGATGCCTCCGATGGCGGTCAGTCGACGGGTGGCGTCGGCCGCGTCGGCGCTGCGCTCCAGCCGGTCGGCGAGCGCGGCGGCGCGGCGCAGCGTGTCGGCCCGGCGTTGTTCGACGCCGAACGGGTGGAACACCCAGTACGGGGTGGCGGCCACCGCGGCAGCCTCGGGCGGCAGCAGCAGCGACGGCGACGGGCCGGGCGCCGGCTCCCGGAAGTGCCGCACCGTCGCCGCGTACGCCCGGTACGCCTCCTTGACGGTGACCTTCTGCTCGAAGACGACGCGCAGCAGCCGGGGGAAGACCTGCCCGGTGCGGGGCATCCGCAGCCCCCGGTGCTCCCGGGCCAGCCGGGCCACCAGGGGGTGCGCCCCGGCCAGCTCGGCGAAGCCGGTCAGGTCGTCGTGCAGCCCGGCGATCGCGTCGGCCCGCGCCACCACGTGCTCGGCGCCCGGCCCGTAACCCTCGGCGAGCAGCTCACCGGCGGACGGCCGCAGCGCCAGGGTGGCTGGCCCGTCCGGGGTGCGGGTGGCCCACCAGAAGGTGCCGCCGACGAACCGTGCGCACGGGTCGTACGGCGTGAAGGTCAGCGCGCGGACCGACGCCGCCAGCCGGTAGCCGACCGGCGGGCGCAGCACCCTGGTCGCGGCGGGTTCGGTGTCGGTCACCCCACTACTTTGCCAGGTCGTGGCGTGGTCACGGCCACCGCCGGCCCCCACGGGTACGACGGTGGCCGGTCGCGCCCTCCCCGGCTGCGACCGGCCACCGTCGTGCCCGTGGTGTCCCTGATCAGTACGAGTAGCCCGAGCCTCCGGCGTCGCTGGTCCCGCTGTCGGCGGGCGGCGCGACCGGCTTCGGCGTGGAGGTGGGCAGGCAGCTGAGGTTCTTCTTGCCGTCCGGCTGGACCACGAACCAGGTGCCACCCACCGCCTGGCCCTTCCACTGGCCGGGCTTCTTGTCGCCGATGTAGCGGTAGACCGGCCAGCCGGCGATGGTGAGCTGACGGGTGCCGTCCTGGCGGGTCACGCTGCTGACCTTGTCGTCGGACACGCCACTGAGCTGCGGGTTGCCGTCGGTCAGCGCCGGCGGCCACACCTCGGCGCACTTGTCGACGCAGTTCGACGAGGGCGGGTCGGCGGTGTCCTTGTCGAAGCGGTACAGGATCCAGCCGTCCTGGTCGGTGACCACCTTGCCCATTCGGGCGACGCTCTTGCCGACCAGTTTCTCGGTCAGGTTGACGTTCGCGGGCGGCGCGTCGGCTGCCGGCGCCTCCGCGGACGCCGACGCCTCGGCTTCAACCGACGCGCTGGGCTCGGCCGCGGCGACGGCGACCGGCTCGGCCGCGCTCGAGTTCGCCCCGTCGTAACCTGCGGGAGCGCAGGCCGTTAGTGCGACCATCGCGCTCGCGACGATGACGGTCCGCTTCATCTTTGCCACGTGCCCTCCTCATTCTTGGCAGTTCACCCATAGGTACGGGAGGCGGGCTGTCAAGGTTGAAGTAACAACAGTGGTCAATTTCACTCGGGCCGATTGAACCAATTCCAGCGCTAATGCGTACGCCCCTGATGCGGGACTTCTCCGACAACGACAGATCGGCGCCGGCCATTGTCGCCATGGCCGGCGCCGATCCGTACGCGAGACTACATCGGGAGCGTGACCAGCGGACTCGCCACACCATTGGCGTCCACCGACTGCACCTGAAGTTGCTTGATGTCATCCACCGAAGCCGACGTCGACGCACTCAACTCCAGACCCTGTGGTCGGGTGTTGGTGCCGTATCCGCCATCCGGCACGGACCAGCTCGAAACGACCTCGGTGCTGGCGTTCTTCCGCACCACCACCAACCGGCAGGTGCGGGGGCCGGGCAGCTTCCGCAGGACGAAGTTGATCCGCGTCCCGTACTCCCGCTTCACCAGGAACATGGTGGTCTGCACACCTGTCGTCGGGTCGGTGGCCTCGACCTGGTCGCCTTCTTCCTCGGTGCCGCCGATACCCGGGCCGCTCGGCGGGGCCGTCGGCCCGCTGGTCTGCGGGTCGATCGGTGCGCTCGGCGTCGGACCGGCGACCGGAGTCGATCCGCTGTCGGTCACGTTGACGAAGCCGTACCCGCTCAGACCGCCGAAGACCACCACCGCGGCGGCCGTCGCGAGCATCTGACGAAACCTGGTACGCCGCCGGTCGGCCCGGACCGCGCCCAGCGTCCGGTTCAGCAACGCCGGGTCGGTCGCCGTCTGCTCCAGCGCCATCATCGTCTCGCCGTCGATGTCGGAGAGCAGCCCGACCACCGGCACCATCGTCTCCAACTCGGCCGCGCACGCCCAGCAGGTCGCGAGATGCTCCTCGAACCGCTCCGTGTCCTGCTCGTCGAGCACACCGAGCGCGTACGCCGCGACGTCCATGTGGTCCGGCCGGCTCATTCTGTCACCCCCCGCTCCTGCAGAGCCGTGCGCAGCGCGCGCAGCGCGTAGTAGACCCTCGACTTGGCGGTGCCGAGCGGTAGCCCCAACTCCTCGGCGGCCTCCGGCACCGTCCGCCCCCGGAAGTACGTCGAGATCAGGATCTCCCGGTGCGACTGACTGAGCGTACGCAGCGCGTCCGCGACAGTCATGGTCCGCAGCACCCGGTCGGTGCTGTCCGCCTCGGCGAACGCGGTGAGATCCCGGTCGTACGTCTCCGGCGGCCGAGCCTCCTGGCTGCGGTGCTCGTCGATGGCGATCCGCCGGGCCACCGTGACCAGCCACGGCCGCAGTGACCCCTGCCCCTGCGTGCCCAGGCGGTGCGCGTTGCGCCAGGCCCGCAGCAGCGTCTCCTGGACGATGTCCTCCGCACGCTGCCGGTCCCCCCCGGTGAGACGCATCACGAACATCAGCAACGGGCCGGCGTGCTCGGCGTAGAGCTGACGGATCAACTGGTCGGAATGGCTGGCCTCGGTCGTCGTCGCCTGATGGCGTCCGGGCGCCGGTCGCGGCGTCACCGGACCATTCTGGCGAGACGGCGCGTGCGCGTCGACCCCCCGGGCAGACGACGTCGGCCGTGACGAGGACCGCGCCGACATCCAGTCCGCGCCGACCACGTCGCCATGCCAACCGGCCGCCACCGCGTGCATGCAGACCTCCGGGGTGTCCGTAACCATCGCCGGCCCACGAAGCGGGCCGCCCGGTGGTACGCAGCAGCGCCCCGAGCGGATCAACGAACGGCGGAAATTTTTCCCCGCCGTCGTTGAGCCGACGGTCAGCGGCGGACGGAGAACAGGCCCGGTGGCGGCGGATCCGAGCCGGTCGCGTCGGCGTCGCGGACCACAGGCGCCCCGCCGGCGAAGCGGTCCAACTCGTCGCCGGCCACCACCCGGCCCGGGAACCAGTCGCCGGCGGCGCGCCGGGTCAGCTCCGGCACCGGGGGCGTGGACCGCCCGGCGACCAGCACCAGATTTCCGTACCGGCGGCCCCGCAACACCGCCGCGTCCCCGACCAGACAGGCCTGCGGCAACACCGAGCGGACCGTGGCGACCTGCCCCCGCGCGTGCCGCAACGGCGGGCCGTCGGCCAGGTTCGCCAGATACCAGCCCGCCGGGCGGAGCACCCGGGCCACCTCGGCCGCGTACTCCACCGAGGTGAGATGAGCCGGGGTACGGGCACCGGCGAACACGTCGGCGACCACCACGTCGTAACTGGCGTCCCGGGTGGCGGTCAACACGGCCCGCGCATCCTCCACGCGGACCCGCAGCCGGGCGTCGGACGGCCACGGCAGCACCCTGCGGACCAACTCCACAAGCGCGCCGTCCACCTCGGCCACCCGCTGGGTGGAGCCGGGCCGGGTGACCGACACGTAGCGGGGCAGGGTCAGGGCACCGCCGCCCAGATGCAGCACCCGCAGCGGCGCACCCGCCGGTGCGACCAGATCCACCGCGGCCGCCAGCCGCCGCACGTACTCGAATTCCAGGTGCGTCGGGTCGGTCAGGTCGACGTGCGACTGCGGCGCGCCGTCCAGCAGCAGCGTCCACGAGCCGGGCCGGTCCAGGTCCGGCACCAACTCGGCCTGCCCCGTGTCGACCGGCTCGACCACCCGGTCAGCCGCCCGTTTACGTCCCATCCCGACAAGTATCCGCCGTCAACGGGCCGCGCGGGCCGCGGCGGTCAACGCGCGGTGCAGCAACCGGGAATCGCCGAGCAGGGCACGCAGCCGGCGTTCCAGTCCGGCGATCGGGATCAGGTTCTGTGGAGCCCGCGGGTCCTTGTACGGCGTGGAGGCGAAGCGGGGCAGGGTGACAAGCGACAGGTCGGCCAACTCGATCGCCGCCTCGACGGGCAGGTCGGCCGAACACTCCACCCGGACGATGCCCGCCCACGGGGCTCCGATCGCCACCGGCAGCCGCAGATACCACGACCAACCACCCCAGGCGGTGCCCAGCCGGAACACCGGGGAACGCTCACCCGACGCCAGACCGGTCACCACCGCGGTCAGCCGGGCATCCAGGTACTGGCTGTGCTGGGTCTTGATGTAACCCAGCGTGCGCGGCAACTGCCGGCGACTCCGCAACGGGCCGTCCACCACCAGCAGATCGCCGTCGACCCGGGCGGCGTCGGACACCGCCACCTCCAGCGCGGTCAACGGACCCTGCACGGCGGCCGGCAACTTCGCCAGCTCACCCGTGCCACCCACCCGGTGCACCGGGTAACGGATCGAGCCGGCCACGACATCCTGCGCCGACGGGCTCGCGGTGAACAGGCCCCGACCCACCCGGGTACCGGCCAACTGCGCGGCACCCCGACCCAGGTCGCACCGGACCACCCCGGCCGCGTACGAGGCGGCCAGACCGGGAAACGACAGGCCGTCGGCCTCCGCCGTCCAGATGCTCGCGTCGATCCGGCGCACCCCGTCGACGAGCAGCACCACGTCGGGCGCCCGCACCGCAGGGCGTACCCCGATCGCCCGCCAGTCCACCGCGGGCAGCTCCACGTCCGCGTCGACCTGCGCGCTGCTCGGCGCGGCCGGCCCGGCGGTCGACGCCTCGAACGACGCCCCGTACGCCGGATCCCACGAATCCACGAAGAACGCGGGGTCGCTCCTCGCGCTCACCGGCCCGTCCGCTCCACGCGCGCGGAACGCGCATCCTTGCGCACCTCGAAGCGGACCGGGATGCGTTCGGCCAGCGCCGGCACGTGGGTGACCACGCCGACCATCCGGTCGCCCCGGGCCGCCAGGTTCTCCAACGTGGCGGCGACCGTGTCCAGGGTCGCGGCGTCGAGCGTGCCGAAGCCCTCGTCCAGGACTATCGACTCCAGGCTCGCCGCCGTTGTCGACATCCCGGCCAGCTGCTCGGAGAGCGCCAGCGCCAACGCCAGCGACGCCTGGAACGTCTCACCGCCGGAGAGGGTCCGTACCCCCCGGCGCAGCCCTGCGTCATGGTGGTCGACCACCACGAACTCGCCCTTGTCGTGCACCAGCTCGTACTGGCCGGAGGACAGCTCCCGCAGGATCCCCGACGCGCCGTCGACAAGCAGGTCCAACGCCTCGGCGAGCAACCACCGCTCGAAGTTGTTGGCCCGCAGGTGCCCGGCGAGCGCGCGCGCCACCTGCGCCTCCCGCTCGTGCCCCGCCCGCTGCTCGCGCAACGTGCCGGCCTGCTCGCGACGCTCGTGCAGCCGCCGCCGTTCGGCGTCGGCCCGCTCGACCGCCACTGTCGCCGCGTGCACCGGGTCGTCACCGACCGGCACGTCGGCGTCGGCGAAGATGCCGGTGATGCGCCGCTGCACCGCGTCGGCCACCGACTCCGCCTCGGCGACCGCGACGGCCCGGCTCGCCCGGTCGGCGCGGCGGCGGTCCGCCTCGGTCGCCGCCCAACCGGTGAGCGCCGCCCACGCGACGGCCACGTCGTCCCGATCGGTCACCGGCGGGCCGAACCGCGCCAACCCGTCGCGGGACGTGTCGAAGGCTCGCCACGCCGCCCGCAGCCGCTCCTCGGCGGCCTCCACCCCGGCCCGGGCCTGGCGCGCGGCCTCGCGGCCGGCCCGCACCGCGGTCGCCGCCTCCTCCAGCGCACGCCGCAACCGGGCGTGCTCGGCCAACTCCCGGCGCAACACCGCCGGCTCCGCCGCCCCGGCGAGTTGCCCGTCCACCTCGGCCAGTCGGGCGTCCACCTGCTCCTGCCGGGCCCGCGCCTGCACCAGCAGCCGCTCCAGGTCCCGTGCCGCCGCGTCCCGCTCCTGCACGGTCGCCTGCGCGGCCTTGGTCGCGGCCCGCGCCGCCTTGCCCGCCGCCGTCGCCGACGCCACCGCCGAATCGGCAGGCACCGCCGGCACCCGCTCCACCGGCTGCTCGCAGACCGGGCAGGCCGCGCCGGCGTGCAGGTGCACCCGCAGGCTGACCGCCAGGTCGGTGGCCTTCGCCTCCTCGTGTGCCCGGAAGGCCGCCTCCAACTCGGCGTCGGCTCGCTCGGCGACCACGCGGGCGGCGGCCAGGGCCGCCACCGCCGTGGCGTGCTCGTCGGTCGCCGCGCCCACCGCCGCGCGGACCGTGTCGGCCTCGCCGGACAGCCGGTCCCGATCGTCGTACGCCCGCAGCAGCAGCCGCACCGCGCTCTCGTCGCCGGCACCGGCCAGCTCGCCGCGCAGCTTCTCCTCCCGCTCCTCGGCCAACGACACCCCGGTCGACGCCGCCTCCGCGTCGGCCCGCGCCGCGGTGACCGCGCGGGCCACCTCGGCCACCCCGCGCGGCGCGCGCACGCCGGTCAGGACGGTCAGCTCGTCGTCGAGGGCGGTCAGCGCCGCCGCCGCCTCCCGGGCGGTGAGCCGGGCCGTCGCCAGCTCCGGCACCGCCTCGGCTACCTTGCCGGCCAGCTCGGCCATCCGGTCGACCCGAGCGTCGGCCTCGGCCAACGCCTCGTCGTCCACGCCGGTCAGCCCGGCGAGCACCTGGTCGACCGCCTCCAGTCGCGCCTCCGCCTGCCCGGCGCGGGCCGTCGCCTTCTTCTGCACGTCCTCGTAGACCCCGAGGCCGAGCAGGTTGACCAGGATCTGCTGCCGGGTCGCCGGCTTGGCGTGCAGGAAGTCCGCGAACTGCCCCTGCGGCAGCACCACACAGCTGGTGAACTGCTCGTACGGCAGCCCGACCGCCTCCAGCACCGCCTGCTCCATCTCGGCGGGGGTGCCGGCCACCACCTCACCGAGATCGTCCGGGCTCAACCCGGTGTCCAGTTTGGTCACGTCGAAACCGGCCGGCATCAGCTGCAAACCGGCGTTCGCGGTCTTCACGTTGCCCCGGCCGTCCCGGCGGACCACCCGGGTCGCCACGTACCGGGCCCCGCCGGACTCGAAGACCAACCGCACCCGCGCCTCGGTCGCCGACGGCGCGAGCGCGTTCGCCAACCCCCGGGCGCCACCCCAGCGGGGCACCATGCCGTAGAGGGCGAAGCAGATCGCGTCCAGCACCGTCGACTTGCCCGAACCGGTCGGGCCGATCAACGCGAAGAAGTCGGCGTCGGTGAAGTCGACTGTGGTCTCGTCCCGGAAGACCGTGAACCCGGCCATGTCCAACCGCATCGGACGCATCAGTGCTCGACCTCCTCGAAAAGCTCGTCGAAGAGCTCCCGGACACCCTCGTCGGCGTGGCCCCGGCTGTCCAGGTAGTCGGCGAACAACTCCCGCGGCGAACGCCCCGAACGCTGGGCGATGCGCGCGCCGCTGCCCGGGGCGGTCAACAGCTCCGGGTCGATCCGGATCTCCAGGGCCCGGGGGAGCAGCTCCTGCACCTCCTCGCGCAGGCCGGCGCGGGGCTGTTCGCGTACGTACACCCGCAGCCAGGCGTCCGGTGCCTCGATCTCGGCGAGCTGGGCCAGGGTGCCCCGCACCGTGCGCAGCGCGCTCGCCGCCGTCACCGGCACCTCCCGCACCCGGGCGGCGGTGCTGGCCGTCACCTCGACGATCGTCACCGAGGGGACATTTTCCTGCTCACCGAAGTCGACAGCGAGCGGGCTGCCGCTGTAGCGCACCGGGCAGGGGCCGATGACCCGCTGCGCCCGGTGCAGGTGACCCAGCGCCACGTAGTGCGCGGTGGACGGGAAGACGGTGGCCGGGACGGCATAGCCCAGCACGGTGTGCGCGTCGCGTTCGCCGCCACCGGTGGCCGCGCCGGTCACCGTGAGGTGCGCGGTGACCAGATGCACCCGGTCCGGTTCGGTGAAACTCTCGGTGAGCCGCCCCAGCACCCGGCCCAGGTGGTCGGCGTACGTCTGGTTGGTCTCCGCGGCGGTCAGCTCGTACATCTCCAGGGCGCGCACCGCGTACCGCTGGGACAGGAACGGCAGCGCGGCCAGCCGCCACCGCTCACCGCCGGCCGTCGTGCCGTCGATCACGTGCTCGTCGGGATCTTCCCGCACCCCACCGCGCAACGTGATGCCGGCGGCATCGGCCCACGGACGCAGCGCGTCCAGCGCCGGCCCGTTGTCGTGGTTGCCACCGATCGCGACCACGTCCGCGCCGGTCCGCCGCAACGCGGTCAACGCCCGGGTGACCAGCCGGGTCGCCTCGGAGCTGGGCGCGGCGGTGTCGTAGAGGTCACCGGCGACGATCACCAGATCCGGCTGCTCGGCACGGGCGATGTCGATCACGCCGGCCAGCACGGCCTTGTGCTCGTCGGCCCGGGACTGCCCCTTGAGCACCTTTCCCACGTGCCAGTCGGAGGTGTGCAGGATCTTCATTGCTGTGCAGGCCCCTGCCTAGAACGGGATGTCGTCGTCGGAGCTGCCGCCACCGGAGCCCACCACGGCGAACGGGTCGGCGGACTGGGTGATCGAGCGCAGCGTCTCCGATGGCGCCCGGCCCGCCTCGGAGACCCGGGTCGCCCAGGCCGGGAACGGGAACTCCAGGCACAGCGGCACCGGAATGTCCGGCTGGTTGACGAACATCGTGCCCGGCTTGGCCAGCAACGCCCGCTGCCGCTGCGCGGGCGGCAGGAAACCGTACTCCGGGCGGGAGGCCTCGGCCGGGTCGAGGCGGCCGACGACCCGGATCGCCGAGTTGGTGACGATGCGCCGCTCCACCTCACTCGCCGTCTGCTGCGCGCCGATCAGGATCACCCCGAGCGAGCGGCCCCGCTCGGCGATGTCGAGCAGGACCTCCTTGATCGGCGAGGAGCCCTCCCGGGGGGCGTACTTGTTGAGCTCGTCGAGGACGACGAAGAGCAGCGGCTTGGCGGTGCCGGACTTCTCCTTGCGCTCGAACTCGCTCTTCAGCGTCACACCGACCACGAACCGCTGCGCGCGGTCCGGAAGGTTGTGCAGGTCGACCACCGTCACCTGCGCCGACTCGCTGGTGTTGATCGAGTGCGGGCGACGGGTGGCCAGGTCGCCGCGGATCAGCCGGGCCAGGTCCTTCTTGCTGCCGATCAACCGCCGGGCGAACGCGTTGACGGTGCCCAGACCGACCGCGCTGCCCGCCCAGTCGGAGCGGGTCTCGTCGTCGTTGAGCTGATCGACGATGTGGTCGACCAGGTCGCCGTAGGAGCCGAGCCGCACCCCGTCGATGCTCACCCCACCGTCGGCCGGCTGGGCGTAGCGGGCGAGGTGTGCGGTCACCGAGTGGACCACCATCGTGTACTGCTGGCGCTCGTCGTCGGCGTCGGCGAAGACGTACGGCAGCAGGCGGTCGGCGCAGAACTCGCTCAACGTCCAGTAGAACGAGTCCACCCCGGTGAGCCGGCTGCTCACATCCGGTGTGCCCGCCGCGTCGCCGACCCGGGGCGGGGCGTACACCCGCACGTCGGGGAAGGCGCCGGCGCTCAGCCCGAGCTTCGCGTACGCCGCGCGGGTGGGATCGTCGAGGCGGGTGTTGGGGTGGTCCAGGAAGAGCAGGTCCTCGCCCTTGACGTTGAAGATCAGCGCCTTGGCGTTGACCGCGTCGCCGCCCAGCACGCCGGAGCGGAAGACCGAGTAGAGCAGGAAGGTCGCGAAGCTGGTCTTGGTGGCCACCCCGGAGATGCCGGAGATCGAGACGTGCGCGCCCCGGCTGCCGTCGAGGAAGTCGGCGTTGAGATAGACCGGGACCCCGTCCCGGCCCATCCCCATCGGGATGCGCCGCTCCATCCGGTCGAAGTGCAGCGCGCGCGCCCGGGCGTCGCCCTCGGCCCGGAACACCACCGCGCCCGGGGTCGGCGGCACGTACAACTCTGGATCGACGCGCGTCGTGGTGACCTCGGCCGCCTCCTGCACCTGAGCGGGGAGCGTGCCGTCCGCGATGGCGAACACGTCGGAGTCGAACTGGGCGCCCTCGTGACGCGCGCGGACCTGGGTGACCACCCCGGCGATCGTCACCGGCTCCCGGTCCGGCAGCTCCCGCCGGGTGACCACCACGTCGTCGAGCTGGAGATAACTGCCGGGCGCCACGGCCGTCCAGAATTGCAACGGGGTGGCGTCGGCGGTGCCCAGCACCCGCCCGACCGCCTCGCCAGGGCTGTCGAGGTCGGCGTCGGTCATCGGGCGACTCGGGTCGGTCGGTCAGCACGGTCGGGAACCATGAGGTGCATCCTGCCCGAGGAGTACGACAGGTCGCCACGCGACGCGTCGGACGACACCCTGCGCCGTCCGGCTCCTGACGCTGGGTGCCCGCTCGAACGCGTGCGGTGGAGACACGTCAGGTCGGCGTGCCACGCGCGGCACCCAGCGCGCCGACGCCCGTGCGCTACACCGGTTGAGTCGGCGCGTCCTGTCCGATCGAGAGCAGATTGCCCGAGCGGTGAATCGATCCAGGTGGTGGGCTCGTGTTGTATCGGCGCGCGGAGGGTGTCGCGCGCCGATACCGGAGCCCTTCGCGGATCCTGCTTCCCGGTTCGACGCTCTTCGGTCCGCTGCAGTTCCGGTAGCCGTCGTCGTGGGTCAGTTGCCGCTCCGAGCAACTGACCCACGACCCGGGAGTTCTGCGGGCAATCGCTGACCGCCGGGACTCAACTTCCCGGACGGCGGTCGCGTTACCTAGGTATGGAGCACGCATGAATGACGACTTCGGCACTTTCGTCGCGACGAGTGGCCCTCGACTGCTCCGATTCGCCGTTCTGATCACCGGGCAGCGGGCCGATGCCGAGGATCTGCTGCAGGAGGTGTTGGAGCAGGCCTACCCCCGCTGGCGGGCGGTCCGGCAGCGGCAGCCGGAAGCCTATCTGCGCCGTGCCATGACCAACCGGCTGGTCAGCCGATGGCGCTCACCGTGGAACCGACGTCGGGTCGCGCACCTGCCGGATGCGGCGGCGCAGCAGGACGAAATGGCTCGGGTCGATGACCGGGAGGTGCTTCTGGCGGCGCTGCGGGAGCTTCCGCCGCGGATGCGGGCCGTGGTGGTGTTGCGGTACTGGCTGGGTCTCTCCGAGGCGGAGGTAGCCGCCGAATTGGACTGTTCCAAGGGCTCGGTGAAGAGCCAGGCTTCCCGTGGCCTGCACCGCTTGCGAGCCCGACTGGAAGCTGCCGGTGTCACCCCACTCGACCTCGACCTTGCGGAGGACAACCATGCGTGATCACGAGGTGGCTGACCTGCTCGACCACGCTGTCGCGACTGTCGAACTGCCGCCCGGTCTCGTCGGACGGGTCGTTGCCGGAAGCCGGACGCGTCGACGCCGACGTCTGCTGGCGGTCGGCACGGTGGCGGTGGTGGCCGCTGCGGGGGCACTGCTGCTCCCGCAGGTGGACTCGCTCGGCCGCAATGGCGGCCGCCATGGCGGCAGCGACGTCGGGGGCGCCGAGCCCGGCGCGGCTGCCGACGTCCCGACCGGGATCCTCGGTGCCGACGGTCGAGCGGTGACAGAGGCGCAGGTTGTCGCTGTCGGTCGGGCCGGAACGGAGACGCTTGTACTTGTCACCCGGGAGCCACGCGCCGAGGAGCGGGCCATCGGGGGGAAAGCGGCCGAGGTGTGGATCGCCCCGGATGGGGGCGGTGCGCGACTGTTGCACGACTACCTCTCGTACGATCTCGCGTGCATCAACGGTGACGCGGTCTGTGCAGCCGTCCGGTCCACCGGCAGCGGGCTGGGCGTGGCCGTGGCCCGGCGCTCCGGTGGCCGGCTCTACGTGCTGGTCCAGGCACCGCAGGGACGTACCGTCGAGGTCGTGGCCGACGGCGTGCCGCACTCGCTCGGCCCGGCCCCGCGCGGCGCGGTGACGGAGGTGGTCGCCATCGAGCCGTACGACGAGGTGCAGGTCTGGGCGAGCACTGCGGACGGCCAGCGCTACCGGATCCCGTGGGCTCCCGGCGCGGTCCTGAACGACTGAGCCGCCTGCCCGCCGGGCGGGTGGCGTGGAAGTCGTCGCCCTTCGTCGAGCGAGTCCTACGGGCGGGCGTGGCGCAGCAGGAGGACGCCGTCCTCGGCGGCCAGCACGTGCCGCAGGGTGAGCTGGCGCGGCGGCGCGGGTTCTCCCGCGCTGATCCGGCCCGGTCCGGGACCCGCCAGCAGCGGCGCGACGGTGAGGCACAGCTCGTCCACCAGATCGGCATCGGTGAGCGCGCCGAACAGGTGCGGGCCGCCCTCGCAGAGCAGTTGGGTCAGCCCGCGTCGGTGCAGTTCGGCGAGACCGGCGGCCAGGTCGACCCGCTCGGTGCCGCTGCGCAGCAGGTCGGCGACGTCGGTCAGGCCGGGCGGCGGCTCGACGTCGGCGTGGGTGAGCACGATCGGCCGGGTCGGGGCGTCGGCGAAGGCGGCCTGCGTCGGATCCAGGTCCAGCGAGCCGGAGACGACCACGAGCGTGGGGTACTCGGCCAGCCCGTGCTCGCGTCGCCAGGCGCGGCGGCGCTCGTCGAGGCGGACCGCGCGGTACCCCTCGTGGCGCAGCGTGCCGGCGGCCACCACCAGCGCGTCGCAGAGCATCCGCAGCAGCCCGAACACCCGTTTGTCCGGCTGCCCGGAGAGCCCGGCGGAGTAGTCGTCCACGGTGACCGCGCCGTCCAGGCTGGTGACGAAGTTGACCCGCAGTCTCGGCTCGTCCGCGCGGCCGTAGAGCGTGGTCAGCGCGGCGTCGTCGAGGGGCTGCGTCGACGGCTCGGGCCAGAGCCGTCGGATCGGAATTCCGACGCTCATTCGCCGGCCGGACCGGTGACGGGAGGGGTCGGTTCGGCGGTACGGTGCTGGCAGTCGCACCAGTTCCGGCCCGGGCAGTCGTCGTGTCGCCGGGCCCGGCACGCTCGGCAGATCATGCTCGCAGCCTAAGCCGCGGGAGGACAGGACAGCATGCCGCGTCAGATCTTCCAGCTGAAGATGTCCCTCGCCGGTGTCCGCCCGCCGGTGTGGCGACGGGTGCTCGTGCCGGCCGGCTACACGCTGGACCGGTTGCACCGGGTGGTGCAGCACGCGATGGGTTGGCGTGACTGCCGCCTGCACTCGTTCGAGATCGACGCGATGCAGTACGGCGAACCCGACCCGGACGGGGAGTTGGCGCTGCACGACGAGCTGGACGCGCGGTTGGACTCGGTGCTCGGCAAGGGCAGCCGGTTCTCCTACACCTACGACTTCGGCGACTGGTGGGAGCACGACCTGGTCGTGGAGGACGCGCTGACCGCGGACCCGGACGAGCGGTACCCGGTCTGCCTGGACGGCGAGCGGGCCTGTCCGCCGGAGGGTGTCGGCGGGCCGTCGGGCTACCAGGCCCTTCTGGTCGCGTTGGCCGACGAGGACGACCCGATCGGGCCGATCGATCCGCGGCACGCGACGCTGCGCGACTGGGCGGGGTCCACCTTCGACCCGGCCCGGTTCGACCCGGACCGGGCCACCACCCTGCTGCGCCGCTTCTGCTGAAAATCCCCGCAGGCTGGGCGGAGTTCCGAGCCCGGGAGCGGTAACGATCTGGGAACGCTCCCAACGTCCTATTGACACCCCCGTTACCTGTCGGCAATCTCATGGGAGCGCTCCCGGAGGTGGCACGGGTCACTCACACACCCTGGCGTGGCGCGATGAGCACCCCCCACCACACACATCAGCCTCACCACCGGAAAGAGGGGTCAGCGAATGAGTGTCACCACGCGGCGTACCCGCCTGGCGGCCGCTGCCCTGGCCGCGATCACCGCGGTCAGCGGTCTCGCAGCCTGCGGCAACGACGACGACAAGCCGGCGGCCGGCGAGAAGCCGGCCAAGCTGGTCGTCGACACCTTCAGCGAGTTCGGCTACGACGAGCTCGTCAAGCAGTACGAGAAGGACACCGGCATCAAGGTCGAGCTGCGCAAGACCGCGCAGCTCAGCGAGTACCGGCCGAAGCTGGTCCGCTACCTGGCCACCGGCAAGGGCGCGGCGGACGTCACCGCCCTGGAAGAGGGCATCCTCAACGAGTTCAAGACCAACCCGAAGAACTGGGCCGACCTCAACCCCTTGATCGCCGACCACTCCAAGGAGTTCCTGCCCTGGAAGTGGGAGCTGGGCAAGGCGCAGGACGGTCGGCTGATCGGCCTCCCGACCGACGTCGGCAGCCTCGCCGTCTGCTACCGCAAGGACCTGTTCCAGGCCGCCGGTCTGCCCTCCGAGCGCGACCAGGTGTCGGCGCTCTGGCCGGACTGGAAGGGCTTCCACGACGCCGGCCTGAAGTACAAGCAGGGCAGCGGTGGCAAGGCGTTCGTCGACTCGATCACCGCCGTCTCCAACGGTGTGATGTTCCAGGGCAACGGTGACCTGTTCTACGACAAGGAAAACAACATCATCGCGGACACCAGCCCCGCGGTGAAGAACGCCTGGGACACCGCCACCTCGATGGCGGACATCTCCGCCAAGGCGCAGACCTGGTCGCCGGAGTGGTCGGGTGGCTTCAAGCAGGGCACCTTCGCGGTCACCTTCTGCCCGTCCTGGATGCTCGGCATCGTGTCGGACAACTCCGGTGCGGCCAACAAGGGCAAGTGGGATGTCGCGGCCGTTCCGGGCGGCGGCGGCAACTGGGGCGGCTCGTGGCTCGCGGTTCCGGAGCAGAGCAAGTACCCGAAGGAGGCGGCGAAGCTCGCCGAGTACCTGACCAACGCGAAGAGCCAGGTGGACGCCTTCAAGCTCAAGGGCCCGCTGCCGACCAACCTGGAGGCGCTGAAGAACGAGGCGTTCCTCAGCTACACCAACGAGTACTTCAGCAACGCGCCGACCGGCAAGATCTTCGGGGAGAGCGTCGCCAAGATCCAGCCGACCTACCTGGGTCCGAAGCACCAGGCGGTGAAGGAGAACGCGTTCGAGCCGGCCCTGCGGGCGTTCGAGAACGGGCGGGCCGACAAGGCGAAGGCCTGGGAGCAGTTCACGAAGGACGCCAAGACTCAGGGCGCTTTCTGAGTGATCCCCTGCCGGTGGCGTTCGGGGCTTCCCGGACGCCACCGGCCGGTCCCCTCCGCGTAGCGCCCTGCGCGAGGGCCCCCGGGCCTCGCCGGAAAAGGAAATTCGCATGAGCCTGTCGGCCACGACGGCACCGCCGTCGCCAGCAGCACCGCCTTCTCGCGACGTCTCTTCCCGACGTAGCCGGGCAAGGTTACTCAACCGTCTCGATGTCAAGTACTCGCCCTACCTCTACATCGCCCCGTTCTTCCTGATCTTCGGCGTGTTCGGGTTGTACCCGATGCTGCGTACCGTCTGGATGTCCCTGCACGACTGGGACATGATCGGCGACCACTCGTTCATCGGCTTCGACAACTACACCCGGCTCGTGTCCGACGAGTACTTCTGGAACGCGCTGGTCAACACGTTGGGCATCTTCGCCCTGTCGACCATCCCGCAGTTGTTGCTCGCCCTCTTCCTGGCGAACCTGCTCAACCGGACCTTCCTGCGCGCCAAGACCTTCTTCCGGATGGCCATCTTCGTGCCGAACGTGGTGTCGGTGGCCGCGGTCGCGATCGTCTTCGGGATGCTGTTCCAGAAGGAGTTCGGTCTGTTCAACTGGCTGCTCAGCCTCGTCGGTGTCGACGCGGTCGACTGGGACGGGCAGCGGTGGAGTTCCTGGTTCGCCATCTCCACGATGGTCAACTGGCGGTGGACCGGTTACAACACCCTGATCCTGCTCGCCGGCATGCAGGCGATCCCGAAGGACCTCTACGAGGCCGCGGCGATCGACGGCGCGAGCCCGTGGCGGCAGTTCTGGCAGATCACCCTGCCGATGCTCAAGCCCACCTTCATCTTCGTGGTCATCCTCTCCACGATCGGCGGCATGCAGCTCTTCACCGAGCCGCTGCTCTTCGCCAACGGCAACATCCTCGGCGGCGACCAGCGGGAGTTCCAGACGCTGGCCATGTACATGTACGAGATGGGCATCGAGAACCTGAGCACCGCCGGTTACGGAGCCGCGGTCGCCTGGGCGATCTTCATGATCATCGTCGTGGTGTCGCTGTTCAACTTCCTACTCGTCCGCCGCTCGGCGAAGTGAGGAGAGATCGATGACCTCGGCCTCCCAGCGCCTGTGGCGCACAAGTCCGCTGACCTACGTGGCGCTCGTCCTGGCGGCGCTGCTGTCGATCTACCCGTTCTACTACATGCTGGTGATCGCCACTCGCAGCCTCGACCAGATCAACGACGTGCCACCACCGATCACCCCCGCCGGAGCGTTCGGTGACAACTTCCAGCGGGTGCTCGACAACGACGCCGCCAACTTCTTCACCGGCATGATGAACTCGGTCATCGTCTCCTCGGTGGTCACCGTGTCGGTGGTGCTCACCGGTTCGCTGGCCGGGTTCGCCTTCGCCAAGCTGCGTTTCCGGGGCAGCAACGCCCTCCTGCTGACGATCATCGTCACCATGATGATCCCGACCCAGATGGGGCTCATCCCGCTCTGGAGCATGATGCAGGACCTGGGGTGGTACGACACCCTCTACGCGGTCACCGTGCCGTTCCTGGTCACCGGCTTCGGCGTGTTCATGATGCGGCAGTACGCCAGCCAGGCGATCTCCGACGAGCTCATCGAGGCCGGTCGGGTCGACGGGGCGAGCACGTTCCGGATCTACTGGAGCATCGTGCTGCCCGCACTGCGCCCCGCCGCCGGCGTCCTCGGTCTGCTGACCTTCATGGAGACCTGGAACTCGTTCATCTGGCCGTACGCCATCCTCACCCCGGAGAACCCGACCCTCCAGGTCTCGCTCTCCTTCCTGTCGTACGCCTACTACACCGACTACTCCCAGGTGTTCGCCGCCACGGCGATCGGCACCATCCCCCTGGTAATCGTCTTTCTCGTGTTCGGCCGCCAGATCATCGGCGGGATCATGGAAGGTGCCGTCAAGTCGTGAGCAACCCCGCCAGCCCCAACGCCGTCGACGTCCTCGACGAGCGCCCCGGGCTGACCTTCCCACCCGGTTTCCTGTGGGGGGCCGCGACCGCGGCATACCAGATCGAGGGGGCGGCGGCCGAGGACGGCCGTACCCCGTCGATCTGGGACACCTTCAGCCACACCGACGGTCGGGTCCTCCTCGGGCACACCGGCGACGTCGCGTGCGACCACTACCACCGGCTCGGCGACGACGTCGCCCTGATGGCCGAGCTGGGCCTCAAGTCGTACCGTTTCTCGGTCTCCTGGTCCCGGGTGCAGCCCGGCGGCGTCGGCGCGGCCAACCCGCAGGGGTTGGACTTCTACCGCCGGCTGGTCGACGAGCTGCTGGCCAACGGCATCGAGCCGTGGCTGACCCTCTACCACTGGGACCTGCCGCAGCCGCTGGAGGACGCCGGCGGCTGGCCGGCTCGGGACACCGCGGCCCGCTTCGCCGACTACACGACACTGGTGGCCGACGCGCTCGGCGACCGGGTGCGCTACTGGACCACGCTGAACGAGCCGTGGTGCTCGGCGTTCCTCGGCTACGGCGCCGGTGTGCACGCCCCCGGCCGCACCGACGGTGCGGACGCGGTGCGCGCCGGGCACCACCTGATGCTCGGACACGGCCTGTCCGTGCAGGCGCTGCGGGCCGCCCGGCCGACCGCCGAGGTGGGCGTGACGGTCAACCTCTACCCGGTCGACCCGGCCACCGACGCCCCGGCGGACGTGGACGCCGCCCGCCGGATCGACGGGTTGGCCAACCGGTTCTTCCTCGACCCGCTGCTGCGGGGGTCGTACCCGGAGGACCTGGTGGCCGACCTGCGCACGGTGACCGACTTCGGCCACGTGCACGACGGCGACCTGGCGACCATCGCCACGCCGCTGGACCTGGTCGGGGTCAACTACTACAGCCGGCACGTGGTCGCCGCGGCGGCCGAGGGCGCCGCGATCGACCCGGCCCCGTCGTGCTGGCCGGGCAGCGAGGACGTCCGGTTCGTCACCCGTGGCGTACCGGTCACCGACATGGGCTGGGAGATCGACGCCCCGGGCCTGGCCGAGACGCTGCGTCGGGTGCACGGCTACACCGACCTGCCGCTGTACGTCACCGAGAACGGTTCCGCGTTCGTCGACTCGGTGGTCGACGGGCAGGTCGACGACGTCGACAGGTTGGCCTTCTTCGACGCCCACCTGCGCGCCGCGCACGAGGCGATCGACGACGGAGTTCCCCTGCGGGGATACTTCGCCTGGTCGTTGATGGATAATTTCGAATGGGCCTGGGGTTACACGAAGCGGTTCGGCATGATCCACGTCGACTACGACAGCCAGGTCCGCACCCCCAAGTCCAGCGCCAAGTGGTACGCCTCGGTGATCCGGCGCAACGGTCTGGCCGCACAATAGGCTCGGGCCAGCCATCAGGACGGCCCTGGCGTCCACCTCTCGCAGGTGGCGCCGGGTCCGCCCGCCGTCGGAGGAGCAGACGATGACAACGCAGCGCACCCGGTCACTCGGGCGTCCGACCCTCGATGCGGTCGCGGCACGCGCCGGTGTCGGTCGCGGCACGGTCTCCCGCGTCGTCAACGGCTCGCCGCAGGTCAGTCCGGAGGCCCGGGCCGCGGTCCAACAGGCCATCGCCGAGCTGGGGTACGTGCCGAACCGAGCCGCCCGCGCGCTCGTCACCCAGCGGACCGACTCCGTCGCGCTCGTGGTGTCCGAGTCCGGTGAGCGGGTCTTCACCGAGCCGTTCTTCGCCGCGATCGTCCGGGGGATCAGCTCCGGCCTGCTGGAGACGCCGATGCAGCTCTGGCTGGCCATGGCGCAGTCGCCGGTGGAGCGGGAGCGGGTCGAGCACCACCTGACCAACCAGCACGTCGACGGCGTACTGCTGCTGTCGTTGCACGACTCCGACCCCCTGCCGACGCTGCTGGAGGAGCGCGGCCTGCCCGCGGTGCTCGGTGGCCGGCCCGCCCGGATGCTGCAACCGGGCGCCCAGCCGGCCTGGTTCGTCGACGTGGACAACGTTGGCGGGGCCCGGCAGGCGGTCGAGTACCTGGCGAGGCAGGGGCGTCGTCGCATCGCCACCATCGCCGGCACCCAGGACATGGGCGTGGGCCTGGCCCGCCTGGCCGGCTACACCGAGGCCGTGAAGGCCACCGGGGCCGGCGTCAACCCCGACCTGATCGCGTACGGCGACTTCAGCGAGGGCAGCGGCGCGTCCGCCATGCGCCGGCTGTTGGACGTCTGCCCGGACCTGGACGCGGTCTTCGTCGCGTCCGACCTGATGGCGTTCGGCGCGCTGCGTACGCTGCGGGAGGCCGGCCGGCGGGTGCCGGAGGACGTCGCGGTGATCGGCTTCGACGACGCGACGATCGCCCTCCGGGCGGACCCGCCGCTGACCACGGTCTTCCAACCGGTGGAGGAGATGGGCCGACAGATGGCCCGCCTGCTGGTGGCCCGGATCCGCGGCGAGGACCTCCCGGCCACGCACCTCCTCCTGGACACCCACCTGATCCACCGCGCCAGCGCCTGACCCACCCACCTCCGCGCGCCCTCCGCCCTGCGCTCCGCGCTGCCCTCGGCCCTGCGCTCCGCGCGCCCTCCGCGCTGCCCTCCGCGCGCCCTCCGCGCTGCCCTGCGTGCGCCCTCCGCGCTGCCCTGCGCGTTGATCATGAGGTTGGCGGGCACAAATCACCCGAACCGCCCGGTCAACCTCATGATCACCCGCCGCAATGCCCAAGATCGTGCTCGATCCTGGTTGTAGTGGTGATCCTGGAGGCGGAGGCCACTACATCCCGGATGTAGCGCGATCTTGCCCGTGGGGCGTGATCTTGCCCGTGTGGGCGCGATCTTGCCCGTGGGGCGCGGTCGCGGGCGTGGTCGTGCCCGTGGGGCGCGGTCTTGCCCGTGCGCGGTCTTGCCCGTGCGCGGTCTTGCCGGTGGGGCGACCCCGGCAGCGCGGCGCGGGCGCGATGTGGCGTGGCGTGGGTGGTCAGGTGGGGGCTACGGGGTCCAGCGGCGGAGTTCGCGCTTGGCCAGGGAGTTGCGGTGGACCTCGTCGGGGCCGTCGGCCAGGCGTAGGGTGCGGGTCTGCGCCCAGAGGGCGGCCAGCGGAGTGTCCTGGCTGACGCCGGCGCCGCCGTACCCCTGGATGGCCTTGTCGATCACCCACTCCGCCATCGCCGGGGTGCCGATCTTGATGGCCTGGATCTCGGTGTGCGCGCCCTTGTTGCCGACGGTGTCCATCAGCCAGGCCGTCTTCAGCACCAGCAGCCGGGCCTGCTCGATACGCACCCGCGACTCGGCGATCCACTCCCGGACGACGCCCTGCTCGGCGAGGGGCCGGCCGAACGCGACCCGCTCGAGCGCCCGCTTGCAGAGCAGCTCCAACGCCCGCTCAGCCATTCCGATCAATCGCATGCAGTGGTGGATCCGGCCCGGGCCGAGCCGGGCCTGGGCGATGGCGAAGCCGGTGCCCTCGGCGCCGATCAGATTGTCCGCCGGCACCCGGACGTCGGTGAAGTCGATCTCGGCGTGCCCGCCGTGGGATCCGTCGGTGTAGCCGAAGACGGTCATGCCCCGGCGCACGTGCACCCCGGGGGTGTCCCGGGGGACCAGCACCATGCTCTGCTGGCGGTGCCGATCGGCGTCGGGATCGGTCTTGCCCATCACGATGAAGATCTCGCAGCGCGGGTCCATCGCGCCGGACGACCACCACTTGCGGCCGTTGATGACGTACTCGTCGCCGTCCCGGGTGATCGAGGTGGCGATGTTTGTGGCGTCGGAGGAGGCGACGTCCGGTTCGGTCATGCAGAACGCGGAGCGGATCTCGCCCTCCAGCAGCGGCATCAGCCACCGTTTCTGCTGCGCCTCCGAGCCGAACTCGGCCAGCAGCTCCATGTTGCCGGTGTCCGGTGCCGCGCAGTTCACCGCCTCCGGCGCCAGGTGCGGGCTGCGGCCGGTCAACTCGGCGAGCGGCGCGTACTGGAGGTTGGTCAGGCCGGCGCCGTAGCGCGGGTCGGGCAGGAACAGGTTCCACAGGCCGCGCTTACGGGCCTCCGCCTTCAGCTCGGCCAGGACCGGGGTACGCGACCACGGGTCACCGGCGGCCACCTGCTCGGCGTGCACCGCCTCGGCCGGGTAGACGTGCTCGGTCAGGAACCGGGTCAGCTCGTCGCGCAGCTCCTCGGTCCGGCTGTCGTATGAGAAGTCCATCACCGCTCCCTGGCAGCGGTCAGTCCGTGCGCGACCAGCGGTGCCACCATCTCGCCGATCCGGTCGAAGCCCTCGCCGAGCGTCTGCCCGAGCGTGTGGCGGTAGTGGATGCCCTCGCAGATCACCGCAAGCTTGAAACAGCCGAGCGCCACGTGCCAGTGCAGCGGCCCGACGTCCACGTCGCTGCGCCCGGCGTACCTGTCGATCAGCTCGCCGCCGGTCGGGAAGCCGGCGCGCGGGCCGAGCCCGTCGGCGACCGGGTTGCCCTCGGCCGTGTCGCTGCCACCGAGCACGTCCCAGTACGTCAGGAGCAGCCCCAGGTCGGCGAGCGGGTCACCGAGGGTGGCCATCTCCCAGTCGAGGACGGCGTGCACGGCCACCGGGTCGGCCGAGGCGAGGAGGTTGTCCAGCCGGTAGTCGCCGTGCACGATCCGGCCGGCGTTCGCGCCCTCCGGGGCGGTCGCCGCGAGCAGGTCACGCAGCTCGTCGATGCCGGGCAGTTCCCGGCTGCGCGAGCGGTCGAGTTGCCCGCCCCAGCGGCGGACCTGCCGGGCCAGGTAGCCCTCCGGGCGGCCGAAGTCGCCCAGCCCGACCGTGGCCGGCTCGACGCTGTGCAGCGCGGCGAGCGTGTCCATCATCGCCATGGCGAGATCCCGGCGTCGGTCGTCGCCGAGCGGGTCGGTCTGCGCGCGGGTGCGGAACACCTCGCCGGGCATCCGCTCCATCAGGTAGAAGGGCGCGCCGATCACCTCGGGGTCGGTGCAGAGCAGCAGCGCGCCCGGGACCGGCACCTCGGTCGGCGCCAGCGCCGAGATGACCCGGAACTCGCGGGCCATGTCGTGCGCGGTCGCCAGCACGTGCCCCAGCGGAGGGCGGCGCAGCACGACCTCCCGGTCGCCGACGCGCAGCAGGTAGGTGAGGTTGGACTTGCCCCCCGCGATCAGGTCGGCCCGCAGCGGCCCGACCGCCAGCTCGGGTCGGTGTGCGGCGAGGTAGCCGGCGAGCCGGTCCAGGGACAGCCCGGCGGGGGAGGCGGGAACGGTGCCCGGTCGCGGCGCACTGACGGCCGGATCACTCATCCGACTAGTTGATGGCAGCTCGCTCACGTTGTCAAGGTCAGAATTTCCCCTCGGGACATGCCTCTGCAACAGGGACGAAATGGTCAACCGGCAGGCTGTGACGCAGCCTGCCGGACGCTTGTCGCCGGCCCGCCGAGCGGAGGGACAGACATGTTGCTGCGAGTTCGGGTCACCCTGCCGGACCGTCCGGGCACGCTCGGCCAGGTCGCCCGCACGCTGGGCGTCTCCGGCGCGGACATCGTCCAGGTGGTGGTCCTCGAACGACTCGGCGGACGCGCGGTGGACGACTTCACCGTCGTCTGGCCGGGTGCCGCCCGGGTGGAGCGGCTGCTGGCTGGTCTCGCGGCGATTCCTGGTGTGCGGGTGGACGGTGTGTGGCGGGCGATCGGCGCGCCCACCACCACCGGCCAGGACGCGGAGTTGTTGGCCCAGGTCGCGGCTAACCCGGCCGACGGGCTGGCCACCCTCGTCGACGCGGTTCCCGGGCTGCTGGCGGCGGACTGGGCCGTCGCCGCCGTGGTGCCTGTCGACTGGGCCTCCCGGACCGGGGGCGGCGGGGCGACGGTGGGGCACGCGAGCTGGCGTACCCCGGTGCCTCTGCGGTTGCCGGAGGTGACGCCGCTGCGCGGTCGGTCGATGACCACGCCCGACGGCACCCACCACGCGATCGCGCCGTTCGGCCGGGCGGGCCTGGTGCTGGTGGTGGCCCGGGAGTACAGCGACACCCTCTGCGCCGCCAACTTCCACAGCACCGAGGTCGACCGGCTCACCCAACTGGTCCGGGCCAGCGCGGTGATCCTCGGCGACCGGCTGGACCTGGTCGGCGCGCCGCCGGTGGTCGCCGGCCCCTGACCGGCCGGGGAGTTCCCGGGCACGACACCACCGGGCAATCGGGCGGCAACAGCCGGCGACGAGGCTCAGCGGTGAGGAAGGGAGCCAACCATGACGTTGTGGCGGATCCGAGCGACGGTGGACGACCGACCGGGCTACCTGTCGGTGCTCACGGCCAGCCTCGCGCTGCGTGGGGTCAACATCCTCACCGTGCAGGTGCAACCCACCGAGCAGGGCGCGGTGGACGACTTCCTGGTCGACGCGCCGGACGCGCTCGACGAGGCCCAGCTGATCGCCGCCGTCGAGCGCGGTCGGGGCCGGGACTGCTGGGTGGCGCGCAGCGAGGCGCGCGGCCTGGCCGACCAGCCCACCCGGGTGCTCGGGCTGGCCAACCGGCTGGTGCGCGACCCGGACGCCACGGGCGAGGCGTTGCAGACCCTGCTCGGCGCCGACTCGGTCACCTGGCGACCCGCGTCGACAGGCATCGACCGGGGGATCGCCGGCGCCACCATGACGCTGGCCGACCCGGCGGGCGGCTCGTTCGCGCTGCGCCGGGCCGCGCCCGCCTTCACCCCGGCGGAGTACGCCCGGGCGCAGGCCCTGGTCGAGTTGGCCGCCACCGTGGCGCGTCGGGCCGCGGAACAGGTCACCCTGGTGCTGCCCGACGGGGCCGAGGTGGCCGTCCGGCCGGGCTGCGCGCACGACCTGTCCGGCCTCGTCGAGCTGCACGAGACGTGCTCACCACGTAGTCGGCAGCGGCGTTACCTGGGCGGGGGGCTGCTGCCGCAGCCGGCCCGACTGCGCCGGCTGCTGGAGCCGGGGCGCGGGTTGACGCTTGTCGCCACGACCACCGGTCCCGACGGTGCGGCGGGGTCGGTGGTCGCCATGGCCAACCTGCTCGGCGAGGGCGACGAGGCCGAGGTGGCGCTGCTGGTGCGCGACGACTGGCAGCGGCGGGGGCTCGGCTCGGCGTTGCTGCGCCGCGTGGTCCGGCACGCCGACGCGGCCGGGTACGCGGCGTTGGTGCTGCACGTCCAGGCGGAGAACACCCCGATGCTGCGGACGCTGCGCCGGCTGGACCGGCCCAGCTCGGTGGAGCGCGACGGCGCGCTGCTCACCCTCACCGTTCCGCTCGCCGTCCGCGCTGCGGCGGAGAGGACGGGCACGGTGCTGACGCCTGGGGCGTAGCGAGGGTCCCGGTCACCGCCGGGGCGGTTCGCGGCGGCCCGAGACGCAGAACCGGTTGCCCTCCGGGTCGGCCAGCACCACGTACGGCGGTTCGGTCGGGTGCGGCTCGGCGGGATAGTGCCGCCAGTCGACGATCCGGGCACCGAGGGCGAGCAGCCGGTCGAGTTCCTCGTCGAGGGGTCGGTCGCCGGCGTCCAGATCGAGGTGGAGTCGGGGGAACTCCGGCACGGGACTTTCGCTGAGGTCCATCGCGAGGGCCAGGCCCGACACCCCTGGCGGCGGATCCAGCACGATCCACTCGTCGCCGGTGAAGCGGGGCTCGCGGCGACGGTAGCCGAGGGCCGCGGCCCAGAACGTTCCTGCCCGCTCGGCGTCGGACACGCCCACAGACAGCTGCGCGATCAATGCCATCTCGCGACGGTACGCGCCGACGAGGGCCCTTGCGCGACCGGCCGCCGGAGCGAGGTCCGGGGCCGGTCGCGGGCGTTCGTCGGTCAGCTGGTGAAGGTGATTCGGTCGCGACGGCGACGCATCATCAGCAGGGCGCCACCGCCGATCAGGGCGATCCCACCGAGTGCGAGGCTGGTGACGGCCACGCCGGTGAGCGGGAGACTGCCCCCGTTGTCGCCGCCGCCCGCGCCTCCCGGGGTCGACGCTGGACCGCCGACGGCCGCCGACTCTGACGGCGGGACCGACTCCGACGGCGGGACCGAAGTCGACGGCGGGACCGAGCCCGTCGGCGTCGACGTGGCGGGGGCGGTCGGCGTGGGCGAGCCGGTGGTGGGCGTCGGCGTCGGGGACTGGGTGGTCGGCGTCGGGGTCGGCGACGCGGTGGTGCCGGCGCCGGCGCACGTGTGGCTGAGGTTGAACCTCTCGCCCTCGCCGCTGACGAGCGCGCTGCCGCTGGTCAACGTCCATCCCGCCGGGGTGAAGAGATAGGCGTGCTTCACCTGCTTGTCGCCGCCGCCGTTGGCGGACAGGAAATCGGTGTAGGGATCCGCGGGGTTCGGCACGGTCACCGTCACCGAGACGCCGGCTGGGTCCTTGAAGGTCAGAGTCAGGCTCTGGAAGTCACCGGCCCGCTTGGTGGGCAGCACGAAGTGCCAGCCGTCCTGATTGGTGGGTCGCGTGCCGAACTTGGGGTCCTGGCACTCCTGCTGGAACGTCCCCGCCGTCGCGCCGGCGTGCGCGGGGTTGAGGGGAACGACGCTCGACGCCCAGACCGGGGAGGCGATGGCGAGAACGGCCGTGGCGGCGGCGGTGGAGACAGCCGCGCGCGTCAGGCGCCGACGCAGTGGCATGAGTATTCCTCCGGTATTGGTCGAGGGGGCCGCTCATGATCCCATCTCGGGGGCCTGCCGACGGCATCACTCGACCGGTCTGAGCTGGGCGACGTCTCGGTCGGGAAGTGCCTGCCGGGTCGGTGTTTCCTGCTGCCGTGCGCGTGTCGTCGTAACACCCGCGCGCGCGGTGGCGCTGGCGGTGCAGTGCGGGCTTCCCAATCGGTGACGGGCGCATTACATTGTCGGTTATCCATGGGAGCGCTTCCACGGCTTCCGTGGTCACACCGCCACCTCGCTGTCGCCGGTGGCCGTGCCGCCCGTACGCCGTCCCGCGTCGGTGCGACCGCCGGCGGCACCTCCGACAGGAGCCCGCATGCGCCACCTGACCCGGCCGTCCAGCGGCCACCCCGGTCGGTCACCGGTCGCCGACCAGCCTTGGCCCCGGCGCTTGCTGGCCGTCGGCGTCGCGCTGCTCACCGGCGCGTCCCTCGCGGTGACCGCACCGCCGTCCGGTCCCGCCGCCGCCGCGCCGGCCGCGACCTACAACTACGCCGAGGCGCTGCAGAAGTCGTTGCTCTTCTACGAGGCGCAGCAGTCCGGCAAGCTGCCCGACTGGAACCGGGTCTCCTGGCGCGGCGACAGCGCCCTCACCGACGGCGCCGGCGCGGGGCTGGATCTCACCGGTGGCTGGTACGACGCCGGCGACCACGTGAAGTTCGGGTTCCCGATGGCGTTCAGCGCCACCATGCTCGCCTGGGGCGCGGTCGAGTACCGCAGCGGCTACACCTCCTCCGGCCAACTGCCGCACCTGCTCAACAACCTGCGCTTCGTCAACGACTACTTCATCAAGGCGCACCCGTCGGCGAACGTCCTCTACGGCCAGGTCGGCAAGGGCGACGACGACCACAAGTGGTGGGGTCCGGCCGAGGTGATGCAGATGGCGCGTCCCGCGTACAAGATCGATGCGAGTTGTGGCGGCGCGGACCTGGCGGGGGAGACGGCGGCCGCGATGGCCGCGTCCTCGATGGTGTTCCGGCCCACCGACGCGGCCTACGCGGACAAGCTGCTGGGCCACGCCCGGCAGCTCTACACCTTCGCCGACACGGTGCGGAAGTCCTACCACGAGTGCATCACGGACGCGACCAGCTTCTACCGCTCGTGGAGCGGCTGGCAGGACGAGCTGGTCTGGGCCGCCATCTGGCTGCACCGTGCCACCGGCGAGGCGAGTTACCTGGCCAGGGCCGAGAGCGAGTACGACAAGCTCAACACCGAAAACCAGTCCACCACCCGCTCCTACAAGTGGACGATCGCCTGGGACAACAAGCAGTTCGGCGCGTACGTTCTGTTGGCCAACCTGACCGGCAAGCAGAAGTACGTCGACGACGCCAACCGGTGGCTCGACTACTGGACCGTCGGGGTGAACGGGCAACGGGTTCCGTATTCCCCCGGCGGGATGGCGGTGCTCGACTCCTGGGGGGCGCTGCGCTACGCCGCGAACACCTCCTTCGCCGCGCTCGTCTACAGCGACAAGACCACCGACACCACGCGCAAGGCGCGCTACCACGACTTCGCCGTCCGGCAGATCAACTACGCGCTCGGCGACAACCCGCGCAACTCCAGCTACGTCATCGGGTTCGGCGCCAACTCGCCGAAGAACCCGCACCACCGCACCGCGCACGGCTCCTGGTGGGACAGCCAGACCGTGCCCGTGGAGACCCGGCACACCCTCTACGGCGCGCTCGTCGGTGGCCCGTCCTCAGCCAACGACGCGTACAGCGACAGCCGGTCGGACTACGTGATGAACGAGGTGGCCACCGACTACAACGCCGGCTTCACGTCCGCGCTGGTCCGGCTGACCTCCGAGTACGGCGGCACTCCGCTGGCCAACTTCCCGGTCGCCGAGACGCCGGACATCGACGAGTTGACGGTGGAGACCACCGTGGCGCAGGCCGAGCCGCGGGCCACCGGGCTCAAGGTGATGGTCTACAACAAGTCGGCGTTCCCGGCGCGTGCGCTGAGCGACGGGAAGTTCCGGTACTACTTCCGGCCCGACGGCACCGGCCCGGTGCAGGTCACCGCCGGCTACACCCAGGGCTGCCCGTCCCCGACCACGGCCAAGCAGTTCAGCGGCGACATCTGGTACGTGGAGGTCGACTGCACCGGCTACACCATCGCCCCGGCCGGCCAGTCGGCGCACCGGATGGAGGTCCAGTTCAAGATCGGGGTGCCGGAGGGCGGCACCTGGGACCCGACAAACGACCCGTCGTACCAGGCCACCGCCGGCCCCAACCGGAAGGTGCCGCTCTACTCCGGCGCGACCCGCGTCTGGGGCGAGGAGCCGGGGCCGGTCGTGCCGGACACCACCGCCCCGACCACGCCGGGTAAGCCCGTCGCGTCCGGCCTCGCGCCCCGCTCGGTCACCCTGACCTGGCCAGCCTCCACCGACAGTGGCGGCAGCGGCCTGGCCGGCTACGACGTCCGCGAGATCCAGGTTGGTGGCGACACGGTGCTGAACCGGCCCGTCACCGGCACCACGCTCACCATCTCGACGCTGCTGCCGGAGCACACGTACGAGTTCGCGGTCATCGCCCGCGACGGCGCGGGCAACAGGTCGGCGGCCTCACCGGTGCTCACCGTGACCACACCGCCGACCGGCTCGGCCGACACGACGGTGCCGAGCACGCCCGGCACCCCGGTCGCGTCGGCGGTCACCGCCACCGGGCTCACCCTGGCCTGGACCCCGTCGACCGACAACGTCGGCGTCACCGGTTACCGGGTCTACCGCGAGGCCGGCGCCACCGACGCGCTTGTCGGCTCGCCGACCGGCACCACCGTGGCGGTGTCCGGGCTGACCGCGTCGACGGCGTACCAGTTCTACGTGGTGGCCGTGGACGCGGCGGGCAACACCTCCGCGGCGTCCGCGCCGGTCGCGGTGACCACCGCGGCCCCGCCGGTCGGCGGGGCCTGCACGGTGGGGTACGCCGTCACCGACTGGAGCCCCGGCTTCACCGCCAGCGTGACGATCACCAACACCGGCACCAGCGCGATCAACGGCTGGACGTTGCGGTTCAGCTTCCCCGGCGGGCAGACCGTCAGCCAGGGCTGGTCGGCGACGGTCAGCCAGACCGGGGCCGCCGTCACCGCCACGGGCCTGTCCTACAACGGGACGATCGCGCCGGGCGCGTCGGTCAACTTCGGCTTCAACGGCGCCCACACCGGCACCAACCCGAAGCCGACGGCCTTCACCGTCAACAACGTCACCTGCGCCATCGCCTGAGCTGAGTTCCGACGAGATCTTGGACAGTTGTCGTCACGCCGAGACGGTAACTGTCCAAGATCTCGCTCGGGCCGGGGATAACCGGCCGGGATTCCGGGCAAGTCAGCCGCGTGGGGGAGTTGCTGACCGTCGGGCACGGCACAGCCGACCGGGTGCGGCTGGGCGAGCTGCTGACCGGCGCCGGGGTGGCCCTGCTGGTGGACGTGCGGCGATACCCGGCCAGCCGCACCAACCCGGACGTCCACCGCGAGGAACTCGAACGGTGGCTGCCCGAGTACGGGATCGACTACCGCTGGGAGCCGAACCTGGGTGGACGCCGGCACGTCCCGGCCGGCGAGCCGGAGCCGGACACCTGGTGGAAGGTCGCCGCGTTCCGGGCGTACGCCGCGTACACCCGCACGCCGGCGTTCGACGCGGCGCTGACCGGCGTCCTGGCCGACGCTGCCCAACGGAGCACTGCCGTGATGTGCAGCGAGAGCCTCTGGTGGCGCTGTCACCGCCGACTGATCGCCGACGTCGCGACCCTCGGTCGGGCAACACCGGTGGCGCACCTCACGCCGGACGGGCGGCTCAGCACCCACCAACCCGCCGAGGGTGCCCGGCGCCTCCCGAACGGGCACCTGTGCTGGGACGGCTGAGTCACTCCACGAGATCGTCGGCGAGCAGGTCCATCAGCAGGCCGTCGTGCCAGCGCCCGTCGTCGCCGCGCTCGTAGCGGCGCAGCACGCCGACCGGGCGGAAACCGACCTTCGCGTACGCGCGGATCGCGGCGCTGTTCGCCGCGGCCGGGTCGATGGTGAAGCGGTGGTGGCCGTACTCGTCGATCAGGTGCCGGGCCAGGGTGCGGATCGCGTCGACGCCGAGCCCTGCGCCGCGCACCGCCGGGTCGAGGAAGATGTCCATGCTGGCGTGCCGGTAGTCCGGGTCCGGTTCGGCGTGCCACTGGATCGCGCCGATCACCCGGCCGTCGTGCTCGATGGCGTACAGGGCCAGGTCGTCGTCGGCGAGGTCGTCGCGGACCGCCGCGGCGAGGTCGTCGTCGCCACGCCACCAGCGGCGCACCTCCGGCGTGGCCCGGATCGCCGCGAGGGCCGGCACGTCCTCGACCGTCGCCGGTCGCAGGGTCACCGCCCGTCCACGCAGCACCGGCTCAGCCTAGGGTCTCGCCGTGCTCGACGCAGACCGCCGACCAGCCGACCGGCAGCACCTGCACCTTCATCCGGCGGCGGCACCGGTGGCAGAACCGGGGCGGCTCCAACTGGCGGGCCGAGGCGCAACCCGGATGGGCGGCGGTCGTCGCCGACTCACCGCACCTGTCGCACCACACCTCGGTCGTCGTCATCGTCGTCACAGCGTGGCGGAGAGTGCCTTGACCGGCATCTTCAGCTCGTCCAGCAGGTCCAGGTCGGCGGTCGCCGGGCGACCCAGCGTGGTCAGGTAGTTGCCGACGATCACGGCGTTGATGCCGCCGAGCAGGCCGTCCCGCGTGCCCAGGTCACCGAGGGTGATCTCGCGACCACCCGCGTACCGGAGGATGGTGCGGGGCATGGCCAGCCGGAACGCGGCGATGGCCCGCAGCGCGTCCTTGCCCTCCACCACCGGACGGTCGCCGAGCGGCGTGCCCGGCCGGGGGTTGAGGAAGTTGAGGGGCACCTCGTGCGGGGCCAGCTCGGCGAGTTGCGCGGCGAACTCGGCCCGCTGCTCGACGGTCTCGCCGAGGCCGAGGATGCCACCACAGCACACCTCCATGCCGGAGTCGCGCACCATCCGCAGCGTCTCCCAGCGCTCCTCCCAGGAGTGCGTGGTGACCACGTTGGGGAAGTACGACCGGCTGGTCTCCAGGTTGTGGTTGTAGCGGTGTACGCCCATGTCGACCAGCTCGTCGACCTGCTCCTGGGTGAGCATGCCCAGCGAAGCGGCGACCTGGATGTCGACAGCCTCCCGGATGGCGGCGACGCCCTCGCGCATCTGCTTCATGAGCCGGGCGTCCGGGCCACGCACCGCGGCCACGATGCAGAACTCGGTCGCCCCGGTCTTCGCCGTCTGCTTCGCCGCCTCGACAAGGGACGGGATGTCCAGGTAGACCGAGCGCACCGGAGAGGTGAACAGGCCGGACTGGGAGCAGAAGTGGCAGTCCTCCGGGCAGCCGCCGGTCTTCAGCGAGACGATGCCCTCGACCTCGACCTCCGGGCCGCACCACCGCATCCGCACCTCGTGGGCGAGTTGCAGGGCGGCGGGCAGGTGCTCGTCGGGCAGGTTCAGCACGGCGAGGATGCCGGCCTGGTCGAGGCCGACGCCGTCACCCAGCACCTGGGTCCGGGCCTGGTCGAGGATCTCTGGCATGGCTCGTAGCCTACTAGGCCTGGTCCACGCCCCCCGATCAGCCGGAATGGCCGGGCCGCCCGCCGGCCGCCCGCACCGAGTGGATCCGTCGGGCTGACGGGGGCGGGTGGTAATTTCGCCCGGCGGGTGTCGGGCTGACCGGCGCGGACGGCGGCGAAGGGGTGACGGTGGCGGACTGGCTGGCGGCGCTCGACCGCCGTGCGCAGTTGCGGGCGAAGGCGGGGCTGACCCGGCGGCTGCACCCGCGACCCGCTGGCGACGGCGTGACCGATCTGGCCGGCAACGACTACCTCGGCCTGGCCACGCACCCGGAGGTCACCGCGGCGGCCATGGCGGCGCTGTCGGCGTACGGGCTGGGGGCCACCGGGTCCCGCCTGGTCCGTGGGTCCACCGACGCCCACCAGGCGCTGGAGGACGACCTGGCGCAGTGGTTGGGCACCGGTCGCGCCCTGGTCTTCTCCTCCGGCTACCTGGCCAACCTCGGTGCGCTACGGGCGCTCGTCCAACCTCGGACGCTGCTCGTCTCCGACGCCCACAACCACGCGTCCCTGATCGACGGCTGCCGGATCTCCGGCGCGGAGACGGTGGTCACCCCGCACGCCGACGTGGACGCCGTGGCTGCCGCGCTCGCGGCCGTTCCGGGCCGCCCGGCGGTGGTGGTGACCGAGTCGGTCTTCTCGGTCGACGGTGACCTCGCGCCGCTGGCCCGGCTGCACGCGGTGGCCCGCCGCCACGGTGCGCTTCTGCTTGTCGACGACGCGCACGCGCTCGGCGTGACCGGTCCGGCCGGCGCCGGCGCGGTGGCCGCCGCGGGGCTGGCCGGCGAACCGGACGTGCTGGTGACCGCCACCCTGTCCAAGGCGCTCGGTGGCGCCGGCGGTGTGGTCGCCGGCCCGGCCGAGTTCGTCCGGCATCTGGTCGAGACCGGGCGCACGTTCATCTTCGACACGGCACTGCCACCGGCGGTCGCCGCCGGGGTGCATGCCGCGCTGCGACTGGCCCGGGTCGGCGACGAGCTGCGCGCGGAGCTGTCCGACCGGGTGCGGCTGGCGGTCGGTCGACTGGGTGCCGCCGGGCTGTCCGTCTCCGCGCCGGACGCGGCGGTGATCTCGGTGACCGCCCCCGGGCCGGAGGCGGCGACCGCCTGGGCCGCCGACTGCCGGGCTCGGGGTGTCGCGGTGGGCTGTTTCCGGCCCCCGTCCACCCCGGACAGCCGTTCCCGCCTGCGCCTCACGGTCAGCGCCGGGGTGCCCCGGGTGGATTTCGAGCGTGCCCTGGAGGTCATCGTGGACTGTGCCCCGTGAGCGCGAGGAGTGAGCCGGGGTTGCGAGCCCCGCAGTCGCGAGCAGAGGTAGCCCCGTGAGCGCGAGGAGTGAGCCGGGGTTGCGAGCCCCGCAGTCGCGAGCAGAGGTGGCCCCGTGAGCGCGAGGAGTGAGCCGGGGTTGCGAGCCCCGCAGTCGCGAGCAGAGGTAGCCCCGTGAGTGGGTGGGAGGGGCCGGTTCTGGTGACCGGGACCGACACCGAGGTCGGCAAGACGGTGGCGACCGCGGCGATCGCGGCCGCGGCGCAGGCCGCCGGGCTGCGGGTGGCGGTGGTCAAACCGGGCCAGACGGGTACGGCGGGCGGTGAACCAGGCGACGTGGACGTGGTGAACCGGCTGGCCGCCCCGCTGACCGGCCGCACCCTGGCCAGTTATCCGGATCCGCTCGCCCCGTTGGCGGCCGCCCGGGTGGCGGACCTGCCGCCGTTGGAGTTGTACGAGGCGGTGGACGCCGTCCGTGCGGAGGCGGACAAACACGACCTGGTGTTGATCGAGGGTGCGGGTGGGTTGCTGGTGCCGATGGGGTTGCGTCCGTCGGGGGAGCTGTGGACGATGGCCGATCTGGCGGTGTCGCTCGGCGCGCCGGCCGTGGTGGTGGCGCGCGCCGGGTTGGGCACGCTCAACCACACCGCGTTGACCCTGGAGGCGCTCGATCGGCGGGCGGTGCCGGCCGGTGTGGTGATCGGGGCCTGGCCGAGCCGGCCGGAGTTGGTGCACTGGACGAACCTCACCGACCTGGTGCCGAATCTGCTCGGCGCGTTGCCCGACGGCGCCGGGGCGATGGACCCGGGGGTGTTCCGGCGTTCCGCGCCGGGTTGGCTCACGCCGGCCCTGCACGGTGTGCTCGACGACTGGCGGGTCTGGGCCGAGGAGAGCGGCTGAGGACCTGACTTTCGTCGGTGTCCGCGCAGGTCGGGCGTGGGTAGCCTGGCCGCCGTGCGGATCCTCGACTTCTCGCTGCCAGGTCCGCTGGATCGGCGGCGTCGCCTGCTGGTGGACGCGTTGCTCTGGGCGGTGGTCGCGGCCCCGGTCGGCTACGCCGGGGTGAGCCCGCCCTACCCGCGGTACGCGCTGCCGCTGCTGGTCGGCAAGTTGCTGCTGCTCGGCGCGGCGGTGGTGGAGAGTCGACGCCGACCGTTGGTCGCCCTGGTGCTGGTGGTGCTCGGGTCGGTCGTCGATGGCAATTTCGTCTTCGCCGTTCCGGTCTTCAGCTATCTCACCGGGCGGCGCAGCGTCTCCGCGCGCCCGGTGGCCGGGGTCTTCGTGTTGATCGCGGCCGGCGGTACGGCGCTCAACCTGGGTCTGCTCGGCACCGGCGAGGCCACCTGGTTCCTGCTGGCCTCGGTGTTGCTCTTCGCCGCGGTGTTCCCCTGGTTGGTGGGCCGGTACCGGCGTCAGCAGCAGGAGTTGGCCGCTGCCGGTCATCGTCACGTGGAGGCGCTGATCCGCGAGGAGCGCGGTGCCGCCGAGCGCATCCGGCTTCGGGAACGGGCCCGGATCGCCGGGGAGATGCACGACTCGTTGGGGCACGACCTCAGCCTGATCGCGTTGCGTGCCGCCGCCCTGGAGGTCGCCGCCGACCTCGACGGGCGGCATCGGGCCGCGGCGGGGGAGTTGCGGGCCAGCGTCTCCGCCGCCACCGAGCGACTGCACGAGATCATCGGCGTGCTCCGCGAGGAGGGTGGCGAGTCGGTGCGTCCGAGTGGGGAGACCGTCGCCGACCTGGTGGACAATGCCCGGGAGGCCGGCCTGGCGGTACGGCTGGAGGCCGCCTCGGCGGTCGCGGAGCTGCCGGCGATGACCGGCCACGCGGCCCACCGGGTGGTCCGTGAGGCGCTGACCAACGCCGCCCGGTACGCGCCGGGCGCCCCGGTCGACGTTCGTCTCATCCGCGACGGTGAACGGGTCGAGGTGAGCGTGGTCAACGGTGCTCCGTCGGGTGACCCGCTGCCCGCCCCGCCGTCGCAGGGCTCCGGGTTGCTCGCCCTCGCCGAGCGGGTCCGCCTCGCCGGCGGGACGCTCGACGCCGGTCCCCGCGCCGACGGAGGGTTCGCCGTGGTGGCGGCGTTGCCGGCGACCGCGCCACCGGTGGAGGCGATCGAGAGCGATCTTGCTGGACCGTCCGGCGGCTGGCCCGGCCCGGTGGAGCGGCCGGTGGACGCGGAGCGGCGGCTGCACGACGCCCGCCGGCGCGTCCGGCGCAGTCTGCTGGTGGCGCTCCTGGCACCTGCCGGTTTCGCCCTGGTGCTCTCGCTCGTCTACTACCCGGTGGCGACCGCCGGGACGGTGCTGGACCGGGCCACCTTCGACCAGATGCGCGTCGGCACGGCCCGCTCGGAGCTGGAGGGTCTGCCCCGACGGCAGGTGGAGAACCCCGTCGGCGTCGACCGGGCCGGCTGCGAGTACTACACCGACGGCAACTTTCCCCTCGCCGAGCCGACGTGGCGGCTCTGCTTCACCGACGGCCGGTTGGCCAGCAAGGAGTGGATCGCGTAGTGGACGCCGACAGGGCCGGGGCAGCGCCGGTGCGGGTGGTGCTGGCCGACGACGAGGCGATGATCCGGGCCGGTGTCCGGGCCATCCTCGCCACCGACCCCGCTATCGAGGTGGTCGCCGAGGCCGGTGACGGGCGCGCCGCGGTGGAGCTGGTCCGCGCGCACCGACCTCGGGTCGCGCTGCTGGACATCCGGATGCCGCGGCTGGACGGGTTGGCCGCCGCCGCCGAGATCCGCCGGCTCGTGCCGGAGACCGCGACGATCATGTTGACCACATTCGGTGAGGACGACCATGTGGCCCGCGCGCTCGGGCACGGCGCCAACGGTTTCCTGCTCAAGGCCGGTGACCCGCGGGAGCTGATCGCGGGTGTGCACGCCGTCGCCGAGGGCGGCGCGTACCTGTCGCCGCGGGTGGCCCGCCGGGTGATCGAGCTGGGTGCCGGCCGGTTGGCCCGCCGGCCCGCCGCGCGGGACCGTACGGCCGGGTTGACCGAGCGGGAACGGGAGGTGCTGGCCCTGGTCGGGGCGGGGCTGTCCAACGCCGAGATCGCCCGCCGGCTGCACCTGGTGGAGGGCACCGTGAAGAGTTATCTGACCAGCATCTTCACCCGGCTGGACGTGCGTAACCGGGTGCAGGCGGCGATCCTCGCGTACGAGGCGGGGCTGGTCGACGGCTGAGCGGGGGCCGGGAAGCCCCCGCTCAGGTCGTCAGGCGTCGCGGCGGCGCAGCGCGACCCGGCCCAGCAGCAGTGCGGCACCGGCCCAGCCGGCGAGCAGGAGCAGCCCGACCAGGCTCGGGTACGGCTCGGTGTCGCCGGCCAGGAAGTGCCCGCCGGCCACGCCGGGGAACACGTCGGCGATCCGGTTCAACACCTCGATGTCCGGCTCCTGAAGCGACAGCGGCACGATCATCAGGGTGGCGAGGAGCACGACGATCGTGAGCACCGCGCTGCGCAGTGCGGCGCCGAGGCCCAGCGCGAGCACGCTGATCAGCGCCAGGTAGACCGCCACCGCCACGATGTCGCCGATCGTCTCGGCGGCCGGGGCGCTGCCCCACTCGCCGAGCACCGGCCGGGCCACCAGGGTGCCGACGCCGCCGAGCAGCAACCCGAGCGCGAAGGTGACCGCCCCGGTGACCACGGCCTTGGCCAGCAGCACCCGGCCGCGCGACGGGGTGCACTGGAGCGTGGTCCGGATGGTGCCGCTGGTGAACTCGGCGGTGATCGCGAGCAGGCCCAGCGCCAGTACCACGTACTGGGTCAGCTCGACCGAGTCGATCAGCACGCTGCCGACGGTGACGATCCCCCGGTCGTCGGTCGGGTCGTCGTTGGTGTTGGCGTTCGCGGCGTAGATGGCGAGTTGGCCGGCGCTCGCGGCCATCACCAGCAGCCCGGCCAGCGCCGTCCACCAGGTGCTGCGGACCGAGGAGAGCTTGGTCCACTCGGCGGCCACCGCCCCCCGGAGGGTGGCCGGCGCACCGGTGGTCGGCGTGCTGGCGGGGCGGGTGCCCGTGTCGGTCTGTGCGCTCATCGTTGCCCACCCTCGGTCGGGCCGCCGGCGTACTCGACGCTGTCGGCGGTCAGTTCCATGAACGCCTGCTCCAGGGTCGCGGCCTGCGCGGTCAGCTCGTGCAGTCGTACCCCCAGTTCGTGCGCCAGGTCACCGACCCGGTCCGCGGTGGTGCCGGTGACGGTCAGCTCGGTGCGGTCGGCCGCCACCACGCTCGCCCCGGCGGCCGTGAGGCGCGTGGCCAGGGCGGCCAGCCCGTCCGGGTGCGGGCTGCGCACCCGGACGGCGACCGTGCTGCCGGCGATTACCTCGCCGATCGGCGCGTCGGCGAGCAGCCGGCCCCGCCCGATCACCACGAGTTGGTCGGCGGTGAGCTGCATCTCGCTCATCAGGTGGCTGGAGACGAAGACGGTCCGACCCTGGTCGGCCAACGAGCGCGTCAGGTGTCGTACCCAGCGCACCCCGTCCGGGTCGAGGCCGTTCACCGGTTCGTCGAACATCAGCACCGGCGGGTCACCGAGCAGCGCGCCGGCGATGCCGAGCCGTTGGCCCATGCCGAGGGAGAGGGTCCGACCCGGTTTGCCGGCGGCCCGCGCGTCCAGCCCGACGGTGTCCAGCACCTCGTCGACCCGGCGGGCGGGGATGCCGTTGCTGCGGGCCATGGCGAGCAGGTGTGCCCGGCCGGAGCGGGCCGGGTGGATGGCGCGGGCGTCGAGCAGCGCGCCCACCTCGTGCAGCGGTCGGCGCAGCTCCCGGTACGCGCGTCCACCGACCAGGGCCTGTCCGGCGGTGGGACGGTCCAGCCCGAGGATCATCCGCATGGTGGTGGACTTGCCGGCGCCGTTGGGGCCGAGAAAGCCGGTGACCCGGCCGGGCGCGACGTCGACGGTCAACGAGTCGACCGCGACGGTCGCCCCGAACCGTTTCGTCAACCCACGTAATGTGATCATGCGCTGACGCTAGGCGTGCGGCCCGCTGCCGCGCCGCGCCCGAACGGCAGCACCCGACCCTGACTTTCGTCAGGTCGTCGGCGCCTCGGTCAGCACGTAGTCCTCCAGCAGCGCCGGCGTGAGCCCAGCCCGGTGGATCGCCTTGAGCGCCGCGAGCAGGTCGTCCATCAGCGCCGGCCGGAAGTGCATCAGCAGCACGTCGCCGGGCCGCACCACCTTCTCCGGGGTCTGGTAGCGCACCTTCCCCTCGTGCACGGTCTCGGTCCAGTGGAAGACCGCCTTCGCGCCGCAGTCGTGCGCGGCCCGCAACGTGGTGGCGTCGTGGTTGCCGAAGGGCGGGCGGAACAGGGTCGCGCGTGTGCCGAAGAGCGTCTCCAGCGTGTCCGCCGCCCCGCAGATCTCCCGCTTCTGGTAGTCGTACGACCGGCCGGACAGCGAGGTGTGCGTGATGGTGTGGTTCTCGACGACCCCGCCCGCCGCCACGATCCGCCGGAAGTAGTCGGTGTGCTCCCGCGCCGCCGGCGAGTTGAGGAACATCGTGACCGGGATGTGCGCCCGCTCGATGAAGTCGGGCACCGCGGGCGGGCGGGCCAGCCCACCGTCGTCGATGGTGATGAAGGCGACCTTCTGGTCGGTCGGCAGTCGGTGCCAGAACTGGGCCGCGCCGGTCGCGGGCAGCGGCACCGGTTGCGGTGGCGGGGCCTCGGGGAAGGTCGGCACCTGGGACACGTACCAGTCCAGACTCCCCGGTGTGGGCTTCACGGTCGGGGACGGCGAGGTCGACGGCGGGGCAGGCGAGGCGGACCGGGCCGGCTGGCCCGTGGTGATCTGCCGTGCGTGGATCGTGCCGCCGGCTGTGCAGGCGCTCAGCGCCAGCAGGGCCAGAACTGGTACGACGGCGAGGATCCGACGTGCGGGGGTCGCTGACACGCCCGGAAACCTACCGAAGCGAGATCAGGATCTCATCAGGCCGGTGCCCCCGCCGAGCGGCGGATGACGAAGGCGTCCGGCATCCGGAAGGTGAGATTGTCCGGGCACCAGGGCGGACGGACCACCGCCACCCCGTCCAGCAGCGGTGCTGCCTCGGCAACCACCACGGCCGCCTCCATCCGGGCCAGCACGTCACCGACGCAGCGGTGGGCGCCCGCACCGAACGACAGGTGGCGACGGGACCCACGCTGGCCCGGCCGGAACTCGTCGGGCGTCTCGACCACCGCCGGGTCGCGGCCGGCGCGAGCCAGCCAGAGCACGAGGCTGCTGCCCGCCGGGACCGCCGTACCGCCGAGTGTGCTGTCCGTCGCCGCCACCCGCCGCCAGGTGACGATCGGCGGCTCCAGCCGCAGCCCCTCCTCCACCACGTCGGCCACCGCGACGTCGCCGGTGCGTAGGCCGGCCCGCACCGCGGGCTCGCCGGCCAGCCGGTGCAGCAGCAGGGTGAGGAACTGCGAGGTGGTCTCCTGCCCGGCGACCAGCAGGAAGAAGAGCGCGCCGACCACCACGTCCGGCGGGTGCCCGGCCGCGCGCAGCTCGCCGGCCAACCCGCCGCCGGTGGCCGCGAAGTCCCGCAGTACGCGGTGGAACCGGCCCACCTCGGCGGCGAGTGCCAACTGCCGGTCGGTGTCCAGCGGCGCCCAGAACAACTCCAGCGCGGCGCGGGCGAACTCCTTGACCGCGCCGACGGGCGCGTCCGGCAGCTCGACCAGTCGGGCCAGCGTCAGCAGCGGCAGGTCGGCGGCGAGGTCGGCGTACAGGTCGACAGGCGCGCCGGTGTCGAGCCGGGTGCCGAGCCGGGCGACCCGGTCCCGGACCAGCGCGGTGAGCCAGGGCCGCTGCGCGGCGACCCGCTCGGGGTGCAACGCCGCCGCGACGATCGCCCGGATCTCCGGATGGCTGGCACCCGAGTTGTTGGCAAGCGTCGGGGGCAGCCGGAACCGGTGCCCGGCGAGCACCCGCAACGCGGTCACCGGCATCGGGGTCACCGCGTCCAGCGCGTTGTCCGGCCGGTAGGTGACCGGGTCGGCGAGCACCTGACGGACCAGCGCGTGTCGGGTGACGACCAGGTGGCGTACGCCGACGTGGTCGCTCACCTCGGCGACGTCCGGCCAGGGTGCCTGGACCGCGGACCCCCAGCTGGAGAACAGCACGTCGACACGCTAGCGGGCGGCCCCCGGCAGCCCGGCGCGCAACTGCCAGACGGTGGTGCGCTTCACCCGTACGCTCTCCAGCGCCTCCGGCACCGGCACGTCGTAGGCGGCCAACTCGTCGAAGCGGTCGCGGGGCAGGAACGCCCGGCCGGGGTCACCGACCAGCGCCGGTGCGCCGGCACGCGCGGCGCGCAGCAGGAAGCGCAACACCCGCCGGGCCATCGCGTCGCTGTAGAAGACGTCACCGGCGAGCACCACCTCGGCGTCCCCGGCGTCGGAGTCGAGGATGTCGCCGAACTCGGCGTCGACGCGTACCCCGTTGGCCTCGGCGTTGAGCGCGACGGCCGCCACCGCCAACTCGTCCACCTCGACGGCTCGCACCGCCGCCGCCCCGGCGCGGGCGGCGGCGATGGCCACCAGGCCGGAGCCGGAGGCGAGGTCGAGCACCCGGCGGCCGGCGACCAGCTCCGGGTGGTCGGTCACGTAGCGGGCGAGGGCCTGCCCGCCGGCCCAGGCGAACGCCCAGAACGGCGGCGGCCGGTCGGTGGAGAACTCGCCCTCGGTCAGCTCCCACAGCCCGATCGGCTCGTCGGCCTGGTGCAGTCGCACCTCGGGGACGAAGGGGACCGGGGCCAGCCGGGCGTGCAGCCGGACGAACGTGCTGGAGAGCTCGGACACCAGGCGATTCTCGCGCACCGGCGATGCCGGGCGGCGCGGGGAGGTGGACCGGTACGGGTGAGGGGTTCACCACCCTCGGTGAAATCACCACTCGTCCTTGGCGTCCGCTGCGAAGACACCCCTCTGTCCGGCCCGCCCGTTTCCTCCTAGCGTTTCCCGGGAGTGACGAGAAGAGGCGAGGTGGTGGTGATCGTGTGGCGGTACGCGCTGCGGGTCGGGGCGTTGGTTGCCGGCGTGACGGGGGCGGTGCTGACCCTGGCCGCGCCGGCCCAGGCGGCCTTCGCCACCGAGCTGAGCGGCCTGCCGGCCCGGTTCACCGCCGGGGATCAGGTGCGGACGATCTCCGCGGTGGTGTCCCAGACGGACCGGCGCGGCGGATGCGTGAAGGTGCGCTGGTCGATGGTGCTCAGCGTGCAGGGCATCCGACTCGACCAGGTGAAGATGGACCGGGTGGAGGAGACCGGCGATTTCCCGCTGGAGGTCCGGACTGAGGGTGACGTGGCCCGGCTGACCGACCGGCAGCTCGACCCGGGCACGCTCTGCCCGGGCCGCACGGTCACGGCACGCTACCGGGTGGCCTTCGCCGAGGACGTCACCCAGGGGCGGGTCACCCTCGCCGCCGAGGCGTACGACGCCAACGCGCGCCTGCTGGCCCGGCAGACGGCCACCCGCTCGGTGCGGGGCGCGGGCGCCACCCCGACCGGTACGCCGACGCCGAGCGCCACCCCGGCGCGGCCCAGCGAGCCGGCGAGCGCGCCGGCCGAGGAGGACGACACGTCCGTGGTGGAACCGGCGGGCGACTATCCGGCCGACGCGGCCCCACCGGCCGGCCGCCCAGCCTCGCAGTCCGGCGGGTTCGGCGTGGTCCACGCGGCGTTCCTGCTCGGCGGGTTGCTGCTCTTCCTCGGGATGGGTCTGCTGCTGCGGCTGCGGCACCTGACCCGGGCCCCGGCCGACGAGGCCGAGGAGCCGCCGGTGGACCGGCGCTGGGAACGGCCGGTCCCCGCCGACCGCTGGCGGCCGGCCCGCCGCTGATCGAGGGACGTGGGGGCCGGCGGGTGGTCCGCCGACCCCCACGGTGTCACCCCGAGAACGCCTGGAACTCGGCGATCCGGACCTGCGTCCGGGCCGGGCTGGCGGTCGCGCAGTCCGTCGTCGTGACCGGGTCGTCGTCCTGCTCGCCCGCGTACCGGGGGCCGCCGGTGCACTGGCTCGCCAGCACCTCCAGTCGCAGGTGGGTGGCGAGCGTGCTGGGCACCGTGAACGTGCGGAGGTTGATGTCCCGGCTGTACGACCGGTACGCCCCGCCGGGGAACGCGTCGCCCGCGCTGGTGTAGATCCGCTGCCAGCGCGCCGGATCCGCGCAGTCGGTGGTCGTCGCGTTGCAGGCGGACACCGCGAACGAGCGCAGCGCGCTGAGCGCGTTCTGACTGCCGGTGTCGGCGTCGCCGGTGATCGCCGGGCGCAGCATCGCGCTGACGTTCACCCGCTTGACCGTCTGCGGGGCGCCGCCGGGCAACGCCACGGTGAGCTGCCGGCCGGCCACCCCGTCCAGGGAGGCCCAGTTCGTCGCCTCGGTGTCGTCGGCGATCCGGTCCAGGTTGACCCCGTCGCCGGTGATCGTCGCCCCGGACGCGGTGGACGCCAGGTTGCGGCTCATCCGCAGGTCCACGAACCCGTCCTGGTCGGCCTTGGCGACCACGCTGAGCCGCTGGTGCCCGAAGCCGGGGGCCACGGCGAGCAGGTCGTACGTGCCGGCCACCATCTCCACGGTGTCCGGGATCGGCGTCGCCGGGTCGGTGTCGGCGATCGGCGTGGCCCGTGCCTCGTACGCCCCGACGTACACCCGGATCGGCGCGTCGGCGCTGTCCCCGCGCGGGCGCAGGGTGAGCGTCGCGTTGCCGCCGCCCGGTGAGGCGAAGCTCGGCGTCGGGTCGGTGTCGCCGGCGCCGTTGGTGGCGGCGTCCCGGCCCATTCCGGAGCGGGCGAACTCGGCCCAGATCAGGTCCTGGTTGGCGCCGCCGAAGCGAAGCAGGTCGGCGGTGAGCATGTTGTCGCGCATGTCGAGCATGCTGACCTGGCTGGCGGCCTGGAGCAGGAACGAGTCGAAGACCAACTGCGACCAGCGCCGGTTGCCGGGGCACTTGTCGGCGGCGACCTTCCCCTGTGCGCAGTCGAGCTGCCGCTGGCCGGTGCCGAGGCCGTACCGCTTGACCAGCGCGGCGCGGACCCGGAAGTTGGTGGCGCCCCAGATCTCCCCGTCGGCGTGCACGGCGGGACCGGCGGTGTTGTAGCCGATGTCGGAGTAGTTGAG
The DNA here is from genome assembly GCF_040649655.1 of Micromonospora sp. NPDC048905. Lineage (NCBI taxonomy): Bacteria > Bacillati > Actinomycetota > Actinomycetes > Micromonosporales > Micromonosporaceae > Micromonospora > Micromonospora sp. NPDC048905. The sequence continues at coordinate 770,300 of NZ_JBEZFV010000001.1, read as the reverse complement.
CGGGCTTCGGCTGAGGTCGTAGTTGCGGATGCCGCTGACCAGGTTGCCGGTGACGTAGCCGCCGGTGACGAAGGGCGTCTCCCCGGGTGCGCGCAGTCCGTTCTGGAAGAGGTACTCGGCGGCGAGCAGGTCGCCCCACGACTCTCCCATCGCGCCGCCCTGGTGGCCGCCGATCCCGCTGTCCGGGCCGGCGATCATCCGGTTGGTGATCGCGTGGGTGTACTCGTGGCCGATCACCGTCATGTCGTAGTCGCCGTCCACACACGGCGGGTACGGGCCACCGGCCTGCGGCTGCCACAGGTACATGTTCGTGGTCGGCGGCTGCCCGTCGCGCCCGGTGCCCTGGTTGGCGTTGTTCCGGTTGCCGGTCAGCGCGCCCTGCTGGGCGCGGCCCTGCTCGGCGTCACCGCCCAGCCCGGCCGGGGTGAGGTTGACCGCCTGGAGGTTCCACGCCGACTCGGTGAAGCCCAACTGGTACGACCAGTCGTGCATCCGGTTGTGCATGGCGAAGAGGTTGGCGATCGACGCGTCGGCGTCGTTGCGCTGGGCGGAGGTGAACACCTCCGGGTTGCACTTCGCCTGGTGCCACTGGTCGGTGAACGGGTACTCGTAGCGGCGCTCCGGGCTGGTGGTGGCCGGGACGATCGGGGTGCCCGCACCCCAGGAGAGCACCGTGTTGGCCGAGTTGCCGCGCGAGGTGAAGGTGGGTGTGCCGGTGGCCGCGTCGATGTCCCACGGTTGGCCGGTGGCCGGGTCGCGGAAGGCGGCCTGGCAGCCGGGCGCTGGGTCGCCGCACCAGCGCACCCGGGGGTCCTGCCCGGGGCCGAGGTCGCGGGGCGGGGTGGCCGGGAAGACCGCCCAGCTCGGGTTGTCGGAGTCGAAGTCGACGAGGTCCTCCCGGACCAGGACCTGCCCGGTGCCACCGTCCACGTAGCTGGTGAACGCGACCGGGTCGTCGGCGTCCGCGCCGATCATGGTCACCTCGTAGGCGGCCCGTGGCCCGTCCAGCGGCGTGGGTACGGCCACCGACCGGATGGTGTGGCTGGCCACCGCGGCGGCGGTCAGCCCGGCGTCGGCGAGCGCGGCGGCGTACGCCTGCTCGGCGGTGCGGGTGGCCGGCGCGGGCGTACCGGTGTGGCGGGCCAGCGAGGAGCTGACCGAGAGCACCGTGCCCTTGGCGACCGCGAGGGTGACGAGACCGTCCGGCCCGGCGGGCAGGTCGCCGAAGCGTTGCCGGAGGGTGACCACGGCGCCGGTGCCGATCGGCCGGACCAGCACCCGTTCCATGCTGGCCACCGCTGCGGGGTCCAGGCCGAACAGGTCGCGGTTGGCCCCCAGGTAGGCGCGGGCGGCGGCTTCCGGGTCGGCGGGCAGGCCGGTGGCGAGCGGTGCGCGGCCGGGGCCGAGGGCCTGCGGGGTGCCGAGTCGGTTCCACCGGACGTCGGGGTCGGCGGCGCGGGCCAGGCCGCGTTGGCGGGCGTCGGGTGCCGCCGTACCGGTGCGGTTGTCGGCGTCGGCGGGCTCGTGCCCCTCGCTGAACGGTCCGGACCGGCGCTCGGCGGACGCCGCGCCGCCGGTGGGGGCCGCGGTGCTCACGCCGGTGGGGAGCAGCGCGGCGACCGTGGCCGTCGTCGCCAGGACGGCGATGAGCCGGCGTCGACGCCGGCTCATCGGGGGTGACCATTCGGGTAATGGCACGGGACCTCCTCGTGGGAGCGGAAGGGCCGGCGGCCGCCGACCGTCGATGCGCGGTGACGCATGCGCATCTGTGGATATCAGTCGATCGAGATCGCGGCAAGGTCCCGGGGGGTCCGACGGGCCAACTGATCGAAATAGCTCGACTTCACGAAAGCCGGCCTCTGGTAGAACGCGTCAGGCGGCTGGCACCCTCTGGCGGGCCGCCCGCGGCGTCACGCGCCGCGCGCGCTCAGGCGCTCAACGCTTCAACGCTCGGCGGGCGGTCGGCTTTTCGGGGCGGTCAGTCGCCCGGCGCCCAGTCGGGGTTGCGGCCGAAGGCGGCCAGCAGGTGGTCCTGCTCGTCGGCGTCGTCGGGGACCCGCACCCCGGTCTGGACCAGGTTGTCGCGGCGGTAGTCGTCGATCTGGCCGGCGAACCACCGGGCGGCCACGTGCACCGCATCCGGGTCGAGCCGCGGCTGCGCGCCGATCGCCACCGCCACATCCCAGCCGTGGACGAGATGCTCGGCGAGGAGTTGCTGAAGGTATTCCGCGGCCGGGGTCTCACCACCGGACAGGTGCACGGCGCGGTCGAGCGTGCCCGGATGGGTGGCGGCGATCTCGGCCTGCGCGGCTGCCTCCCGCGCCACCGCGATCGGGTCGTCGCCGAGTTGGTCGCCGTCGAGTCGGTCGCCGACCTCGTCGATGGTCCGGCCGGCGAGCAGCGGGACGCTCCACCGGTCCTCACTCACCACGTGGTTGACAAGCGTGCGTACGTCCCAGTCGGAGCAGGGTGTCGGGTCGGACCACTGGCCGGGCCCGACCTGGTCCACCCGGTCGACGAATTCGGCCAGGCTCCGGCGGTACGCCTCCAGCAGATCCATGCTGCCGATTGTTCCGGTCGGCGGGGCGGGCCGAGCCGTTTTGCCGGGCCTGGTGGGGGCGATTGCGCCGGCTGTCCGGCTCAGTCCAGGTCGCTGAGGTCCAGGCCGAGCTCCCGGGCGGTGACCAGCCGGACCCACTCGCCGAACTGCCGACGGGAGATCACCCGGTCGTGTACGGCGAGTTGGACGGCGAGGCCGTCCATCACCGCGCTGATCCGCCAGGCGGCCCCGTCCGGGTCGGCGCACTGGAAGGTGCCGTCGGCCACCCCGGCGGAGATCACCGCAGCCAGGTCCTGTCGCCAGCGCAGGTCGAGCCGGCGGGACACCTTCTCCAACTCCGGGGTACGCAGCGACTCGGACCAGCCGTCGATCCACATGGACCAGGAGGTTGCCCGGCCGGCCGGCGTGTAGAGCTTGAGGATCCGGCGGAGCTTGGTCAGCGGGGGAGCCGAGGAGCGGGTCACCGTGTCCAGTCGGGCCAGATCCTGCTCGACCGCGTACGCGAAGGCCTGCGCGAGCAAGCGATCCTTGGTGGCGAAGTGGTAGAACACAAGTGCCTGACTCACGCCGGCGGCCTGTGCCACGTCGGCCGTCCGGGTGTTGGCCAGACCGCGCTCCACGATCACGTCACAGGCGGTGCGCAGCAGGGCATCCAGGCGGATCTCGGCCGCACGTCTCGTCACGACCGTTACCGTAGCCCATCCGATTGAACACGAACAGTTACCGCTACGGCCGGATCCGCGATGCGACAGTCGGAAGCCGGACACTTCCTCGGGGTGCGGTCAGTCGTTCCTGTGCGAGCGTTCACCGAGGTCCGCCGCGCGTGGATGATGCACGAAGTGCCTGGTGGGCGACGTGCGGCGCAACGATGGCCATCATCGTCCGCGCGTGCCCGAGCGTGACGGTCGGTGGCGGTCACCGGCACCAGGCCAGCCCCCTAGGAAGCCTGCCCGTGGTGGTCCCGATCCCCACCCGGCAGGGATGGGACGCGCCGAGATGACCCCGAGTTGGCAGTCTCTCACTGGCTCGGCTAAAGTTCTCATCCGTCACCCGGGAACGTCCGGGGGCGTGCGGACGTAGCGCAGCTGGTAGCGCATCACCTTGCCAAGGTGAGGGTCGCGGGTTCGAATCCCGTCGTCCGCTCGGAGCTGCCGCCACGCATGACGGGGGCAACCTCGGTGGGGTGGCCGAGAGGCGAGGCAACGGCCTGCAAAGCCGTGTACGCGGGTTCAAATCCCGTCCCCACCTCGGCAACAAGCACGGGCGATTGGCGCAGTGGGAGCGCGCTTCCTTGACACGGAAGAGGTCACTGGTTCAAACCCAGTATCGCCCACCAGCAGATCAGCGGCTCGTCACCGGAATCCGGTGACGAGCCGCTGCTGTTCAGCCTCCGGGACAGCGCCGGTGCGGCTTCGCATGGCACGCTTCCAGCGCGACGATCCATCGATTCGCAATGGCGGGGGCGGACCATGACCGGGGCGGCTGGACCATCCGACAGCGCCGAAGCGGGTGCGGCCCGCGCACCGAGGGTCTCGATCGTTGTGCCGGTGCACAACGAGGAGGAGACCATCGGGCCGTGCCTCGATGCGGTTCTCCGGCAGACGACGCCGGCAGACGAGATCATCGTGGTGGACAACGCCTCCACGGACGCGACCCGGGCCCGGCTGGCCGACTACACCGATCGGGTCGTGCTGCTCACCGAACCGCGGCTGGGCGTACTGGCCGCCCGCAACCGTGGCCTGACGGCGGCCACCGGCGACGTCATCGGGCGGATCGACGCGGACACCAGGCTGCCGCCGTACTGGGTGGAGGCGGTCCGCCGAGTCTTCGCGGACGACACCGTCGCGGCGGTGACGGGTCCGGTGACCTACTACGACATCCGCTTTCCGGCGGCCCTCAACGCGGTGGACCGGACGCTGCGCCGGGCGTGGACACTGCCGAGCCGGCAGCGGCTCGACTGGCTGTTCGGCGCGAACATGGCGGTCCGGGCTCGGGCCTGGCACGCCATCCGGCCCGACCTCTGCGACGACCTCCGCTACCACGAGGACCTCGACCTCGGCATCCACCTGCGGCGGGCCGGCCACCGGGTGGTCTTCGCCCCCGGGCTCCGGGCCGGCACCTCGGCGCGCCGTTTCCGGAACGACCCGGCCGACTTCTGGGCGTACCTGCGGATGATCGACGCCTCCTACGCCAGCCACTCGGGGCGGGCAGGTAGCGCCAGTTACTGGCGGGCCTGGCTGACCAGCCGGCTGATCATGCTCTGCTACCTGCCGTTCCGGGCGCTGCACCGAACCCACCCGGCCTACACCGCCGCCGCCCTGCCCCGGAAGAACCCGATGGCGGCGGAGCCGTCGCCCTAGCCCGGACTGGCCCGGCCGGGCGTGCTGGGTTCCTAGAAGGTGAGGATGCGGAACTCGCCCACCGGCCGGAAGCCGAGGCGGCGGTAGACCGGCTCGCCGATCGGCGACGAGGTGAGGGCGGCGGCGCGGGCGCCTCGCTCGCTGGCCAGGTCGAGCGCTGCCCGGGTCAGGGCGGCGCCGATGCCCCGGCGGCGGTGCTCGGGCTGCGTACCCACGAAGTAGAGCGTGACCAGTCCGTGGCTGAGCCAGGCGACGGCCGTTCCGACCACCTGGCCGTCGTCCAGGCGACCGGCCAGTCGGAGCACCGTGCCGTCGCCGGTGAACGCCTTCTCCCGCTCGATCGTCGCGGCCACCCCACCCGCCGGTATCCCGGACACCCGGGCGTACGCCGGGACGAACGTGTCCAGGTCGGTGGTCTCGGTGATGCGCAGGCCGGCGGGTGTCGCGACCTCGGCTGCCGCGTCGATCGCCACGGTCATGATCGGCAGGCGGGCCATCTCGGCCGCGCCGAGGGAGAGCAGACCGTCGGCGGTTCCGGCGTCGCTGTCCGGGCCGACCCACCAGACCCGGGGTACGCCGTGCAGGCGCTGCCGGGCCTCGACGAGCGCGTCCTGCGGTGTACGTCCGGCCACGCGCAGCACGCCGTTGAGGGTCGCGTGCGGCACCTCGCTGCGGTACGTCGGGAGGTCAGGCCCTCCGGCCGCGCCGATGTTCCAGCCGAGCAGGTACGCCCGGTGCGCGGCCAGCACCGTGTCGAGAGACTCCACGATCCGGATGTTAACGCGGCCTCCGCGGCGCTTCACCTGCGGAAATGGCTTGATTCAACGGGTGTGACCGGCGGCACGCCGGCTGCTCACCTCGAGGCCGCCGGCACGTCCGGCATCGCGCGGTCGCTGGCTGCGCCGGCGGCGACGTGTGGTCGGGTCACATGGGCGGGGCGATGTCCCGACGCTCCTCGACCCGCGCGTACTCCACCGGCTGCTCGGTGGTGGTGACCACCTGACGGCGGCGACCCAGGATCAGCGCGGTCATGATCAGGCCGAGGACACCGGCGCCCATCAGGATCCAGCCGACCACGTCGAGGTTGATGCCGCCGACGCTGGCGTCGAGCGCGAAGGTGAGGATCGCGCCGAGCGCGATCAGAAAGATGCTGGTGCCGATACCCATGACAGCCTCCTTAGGGGGATGTGGTGTGCTGTCGAGCCCCTCAGTACCCCGGCGCGGACCAGCGCAACCGTCACCGTCCAGGGTGCCGTGCCAAGCGATCTTGGCATCGGGTAGAGTTCACCTGTCGCCGGCGGTTGTCGGGGACGTGCGGACGTAGCGCAGCTGGTAGCGCATCACCTTGCCAAGGTGAGGGTCGCGGGTTCGAATCCCGTCGTCCGCTCGTGATTCGCCCCGACGGGGGCTGACCGCCGGTTCCGGCGGTCACCACGGGCGATTGGCGCAGTGGGAGCGCGCTTCCTTGACACGGAAGAGGTCACTGGTTCAAACCCAGTATCGCCCACCATCCACACCGGCAGATCAGGTGGTCCGTCAACCCGGACCGCGGGGGTCGCCGTTCCTGCCCGGCTCGACGGCGTCCGAGGCGATTCGGCCGAGCGCCACCTGGCCGCCGGCCACCGCCCGGTCCGGCCACCGCTTGGTTACTCGCCGGCCCGGAGGACCTCGCTCAGCCGGTCGCGTCGCCGCAGCGCCGACTCGACAGGTACGACCGTGGCGGCCGTCGCGATCAGCGTCACGCCCACCAGGCCCAGCAGCCACCACGGCAGGACCGGCACCGGGTCGGCGGTTTGGCCGGTGAGCAGCCGCAGGTCGAGTGGGCCGAGCGTCAGACGTGCGAGCAGGGCCCCGAGGAGCGGACCGCACACCGCGGCGACGACGACCGGCGGCAGCAACTCTCCGGCGGCCACCCAGCGGACGTCGCGCGGTCGCAGGCCGAGGGTCCGCAGCCGGGTCAGGGTCTGCCACCGCGCCGACGCGCCGGCTGCGGCGGCGAGCGTGAGGCCAAGCAACCCCAGCGCCACCAGCACCGCGGCGGCCGTCCACGCCAGCCGTAGCAGCCCGGCGGTCAGCGGAGCCACCCGCTGCGCCCGCAGGACGTCCGCGCGCAGCACGGCCTCGGAGGCGACGCCGGTGTTCGACACGGCCCGCTCCGCGCCGGGTCCGGTCACCCAGACGGTGTTCGGAGCGGTTGGCAGCCCGGCGGCGGCGAGGGCAGTGGCGTCCACGATGACGACGTCGTTGGTGCCGCCGACGGAGGGAGCGGTACCGACCGCGGCAAGGGGGATCGCCGGGGCGTCGTCCCGGGGGAGCTTCAGCCGCATGCCGGTCCGCAGCCCGCCGTCGCTCGATCGGACCAGCGCCGGGACGTCCCCGGGGCCGGGTGCCGTGAGCCGGGCCAGCGCCGGCGCGTCGGGCAGCGGGGTGGTGGCCAGCAGGCGCTGGAACGCGTTGGCGTCCACGACGACCAGGAGTGGGGTGAGCAGTGTCGATTCGGTGAAGACGGGCGCCGAGGCGGTCACCTGCGCGACGACGACCTGCTCCACCCCGGGTGCGGCGGCGATGCGTTCGGCGAGTGCGGGTGTGGCGGTCGCGGCGTCGGTGTCGACGTTGAGCCGGGCGTCGGCGCCGACGGTGCTCCACGCGCCGTCGCTCAGACCCCGGGTGACGGTGGGGCCGAGGATGAGCGCGAACGACGCGAGCGCCGTGGTGCTGACCACAACCAGCAGCGGCAGTGCGCGCCCGGCCGTCGTGGCCGCCTGGGCGGCACCGAACACGGCCAGCGGGCGGCGCGAGCGCAGGGCCTGTCGGAGCGCGAACCGCGCCCCGAGGGGCAGCAGCCGGAGCAGGACGAGTGCGCCGACGAGCGCGCCCAGAGTCAGGGCGCTGATCGGCAGGACCAGGTCTCCGGTCAGCCCACCGGTGTCGCCGTCGGGGCCGGCGGGCAGCAGTCCGCGCTGGTGCAGGGCCACGAAGGCGGCGACCGCGGCGATCAGGACCGCGGCCTCCACGGCGGCGCGGCGCAGCTGACCGGTGGCCTGGATCCAGCGCCGGGCGGCCCGGTTGGCGGGTTGGCGCCGGTCGCGGCTGGCGCGGGCGGCGGCGAGGATGCCGAACGCCGGCCCGGCGACGGCGCCGGCCAGGACCAGGGGAACGGCCCAGGTCCAGGAGACGCCCGGAGCGGCCGCGCGGGCGAGCGCGAGCCCGACGGCGGCGGCCGACAGGGATACCACTGTGGACTCGACGACCAGTTCCGTACCGAGGTCGGGTAGTGCCGCCCCACGCTGACGGGCGGCGCTCAGCGCCGGGGTACGGCGGCGGACCAGCAGGTCGGCGGCGAGCAGCAGCACCAGCACCGTGGCGGTCAGTACCCCGGCGAGCAGGACGGCGGCCTGTGCGGCGGCGACGCTGTTGCGGGCACTGGCGTCGCGCAGGGTGGTGTCGAGCCGCGATTCCCACTTCAGGGACCTGTCGCGGTCGCCCGACGAGCCGGAGGTCGCCTTGAGCTTGACCACCTGCCGGGCGAGGGCCGCGGTGGCGTCCCAGGTGAGCGCGGCGGGGTCGGGGGCGAAGTGGACGGTGCGCCGCAGTTGGTCCTCGTCCACGGCGAGCCGGGCGTCCGGCAACGACGCACGGGACAGCAGGCCACCGATCCGGGTGGTCCCCACGCCGTCGGCGCCGGGCACGGGGCGCAGGAGCGCCGGGGCGAGTCGCCAGAGGGGGTCGGCGCTGTCCGCGGGCCGGTAGATACCGCTGATCCGGACGTCCCGGTCACGGCCCTTGTTGTCGCTGACCGGGATGCGATCGCCGGGGCCGAGGCCGAGTGCGGCGGCGTCGGCGTCGGAGAGGCCGACCTGCACCGGCCAGGGTGGGGCGTCGTAGGGGATCTCGACGTACTCATCGGTGACGGCGGCGCCGGGCGCGGTGCCGGCGATCCAGGTGACGTCCGGGGCGCCCGACTCGCCGTCCAGGTAGGTGAACTGGAAGGTACGCGGCGCGCTGCCGTCGGTGATGCTGAGGACCGGGCCGTTGACGACGACGACGGGCGGGAGCAGCGCGGCGTCCAGTTCGGGTCCGAGCGCGTACGTCGCCCGCGTGCGGAAGCCGTCGACGTCGTCGGCGAGGCGGGGCACCCGGACCCGTCCGCCGGCCGACCCGTCGTCGGGTTCCCAGTGGGCGAGGACGAGGACGTTCGAGTCCTGGCCGGAGCGGCGTACCGCGTCCTGGATGGCGTCGTCGGCGGCGGCGCGGAGCAGCGTCGGCACGGCCCCGGCGAGCAGCGTGACGGCCGCGATGACGGCGGCGGTGAGCAGCAGTGGTCCGGCGTCGGCACGGCCACGGCCGCGGATGCTGGGCCAGTGCGGCGCGGGCAACCGGCGGGTCAGCCACCGCTTCACGGCGCCACCCGCAGGTGCGCGGCGTCGGCCCGGCGGACCTGGACGGTGACCACGACGGCGACCGCCAGCAGGCATCCGGCCAGCAGGACGGCGAGCAGTGCGGCCTCGGCTGGCCACGGCCACTGTGGTTGGGCGGCCGGGACGGGCGCGGCACCGGTGTCGGAGCGCACGAGCAGGGGAGCGACGAAGCGGGTGGCGAGCGCGCCGAGGCCCGCACCGGCCGCGAGCAGGGGCAGCAGGACGCCTGCGTGCTGGCCGAGTAGGACGGCCCGGATGCCGCGCCGGGACATCCCCAGGCCGCGCAGCCGCGCCACCTCGACGGCGCGGAGCTGGAGGTCACAGGTCACGTGCAGGACGACGCCGGCGAGCAGCAGCAGGGCCGCGGCCGGGACGGTGAGCTGGAGCGCGGCCGGCAGCCCGACGCGCAGCGGGCCGCCGGTGAGGCGGGCGGTCTCCGCCCCGCGGGTCGCGACGGTGCCCAGGTGCAGGGCGCCGGCCCGCTCGGCGGCGTCGGGACCGGCCGGGTGGCCGACCCACCAGGCGTCGACCGGGAACGTCAGGTCGCCTCGGACGGCGCGTGCGCGGGACAGCGTGTCCAGGTCGGCCAGGACGGCGACGGCGCCGGGGGCCGACGGTACGGTCGGCACCACCCCCGTGATGACGATCGGGACGGGCGTGCTGCCGACCGTGATGCTGAGCTGACTGCCGCTGTCGGCGTCGACCTCGCTGGCGAAGGCGGCGGAGACGGCGACGGGCACCGGGCCGGGGTCGGGGAAGGCGGTGGCGACGAGGGTCCGGGCGGCGTCCTCGGCGCCGCCGTCGAGTTTGACGATCGCGGCCATCCGCAGCGCGGTTCCCGTCGGCGTGGCGGACAGCGTGACGGCCGGGTCGGTCAGCTTGCCGGGGATCGGCGGCGCGGACGTGGCGGTCCAGTCCGATCCGTCGGTGGGCCTCTCCACCGATCCGGCGGGCGGGATGGTGAGCGTGACGGCTATGGCGACGGGTCCCCCGACCGCGTCGGTGGTGATCGGCAGGGCGACCGCGACGAGGCGCAGCCCGTCAGTCGTCGCGCAGTTGGGCAGCCGAAGCTCCTGGCCGTCGAGGGGTAGGGCGGGACCGCCGCAGGACGTGCGGAGGCCGGTGGCGTCCTGTAGCAGCAGCCGGGGCGTCACGGTGAGTGGAGTGTCGCCGGCGGCGGTCCCGCTCAGGACGAGCGGGGCGCCGGTCGGGACGGGGAGGCCGGCGACCCGGGTGCGTGGTGCCAGCGTGGTGCCCACGTCCGCCCATTCGCGGTCGCTGTCCAGCCGTCCGCGCAGCAGCGCGTCGGCGCGGGTGGTGTCGACGGCGACCAGGTGCGGCGGGATGCCGGCGCTGCCGAGCCACTGACCGACGGTGACACCACGGTTGAGGGCCGGACTCACCACCCCCGTGGTGGCCGCGCTGACGGCCGCGCCGTCGCCGGCCGCCGGCGCCGTGCTGAGGGTGAGTGCCAGGTCGGTGCCGACGGAGAGCGCCGCCTGGTCGCGCTGCGACTGGTGCCACGTCGTGTCGAAGGCGAGGCCGAAGGTGCCGGCCGCGCAGGCCAGCCCGACGAGCAGCCCGGCGGCGACCGCCTGTGGCCGGCGGGCGGCCTCCGCGACGGCCAGCGGAAGGGCCAGCCCACGGGCGCGGTACGCCAGCCGGTCGGCGGCGCGAAGCGCGGGCAGGACCACCCGGAGGGCCAGGGCGGCGCCTGCGGTGAGCAGCAGCGCGGGTGCGAGCACCCGGACCGCGTCGACGCGTGGGCTGGCGGCGGTGGGCTGCGCGTACAGCTGCCACCATCCGGCGGCGGCGAACACCGCGAGCATCACGTCGGCGCCGGATCGGGCCAGCAGTTCGCGGCGGGTGCGCTGGTCGCCGGCCGCCGGGACGGGCCGGATCGCCAGGATGGTGAGGACGGCGGCGAGCACCAGCGCGCCGCCGGTGACCGCGAGGACCTGGGCACCGGCGATGGCCGGCCGGACGGTCAGGCCGGCGCCGTCCAGCGGCGGCAGGTGGGTCAGGCCGGCGTGCAGGGCCGACGAGGCCGGTATCGCGAGCGCGGCGGCGACGGCGGCGACGAGCCCGGCCTCGAGTGTCGCGGTGGCGGCGAGCTGGCGACGACTGGTACCCAGGGCGGACCGTAGGGCGGTCTCCTCGGCGCGGATGCCCGTGGTCAGCCGGCCGGCGAGGACGAGTGCCGCCGCGGCCAGGACACCGCCGAGGACGGCGATGGCGAGCACGACGGCGGCGGTGACGTGCCGTTGGTCGTCGGCGGCCCGCAGGGTCAGCGGCAGTTCGGAGGAGACACGGGCGAGCTCGACGCGGTCGCCGAGGGTGCCCGCCAGCCGGCTGTCGGCAGCACGGACGGCCCCGGCCACGGTTTCCAGGTCGTGGCGGTTGGGGTGGGACAGGTCCGGATGGGCGGTGAGCTCCATCCGGTCGATGGTGGCACCGGTGGTGAGCAGGTCGTCGAGGTCGACGAGGAACGGGCCGTAGGCGTTGACCGGTTGCAGGAAGCGGCCGTCCCGGTAGCCGGTGCGGTAGCCCTCGGTGGACAGCGGATCGCGGTCCCAGCCGCGCTCCGGCAGCGGGCGTACCACGCCGACGACGAGCACGTCGATGGCCGGGACGGGCGCGTGGGCCAGTTCGGCGCCGAGGCGCACCCGGCGGCCGGGGGCGAGGCCGAGCAGCCGGGCGGTGGACTCCAGCAGCACCGTGTCGCCAGGGTCCTTCGGCCAGCGGCCGGTGACCAGCTCGGCTCGGGCCGGCAGGTCGTCGAGCCCCGACAGGTACGCCTGGGCTCCGACGCTGGTGCCCTCGGCGAGCGTGGGTGGCAGCGCCCGCAGCACTGTCGACGCCCGCGCGGTCGTCGTCACCGGGTACGGCCCGAGTGTGGAGGCCACCACGGTACGGGTGTCGGCGGCGACCGACGACGTGTGCGGGCCCTCGACGGTGCCGGTGTAGACGGTCACGTCGACGGCGGCGGGGACGGCGCGGGCCATGGCGACCTCCAGCGCCCGCTCGGCGGTGCGGGTGACCAGCAGGGTGCAGGTGCCCAGCAGGGTCGCGCCGATCGTGACGACCCCGAGGAGGGCTGCCAGCAACGGCCACTGCGCGCGGGCGCGCCGGCTGACCAGCCTCATCATCGCGTCACCCGGCGTCCTGTTCGTCGAGGTGTCCGTCCTGGATGTGGATCACCCGGTCGGCCAGGGCCATCATCACCGCGTCGTGCGTCGACACCACCACGGTGACGCCTTCGGATTCCACGATCCCGCGCAGCAGGGCCATCACCGACAGGCCGGTCTCGGCGTCCAGTTGCCCGGTGGGCTCGTCGGCGAGCACCAACTGGGGCGAGGCGGCCAGCGCGCGGGCGATCGCCACCCGCTGCTGCTGGCCGCCGGACAGCTCGGCCGGCCGCTGCCGGGCGTGGTCGGCCAGACCGATCAGCTCCAGCAGCAACTCGACCCGCCGCTCACGCTCGCTGGGGTCGACGCGGGCCATCCGCAGTGGGGCCGCGACGTTCTCCGCGGCCGACAGCACCGGGATCAACCCGAAGTTCTGGAAGACGTACGACACCTTCTCGCGCCGCAGCCGGGACAGCCCGTCCTCGTCGAGCGCGGTGACGTCGGTGTCGCCGACGTGCACGGTGCCGGCGTCCGGGCGGTCCAGGCCGCCGATGACGTTGAGCAGGGTGGTCTTGCCCGAACCGGACCGGCCGACGAGCGCCACCATCGAACCGGCGGCCACGTCGAACGACACGTCGCGCAGGGCGTGTACGACGCTCGGCCCGGTGCGGAAGCGCCGGTGTACGCCGCGCACGCGAAGCAGCGGCTCGCCGCTCACTCGCCGCTTCCCGAGTCGGGGCGGATCGTGATGTGGTCGGGTTCCAGGGCCAGCCGGACCCGTCGGGTCAGCTCCAGCGCCTGGCGGAACTCGCGGGGCACCTGGACCCGCCCGGCCCGGTCCATCACGGCGTACTCCTCGGCGATCATCTGCGTGTCACCCTCCGCGTCGGTGGTGGTGCGGCGCAGCACCTCGCTGCTGGTGCGCCCGTCCCGGATCGCGACGGTACGTTCGACCTGGCCGCTGACCTCCGGATCGTGGGTCACCACGACGACGGTCACGCCGTACCGGCGGTTGACGTCCCGCAGCACGCCGAAGACCTCCGCGGACGTGGCGGCGTCCAGTTCGCCGGTCGGCTCGTCGGCGAGCAGCACCCGCGGCTGGTTGGCCAACGCCACCGCGATCGCGACCCGCATCTGCTGCCCACCGGAGAGTTGCCCGGGTCGCCGATCGGCGCAGTCGGCGACACCGAGGCTGTCCAGCAGCTCGGCCGCGCGCTCCCGGCGCTCCTGCTTCGGGGTTCGGGCCGCCGTCATCGGCAGGTCCACCATCTCCCGTGCGGTCAGGTACGGGATCAGGTTGCTCGCCGTCTGCTGCCGGACGAACCCGACGGTGCGCCGCCGGTAGTCCACCCGGTCCGCCCGGGACATCGCCAGCAGGTTCCACCTGTCGACGCGGACCCGCCCGGCGGTGGGGGCGTCGATGCCGGCCAGGATGGAGAGCAGCGTCGACTTGCCCGACCCGGAGGCGCCGACGACGGCGATCAGCTCACCGCTCTCCACGGCCAGGTCCAGTCCCTGGAGCGCCTGCACCTCGATCGAACCGGTCTGGTAGATCCGCACCAGGTTCTCGCAGACGATGAGCGCGTCGTGGCCGAACTCGGGTGCCCGCGCGGATGGCTGCGGCAGGGACAGCGGGGTGCTGGACATACCCTTCTCCGTCCGGGTCGTGCCGACGTCGAGCCAGCCTCGGATGGCCTCGAGAGGCTGCGGCACGCCAGTATCGCCCACCACAGAAAACTTCTCGTCATCGCAACCCCGGTGGCGAGCCGTTCCCGTACACAAACCGATAGCGGTCTTCTTCGCAGGTTGCGAGACTCCGACCTGTGCGAGAACCGGACCGCTTCCGAGGTGCCGTGCAGGTCTGGGTGGCCGGCGGCGCGGGCGCCGCGGCAGCCGCCACGGTGGCCCGTGCCCAGGCCGGCGACCTGAGCACGGTCGTGCTCGTCGAGGGCTTCAGCGACCAGTGCGCGGTGGAGGCGCTGGCCGAGCGGCGGGGCCGCGACCTGGCCGGCGAGGGCGTGTGCGTCCTGCCGATCGGCGGCGCGATGAGTGTCGCCCGCTACCTGCGGCTCTTCGGCGCGCAGGGGCTGACACCGACCGTACGAGGGCTCTGCGACGAGGCCGAGGAGGGCTTCTTCCGGCGAGGGCTGGAACAGGCCGGCTTCGGTGGCGACCTGACCCGCTCGGACCTGGAGGCGCTCGGCTTCCAGGTCTGCGTGACCGACCTGGAGGACGAGCTGATCCGCGCGCTCGGCAGCGACGGTGTCGAGCGGGTCATCGACGCCGAGCGGGATCTGGCGAAGTTCCGGGTCTTCCAGAACCAGCCCGCGCAGCGCGGACGGACGATCGAGCGGCAACTGCGCCGCTTCATGGGCACGATGAGCGGCCGCAAGGCGCGCTACGCTCGTGCGCTCGTCCACGCCCTCGACCCGGGCGCCATCCCACGACCACTGGATCGGCTGCTCACCTGACGGCGGGCGGTCAGCGTTCCCGGACCACCGCGACCGGACAGTTGGCGTGCTGGATGACCTGCTGGCTGACCGAGCCGAGCAGCATCCCGGCCAGCCCACCCCTACCCCGGCTGCCGACCACCACCGACTGCGCGGACCGGCTCGCCTCGATCAGCATCGCCGCCGGGCTGCCCGAGATCAGGTCGACGGTCACGCTGAGCTGCGGGAAGGTTCGCCGCCACGGCTCCAGCGCCTGCTCCACCGCAGCCCGCTCGTCGGGCACCCCGGCCGCCGCTGTGGGGCCCGGGGTCCAGGCGTGCAGTACGCGCAACGGCATCTGCCGGCGGGCCGCCCGTTCCGCGGCGAAACCGAGCGCCACCAGCGACGGCCCCGAACCGTCCACCCCGACCGCCACCGGGCCGTCCGGTTGACCGCCCGTCCCGTCGCGAACCACCACCACCGGGCAGTGGGCGTGGGCGGCCACCGACACGGCCGTGGACCCGGCCAGCAGGCCACCGAATCCGCCGTGGCCTCGGCTGCCGAGCACCAGCATGCCGGCCTCGGCCGAGCGTTCCTGCAACACCAGGGCCGGTGGTCCGTCGTACACGTCGCCGGTGATCGTCAGCCCGGGGTGGGTGGCGGTGGCGTCCGCCGCGGCCTTGCCGACCAGGTCCTCGACCTGGCGGCGGGCGGTCTCGTCCGGCCAGACCCCGGGCGTCACACCCGGGCCGACCCAGCCGGCCACGGTCAGCCACTCGAAGACGTACGCCAGCCGCACCGGTTGGCCGGTGTGCCGAGCCTCCTCCAGCGCCCACCGCAGCGCCACCGTGGCGTCGGTGGAGCCGTCGTAGCCGACCAGGATCTCCGCGTCGCGCACGTCGTTCTCCTCAGGGGTTCGTCGGGTCGGTTTCGCGGACCCAGCGCCACTCGGCGACCTCGGGGTCGTCCTCGCCGTAGCGGCGGGTGTAGTCGCGGGCGGCCTGCCGGGCGTCGACCATCCGCTGGCGCAGGTGCGCGGCGCGGGCGGCCAGCCCGGGTACCCGGTCGATGACGTCGATGACCAGGTGGAAGCGGTCCAGGTCGTTGAGCATCACCATGTCGAACGGGGTGGTGGTGGTGCCCTCCTCCTTGTAGCCGCGTACGTGCAGGTTCTCGTGGTTGTTGCGGCGGTAGGTCAGCCGGTGGATCAACCAGGGATAACCGTGGTACGCGAAGATGATCGGCCGGTCCTGGGTGAAGATGGTGTCGAACTCGTTGTCGGTCAGGCCGTGCGGATGCTCGGTGTCCGTCTGGAGTCGCATCAGGTCGACCACGTTCACCAGTCTCACCCGTAGGTCCGGGAGGTGCTGGCGGAGCAGCTCGACGGCGGCCAACGTCTCCAGGGTGGGCACGTCCCCGCAGCAGGCCAGCACCACGTCCGGTTCGATGCCTCCGTCGTTGCTGGCCCACTCCCAGATCCCCAGGCCGCGTCGGGTGTGCTGGATCGCCTCGGTCATGGTCAGCCAGTTCGGCGCCGGCTGCTTGCCGGCCACCACCACGTTTATGTAGTGCCGGCTGCGCAGGCAGTGGTCCATCGTGGCGAGCAGGGTGTTGGCGTCCGGCGGCAGGTAGATCCGGACCACCTCGGCCTTCTTGTTGACCACGTGGTCGATGAAGCCGGGGTCCTGGTGGGAGAAGCCGTTGTGGTCCTGACGCCAGACGTGGCTGGACAGCAGGTAGTTCAGCGAGGCGATCGGCTGCCGCCAGGGGATGGCCCGGGTCACCTTCAGCCACTTGGCGTGCTGGTTGAGCATCGAGTCGACGATGTGGATGAACGCCTCGTAGCTGGTGAAGACGCCATGGCGGCCGGTCAGGAGGTAACCCTCCAGCCAGCCCTGGCACAGGTGCTCGGAGAGCACCTCCATGACCCGGCCGTCGGGGGAGAGGTGGTCGTCGCCGGGAACGGTGGCGGCGACCCACGCCCGGCCGGTCACCTCGAACGCCGCGCCCAGCCGGTTGGAGGCGACCTCGTCCGGACCGAACAGTCGGAACGTCTCCGGGTTGGCGCTGATGACGTCGCGGATCCACGGACCGAGCACCCCTGTCGCACCGGCCATCGGCTGGCCCGGTTCTTCGACGTCCACGCCGTAGTCGCGGAAGTCGGGCAGGGCCAGGTCGCGCAGCACCACGCCACCGTTGGTGACCGGGTTGGCGCTCATCCGCCGGTCTCCGCGCGGCGGCAGTGTCCGCAGCTCCTCCACCGGCGCGCCGGTGGCGTCGAACAGCTCCTCGGGGCGGTAGCCGCGCAGCCACCGCTCCAACTCGGCCAGGTGGGCCGGGTTGTCGCGGACCCCCGACAGCGGCACCTGGTGGGCGCGGTACGTGCCCTCCACCTGCACGCCGTCCACCTCCTGCGGGCCGGTCCAACCCTTCGGCGTCCGCAGGATGATCATCGGCCAGCGGGGACGCTCGACGACGCCGCCGGAACGGGCCCGCCGCTGGATCTCGGCGATCTCGTCCAGCACCCGGTCCATCGTCGCGGCGAGCGTGCGGTGCACCACGGCCGGGTCGTCGCCGGCCACCACGTACGGCTGGTAGCCCGACCCGCGCATCAGGTCGAGCAGATCGGCCTCGGGGATCCGGGCCAACACGGTCGGGTTGGCGATCTTGTAGCCGTTGAGGTGCAGGATGGGCAGCACCGCGCCGTCGCGCGCGGGGTTGAGGAACACGTCGGAGAGCCAACTGCCGGCCAGTGGCCCGGTCTCCGCCTCGCCGTCGCCGATCACGCAGGCCACCACCAGGTCCGGGTGGTCGAACGCCGCGCCGTAGGCGTGGCTGAGCGCGTACCCCAGCTCGCCGCCCTCGTGGATGGAGCCCGGCACGTCCGCCGCGACGTGGCTGGGGATGCCGCCGGGGAAGGAGAACTGGCGGAACAGCTTGGCCATCCCGACCTCGTCGCGCGCCACATCGTGGTAGCGCTCGGACCAGGTGCCCTCCAGCCAGGTGTTGGCCACGATGGCCGGGCCACCGTGCCCGGGGCCGGTGACCAGCATGGCGTCGAGGTCACGCGCCACGATCACCCGGTTGAGATGGGCGTAGACGAGGTTGAGCCCGGGGCTGGTACCCCAGTGCCCGAGCAGGCGTGGCTTGATGTCGTCGGGGGTCAGCGGCTCCCGCAGCAGCGGGTTGCCCAGCAGGTAGATCTGCCCGACGGTGAGGTAGTTCGCGGCGCGCCAGTAGGCGTCCAGCCGGCGCAGTTCGTCGTCGGTGAGGGCGCTTCGCACGTCGAGAGCGGTGTCCATCAGGCTGCCTCTCGCGGGTAGGAGTGGGGGCGTCGGCTTCGCCGCCGCGCACGCCCCGGGTCAGGGCCGTTGGTTCCGGGTCGGCCGGGCGTCCGGCGCGGCCAGCGGCGTCTCGGTGAGACCACGGACGACGACCACCGGTGCGGGGGAGTGGTAGAGCAGGGACTGGGCGACCGCGCCCAACATCGCTCGTCCCGGTTCGTCGCCGCGGGCGGCGACCAGCGCCAGTTGGGATGTGCGGGAGGTGTCGATCAGCACCTGACCGGGATCGCCGCGGACGACACGGCACTCGGTGGGCACCGAAGCGTTGCGGCCGGCATGCCGGGCCAGCGCCTCGGTGAGCTGCTCGGCGACCGCGTCGGTGTCCTCGTCCTGCTCGGCCACCCGCAGCGCGAGCAGCCGGGCGTCCCGGCGGGACGCGCACTCCACCGCCCACTGAAGCGCGAGGTGCGAGCTGGGCGAGCCGTCCACCCCGACCAGCACCGGGCCCGGCGGTGGCGGTTCGCGGCGGACCACCAGCAGCGGGCAACCGGCCCGTGCGGCCAACTGCACGGCGGGCGTCTCGGCCGGGACGCACTGGCCGCTGCCGGCCATCCCGCTGTCGCCGACCGCCAGCAGGAAGGCCGTCTCCGACCGGCGGATGAGGGTGGCCAGCAGGGCGCTCTCGACGATCTCGCTGCCCACGGTCAGTCCGGGTTCGGTCTGGTGGGCGAGTTGCGCGGCCCGGGTGAGCAGCTCCTCGGCCCGGTCGCGGGGCGCGGCGACGCTGTCCGCGGCGAAGGCCGCGTGCCAGTCGAAGGTGTGCAGCAGGTGCAGGGCACGGCCGTGCCCGGCGGCTTCCTGCGCGGCCTGCTCGACGACCGGGAGGTCGAGATCCGAGCCGAGGGCGACCAGCACCGCCGCGTCGGTGGCTGCGGCCATCGGTATCACCTCCCGGCGGCGCGCCCGGCACGACCACGCTGTCCCTGACCGAGGGTAGTCGGGTGCTTGCGGCGGCGTGTGCGTTCTCAGTGGAAGCGGGTCCTACTCCTGCACGACGGATAGGACGATCTTGCCCTGAATGTGTCCGAGTTCGGCACGTTCATGAGCCTTCGCCGCGTCGGGCAATGCGCGAGAGCCGGCCCGCCAGTCGCCCTGCGCAACTATGACGTGGGATTGCGACGTACCGCGTGGCCCATGCGCGCTCGGATCGCAGCAGATCCTTGTCGTTCCCCGCCTGCATCTCGTTGACACCCCTGAATGTCTGCCTTACTGTCCTATGGTCGTAGTACAACAGGCAAGGCACGGCCGGCCCCGGGCGACACGAACCGCGCGATCGGCAGCGGTACCCAGCCGCGGAAGATGCCGATCCGCGTAACCAGAGATGCGTCCGGGCAGGCGTAACCCGCGATACAGGAGGCGTGAATGGTCACTCGCCGGAGTCTGTTGCACATCGTCGCGGCCGGGGGGTTCGCTGCGGCCACTGACGCCACCGACGTGCTCGCCGCGCCGGCCCGCGCCGCTGCCGCCGCGCCGGCCCGCGCCGCTGCCGCAGCGCCGGCACGCAGCGCGACAGCGGGCCGGACACTGCGCATCGGCAAGATGCAGGCGGCGCTGGACGACATCGCCGCAGCTGCGGCGGTCGGCGTACTCGCCGAGGTAAAGAACGGCGCAGACGTCTGGAAAGGCGCCAGCGGCGTCTCGCGGCTGGGCACACGTCGACCTGTACCGGCCGAGGGGCGGTTCCGGGCAGGCAGCATCACCAAGTGCTTCATCGCCACTGTCGTCCTGCAACTCGCCGGCGAGGGGCGCCTCACGCTGGACGACACTCTGCAGCGGTGGCTGCCAGGCATCCTTCCCGACGGCTCACACATCACATTGCGTCACCTCTTGCAGCACACCAGTGGCGTATTCAACTACACGAACGCCGCGTCGTTCCGCGCTGTCTACCGGTCGGAGGCGGACATCGTCCGGATGCGTAACCGGACGTGGACACCACGAGAACTCGTCACCTTCGTCGACGACCTGCCACTGCAGTTCCAGCCCGGTAGCTCGTGGGAGTACTCGAATACCAACTTCGTTCTGCTCGGCATGGTTGTCGAACGGGTCACCGGCGCCCACTACGCAGCCGAGGTGCGCCGCCGAATCCTTCGCCCGCTCGGGCTGCGGCACACCCAGGTTCCGGGCACCAATCCCTTTCTTGCCGGCGTGCACCCGCATGGCTACCTCGCCGTAGAACACGACGGCGTTGACCAGCCGGTCGACATCACCGTGTTCAATCCCTCCGTGGCCGGCGCGTCCGGCGAGATGACCTCCACAGCGGCGGACCTGAATATCTTCTTCCGCGCCTTGGTCAATGGGCGGCTGCTGGGCGCGGCCGAACAGGAGCAAATGAAGACCGCCCATGCCACGAGGCGCGACTACCAATACGGACTGGGCCTGATGACCAGGTCCACCCTCGGAGGTGTCAGGCTGTGGGGCCACCGCGGCGAGATCTTTGGTTACTACGCCGAGTCGTGGACTGCCGAAGGCAGCGGGCGCCAACTCACCGTAGCAGTCACGCCGTGGGGCGACATCGACCCGAAAGTTCCCATCACCGACCTTGTTGAGACCGTCTTCGAATCCTGACGGGCAGCATGCCGCGGGCGCTGCGGATCTGGACGCGCGACTTCGTTCAGAATTCCCTCCGGCAGCCGGATTGACGTCAGAAGATCCGAAAGGCAACGGCGTCCGCCTGGCGGCGGTGGGGAAAAGTGCATGTCGGCATGGCCACTCAGTGGATGCCGCGTACCGGGTGAGTCAGACATGGTTTGAGGTGCAGGTTGATCATGGGGGTGAGGCGATGTCGGACGGAGTGGAGGGCCGGCCCATCGGTCGGTGGACGGCGCTGCGTGGGTCACTGGTCCTCGCCGGCCAACTGATCGCGGTGCTGGCGATGACGCTCGTCGCCGCCACGGCCCTCTGCCTCATCCCGCTGGGTGTCGGTGTGCTGATCTTTCCCGGCTGCGTACGCGTCCTGCATCGTCAGGCCGAGCGGCTGCGCCGGACGGATCAGCGTTTCGCCGGCATCGACGTCGCGGTGCCGAGCCTGCCGGACCCCGCCGCATCCGGATTCGTCGCCCAGGCGCGTCAATGCTGGCGACTCGTCAACGACCGCGCCTTCTGGCGTCTGACGCGGTGGGCGGTTGTCGACCCGTTCACCAGCACTGTGCTCGTGCTGATCGCACCACTCGGGCTCGTCGGCTGGGGTCTGTACGGGTGCGTGGCCATGCCGATTCTCTACCTCGGCCTCCGGCTGGAACCAACCGAATGGTACGTGTTCATCCCCGTCACGACGGCCAGCACGGTGCCGTACGCCGCCGTCCTCGGCTGCGCCCTGGTCGTCATCGGCCTGCTCAGCGGATCCTGGTGGTTACGGGTGCAGGCCCGCTGGTCGTCCGTGCTGATCGGCAGCCACCTGGTCGATCTGCAAGCGCGGGTCTCCGTCCTCTCGGCCAGCCGCGAAGAGGTCCGCGACGACGCGGCCGCGCAGCTTCGCCGCCTCGAACGGGACGTGCACGACGGTGCTCAGGCCCAACTCGTGGCGATCGGCATGAAGCTGGGCTTCGCCGAGACCCTCATGGCCAGCGACACCAACGCCGCGCTCGCCCTCATCGGGCAAGCGCGCGACGACTCCTCGAACGCCCTCGGTGAGCTGCGCGACCTCATGCGCGGGATCCACCCGCCCGTCCTCGCCGATCGCGGCCTGGGCGCGGCGATCGAGGCGATGGCCATCGAGTCGGCACTGCCGGTGACCACGCGGATACGGCTACCCGTACGGCTGGACTCGTCGCTCGAGGCCGCGGCGTACTTCGCCACCCGCGAACTGCTGACCAACGCCGCGAAGCACTCCGGCGCGGCTCACCTCGCGGTGACGGCGGACATCGGCGAGGACCGCCTCCGCATCGAGGTGCGGGATGACGGCAAGGGGGGCGCGGTGGTCGTCCCCGGCGGCGGGCTCGACGGCACACGCCGACGGCTGGCCGCCTTCGACGGCACTCTCACCGTCCGGAGCCCGGTGGGCGGCCCGACGGAGATCGCCCTGGAGGTGCCGTGCGCGTAGTCGTCGCAGAAGACCAGACAATGCTGCGTGTGGGCCTGGTCAGCCTGCTCGAGGCCGTCGGTCACGAGGTGGTCGAGCAGGTGGGTACCGGACCCGAGCTGAGTCGGGTGCTCGGCGACTGGCGCGCCGACGTCGCGATCGTCGACATCCGCCTGCCCCCGTCGCACACCGACGAGGGGCTGCGCGCCGTGCTGGCGGCGCGACGGGTCCAACCGGCGCTGCCGGTCCTGCTGTTCTCGCAGTACGTCGAGCAGTTGTACGTGCGTGAACTCCTCGCCGACCAAGCCGGTGCGATCGGCTACCTGTTGAAGGACCGGGTGTCCCATCCTCGCCAGTTCATGGACGCCCTCGACCAGGTCGCCGCCGGCGGCACCGTACTCGATCCCACGGTCATCGGTGCGCTCATCAACCGGGTCGAACGAGGCGGGCCCGTCGGCACACTCACGGAACGCGAGCGGCAGGTCCTCGACCTCATGGCGCAGGGCCGCTCGAACACGGCGATCGGCGACGAGATGCACATCAGCGAGAGCGCGACGACCAAACACATCTCGAACGTGTTCGCGAAGCTCGGTCTGCACCCGAGTCTCGACGACAACCGGCGGGTCCTGGCGGTACTCGCGTATCTCAACGAACGCTGAGCCTGCTTGGTAGGGGAAGCTGCACCCCAGTCGGAGGTCCAGCTCCAGTGCCCGCAGCCGCCGCCTGTCCGAGGCTGGGCACATGACGAAGACTTCTCCTCCGGCCGGAGCGGGTGGGGCCCGCGTGACGACGGTTGTCGTCACGTTCCTCGCGGTGTCGGCCGCCGCCTCGCCGGTATTCGCGCTGGCGCAGGGGGCAGCCGGGCTCGATCCGACCATCCTGGTGCTCGCCCAGTTCTCCACCACCGTCGGCGCCCTCGTCGCGTACGCCGTCTGGCGAGGCCGCCTGCCCTACCCGCGTACGACCAGGCGGGGCGTCCTCGCCCCACTCTGTGCCGCCGCCGGGCTGGCGCTGATGGTCACCCTGGTTCTCTGGCTTCTGGCGATCGCCGAACCGCACCGCTGGCAGTCGCCGCACACCTCGACGCTTCCCGCGCCCCTCGCACTGATCCTGCTCGCGCAGTTCCTCGGCGCGGCCGGCGAGGAAGTCGGCTGGCGGGGCTTCGTGCAACCCATCCTCGAAACACGCATGGCGACGCTGTCGGCCGCCGCCATCACTGGCCTGTTGTTCGGGCTCGGCCATTTCCCCATGGCAGGCGCCGGGCTCGCGGTCTACTCCGTCTTCGTCGTATCGGCCATCGGGCTGTCCGTCGCAGCGGCGGCCGTCACGACCGGACGGCCGTGGTGGGCACGCGTCCTCGTGTCCACCGTCCTGCACTGGGGCGTCAACATCGGGATACTCGTCGGCTTCTCCAGCGCCGATGAATCCATGCTGTGGATGGCCAACATCGCAATCGCGATGGGTCTCATCGGAGCGGCGTGCGTCCCGTTCCTCATCCGGCCGAACCGTCGGGGGTCGAGTGGTTCGCCGGCACCAGCGCGCCCGGTCCAGGCCCGCGAGCCGATCAACGACTATTACTGACCAGGGGTGCGTCAACTGGGGTTGACACGAGTCGTGCTGTCAACGTATGTTGACGGCATGAGTCAGGCGACAGAACTCGCGGCGGCAGCCGGCAGCACCGACCCCCGGGTCGGGCTGCGCGCTGTCCGCGCGCTGCGCCGGCTGCTCGAGCGGCTCGAGGTGGTCCAGGTGGACAACGCCCGTCGACAGGGCTGGTCCTGGCAGGAGATCGCCGACGCGCTCGAGGTCAGCCGGCAGGCGGTGCACAAGAAGCACGCCGGGCGACCGGCGGTCAACTCATCCTGGGAGGCGTGATGTTCGAACGGTTCACCGACCGGGCGCGCGGCGTGGTGCATCGGGCGCTGGAGGAGGCGCGGGCCGAGGGCCAACGGCCGGTCGGCACCGAGCACCTGTTGCTCGCCCTGCTCGCCGACGATGCCGGTCTGGCCAGCCGGGTGCTGGCCGACGCGGGCGTACGCGCCGACGACCTGCGCGAGCGCGTCCGCCGACACACCGTCGGCGGGGGCGCCGGCCTCGGCGACGCGGACGCGGCGGCCCTGCGGGAGATCGGCATCGACCTGGCCGCGATCGTGGCCCGCATCGAGCAGTCCTTCGGCCCGGACGCGCTGCGCGAGGCCGTGCCGGCGCCGCGCCGCCGGTGGGGGCGCAAGCGCTACCTCGGCGGGCCGTTCTCGCCCCGGTCCAAGAAAGCGCTGGAACTGTCCCTGCGCGAGGCGCTGCGCCTGCGCCACAAACACATCGGCACCGAGCACATCCTGCTCGGGGTGCTCCGGGAGGGGCACGGGTTGGGCGCGTTGGTGCTCACCGAGTCCGGCATCGACCTCGACGATCTGCGCCGCCGGGTGGAGAGCGCGCTACGGGCGGCGGCCTGACGGGCGTGCTCGCGTTGAAACGTGTCTGTGGCACTTTCGACGCGAGCCCCCCGCTGGGTCGCTGAAGGTGCCCCGGTGCTGCACACTGGCGCCCGTGGATGCTGGACAGGACAGGCGGCCCTCGGGGGGCGACGGCGGGTTGCGCTCCGCCGTGGTGGTCAACCCGGTGAAGGTCGACGATCTCGACGAGCTGCGCCGTACCGTGAACGACGCGCTCAGCGCGGCGGGCTGGCCCGAGCCGCAGTGGTACGAAACCACCGTCGACGACCCCGGCCGCGGTCAGGCCGAGCAGGCCGTCAAGGCCGGCGTCGACCTGGTCTTCGCCTGCGGTGGCGACGGCACCGTGATGTCCTGCGTCAGCGCGCTCGTCGGCACCGACGTGGCCCTCGCCGTGCTGCCACAGGGCACCGGCAACCTGCTCGCCGCCAACCTCGGTCTCTCCACCGACCTGGCCGCCGGGCTGCAGGTCGCCGTCGAGCGGGGCCGCCGACTGCTCGACGTCGGCGCCGTCGAGGACAAGTACTTCACCGTGATGGCCGGCATGGGCTTCGACGCCCAGATGCTCGAGGCCACCAACGAGACCACCAAGGCCCGCATCGGCTGGCCGGCGTACGTCATGGGCGCCGCCCGCCACCTGCGGGACCGGCCGATGCGGGTGCAGATCCGCATCGACGACCGCCCGCCGGTGCGCCGCCGGGCCCGCTCGGTCCTGATCGCCAACGTCGGCCGCCTCCAGGGCGGGGTGACCCTGCTCACCGAGGCCGAGCCGGACGACGGCTGGCTCGACGTCGCCGTGCTCACCCCGCGCAGCCTGCGGCACTGGCTGGCGCTCGGCTGGGCGGTGGTCCGCCGCAGCGGCCAGGTGCCGCGGATGGAGGTGTTCCGGGGCAAACGCGTGGTGGTCAGCAGCAACCGGGCCCAGCCCAGGGAACTGGACGGCGACCTCATCTCCCCGGGCCGGCGGCTTCAGGCGGAAGTTCGGCCCGAGGCGCTCTGGCTCTGCGTCCCCCAACCCGAGGACGCCCCCGACCTGGCCGTCGACGCGCAGGGCGCCGGGGAGCGGGGCGAGCAGCTGATCGAGGATGCGCGCCGTGAGTAGCACCCGGATCGTGCCGGAGACCCGGCTGATGGCCGACGAGGAGCTGTCCGCCGACGACGCCTGGCACACGCTGAGCCGGCAGGGCGGCTGGCACCTTCTGCGGGACGCCTTCATCCGGTTCCGCTACGGCGACGGGTTCAGCCACTCGCGGGCCTTCGCGCTGCAACTCTGCCTCGCCGTGGTGCCGTTCCTGATCGCCCTCACCGGCCTGATCAGCGAGCTGGGCGTCGAGGAGGGCGGTCAGGTGGTGGCCGACACCGTGCTGGCGCTGACCCCGGGCCAGAGCGCCCAGATGGTCGCCGAGCTGCTGGGTGAGGGCGAACGCGTCGAGGACGCAGGAGAGCTCGCACTCACCCTCGGTCTGCTCACCGGTCTGTTCGCGCTGACCACCACGATGGCCCAGATCGAACGCGGAGCCAACCGGATCTACGGCGTCGAGCGGGACCGCCCCGCACTGCGGAAGTACCTCCGCGCCGCGATACTTGCCGTCACCGCCGGCCTGCCCGCGCTCGCCGGTTTCCTGATCCTGGTCGGTGGCGGCGCGATGGGTGACTCGGTGCGCAAGCACTACGAGTGGGGTGCGGTCGCCAACGGCATCTGGGACGTGGTCCGCTTCCCCCTGAGCCTCGGCCTGACCGTCCTCGCCGTCGCCGTGCTGTTCCGGCACGCGCCACGACGCAACCAGCCGGGCCTGTCCTGGCTGTTCTTCGGTGCCGGCATCGCCACGGTCCTGTGGTGGTTGGCCAGCCTGCTGCTCGCCGCGTACGTGCGGTTCAGTGACGGCTTCGGGCAGACCTACGGCGCGTTGACCGGCATGATGGCGCTGCTGCTCTGGGCCAACCTGACCGGGATGGCGCTCTTCGGCGGGCTGTCCTTCGCCGCCCAGTTGGAGGCGCTGCGCATCGGTGCGCGAGAGCCGGCCCAACCCGACCTCTGGGAGCCCGACACCGACCGTGCCGAACTGGTCGACACCGGGGACATGACGGCGCTCTAGCAACGCGGCGTGTACGACGAACGCGGATCGGGTAAAGCGGCCCCGCCAGAGCCGAACAAGGAGGTGCGGGGTGACCGCGGTCAAGGAGATGGCGCGACGTCCGATCGGTCACTTCGCCGAGCGGAGCATCGCGGGTCTGGCGGCCATCACCGGCGCCGGGGTGGCCTTCGGGCTGCTGTTGCTACTCGTCCGGGTACGGTGGAGCCCGTTGCAGGACGGCGACCACGCCGTCGCCGAGTGGTTCAACGGGCTCGTCGCCCCGCACCACGCCCTGGTCACCGTCCTGCAGGCGGTGACCGACCTGGGTGGCCGACCGATCTACATCTGGTTGGTCAGCGTCGCCGTGGTCGGGCTCCTCATTCGCAAACAGCCACGGCTGGCCGTCTACCTGATCGTCACCGGCATCGGTGGCCTGATCCTCGACCCGTCGCTGAAGACGCTTGTCGGACGGCTCCGCCCCGTGGTGGACGTGCCGATCGCCAGCGCACCGGGAAACAGCTTCCCGAGCGGGCACGCGCTGGGCTCGATCGTCGCGTACGGGGCTCTGCTGCTGGTGTTCCTGCCGGCCATGGCGCCGCGCTGGCGCAAGCCCGCGATCGTCGGCTTCAGCCTGCTGGTGGCGGTGATCGGCCTGACCCGGATCGCGTTGGGCGTGCACTACGTCTCCGACGTGCTGGCCGGCTGGCTGCTCGGTGCGGCCTGGCTCGGCGTCACCGCGTACGCCTTCCGGCTGTGGCGGCGTGAGCGCGGGCGGTCGGTACCGCCGCTGAGCGAGGGCCTGGAGCCCGAGGCCGGGCACGACATCGCCCCCGCCCCGGCGGAGGAGCACGTGCTGGCGCACCCCCGCTCGGCGGTGGCCGAGCTGCTGGTGGGCTGGGTGCTCGTGTTCGGGGCGCTCTACAGCTTCGGCACGTACGTCAGCTACCACGCCAAGGGCACCCTCTTCGACACCCTCGACACGGACGTGCCGCGGTGGTTCGCCGAGCGGCACACCGACGTGTTGACCGACGTGAGTTGGTGGTGGAGCAAGTTCGGCGACACCCACGCGATCCTGATCATCTCGCTGGTCTTCTGCCCGCTGATCCTGGCGGTCTGGCGGCGCTGGCGTCCGGTGCTCTTCCTGGCGCTGGCCATGGTCGGTGAGCTGACCCTGTTCCTCGCCTCGGCCCGCGCCGTCGACCGACCGCGCCCGGCGGTGGAGAACCTCGACGGGCAGATGCCCACCTCGTCGTTCCCGTCGGGGCACATCGCGGCCACCATCTGCGTCTGGCTGGCCATCACGGTCATCGTGTTCCCGCGTACCGACAGGTGGTGGCGTTGGATCTTCGTGGCGCTGGCCGTGATCATGCCGATCGGGGTCGCCACCTCCCGGATGTACCGGGGAATGCACCACCCGACCGACTTCATGGGCGCGATCCTGCTCTCCGCGCTCTGGATCGGGCTGCTCTACCTCGTCGTCCGCCCGAACGCCGACCTGAAGGAAGGCAACCAACCGACCATCGAGTCGGAGGACGTGAGCACCCTCGACGACGAGCTGGCGCGCGCCGGCAGAGCCGACTGACCGTCACCGTGCTGCGGTTGATGACCTGGAACATCCGCACCGGCGGTCGGGACCGCGGCGGCGACCGGCTGGATCAGGTGCTCCAGGTCATCGACGAGCAGGCGCCGGACGTGCTGGCCCTGCAGGAGCTGCGCGGCTTCGACCGCGACGGGCTGATGGCCAGCGTGGCGGGTCGGGTGGGGATGACGCCGTACCTGGCCCGGTCCTGTCTCGGACAGCCGGTGGCGGTGCTGGTCCGGCCCCCGTACCGGGTCATCGACGCGGGGGCAGTGCGCCGGCCGTTCCACCACGCCGCCGCCCGTGTCGTGGTGGCGACCACCGCCGGCCCGCTCACCGTGCTCGGTGCCCACCTCTACCCGTACTCGGGTGGACGGCGGCGGATGGAGGCCGACTGGCTGGTCCGGGCCGTGCGACGTGCCCCGGGTCCGTTGACGCTCGTCACCGGTGACCTCAACGCGCTCGACCCGAGCGTGGACCACACCGAGCGGCTGGCCGGGATGCCGACCCTCTACCGGCGGCGGCACCTGCGCCGCCGCGGCGGCGACGTGGACACCCGCGCGATCGGCCGGTTGCTCGCCGCCGACCTGGTCGACCTCTGGCCGTCGGTCAACGCCGGGGCGGCCGAGGCCGAGGGCCGGACCGTCCCCACCCGCTTCGGTGGGGCCGAGTTCGCCGGGATGCGACTGGACTACCTGCTCGGCACCCGCGAGGTGGCGCGGCGGACGCGGGAGTGCCGGGTCGTCCGGGGCGGGACGGCGGACACCGCCTCGGACCACTATCCGCTGCTCACCACACTCGACCTCGATCCGGCCGCAACCGACGGCTGAGGCCGTGGCGCGGGCCGGTTACCGTGCCCACCGTGACCGACCCCCTGCCGGCCCGCCCGCCGCTGCCCGACCCGCCGGGTGGGCGCCCCACCGCACCAACGGCGGCGCGGCCGGCACCGTCCGCTGTGGACCCGGCCGAACCGGCCGCCGTCGCGCTCCCGCTCGTCGCGGCCGTCGCGCGGGGTGTGGCGTTGGTCGTGGTGCTTCCGGTACGCCTGCTCTGGGAGCTGGTCGCGGCTGCCGGCCGGCTGGCGTACCGGAGTCTGCTGACCCCCGTCGGGCGGTTCCTGGGACGCTGGTTGTTGTCTCCGCTGTCCTGGGCGCTGCACCGACTCCTGTGGCTGCCGCTGGTCTGGGGCGCCCGTAACCTGCTCTGGGTTCCGGCGCGCTGGGCGGCCCGGGTCCTCGTCTGGCTCCCGCTGGTCTGGCTGGGGCGGGGCCTCACGTGGGTGGCCCGCACGCTGCTCTGGGCACCGCTGCTCTGGCTTGCCCGTCGGGGGCTGCGTCCGCCTCTCGTCGCGCTGGGGCGCGTGCTGGTGTGGCTGGCCGAGTACCTGGTCCGACGGCCGCTGCGCTGGCTGGGCGTGGCGCTGACCCCCGCCGGACGGCTGGTGTGGCGTGGCGTCCGCGCACTCGGCGGGGCGGTGAGCGCCGCGCTCACCGGGTTGGGCCGGGGGATCTGGTGGGTCGTCGTGGGGTTCGGCCGGTTGCTCGTCGCCGTGGTGGTCGGTGCGTGGCGGGCGGCCGGGTGGGTGCTGCGGCAGTTCTACCGCCTGTTGCTGCGCCCGCTCGGGCACGGGCTGCGCTGGGTGTGGCGGCACGCCGTGCACCCACTGCTGCGGGGAGCCCGGTGGGCCTGGTCGGTGACGGTCGTGCCGGTGGCGCACGGCATCCGGGCGGCCTGGCGGGCCACCGTCGCGCCCGCCGCCCGGTGGACCCGCCGGTCGGTGCTCGACCCGGCGCGGCTGGCCTCCCGTGAGGTGCTCGGCGCCCTGGGCCTACGCCGCTGACCGGGCCGCGGCCTTTCTCGCGCTGACCCGCCCGAGGTGCGCGCCGGTCAGGGCGTGCTCGCCGTCGTCCTCACAGCACCAGGTTGAGCAGCACGGTGAGCACCACCGAGGCGACGATCGAGAAGAGGATCATCAGGAGGCAGCCGAGGCCGCCGCCGAGCGGGCGGATCTCCGTGTTGCCGAAGCGCATGGGGTTCACCTGTCCGAGAGTGCGGGTTGCGGGGCGAGCAGGCGGCGGACCGCGTCCGCGACCTGCGTCGGGGCGGTCGTGACCACGTTGTGCGCGACGCCGGGGACCACCAGCAGGTTCGCGTCCGGCACGAGCCGGGTCGCCTCGTCGCGCCAGGGCGCCGGTACGACCGGGTCGCGGGCTCCGGTCACGACGAGGGTGGGCGCGGTGACGCGGACGAGGTCCCGCTCGATCGGGTTGCGCACGGAGTGCGACACGGTCGCGAGGACCCGCCGGGGCCGGGCGTTCCAGACGTCGCGGACCAGGATCGGCGCCTGCAACGGCGCCTCGCGCAGGCAGTCCACCAGCCACCTGCCGAACAGGCCACCGTGGGACCGGGCGGACGGGTCACTCGTCGGTCCGGCCAGCACCAGCGCGCGTACCGCGTCCGGGTGGTTCGCGGCGACCGAGGCGGCCACCTCGGCGCCGAACGAGTGCCCCAGCAGGCACACCGGCGGCAGCCGGTACGCGGCCAGCCAGGCGGCCAGGTGCGCGGCGTGCCGGTGGACGTCGTACGCGCCGTCGGGGTGTTCGGTAAGCCCGAAGCCGGGCAGGTCCGGCACGTACACCGGGTGGGTGGTGGCGAGCGCGACGGCCAGCGGGGTGAGGTAACGGTGGGAGACGGCCAGGCCGTGCACCAGCACCACGGGCGGCGTCCCGGTCCCCGGGGTCGTACTGCGCCGGGTGTGGGTGCGCAGCCCGTCGACGAGCCGCCACTCACTCGTCAACCCGGCGGCCGACCGGGGCGCGGCCATGGCGAGCCGCAGATCGGTCGGACCGAAGTGACCGCCGCGCATCGACGTCACAACTCCCGCAGCCGGGGCAGGAGCTGCTCCTGCGCCCAGTCCAGGAACATCGGCTGGGTCTCTCCGCCGACCTGGATGATCGCCACGTGGGTGAAGCCGGCGTCGACGAACTTGCGGAACGCCTCGACGTGCGCGTCGATGTCCGGCCCGCAGGGGACGCCCTCGGCGACGTCCTCCTCCCGGACGAACTGGGTGGCGGCGGCGAAGGACTCCGGGCCGGGCAGGTCGGCGTTGACCTTCCAACCCATCCCGAACCAGCGGAACTGGTCGTGCACGATCTTGCGGCACTCGGCCTCGTCGGGGCCGTAGCAGATGGCCACCTGCCCGTACCGGGGCTGGCCGGCGCCGCCGGCGTCGTCGTACATCTCGATGATGTGCCGGTCGGGTTCGGTGGAGATGATGCCGTTGCCGTACTCCGCGGCCAACGTCGCGGACTGCCGGCCGGACGCGGCCACGGCCATCGGCACCGGCCGTTCCGGGCGGTCCCAGACGTAGGCGTCGGGCACGTCGAAGTGGTTGCCGGAGAAGGTCAACGTCTCTCCGTTGAGCAGCGGCCGGATGATCTGCAACGCCTCCTCGAACATCTCGTGCCGCTGCTGCACGTGCGGCCAGCCACCGACCACGTGCTCGTTCAGGTTCTCCCCGGCGCCCAGGCCGAGGGTGAACCGGCCGTCCGAGAGCGCCCCGATCGTGCTGGCCTTCTGCGCGACCACGGCCGGGTGGTAGCGGCGGATCGGGCAGGTCACGAACGACATCAGCTGGGCGCGGGAGGTGGCGTGGGCGACCGCGCCGAGCACCGACCAGGCGTACGGGGAGTGGCCCTGGGAGTCCAGCCAGGGGTAGTAGTGGTCGGACATCACCAACTGGTCGAAGCCGGCCGCCTCGGCCCGGACCGCGTGGTCGACCAACTGCTTGGGACCGGCCTGTTCGCCCATCAGGGTGTAGCCGACGCTGACCATCCTGGTATCCCCTCTCACTGGCTGATCGTTCCCGGGATACCCCGCTCGGCCGCCGTCAACCCTCCCGTCCGGTTCGGGATGGGCAGTGCTTGACGGATGACGGGTGACCTGCCTACCGTCGGTCTTAACCGGTTAAGAACCGGAGGTGGCGCACATCCTGTGGTGGGGATGACCGCCCCGCGACGGCCCGCGCTCGCGTGGGCCGTTGCGGCTGTCCGGGGAGCGGGCCGCTCAACTGAACCGGTTGCGAGGGCCAATCCATCGCCATACGCTGATGCGTGCGCGCCGGGCGTCGGGCGCGGCTGCCGGGCTGCAGTCGCCCTTCCCCCTGTCACGTCCCACCCCTGTCGGGCACCGGGGGTCCTCCCTGAGGAAGACCATGAAGACTCGACTCACCGCCGCCGGCGCGGCCCTGCTCGCGTTGCTCGTCGCCGTGCTGGCGTTCGGCCAGCCGGCACACGCCGCGGCCGGTTTTTCCGTCGCGAACGGCAGGCTGTACGACGCCAACGGCACCGAATTCGTCATGCGGGGTGTCAACCACGCACACACCTGGTACCCGCAGCAGACCAACTCCTTCGCCGACGTCAAGGCGCTCGGCGCGAACACCGTGCGGGTGGTGCTGTCCAGCGGGGACCGGTGGACCCGCAACACCAACGCCGACGTCGCCACCGTCATCTCGACGTGCAGGGCCAACCGGCTGATCTGCGTGCTCGAGGTGCACGACACCACCGGGTACGGCGAGCAGAGCGGGGCCATCACCCTGGACCGGGCCGTCGACTACTGGCTCAGCCTCGCCGACGTCCTCGTCGGCCAGGAAAGATACGTCATCGTCAACATCGGCAACGAGCCGTACGGCAACCAGAACTACGGCTCCTGGGCCACCGACAACGCCAACGCGATCAAGCGCCTGCGGGCCGGCGGGTTGACCCACACGATCATGGTGGACGCGCCGAACTGGGGTCAGGACTGGTCCTTCACGATGCGGGACAACGCCGCGTCGGTGTTCGCCGCCGACCCGGCCCGCAACACCGTCTTCTCCGTCCACATGTACGGGGTCTTCGACACCGCCGCGGAGATCAGCGACTATCTGGGTCGGTTCCGTGCCGCCGGCCTGCCGATCGTGGTCGGTGAGTTCGGTTTCAACCACTCCGACGGGGACCCGGACGAGGACACCATCCTCGCGTACAGCCAGGCCAACGGGATCGGCTGGTTGGGCTGGTCGTGGAGTGGCAACGGCGGCGGGGTGGAATATCTCGACCTCGCCACCAACTTCAACGCGGCCAGCCTGACCACCTGGGGCCAGCGGCTCTTCAACGGCGCCAACGGCATCCGGCAGACCGCCCGGGAGGCAAGCGTCTTCGGCGGCACCCCGCCGACGACGACGCCCCCGCCCACGACGCCCCCGCCCACGACGCCCCCGCCCACGACGCCCCCGCCCACGACGCCACCGCCCACGACGCCACCACCCACCACGCCGCCGCCGGTCGGTGGTTGCACGGCAACGTACACGGTGACCAACCAGTGGCAGGGTGGCTTCCAGGCCGAGGTGCGGGTGACCGCCGGTGCCGCCGGGGTCACCGGCTGGACCACCCGGTGGACTCTCGCCAACGGCCAGAGCGTCACCCAGTCCTGGAACGCGACGGTGACCAGCAGCGGAACCACGGTGACCGCGCGCAACACGGACTACAACGGCCGGCTGGCCGCCGGTGCCAGCGCCAGCTTCGGCTTCCTCGGCAGTTGGACCGGCAGCAACCCCACGCCGGAGGTGAGCTGCACGGCAGGCTGACCGACGCCAGGTGGCCGGTCCCGCACCGGGGGCCGGCCATCGCGTTCGGCTGCGGTCAGTGTTCCCCGGTCAGGTTCACGATGATCACGCCGGCGATGATCAGCGCGATGCCGGTGAGCTTGGCCAGCCCGACCGACTCACCCAGGAACACCGCTCCGATCGCCACGATGGCCGCGGTGCCCAGACCCGACCAGAGGGCGTACGCGACACCGACAGGTATCTCCTTGACGGCCTGGGCCAGCAGGAGGAACGCCAGCGCGTACCCGCCGAGGCACGCCACCGTCGGCCAGAGGCGGCTGAACCCGGCGGTGCTCTTGATCAGGCTGGTCGCCAGCACCTCGGCGAGGATGGCGATCCCCAACAGCACGTACGCCACGTGTCCCCCTGGTCGTCGATGATCACGGAAGGGTGTTGCAACCACCAGTTGAGCCCGCCGCGCTGACGGAAAGTGTCCAAGATTGGCAGTTGGACCGAGTCGTCACGGGAGGTCGACGGGCTCGGCTGCCAGTCGGGCTGCCCGCATCTGCAGATAGCGCTGTTCGGGCAGGCTGCTCGTGCGTGCGGCGGCGGCGCGGTAGCCCGCCATCGCCCGCTCCCGGTCGCCGGCCATCTCGTGCAGGTGGGCGCGGGCGGCGGGCAGCCGGTGGTGCCCGGCCAGTCGGGGGTCGTCGGCCAGCGCGTCGAGAGCGGCCAGTCCGGCCGCCGGTCCGTGCACCATGGCGGTCGCCACGGCCCGGTTGAGCGCCACCACCGGGCTGCCGACGAGCCGTTCCAACACCTCGTAGAGCGCCAGGATCTGCGGCCAGTCGGTCTGCGACGTGCTCGGCGCCTCGTCGTGCAGGGCGGCGATCGCGGCCTGCACCTGGTACGGGCCGACCGGCCCACGCGGCAGCGCATGGGTGACCAGGGCTACGCCCTCGGCGATCGCCGCCGCGTCCCAGCGGCTGCGGTCCTGGTCGGCCAGTGAGATCAGCTCACCGGAGGGTCCGGTCCGCGCCGGACCGCGTGCCTCGGTGAGCAGCATCAATGCCAGCAGCCCGGTCGATTCGCTGTCGTCGGGCAGCAGCGTGTGCAGTGCTCGGGTCAGCCGGATCGCCTCGGCCGCGAGGTCGATCCGCCGTAGGTCGGGGCCGGCAGTGCTGGTGTGTCCCTCGGTGAAGACCAGGTAGAGCACCTGCCGGACGCTGGTGAGCCGGTCGGCGCGCTCCGCCTCGTCCGGCATTCGGAACGGCAGCCCGGACGCGCGGATGCGCTGCTTGGCCCGGCTGATCCGTTGCGCCATCGTCGCCTCGGGCACCAGGAACGCGCGGGCGATCTCGGCGGTGCTCAGGCCGCCGACGGCGCGCAGGGTCAGCGCCACGGCCGACGTCGGGGCGAGTGCCGGATGGCAGCAGAGCATCAGCAGGACCAGGGTGTCGTCGCGCTCGGCGGTCAACTCCTCGTCCGCGGCCGGTGCGTACTGCCGGTCGTCCGGGTCGCGGCGGGCGACCAGGTCCTCCCGGCGGCGTCGGGCCTGCTCACCACGGACCAGCTCGATCATCCGGCGGTAACCGACCTGGATCAGCCAGCCGCGCGGGTTCGCCGGCAACCCCTCGGTGGGCCACTGGGTGGCGGCGGCCAGCAACGCCTCCTGCACCGCGTCCTCGGCGGTGGCGAAGTCACCGAAACGGCGGGCGAGCACGCCGAGGACCTGCGGCGCCAACTCGCGCAGCAGGTCCTCGGTGCGGGCATCGGTGATCAGCCGTCACAGCTCCTGAGGTGGGGCGGACATCACCGGGTGCACCTCGATCGGCATGTTCAGCGGCTGGCCGCCGGGGCCGGGTGCGGTGGAGATGTACGCGGCCAGTTCCACCGCCCGCTCCGGGCTGTCGCAGTCGACGATCCAGTAGCCGGCGAGGAACTCCTTCGTCTCGGCGAACGGCCCCTCGGTGACCACCGGCGCTCCGCCGTCGCCGGCGCGCACGATCCGGGCCTGTTGCGGGCCGCCGAGGCCCTGCGCGTCGACCCACTCCCCGGCGGCGGTGAGCTTGTCGTTGACCTCGCCCATGAACGCGATGTGCGCCCGGACCTCGTCCTGCGTCCAGGTGTCGATGCTCGGGAAGTCGGTCCCCGCGGCGCTGAACTGCATCAGCAGCATGTACTTCATTGGTGGCTCCTCACGCCTGGGCACCGTCGTCGTCGGTGCTCTCACCCTGAGGTAGAAACAGGCAAAGCCCTTCTCGACACCCCGACCGAAGATTTCCCAGAATCTTTTCAGGCGACGGCGTCGACCTCCAGCACCAGGCTCTGTTCCGGGTGCAGGGCGGGCAGTTGCACCCCCACCCGGGCCAGCGCCGCCCCGCTGAGGGTGACACCGCTCGCCAGCCAGGCCGGCGCGGACCGCTCGATCGTCGCCGGGGCCGGTACGCCCGCCACCTGTCGCACCCGGTAACGCCGCCCGGGGTCCAGGCCGGGCAGTCGGACCGCGCCCGGGGTCTGCGTCACCGAGGTGCTCAGGCGCGCCACCGCGTACACCGCCTTGGTGTTGTCGTGATCGACCACGCCGTGTGCCCAGACGGCCGGGTCCGGGTGGTCGACCCGGACCACCCGGCCGGCGTGCAGCAGCGGCCGCAGCCGCTTGTGCAGCGCCACCCAGGCGGCCAGTTCGGTCTGCTCGGCGGCGCTGATCGAGGCGATGTCCCACTCGATGCCGTGGTGGCCGAAGAGCGCGGTCGCCGCCCGGAAGCCCAGGTCGTGCACGCGGTTGGTGGTGTGCGAGCGATGCGGGCCGATGTGCGTGCCGATCAGCTCCGGTGGTAGCAGCAGCCCGGTCCAGCGCTGGATGCTGAGCCGTTCCAGGGCGTCGTTGCAGTCGCTGGCCCAGACCCGGTCGGTGCGGGCCAGGATGGCCAGGTCCACCCGTGCCCCGCCGGACGAGCAGCTCTCGATCTCCACGCCGGGATGCCGGCGGCGCACCTCGTCGAGCAGCCGGTAGACCGCCAGGGTCTGCCCGTGCACGCCGGGACGGCCGTGGTGCCCGGCCTCGGTGAGGTCCCGGTTCTGGTCCCACTTGAGGTAGCTGATGGCGGGATGGTCGGCGAGCAGCGTGTCGAGGCGTTCCAGCAGGTAGGCGTAGGTCTCCGGGCGGCCCAGGTCGAGCACCTGCTGGTTGCGCCACGCCGGTGGCAGCCGACCCGGCACCGCCAGCAGCCAGTCCGGGTGCGCCCGGAACAGGTCGGAGTCCGGGTTGACCATCTCCGGCTCGACCCACAGACCGAACTGAAGGCCCCGGCCGGTCACGTGGTCGATCAACGGTTGCAGGCCGTCGGGCCAGACGCGCTCGTCGACGTACCAGTCACCGAGACCGGCGGTGTCGTCGCGCCGGCCGCGGAACCAACCGTCGTCGAGCACGAACCGCTCCACGCCGATCTGCGCGGCCCGGTCGGCGAGCGCCCGCAGCCGGTCCAGGTCGTGGTCGAAGTAGACCGCCTCCCAGACGTTGAGGGTCACCGGCCGGGGGGAGCGTGGGTGTCCGGGCCGGGCCCGCAGGTGCGAATGGAGTACGTCGCTGAGCCCGTCCAGCCCGACGTCGGACCAGACCGCGTAGAGCAGGGGAGTGTCGTACGACTCGCCAGGGCCGAGCCGGATCTCGCCGGGGGCCAGCAGCTCACCGCCGCCGAGGGTCGACTCGCCGGTGGGCCGGCGTTCGGCGACGGTGACGTGGTCGCCGCTCCACGCGGTGTGCACCGCCCACACCTCGCCGTGGCCGAAGCCGAACCCGGCGGTGCCGGCCACCAGCAGCAGCGTGGCGTCGTGCCCGGTCCGGCCGTGCCGACCCTCGCGGACCCAGGCGCCGTGCGGCCACGGGTGCCGCTGCGGCGACCGTTCCCGGCACCACCGGCCGGTCAGGTCGAGCAACTCGGTGGCGACCGCCGGCACCGGCAGCACCGGCGTCAGCTCCCGCAGCTCGTACGCCGTGTCGCCGTCGTTGCGCAGCCGATGGCGAACGGTCAGCAGGCCGTGCGGGTCCAGGGTGATCTCGCTGGTCAGGGTCAGCCCGGCGGCCGGGTCCGACGCCCGCACGGTCAGCAGCGCCGCCCCGGGTCCGCCGGGCCCGCCGTCGGCCGGGAGTACGCCCACCGCCTCGCCGCCACCGGCCGGGTGGCCCGGGTCGGTGCCGATGTCCCGCACGTCCCACCCGTCGAGGCGGAAGGAGGTGGACCAGTCTCGTCCGTCGCGGTGCCCGGCCAGCCCCGGCCGGCCACTCCACCCCGCGCTCGCCTCCGGCAGCAGCGACAGCACGGGCGGCTCGTCGAAGCTGCTCGGCACCACCGGCGGCACCGTCGCCTCGGCGAGCTGGTTCAGGCCGTCGTCGTCGAGGTCGCCGACGTCGCCGCCCCAGTGCACGATCCGGGGCAGTCCCGGGCCGCGCGCGTCGAGCACCAGGCTGGTCCGCGCGCGGCGCAGGTGCAGGATGCTCATCCCTTTGAGGCTCCCAAGGTCAGGCGGCCGTGATCACCCATCGGGATCCACCGAGAATCCACATTGGTCAACACGAACGACCAGTGGGGCCTCAAGTTACCCCTCAGTCGAGCGCTGTCAAGAGGGCAGTTCACCTTCGATAACCCAGTGTGATAAGGCCGTAACGCGGTCAACGGTGGAAAATGAATCGATGTTGGAACCTGTTGACTTCCGCGTCGTGCGGGGTGCACCCTCAGCTCTCATGCGGCAATGGCACGGGAACGGCATCTCTTTCGGCGGCGACTACAACCCTGAGCAGTGGCCCGAGCAGACCTGGTCCGAGGACGTCGAGTTGATGCGCCGAGCCGGGGTCAACCTGGTCTCCGTCGGCATCTTCTCCTGGGCACTGCTGGAGCCCACTCCGGGCCGATACGAGTTCGGTTGGCTGGACCGGGTGCTGGACCTCCTGCACAGTGGCGGGATCCAGGTGGACCTGGCCACCGCCACCGCCAGCCCGCCACCGTGGCTGGCCAGGGCTCACCCGGAGACGTTGCCCCGCCGCGACGACGGCACGATCCTCTGGCCGGGCGGCCGGCAGGCGTACTGCCCCAGCTCGCCCATCTTCCGCGAACGATCGCTGGAGTTGGTGCGGGCGGTCGCCGGTCGGTACGCCGAGCACCCCGCCGTGGTGATGTGGCACGTCTCCAACGAGCTGGGCTGCCACAACGCGAATTGCTACTGCGACGTCAGTGCCGAGGCGTTCCGTGGCTGGCTGCGGGAGCGCTACGGCGACCTGGCGCGGCTCAACGACGCCTGGGGCACCGCGTTCTGGAGTCAGCGCTACGGCGACTGGGCCGAGATCAACCCGCCGCGCACGGTGACGGCCTTCGCCAACCCCACGCAGCAGCTCGACTTCCTGCGCTTCTCCTCCGACGAGCTGCGCGCCCAACTGCGCGCCGAACGCGAGGTGCTCAAGACTCTGGTCCGCCAGCCGATCACCACCAACTTCATGATCGGCATGGGCGTCAAGCACATGGACTACCAGTCCTGGGCCGACGATGTGGACCTGGTGTCCAACGACCACTACCTGACCGCCGCCGACCCGCAGGCGCACCTCGGTCTGTCGCTCGCCGCCGACCACACCCGGGGTGTCGCCGGCGGTGACCCGTGGCTGCTGATGGAGCACTCCACGAGCGCCGTCCAATGGCAGCCGCGCAACGTCGCCAAGCAGCCCGGTCAGCTACGCCGCAACAGCCTGGCGCACGTCGCCCGCGGCGCCGACGGCGTGCTGTTCTTCCAGTGGCGCGCCTCCCGGGTTGGCGCCGAGAAGTTCCACTCCGCGCTGGTGCCGCACGCCGGCCCCGACACCAAGGTGTTCCGCGAGGTCTGCCAACTCGGCGCCGACCTCAAGGCCCTCGCCGAGGTACGCGGCAGCCGGGTGGACGCCGACGTGGCCATCCTGTTCGACTGGGAGGCCTGGTGGGGTGTCGAGCTGGATTCCCACCCCAGCGCCGACGTCACCTACGACGACCGACTGACCGCCCTCTACCGGTCCCTCTGGCGGGCCGGCGTGACCGCCGACATCATCCACCCGTCGGCT
Source organism: Micromonospora sp. NPDC048905 (assembly GCF_040649655.1). Classification (NCBI taxonomy): domain Bacteria; kingdom Bacillati; phylum Actinomycetota; class Actinomycetes; order Micromonosporales; family Micromonosporaceae; genus Micromonospora; species Micromonospora sp. NPDC048905. The sequence continues at coordinate 730,279 of NZ_JBEZFV010000001.1, read as the reverse complement.
GACCTCAGCGGCTACCGGCTGGTGCTGGTGCCGACCCTCTACCTGGTCCGGGACGCCGACGTCGCGGCACTGCACCGCTTTGTCGAGGGCGGCGGCACGGCGGCGGTGACCTACTTCAGCGGCATCGTCGACGAGAACGACCACATCCGCCTCGGCGGCTACCCCGGCGCGTTCCGGGAGCTGCTCGGCGTACGGACCGAGGAGTTCTTCCCGCTGCGCGAGGGCGAGCAGGTCCGCCTCGACGACGGCAGCACCGCCGACGTGTGGACCGAGTGGCTGCACCCGAACGGCGCGGAGGTGCTCGCCTCGTACACCGATGGCCCCCTGCCGGGTGTGCCGGCGCTGACCCGCCACCGGGTCGGCGACGGCGCCGCCTGGTATGTCGGCACCCGGTTGGACGACGCGGCCACCGACCGGCTGGTCGCCCGGCTCGTCGACGAGGCCGGCGTGCGCCCGGCGGCGCCGGCGCCGCCCGGCGTGGAGGTGGTACGTCGGCGCGACGGCGAACGCACGTGGTTGTTCGTCCTCAACCACACCGAGACGGAGGTCCGGCTCCCGGCGACCGGCACCGAGCTGTTGACCGGCGAACGGTGCTCCGGTGAGCTGACGCTGCCGGCCGGTGCGGTGGCGGTCGTCCGTGAGGATCGGACCTGACTCTGACGACAGTTCACGGCGCGAAGGAGCTCTCCCCATGCTCGCCCAGCAGCGGCAGACCGCCATCCTCGATCTGATCCGCCAACGTGGCGGCGTACGGGTGAGCCACCTGGTCAGCCGGTTCGGCGTGTCCGACATGACGATCCGCCGTGACCTGGAGGCGTTGGCCGAGCGCGGCCTGGTGGACAAGGTGCACGGCGGCGCGACACTCGCCGGGCCGGGTTCGGCCGAGGAGCCCGGCTTCGCCGCGAAGTCGATCCGCCAGCAGGCGGAGAAGCGTGCCATCGCCGAGCGGGCGGCGACGATGGTGGAGCCGGGGATGGCGATCGCGCTCTCCGCCGGCACCACCACCGCCGCGCTGGCCACCCTGCTCTCCGACGTGCGAGGGCTGACCGTCGTCACCAACTCGATCCCGGTGGCCGACGCGCTCTACCAGGACCCGCGCGCCGACCAGACGGTCGTCTTGACCGGCGGCATCCGCACCCCGTCGGACGCGTTGACCGGGCCGGTGGCCGAGGCGGCGATCAGCGCGCTCAACGTCGACCTGCTCTTCCTCGGCGTACACGGGCTCAGCCCGCGCACCGGATTCACCACGCCCAACCTGCTGGAGGCCGGCGTCAACAGGTGCCTGATCGGTGCCGCCCGCCGGCTCGTGGTGCTCGCCGACCACACCAAGTGGGAGACCATCGGCATCGCCACGATCGCTCCCCTGGAGGCCGCCGACGTGCTGATCACCGACGTGGGCTTGCCGACGGAGGCACGCACCACGATCGGCGAACAGGTGGGCGAGCTGGTCATCGTAGAGGTCGGTTAGGGTCAGACGTCGCCTGTGCCGAACCTTGATCGACTCGGCTTCCTGAAAACCGGGGCGTCCCGGCCACCTGGACACCGCAGTATCCAAAAGCCCGAGTCGATCTAAGGATCGTCTACGGGCGAGCAGGCTTCGTCGTGGTCGGCCTGCCGCGCGCAGCGGCGGCGATCGGGCATGATCCGGTCGCAGAAGACCCAGTGTCGTACGTGCTGCGCGTCCTCCGCCGAGACCGCGATGCCGGCGACGTCGACCTGTGGCGTCGAGGTCAGCGACCGGGCGAGCGTACGGGCCAGATCCAGCGCCCCGGCCAGATCGGGGACCGTCACCGGCAGGTGGATCACGTGTCGGGGTGGCGGTTCCGTCGACTCGGTGAACGCCAGCACGGCCGCCCGAGGCAGCGGCACGAAGATCCCGCCGGGCGGCTGGTACGGCGGGATCACGGCCGGCGCCTCTCGGACCAGGCACTCTGCCGGGCACGCAGCGCCCGCTTCATCCGGGCGTTCTCCGCACAGAGCTGCGCCAGGTCGTGGTGCAGCGCGGTCAGGTCGAGCGCGACCCGATGCAGGAACCGCCGCACCTCGGCGGGGTTGAGCCCACGCCGGCCGAAGCCGACCGTGGCGAACTGACGGTCGCGGACGTGCCGCGGATGCAGCCGGCTGCCGTCGTACAGCGTGCCTCTGGTCATCGGTCACCTCTCGTCGTCGGTAAATGGGTGAGTCAGGGTCGCGACGGCGCCCCTTGAAGTGGTAGGTATGTCGTCAAGTCGGTTCGGAGCCGGGAGTCGCACCTCCCGACGCTCTAGTTGAGACCCGACGAGACCCGGTATGCGACTGCCACTCGCGAGGCCGTCTCTCGTCACCTTCTCGGCTGTTGGCGCAGCCGCGGTTGCCGTGTTTGCACCGGGCTTCCCCGGGGGCCGGCGATCACCCTCACCCGAAGGCCACGTTTCCAGTGGTCTCGGTATTGGTGCAACGACACCAACAAAATTCGTCTTGAGGGTCCGCGAGGAGAGGGGCACCATGCCCGTCAGGCGTGAATCGTTCGTTCAGACATTGCGCGCTCAGTGGCTCGGCCAACAGATGCGGCAGCTACGGGAGCAACGCGGCATCACCCTGAAGCAGGCCGCCGAGTTCCTGGAGCGGGATTTTTCCTCCATCGCCCGCTGGGAGCGCGCCGAGTGGCCGTTCCGACGTGGCGTTGTCGTGTCGCTGCTGGACCTCTACGGCGAGCACGACGGGCGCGAGCGGAACCGCTTCATCCAGCTCGCCGAGGACGCCTGGCGAACGGATCGGTGGGACGCGGACTATGACGAGTTGGTTGACGCCTCATTCATCGATTTTCCCTGGCTGGAAAGCAGGGCCGAGCGCATCTACTCGTGGGATGCCTTCCTCATGCCGGGCCTCATGCAAACGCCGGCATACGCGGAGGCGGTGATCCGCAATGCTGAGGGGGAGAGTGCGACAGATTTCTCGGTCGGCAAGTGGCTACAACTCAGGATCGACCGCCAACGTGTGCTCGCGCGGGACCCGTCGGTCCGCGTGGCGGCGATCATCGATGAGAGCGTACTGCGCCGACCCGTCGGTGGTTCTGCCGTGATGCGCGGCCAACTGAACCACCTGGGTGACCTGATCGGGCAGCCGAACATTGATGTCCGCGTGCTGCCGGCAAGGGTCGGGCTGCATGCCGGTCTCGATGGCTCGTTCGTACTCTTCGGGATGCCCAAGCCTTACCCGGAGGTCGCCTATGCCGAGACGCTGGGCGGGCGTCGTTTCATGGAATCTCCAACGTCGAAACGTTACGCGCTTGCGTACGATCGGCTTCGTGCTGTCGCATTGGATCGGCGCGAGGCGGCCGAGCTGATCGCGGAGATCAAGGAGGGACTGCATGAGTGAAGCCTTGCCCGTAGTGGCCTGGCATGTGAGCACCCGCAGCAACAGCAACGGTGGTAGCTGTGTCGAGGCGGGGCCGGTCCTGGATGGTTCCGGCCGGGTGGCGGTGCGCGACAGCAAGGATCGCGCGGCGGCGACCCTGGTCTACCCGGCCGGCGGTTGGATGGCCTTCGTCAACGGGGTCAAGGACGGCGATTTCGCCGCCTGAACGCTGATCGACTCGGCTTCACGGAAGTCGGGGTGTCCCGGTCGTGGTGATGCCGCGACTTTCAGGAAAGCGAGTCGATCAAGCGGCGGCACCCTGGCGGGCGCTTCACAGCCACCTCACAGGGGTGCTGGATAGGGTGCCGGTCGAGTCAACGTCCGACTCCAACCAGGAGCGGTCGGCGTCGCACAGGAGTTCCGATGGTCTTCAAGAAGATGTTGAGCGCGTTCGGTGTGGGCGGTCCCAGTGTGGACACTGTGCTGACCAACCCCAACACCCGGCCCGGCCTGACCCTCGACGGGCAGGTCAACCTCGTCGGCGGCGACGCTGAGGCGGCCATCGAGCAGGTGGTGGTCGGTCTGGTGACCCGGGTGGAGGTCGAGGGGCACGACGCCGAATACTCCGGCACCCTCGAGTTTCACCGGATGGCGGTCAGCGGCGCGTTCCTGCTCGCCCCGAAGCAGCAGCTCTCGATCCCGTTCCAGCTCCCCGTGCCGTGGGAGACCCCGATCACCGACGTGTACGGCCAGCGCCTGCACGGCATGACGATGGGTCTGCGTACCGAGTTGGCGATCGCCCGCGCGGTCGACAAGAGCGACCTGGACCAGGTGGCGGTGCACCCGCTGCCGGTGCACGAGCGGATCCTCGAGGCGTTCCAGCGGCTCGGCTTCCGGTTCAAGCACGCCGACCTGGAGCGCGGCCACATCCGGGGCGTGCAGCAGACGCTGCCGTTCTACCAGGAGATCGAGTTCTTCGCCGCGCCGCAGTACGCGAGCACGATCAACGAGGTCGAGCTGACCTTCGTGACCAGCCAGCGCGGCGTCGAGGTCATCCTGGAGTGCGACAAGCGCGGCGGCTTCCTCAGCGCCGGGCACGACGCGTTCGGCCGATTCCAGGTGTCGCACACCGACGTCGACCGGGTGGACTGGGCGCAGGTCGTCGACGGGTGGTTGCGCGAGACCACGTCCCGCTACGGCAGCCTGCGGTCCCAGTACGGCTCGGGCCGCGGTCACGGTCACAGCCGCGGGCACGGCATGGGCGGCATGGTGGCCGGCGCGGCGCTCGGCGTCGCCGGCGGCATGGTCGCCGGCGAGATGATCGAGGACGCGTTCGAGGGCGACTTCGGCGGCGACTTCGGCGGCGACGAGTAGCCGATCCGAACACGACGGTGGCCTCCGGGAGGATCTCCCGGAGGCCACCGCGCTGTGAACCGGTCAGTGCCGGGCCTTGCGCTCCTCGCCGCTGCGCCAGTTGCTGCCGGCCTTCGAGAGGCCACGGCTACCGAGGTAGCCAAGCGTCAGCAGGGTGATCAGGAACCAGGCGTTGTCGGCCCGGAAGATGTCCACCCCAGCGGAGTTCTGACCGACGACCTGCGACGCGCCCAGTACGGCGGCCACCGCGATCAGGTAGATCCAGAACTCGGTGGTCTTGAACGCCTGCTTGGTCTCCGTACCGGGTGCCTGCATGTCGTTGCGACGCCCGTCATGCATGACCGGCATCTGCTGGGTCTGCATGTCCCGCATCGACGCGGGATTCTGCGGGTCGTTCATGGGCCGGTTCATCGGCCGGGTGGAAGCAGCCTGCGTGCTCATCTGGTCCTCCTCAGGATGCGATGAGTCGTACCTGCATTCCCTCGCCCCGCTACCGCGTTTCGGCCACGGCACGGTTCGCATTCGTGGCGGGGACAACCCCCGACTACCCGAGGCCCGGGAGCAGGTAACACCGATCGCCGGCCGGAAAATCCGGCCGGCGATCGGGTGGACGACCGGGTCAGCGCAGGCCGTTGCGCCTGGCCACGCTCACCAGAAGGTCCGGGTTGTCGGTGATCATGCCGTCGACGCCGAGGTCGATGACCCGCTGCATCACCGTCGCGTCATCGACGGTGTACGGGATCACCTTCAGTCCGTCGCGCACCTGAAGCGTGCGTACGTCCGGTCCGTGGAAGTATGCCGGGTTCTCCCGCAGGTACCAGTCGTCCGAGGCGACGGTGCCCTGCTTCGGGTCGTGCACCTGCCAGTTGGCCGACACCGTGCCGGCACCGGCGGCCCGGGTCAGCTTGCCGAGGTCCTGGTACTTCCACCAGTCCAGCCCACCGGTCCACGGGCTCTTCACCGACGGGTTGCCGTACGCCGCCTGCAACGAGCACTCGTCGGCGAGGGTCGCGCACTCGGCCGGGCCGTACTGCCAGACCAGCGCGACCGTGCCGATCCGCCGGTCGAGCTGCCGCGCGTACGTGATGGTGCGCCAGTCGAACGACTGGATGGTGGCCCGGTTGGTGAAGCCGGCGCGCTGGATGGCGTCGACCAGCTTGCGGGTGAAGCTGCGGTACGGCTCGGTGTCGTTCACCACCGGGCTGATCTTCGTCTCGATGTTCATCCCGATGTCGCTGCGGCCACTGGCCTTCACCAGGGCGAAGACCTCGTCCAGGGTCGGGATCCGGGCACCCGGCGCGGGCACCTGCGCGGGCAGCTCGGGCAGCGTCTTCGTGCCGCAGTCCACGGTCTTGAGCTGCGCCAGGGTCAGCTCGTGCACCGGCTTGCCCACGTACGGGAACGTCGGGTCACCGCGGCGCACCGGCTTGGTGTCGACGCAGTGTGACCCGTTGACGGTGCGGTCGTGCAGCACCACGAGTTTGCCGTCGGCGGTCACGCCGGTGTCCAACTCCAGCGTGGAGATGGCCCGGTTGGACAGCGCGTTGGAGAAGGCCGGCAGGGTGTTCTCCGGCCGGGTGGCCCGGCCGCCCCGGTGCGCCTGGATGTCGAACGGCGCGGTGTACGCCTTCGGCAGCCGGTAACCGCGCTGCGCCAGCAGGCCCCGCAGCCGGTCCGGGTAGTCGGTGATCATGCCGTCCACGCCGTCGTCGATCAGCTTGGCCATGGTCGGCACGTCGTCGACGGTCCACGGGATCACCTTGATCCCGTAGCGGTGCGCCTCGGCGACCATCTCCTTGGTGACGTACGGCTGGTAGCCCGGGTCGGTGACCGTGCCGTTCTGCGGCATGCCGTGCACCGGTGAGAAGGCGCTGGCGCCGAAGCTGCGGATCGCCCTGATCGGGTCGCCGCCGAAGTCGTCGATGTCCAGCCCGCCCAGCCACGGCGAGGCGCCCGGCTGTCCGGTCTGCAGGAAGTCGTAGTTGGTCAGGGCGACGAGCGGCAGCTTCGGTTCGACCTGGCGCATGCGCATCAGCGCGCCCCAGTCGAAGCTCTGGATGGTGACCTGCTTGAGCAGCCCGGCGGCACGGATCTCCGCCGCGCTGACCCGGACGAACTGGTCGCGGGGCGCGGTCTCGGTCGGTGCCCCGGCCTCCACCTTGGTCTCGACGTTGAGCGTCACGTCCTTCGCCCGGTAGCGGTTGACCAGGGCGAAGACCTCACGCAGCATCGGCATCCGGGCGCCCGGGACGGCGAGCTGACCGGGCTTGTCCGGCAGCGTCTTCGAGCCGCAGTCGAGCGAGCGCACCTGGGCCAGGCTGAGCGTGTTGACGTACTTCCCGACGTACGGGAACTCCGGGTCACCGGGCGTCACCGGGGCGGTGTCGACGCACTTGGCGCCACTGACCTTCCGGTCGTGGGTGACGACGGCCTGGCCGTCCTCGGTGATCTGCACGTCCAGTTCGAGGGTGGTCACCCCCAGTTGGAGGGCGTTGCCGAAGGACGCGAGGGTGTTCTCCACCCGCAACCCGAGGCCGCCGCGGTGGGCCTGCACGTCGAATGTCCGGTCCGGTCGCGGCTTCGCCTGGGCGGGCACCGCGAGCCCGGTCGTCACCGTCGCGGCCACCAGGGCCGCGACGGCGGTACGGCGTACTGTGCGCACGCTGTCATCCCCTCTGCCGGTGGGCATCTCCCGCCGGTCGCCGGACAGCATGGACATCTCGGGCGGCGGGCAGGCGGCCAGCGGGCGGCGCGGCGGTGAACCACCGTGGACGACCTCCCGGTCACCCCGGGTTTGGTCGGCCGGAGGTCGGGCACGCAGTCAGTTCCACAGCTTCTGCGAGGTGATGATCGTGCGTGAGGACGACATGCGGCAGGACGCCGCCCGCCAGGCCGAGGATCGGATCGCCGGAGGCGTGTACGGCAAGGGTGCGGTCGACGAGGTGACGCTTCCCCGTACCGATGTGCAGAGTCAGATCCAGCGCGACGACCCGTTCGATCCGGCGAAGGAACGGATCGACCCGCAGGTGCTGCGCGACGGCGGACCGGTCGGCGGGCAGGGCGCGGTGACCACCACCGGTGGCACCGCCGGTCCGGCGAGCGTGCGACGGGTGGCCCGCCAGCCGGAGCGACACCGGGGCAAGGTCGCCCCGACGACGACCGGCGACGCCACCACCGGCGGCCTGAGCACGCCGCTGAGCGGCAACACCAGCGACCAGTCCACGTCCGCGCCAGAACCAGCCAAGTCGGTCCGAGACCACTCCACCACCGACTGACCGCCCCCCTTGGCGGCGTGATCATGAGGTTGACGTGGCGGTGAGAGATCACCGTCCACGTCAACCTCATGATCGACTCACTGGGTGGGGCGGAGGACGCCCAGGCGTTGGGTGGCTCGGGTCAGGGCCACGTACAGGTCGCTGCGGCCGCGGGGGGACTCGGCCACCATCCGGTCCGGGTCGACGACCAGCACCGAGTCGAACTCCAACCCCTTGGCCTGCGCGACGGTCAGCACCACCACCCGGCTCTCCAACTCCGGATGCTCGCCGACGGCGGCCTCCGGCAGCGCGGCGGTCACCGCGGAGCCCAGCTCGCCCACCCGGCCGGCCGGCACGAGCACCCCGAGCCGACCCTCGGTCAGCGCGGTCGCCTCCCGGGTGGCCTCCGCGACGAGTTCCGCCGCCAACCGCTCGGCGGGCACCGTCCGGTCCCACGGGGGTACGCCGCCCTCCCGCACCGAGCGCGGCGGACGCAGCGTCGGGTCGATCTCCGCCAGGACATCGGCGGCGACCGCCATGATCTCGGCCGGGGTGCGGTAGCTGACCGTCAACTCGGTCAGCCGCCACCGCTGCGCCACGTACGGGGCGAGGGCGTCCGCCCAGGACGGCGTGCCGCTGAGCGCGCCGGTCTGTGCCACGTCCCCGACGATCGTCATCGACCGGCTCGGGCAGCGGCGCATCAGCAGCCGCCAGGCCATCGGGGACAGCTCCTGCGCCTCGTCCACGATCACGTGACCGAACGCCCAGGTCCGGTCGGCGGCGGCCCGCTGCGCGGTGGTCAACCGGTCGGCCTCCTCCTGCCGCTCCAGCAGCCGGTCCGCGTCGATCAGGTCGGTCACGCCGAGGATCTCACCGCCCTCGGCCTCGTCCTCGACGTCGATCGAGCGGGAACCCCGGGCGATCTCCAGCACGCCCTCGGCGTACTCCCGTTCCATCATCCGGATCCGGTCCCGCCGGGCGGCAGCGGCCCGCTCGTCCTCGCCGAGCAGCTCGGCGGCCTCGTCCAGCAGCGGTACGTCGGCCGGCGTCCAGCCACCCGGCTCGCGGTGCAGCAGCGCCCGCTCGTCGTCGGTGAGCATCGGCGCGGCGGCGGCGATCCGGTCCGGATCGGCGTACAGGTCGGCGAGCAGGCGTTGCGGGGTGAGCACCGGCCACAGCCGGTCGAGGGCGGCCTGGACCTCCGACTCCTCGCGCAGCTCGCGGCGGATCTCGGCCCGGTCGGCCTCGTCGAGCAGGTTGTCCCCGCCCAGCGGGTCGGCGCCGATCCGTTCCGCCACCTGGTCGGCGAGCGCGTGCACGATCTCCGTCGCGAACAGCGTGCGGGCCAGGTTGTGCGGCCGGTCGACGCGCCGGACCCGGTCCCGGGCGGTGCGCACCGTTTCCGGGTCGAGGCGCAGCGCCTCCCGCTCGACCTCGATCTCCAGCGGCTCGTCCGGCACCCACTGCCGGTCCCGTACCGCCAGCGCCAAAACCTCCGCCAACACGCCCCGGCCCTTGAGCGCCGCGGTCTCGGCCGGTTCGGTCCGTTGCGCGCTCACTCCGGGGAAAAGATCACCCTGGGTACGCAGCAGCACGCCCGTCTCGGCCAGCGTCGGCAGCACCTGGGAGATGTAGCGCAGGAAGGTCGCGTTCGGGCCGACCAGCAGCACGCCGCGGCTGGAGAGTTCCCGGCGGTGGGTGTAGAGCAGGTACGCCGCCCGGTGCAGCGCGACGGCGGTCTTGCCGGTGCCGGGGCCGCCCTGCACCACCATGACGCCCGGCAACTCCGCCCGGATGATCTCGTCCTGTTCGGCCTGGATGGTCTCGACGATGTCGCGCATCCGGCCGGTCCGGCCCGCGTTGAGCGCCGCGAGCAGGGACGCCTCGCCGGTCAGCTCCTCGTGGCCGCCGGGGGAGGCGCTGTCGATGTCGAGCACCTCGTCGTTGAGCCCGGTCACCTTGCGCTGCCGGGTCCGCAGGTGCCGGCGGCGGCGTACGCCCTGGGGGTTGGCGGCGGTGGCGAGGTAGAAGGCGCGGGCGGCGGGGGCCCGCCAGTCCATCAGCAGCGGATCGTAGTCACCTGTGGTGTCGAAGATGCCGATCCGGCCGATGTAGTGGCGGGAGTCGTCGTCACCGTCGAGACGGCCAAAGCAGAGCCCGTTCTCCACGGCGGAGAACTGCTCGACCTGATCGGCGTACATCGCTACCGAGCTGTCGCGCTGCGAGCGGTCCTGGAGGGTCCCGCCGGTGTTGCGCAGTTCGGCCGTGAGCCGGTGGGCGGCCTGCTCACGTAGCCCGTCCAGCCGGTCGTAGAGCATCGAGACGTACTCCTGCTCGCGACCGATCTCGTCGTCGAGCGGCAATTCGCCGGAACCGCCGGAGTGCCTTGACAAGCCGTCTCCCTAAAGATTAGAATCCTTTGCAGGAACGGCTTTTAGCCGTTCTTTTTTGTGTCCTCGAACTGTTGAAGATAGCGCGTTCCGCCGGTTCTCACCAAGCCCGGCGGGTCGGCGCCGGTGATCGCGAGGTGGCGTCCGATGATCCTGCGGGCCGGGCAACGCGTCGTCTTCATCGGCGACAGCATCACCGATTGTGGTCGGCGCGACGTCGCCGCGCCCTACGGCTCCGGTTACGTCAGCCTTGTCCGCGCGTTCGTCGACGCCCGGCACCCGGAGCTGGAGCTGACCTGGGTCAACCGGGGTGTGGGCGGCGACACGGTACGGGACCTGGCCGCCCGCTGGGACGACGACGCCATCGCCGAGCGCCCCGACTGGCTCGCGGTGCTGATCGGCATCAACGACATTTGGCGGCACTACGGCGACCGGCCGGAGGAGGCCGTGGGGATCGAGGAGTACGAGCGCACCCTGCGCGACCTGCTGGGGCGAGCGGTCACCGCGACCGGCTGCCGGCTGATCCTCGGTGACCCGTTCCTCATCGAGGCCGACCGTGGTGTCCCGCAACGCGCCGACACCGACCGGTACGCGGCGGTGGTGGCGAGGCTGGCCGCCGAGTTCGACGCGGTGCACGTGCCCAACCAGGCGGCGTTCGACCGGGTGCTCGCGGTCAGCCCGTCGACGCGCTGGGCCGACGACCGCGTGCACCCGTACCTGCCCGGCCACGCGGTCCTCGCCGACGCCTGTCTCAGCGCCCTCGGCGCCGGCTGACTCAGCACCCGGCGCGTCCGGCCGCTGATCGAGCGCCCGCCTGCGCGCGAGGACCGGACACGATGACGCCGGGCCAACCACGAGGGTCGACCCGGCGCGGACATCGGAGGATCAGCCGCGAGCAGCCTCGTAGAGCCGCTCGGGAGTGACCGCGCCGGCGAGGACCCGGCCGTCGTCGGTGAGCAGCACACTGAACAGCTTGCTGGTGAGTAGACGACCGCTACCCCAGTCGCCCTTGACCGCCGCGAGCCCGCCGAGCAGCTTCGACAGGTCCATGTCGGGTGCGGCGTCGGCCGGTGGCACGGCCGGCTTCGCGTCGGCCGGCTTACCGCCCACGGCCGGCTTACCGCCCATCGCCTCGTCGAGGCGGGCGACCAGCACGGTCGTCCAGCCGGTGCCCACCGCGCGCACCTGTGGATCGCCCGCCGGCTCGACGTGGTCCGGCCTGCCCGCGCCCGGCCGCTCGGCCTTCTCCTCGGTGACGGTCACGCCGGGCGGTGGGTTGAAGGTGAACTGGTCCGCTGCGGGCCGGCGGTAGTCGATCTGGGTGAAGGCCATCTCGAACGCCGGCTGGTCGCTGCCCTTCGCGAGCACCTCGAAGCGCAGCGGCACGTGCTGCTTGGCGTCGATGGCGATCCGCAGCTGGTGCACCAGGGAGCCCTCGTCGCGCGGCTGGAGCACCAGCTCGTACGCGTCCTGACCGGCGACGGTCGCCGAGCGGCCGACGCTCACCTGGGTGCTCGGGTCGATCGCGGCCAACGCCAGGTCGGCGGCCTGCTGCGGAGTGGCCGGCAGGCTCGGGCGCGCCTCGGGCGCCGCCCGTCCGGTCTCGGCGTCGCCAAGCGTGCGGTGCCGGGCGGTGTTGGTCCGGCTCTCCCAGGTCCACACGTCCCGGCCGTTGCGGATCACGTCCTGCTCGCCGAGGGTGTCCAGCAGCGCGACCCGCTGCCGCTCCGGGCCGGAGTACCAGACCCGCAGGGTGTGCGTGCCGGTCAACATGCTGGTCAGGTCGTTGCCGGGAATCAGCCCGACGAGTGACGGCAGGCCGAGGTCGGCGCGCTGCACGACGGTCCCGGAGACCCCCTCCAGCCGGGAGGTCTGCAGGTCGACCAGGAGTTGGGCGGCGGTACGCGGCGGCAGGCTCGGCTCAGCCTCGGCGGCGAACGTGCCGATCGCAGCTCCACCGCCGATGACGGCGACGGCTGCGGTGGCCGGAACCAGCCAACGAAGGACGGGACGGCTTCTCAGGACGGACATGGTGGCACCTCCTGCTGCCATCCTCCTCCCTCGGGCCTGAGAACGTGCTGAGGACGCCGAGTCGGCACCTGTTGACCCGGGTGGCACCCTTGAACCGTGCGGTTGCTGGTGGTGGAGGACGAGGCCCGGTTGGCGGATGCCCTACAACGCGGCCTGCGGGCCGAGGGGTTCGCGGTGGACGTGGCGCGGACCGGCCCGGCCGGCCTGGACGCGGCCCGGCACGGCGGGTACGACGCGATGATCCTGGACGTGATGCTGCCCGGCCTCTCCGGCTACGAGCTGGTCCGCACCCTGCGAGCCGAGCAGCACTGGTTGCCGGTGCTGATGCTCTCCGCCAAGGACGGCGAGTACGACCAGGCCGATGGCCTCGACTGCGGCGCGGACGACTACCTGACCAAGCCCTTCTCGTACGTGGTGTTGCTGGCCCGGCTGCGGGCGCTGCTGCGTCGGGGCGCGCCGGAACGCCCGGCGGTGCTGGCGGTCGGTGACCTGCGACTGGACCCGGCCCGCCGACGGGTGACCCGGGCCGACGCCGAGGTGACGCTCACCGCACGGGAGTTCGCGCTGCTGAACTACCTGATGCGCCGGCCGGGTCAGGTGATCTCCAAGATCGAACTGCTGGACCACGTCTGGAACGCGAGCCTGGAGACCGCGCCGAACATCGTCGAGGTGTACGTCGGCTACCTGCGCCGCAAGCTCGGCCGGGACCGGTTGGAGACGGTCCGGGGCGTCGGTTACCGGCTGGCGACGTGACCACGGGCGGGCCAGCGCCGGCCCGTCGCGCAGGGGGCGGCTGGCTGCCGGTGCTGGGGCTGCGGGGGCGGCTCCTGGCGATCGGAGTGTTCGGCCTCACCATCGGGCTGGCCCTGGGTGGGGTGGTGCTGCTCGGCGCGCTGCGCTTCGTGCTCCAGCGAAACGTCGACACCGAGGCATTCCGGACCGCCGACGCGGTCGCCCTGCTCGCCGCCGAGGACGTGCTGCCCGACCCGTTGCCGGTGGCCGGTGGGCAGGTTCGCGTCCAGGTCGTTGACGGGCAGGGACGGATCAGGGCCGCCTCGATCGACGCCGACCGGCTCGTCCCGATGGTCCGCCCGGAGCGGCTGCACCGGGACCGTCGGCAGCAGTTGGACGTGCCGGCGGAGCGGGTCGGGCTCGCCGGCCCGGTGCGGGTGGTGACCGTGCCGGCCGGCACGGCGGACGACCCGCTCACCGTCCTGGTCGCCCGCTCGATGGCCGACGTGCGGCAGAGCACCCACGTGGTCCGGGTCATCCTCCTGGTGGCCTTCCCGCTACTGGTGGCCGTGCTGGCCGGCGTGGCGTGGCGGGTGGTGGGCGCGACGCTGCGGCCGGTCGAGGCGTTACGTCGGGGCGCCGAGGAGATCACCGGGCGGGCCGGTACCGGTCGGTTGCCGGTGCCCGCGTCGGCCGACGAGATCCACCGGCTGGCGGTCACCCTCAACGGCATGCTGGACCGGCTGGAGTCCGGCCGAGCACGTCAACGGGCGTTCGTCTCCGATGCCGCGCACGAGCTGCGCAGCCCGTTGACAAACATCCGGACCGAGTTGGAGGTGGCGCAGCGCCTCGCGGACCGCACGGACTGGACGGCGGTGACCGCCAACCTGCTGGCCGACACCGACCGGCTGAGCCGGCTGGTCGACGACCTCCTGCTGCTGGCCCGCCTGGACGAGGCTCCACCGGCCCGGGGGACCGGCGCGGTGGAGTTGGGCGGGCTGCTGACCGAGGTCGCCGCCCGCTACCCGGCGTCGCCGGTGCGGGTGGCCATGCCGCCGGGGCCGCTGTGGACGATCGGCAACGCCGACGAGTTACGGCGCGTGCTGGCCAACCTGGTCGACAACGCGGTACGGCACGCGTCCGGCGAGGTGGTGCTCGCCGCCGAGGCGGCGTCGGCGGCGCGGCAGCGGATCGGGGCTGGCGTCGGGGCGTACCACCTGGTGACGGTGACCGACGACGGCCCGGGGATCCCGGCGGCCGATCGGGAGCGGGTGTTCGACCGGTTCACCCGCCTGGACGACGGCCGCGCCCGCGACGACGGCGGCGCCGGCCTGGGGCTGGCCATCGTCCGGGAGTTGGTACGACGCGCCGGCGGCAGCATCACCCTCACCGACGCCCCGGAGCAGCACGGGCTCCGGGTGTGCCTGCTGCTGCCGGCTGCACCGGCCGAGGCGTCTCCGGGGCACATGGTTGACGCACCGTGATGGCGCTGGTGCCCCCGCTCACCCACTTCGGCATGCCGTCGGCGTGGCCTTTGTGACGCGCTGTCACATCTGAATCGCCAGGCCAGCGGTCACGGTCCGTCAGCCTGTCAGGTCAGCGGCGGCGGGTGCAGACCTGCTCGGAGTTGGCGACGGTGTCGGTGGACCAGACCACGGCGACGGTGAAGCAGTAGTCGTTGGTGCGGTTGAGCGCGTAGATGACGTAGCTGGTGGTGCCCGCGGGCAGGGTCGCGAAGACGTTGCGGTCCTGACCGGTACGGCCACCCGCGATGACCACTGGACCCTCGCTGCCGGCCGGGTAGGTCCAGTTCAGCGCGATGCTGTCCCGGGTGTCGCGCAGGCTCACCGCGCCGGGCGGACTGCCGGGCGGCGCCCCGGCGTCAGCCGGCGTGGGCGCGGCACTGCCCGAGCTGGGCGCGGGGGCGGCGGGCGCGCTGGCGGTGGGGGAGCCGCTCGCCGGCGGCGGAGTCGGCTCGTCGTCGCCGTCGACCCCGGCCACCCCGGCGATCACCGCGGCCGCGCCGAGCAGCACCACGACCACGCCGGCCACCAGCACGGGCACCAGCCGGTTGCGCTGTGCCGCCGGTGCCCGGTGTACGGGGACCGGCAGCAGACGCGACGGCGTGTAGGGCTCAACCGGCGCGTACGGGTCAGCCGGCGTGTACGGGTCGGCCGCAGCGTTCGGGTCGGGCGGCATGTACGGGTCGGACGGCGTGTACGGGTCGGACGGCGTGTACGGGTCGGACGGCGTGGCGGGGCGGTGCAGCCGGTACACCCCGGGCTGCTCCTCGGCGCCGCCGGCCAGCCCGATCACCGACGGGGGCACCGGTGGGTCGGCGTGGTGGGACGAGGGTTCGTCCGCCGTCTCGGGTGGCCACCTGGTGCCCGTCGACCCGACCGGCTCGTCGGCGGGTGTTCGCGGATTCGGAACCGTGCCGCCGGCCGTCGACCCGCCCTGGTGGGGGGCCGGTGGCTGGTGGTCGGGCTCGATCGGGTCGTCGTCGTGCGGTGGGACGCGGGCGGCCGGCACCACAGGCGTGTCCCGGGCGGTGGGTGGGTTGTCGGCGCAGGCGTGGTCGGGATTGGCCGCCGCCCGAGCCAGGGCCGCCACCTGTGCGGCCAGCGGATCGTCGGCGGGCAGGTGCTGCCGGCACAGCTCGCGGGCCAGCGCCAGGTTGTCGTGCGCCTCGGTGAACTGCCCGCAGTCGCGCTGCATCGCCCCGAGCCGCGCCAGCATCTTGATGCCGCTGGGGTGCCCGTCGCCGTAGATCTCCCGGTGCAGCTCCCAGGCGTCCTGGAGCCGGTCCCGGGCGAGCGTGCACTGGCCCCGGGCGTACTCGACGGTGGCCAGGTCGGCGTGTGCAGCGAGCACCCGCAGCGACTCGGGGCCGTCCTGCGCGGTCAGCTCGATGATCACTTCCTGGTAGAGCCGCGCGGCCCGGGAGTGGCTGCCGACCCGGTGCAACACCGCGGCCAGGGTCGCCGCGGCGGCCACCGTGCGCGGGTCGGAACGGCCGTGCAGCCGGGTGGTGGCCGCGTACGCGAAGGCGGCCCATCCTCGGGCCGAGTGCGGCTCACCGAGGGCGACCAAGACTCGCGCCTGGAGGCTGGCCGCCTCGGCCAACTCTCCGGTGGCGTTGGCCGGGCGGGGGTCGGCGTCGGTGAGCGCGTCGGCGAGCAGTTGCTGCGCGCCGGCCAGATCGCCGGCCGACACGAGGTGGTGCGCCTGGTCAGTCAGTTCGCCGAAGCCGGAAGACACGCCCCATCGTGCTCATTCGACGACGGTAAGTACAAGACCCGCGCCGGTGTCGATTGGTCAGGATCTCCTCAGGTGGTCGGCCAGGGTTTCGCTGATTCGGCGCAACTGGTCGACCTGGGCGGGGCTCAACGCGTCGAACAGGTGTCGGCGTACCCCCTCGACGTGGCCGGGCGCGGCGGCCGCGAGGGTGGCGAAACCCACGTCGGTGAGCAGCGCGACCTGCCCACGCCGGTCGGTGGGGCAGTCCTCGCGACGCACCCATCCGGCCGCCTCCAGCCGGGCCACCGCGTGCGAGAGCCGGCTGCGCGACGACCCCGCGGCCTCGGCCAGGTCGCTCATCCGTAGTTGGCGGCCGGGGGCCTCAGAAAGCCGGACCAGGATCTCGTAGTACGCGTGCGGCATGCCCGCCTCGCGCTGCAGCTCGCGGTCGAGGGTGTCCATCAGCATCCGGGACGCGGCGAGGTACGCGCGCCACGTGCGCTGTTCGTCGGGGTCCAGCCAGCGGGTCATGACGGCCATCATAGCTCAGTTGGTTGAACGTTCAACCAAACCGCGCTAGCCTGGGGGCATGGGTATCCACCGGCTCAACCACGCGGTCCTCTACGTCAGTGACCTCGCCCGCAGCGTCGCGTTCTACCGGGACGTGCTGGGCTTCCGTGCGGTGGCGATGACCCCGGACGGCTTCCGGGGCGCCACCTTCCTCCAGGCCCCCGACTCCACGAACGACCACGACCTCGGCCTGTTCGAGATCGGTGCCGGAGCCGGACGGTCGACCGCCGGCCGGGCCACCGTCGGCCTCTACCACCTCGCCTGGGAGGTGGACACCCTCGACGAGTTGGCCGTCACCGCCGAGCGGCTCGCCGCCGCGGGTGCGCTGGTCGGCACCTCCGACCACGGCACGACCAAGAGCCTCTACGGGCAGGACCCGGACGGCCTGGAGTTCGAGATCGTCTGGCTGGTCCCCGCCAACCTGCTCGACGACGCCGCGCTGACCGCCCGCAAGCAGATCGGTCGGCTCGACCTGGACGCCGAGCGGCAGCGCTACGGCGGGCAGACCCGGGGCGGGGTGGGGATCTCCGTGCCGGCCTGACCAGGCCGTACGGTAGAACGGACCGATGTCGACCGACCGGACCACCGATTTCCTCCGCGCGCTGCTGGTCCGCCAGCTGACCACCTGGCTGCCCACCGCCCTGCACCGCTCCCGGCGGGCCACCGTGGCGCTCGCCGGCACCGACGCGGGCGGCGCGGTGGCCGCGCTGCAGCTGGTCGCCGCGCACGCCGACCAGCTGCGCGGGCGGCAGGTGACGGTGCTGGTGCTGGCCGACGGCGCACCCGACCTGCCGGCCCGCCTCGGCCCGGTCGAGGCGGAGCTGCCCGCCGAGGTCACCGTGCACCTGCTGCCCGGCGCCCCGGACCGGCTGCCGGTCGCCCTGAAGGCGGCCGGCGCGGCCGGCTCGCCGCTGTTCTCCTTCGTGGACGTGCCCGGCGAGGTGAGCCGGGACCTGCTCACCGCCGCCGCGAACGGCCGTACCGGGGAGGTGCTGCTGCACGCGGGCGGCAGTGCCCGTCACGCGCTCCTCGCGGTCGGCTTTCCCCTGGTCGCCGAGTTGGCGCCGGTGCTGCCGGATGGCGAGGCCGCCGGCGTGATCGCGTTCGGCAGTCGCTCGGACCGGAGTCTGGAGGCGGTCCGCGACGCGCTCTGGGCGGTCGGCGCGGACCTCGGCGTGCGCTACCGCGACCCGGCCGGCGCGACGGTCGACGTGGCCGGCGATCCCGACCTCGAACCGCTGGCCCGCGAGCTGCTGGCGGAGCTGCGGCGGGGCGGACCACGGTCGGTCACCGAGCTGCGTCGGCACACCCTCACCGCGACCGTCTACCGTGCCGCCGACGCCATCCGGGCGCTGGCCGACCTGCTCGACGCGGGCGACGTGCGACGCGACCGCGAGGCCGGCAAGCTCGCCGGTGACGAGCTGATAACGCCCAGCTGACCAGGCCCGTCCCCCCCCCGGGCCGGGAGTTGAGAGCCCGCAGACGCCGAGCGGGGTGCCGGTGAATCACCGGCACCCCGCTCGACTCCCGGGAGGCTACGACCGGGACTTGTCCTGCTTCCAGGACAGCGGACCCGGCAGGTCGACCCGGTGCGCACGGGCCTTGGAGTTCCAGGACCAGCGCCCGATCTTGATGCTCCACGAGGAGAAGCCGTTCTCGGTGAAGTTCAGGATGATCGGACCGTACTTCTTGCGCTTGCGAAACATGAGGCCCATCGGAGGTCTCCCCTCGTCACCGTTCCCTGCCGTGTCGAGATCGAACATGCCCGAACCGACAACTTTTGAAACCCTCTCGCCGTCCGTCCTGGACAGTGCCGGTCGCGCACCGCCAATCTCTATTCAACAGATAGGTGTTCTGCCACGGTAGGCACTGCTAGGGGCGCTTTGTTGCATCGGCTACGGTGCAATTCTCACCTTCTGGAAGACCGTTGACCGGCCGATCCCGTCCCGGCAACATGAGGTCATGTCGCAGCGGGATGAGCTTCACCTCACCGCTCGTGTGCACGTCGACCTGGTCCGGCACGCGAGCGCGCTCTGTTGAGCTGACCGGTCCACCCGGCTCGGCTCCAGCGTCACACTCACACCGCCGGCCCGCTCAACGCGGAGCAGCGTGCCTCCCCACCCCCTCCGAGCGTCCCCGCCTCCCACCGTGGACAGATCAGGAGACTGCGCATGTCCCCACCTCGTTTCGCCGACGCCCCGATCGCCGCCGCGCTCCGCTGCTCCGGCGCTCCCCAACAGACCCTCGCGAACCCGGCGCCGGCCCAGGTGTCGGCATGACCACGGTGGAGCGTCCACAGGTGGACGCGGCCGAGCTGCGACCGGTGAGTTCGGACCTGTTCCGTGCCCTGCTGCGTCGACAGGCCACCAGTGTCACAGTGGTCACCGCTGTCGCCCGCGCCACCGACCCCGCCCGCCGGGGTGGGATCGGCGCGGCGATCCGGGCCGGTTTCACCGCCACCTCGTTCACGTCGGTGTCGCTGGACCCTCCGCTCGTCTCGTTCTGCCTCGGGACGGCGTCGTCGAGCTGGCCGGTGCTGGCCCGCGCCGAGCACGTCGCGGTACACCTGCTGACCGCGGGGCAGCGGGACGCCGCGACGATCTTCGCCACCAGTGGCATCGACCGGTTCGCCGCGTACCCGGACTGGACGCCTGGACCATTCGGGGTGCCGCTGCTGACCGGCGTGCTGGCCCGACTGTTCTGCCGGGTGGTGCACCGGGTGCCCGCCGGCGACCACACGCTCGTCATCGCCGAGCCCCTGGCGCTCGGCGATGGCGGCGACGGCACGCCACTGGTGCACCACCGCGGCGGCTACACCGCGCCGGTACCCCGGTGACGGCAGCGACCGCACCGGACCTGCTCGCGTTGGACCGGGCCGCCCAGGACCTGCTGTTCCGGGCGGCCCGCACCGCCAACACGTTCACCGACGAGCCGGTCACCGACGCCCAGGTCGCGGCGATCCACGACCTGATCCGGTACGGGCCGACCGCGTACAACGGTCAACCGCTGCGGGTGCTGGTACTGCGCAGCGCGGCGGCCCGGGCGCGACTGCTGCCCCACCTGTCGTCGAGCAACCGGGCGAAGACCGCCAGCGCTCCGCTGGTGGCGGTGCTCGCCGCCGACGTGGACTTCCACGAGCGGCTGCCCGAGCTGTACCCGCACCGCCCACAGGCCCGCGACTGGCTCGCCGATCGGGCGACGCGGGTCGAGCAGGCCCGGTTCAGTGCGACCCTGCAGATCGGCTACCTGCTGGTGGGCGTACGCGCGGCGGGGCTCGCCGCCGGTCCGATGGCCGGGTTCGACGCGGCGGGCGTGACCCGCGAGTTCTTCCCCGACGGGCGGCACGAGGCGCTGCTGGTCATGAACGTGGGCCGTCCCGGCCCGGGCTCCTGGCAGGATCGGCTGCCCCGGCTGACCACCGAGGACGTGGTCCAGACGCTCTGACACGCCAGTGGATCAGCGTGGCTCCCAGGCGCGGGTGGATCAGCGTGGCTCCCACGCGTCGGGCAGTGCGGTGAGCTTGCGCACGTGGGCGGGCAGTCGACCACTGACGATCTCGGCGAGGCTCACCTCGTCGACCACGCGCCGGACTGCCGCCCGCACCGCCACCCACAGGCCGGGCAGGTTCTCCGCCGCGCCCTCGTACCGGGTCTCCTCGGGGCGCAGGCCGCGCACCCCGGCCAGCGGGCCGTCCACCGCCCGCAGCACCGCGCCGACGGTCACCTCGCGCGGCGGACGGGCCAGTGTGTAGCCGCCCTCGGCACCGCGCTGGGCGCGGACGATGCCGGCCCGGCGCAGATCCGCCAGGACCGCCTCCAGGAACTTGCGGGGCATGTCCTGCTCCCCGGCGATGGCCTGGGTGGACAGCAGCGAGGGGTACGCGGTGGCGAGGCTCAGTGCCGCCCGTACCGCGTAGTCGCCGCGCGCGGAGATCTGCACCCTGTCATCATGCCCGGCCGGTGCCGCGGGCCGGTCCGGTGGGCGACCCGGACGGCCCGGCGTGGCCGCCGTTGGCCGCTTCGCCGAGCGCGCCGGCGCGGAATCTGCCACCAACGTTGGCGCCCGTCGGCTCGACGGGCGGTCGAGGCCGGACCACCCGGCCGGTCGCCCGGTGGTCGCGGGCGGCCCGGAACGCGCCGGGGCTGACCCCGACCTCCCGGGTGAAGAAGCGGCCGAAGTTCGTCGGCTCGGAGAAGCCGAGCTGCCGGCCGATCTGGGCGATCGGCTGGTCGGTCGCGGCGAGCAGCCGCCCGGCCTGCAAGGCGACCCGCTCGTCGATGACCTGCTTGGCGCTGCGGCCGGTGACGGCCAGGCACGCCCGGGTCAGGGTACGCACCGAGCAGCGGAGATCGGCGGCATAGTCCTCCACCCGTCGGGTGTGCGGGTAGCGGTGCTCCACCTCCTGGCGGAACCGGTGGAACGTCTCATCCTCGGGCCGGGGGGTCGGGCGGTCGGCACCGGCCAGGGTGAGTCGCAGCAGCAGCACGGCCAGTTGGTGGCGGAGCAGCGCGCGGGCGGTGCGGTCGTCGGGGTGCCGCTGGCAGTCCACCGCCAACTGGCTCACCTCGGTGATCACCGCGTCCTCGTCCTCGCCGGCCAGCTGCCGCCAGGTGACCGGCGCGTCCGGGTCGACGTCGAAGCCGCGCAGCGCCTCGGGGTCCCAGGAGACCACCGTGGCGTCGAACTGCGGGCCGGCGCAGCGCAGCGCCTGGCCGGCGCGGACCCGCAGCAGTGTGCCGGGCCGGCACGGCAGGAGGTGGAAGTCGAGTTCCGCGTCGCCGTGCCCACGCGTGGTGAGGATCAGCAACTCCTGCTCGACGATCACCGGCCGACGCCAGCCCGGGTCACCGGCAAGGGCGGCCAGCGCGAACGTGGCGATCTCGTCGGGTACGGGTGGAGCCGAACCGATCGGTGGCGCGGGGGAGGGACCGGTGAAGACCATCGCCTGCGACGGTAGTCCGAACCGCAGGTCACCGCATCCCAATCGACGTGGGTCGGAGAATCGGCGCCGCCCGCGGGGCTTGTCGCCGTCCCGGCGGCCGGGCTACGTTACCCGGCGGTAGTGCCGTCCGGTCCGCGGTCCGCCCGGCGCTCCGCCGGCCGCCAGACCGGTCGGCGGACCCGCCGACTCGCGATGGGATGGGCATGACGCAGCTGTTCTCGGTCGAAGGTAAGACGGTCCTGGTCACCGGCGGGTCGCGGGGGATCGGTCTGATGATCGCCCAGGGCTTCGTGCGGGCCGGCGCACACGTGATCATCTCGTCCCGGAAGGCCGACGTCTGCGAGGCGGTCGCCAAGGAACTCTCCGCCGAGGGCCGGTGCGACGCCATCCCCGCCGATCTCGGCGACGACGCCGGTGCCGAGGCGCTGGCCGCCGCCGTACGTGAGCGCTTCGGCCGTCTCGACGTGCTCGTCAACAACGCTGGCGCGACCTGGGGCGCACCGCTGGAAACCTACCCGGAGGCCGCGTTCGACAAGCTCTGGGCCGTCAACGTCAAGGCCGTCTTCCGGCTCACCACCGCGCTGCTGCCGGCGCTACGCGCCGCCGCCAGCGCCGACGACCCGGCCCGCGTGATCAACATCGGGTCGATCGACGGCATCCGGGTGCCGTGGATGGAGGTGTACGCGTACTCGGCCACCAAGGCGGCCGTGCACATGCTCACCCGCAGCCTGGCCCACCAACTCGCCGCCGAGCAGATCACCGTCAACGCGATCGCGCCTGGCCCGTTCGAGAGCAAGATGATGGCCTTCGCGCTGGAGGACCCCGCCAGCCGGGCCGCCATCGAGCAGCAGGTGCCGCTGGGCCGCATCGGACGCCCCGAGGACATGGCCGGCACAGCCATCTACCTGTCGTCGCGGGCGGGCGCCTACCTCACCGGTGCGGTCATCCCCGTCGACGGCGGCATCACCACCCACGGCTGAGCACCGGCCACCCCGGGTCGGGCTGCCCGCGTACCCCCGGGTGTGCCGGGGCCGCGCGGACTCGGCAGATCCGCGCGGCCCCGGTATGGCCGGTGTTGCCCGTTCAGGCGGTGCTCAGCGACCGGCGAGCAGCCGGTTCACCGCGGTGTCGACGTCCAGGTGCTCGGCTTCGCGGCCGCGCGGGACGACGACGTACGTCCGTCGAAGGAAACGCACCAGAACGCTGCGCGGCACCTCGAAGAGGGCGTTGCCGTCCGGTGACGAGAGGGCCAGCGCGACGAAGTCGCCGCGCGGTGTGGCCCAGGGCCAGACCCGAACATCACCGATGCCGGCCGGCTCGTCCAGGCCGGTGACCAGAAGTTCGCGAGCGAACGACCAACTCACCGCCTCGCCCCCTGCCGATTCGGCATGGAACAGGACATGGACCGCATACGGGTCAGCAGGGTCGTAACGCAGACTGGCACGCACCGGCAAGGCGGTGGCGTCAGGTGCGACGAGCCTTAGCGACGTCTCGACCTCTACGGTCGTCGGTCGGATGACACTCATGGACGTTCTCCCCCCGGCACCGCTGCGGAACGCGCGTGTCCCGCTTTTCCCATACTCAGGTGCTACTCCTGGCTACGCTCCGCCATACGCTGACTTCACCCAGTGGTGGGAAGGGGGACGGAAAGACCGCGTGAATGTGAGCATTCATGTAGGATTTCCGGTTCTGCCCAGTGCGTGATCCCGCCCGGCATCGGGTGGTTCAGTCGTCGACTTACTCCGGTAACGTCCAGTCGGCCGTTGCAGTGACGGGCCTGAGCGACACTGGGGGGTGAAATGGTGGCGAAGAAATCCTCAGTGGATCGGCCCGCGGCGCCCAGCCCGCCGAAGGTCGCGGTCCGAGCAGCCGAAAAGCAGGGGTACGGAACACCGATGGAGCAGCCCGAACGCGCCGATCGGCCAACGTCCGGCGCCGATCGTCCCGGCGGCGTCCTCGTCGTCGGGGAACCGCCGCGCCGCCCCCGCTGGCGGGAACGGATCGCGCTGACACTCGACCTCATCCGGGCCAACCCCACCGGCCGGATCGCCCTCAAGATCTTCATTGCGATCGCGGGAGCGATCGTGGTGACCATCGGCATCGCTCTCATCCCCCTACCCGGCCCCGGCTGGCTGCTGGTGATCGCCGGATTGGGCATCTGGGCCGTGGAATACCACTGGGCGCGCCGGCTGCTCGGCTTCACCCGCCGACACGT
The DNA here is from genome assembly GCF_040649655.1 of Micromonospora sp. NPDC048905. Lineage (NCBI taxonomy): Bacteria > Bacillati > Actinomycetota > Actinomycetes > Micromonosporales > Micromonosporaceae > Micromonospora > Micromonospora sp. NPDC048905. Next base: position 706,195 of record NZ_JBEZFV010000001.1, on the reverse strand, counting down.
CTACGGCTGGACACAGTGGGTGACTCGACAGTCACTGCTGGTGCGAATCGTCCTCGGGTCCGTCGGCCTGGTCTTCGTGGCCACCGTGGTCTGGCTGTCGCTCAAGTTCAGCCTCGGCATCGACCTGGTTGCCAAGGTGATGCAGTACCTCGCGACGCACTGACCCCGGATTTCCGGTCTCGTTCCACGATCGGGTAGAGTCAGTGGCGCTGAGGGCGATTAGCTCAGTGGGAGAGCGCTTCGTTCACACCGAAGAGGTCGCTGGTTCGATACCAGCATCGCCCACTCTCAGTTTTTGCAGTTCAGAAGCCCGTTGCCGAGATAGTCGGTAACGGGCTTTGCGGTATGTGCGGCTTACGTTGGGAGCAGCGGCTCTGGGTGGGTAGTCCTGCCGGCGGCTACCGGGCAGTCCGATGCCCCGATCGTTCGACCATCACCGTTCCGGTGCAAGCTCCGGCAGTCTCATGAGGGCTCCGACAACAGCAGCCTCGTGGCTGCCCTACAGCCAGGCGGTCTGCGGCGCCCTGGCGTCGCGGTGGTACCTGAATCGGCCGGTCGAAGGTCCGAGACGGGCTCGGCGCAAGGCGTGGCGAACCAGGGTTGGCCCGCTCCGGCTGATCGCCGGCGAAGATTGAGAGCGCCACAGCGTGAACCGTCCATGTTGTCCGGATCAAGAGTGCTGTGGTGTAAGCCACCAGGTGCGGCCGCTAAACGGAAGTGCGGTCCAGGCGGCGGGCGGAGATCGTCTGGAGCCTGGCCATCAACCGGTTCGCCGTCCAGGTGCTCGTCGGGATTCTCGTGCTCATGCTGCTCGGTGATGCCTGGGTACGCGCATGGGGGCGGCTGATCAGTGAACAGTCCGTACACGCGTAGCTCGTGCTGGCGCCGGCCTGCCCAGTACGGGTCGTCGATGGCCGGTGGCGACGACGGCCTTGTCGGCGCGGTCATGGGACTGCCGGGATCAGGTCGTCGTCGCGGCCGGTCAACGGCAGGCCGGCGGTGGTGGCGATGCGCTCGATCGCCTGCTCCAGGGTGGTGGTCTCGGGGAGGACGAGTTCGTCGGGCCAGCCGAGGACGTCGCGTGGGGTGTACCAGCTGCGCAGGTTTTCCGGCGACACCTCCGCCGCCATGGGACGCGTTTCGTGGCGCCGTAGGGTCTCAGGCAGCGACACGTCGAGGTAGACGAAGAGCGTTCGCCCGCGGTGCGCGTCGCGCAGCTCGGTGAGCATGCTCCGGTACCGGGCGGTGTGCATGATTCCTTCCAGGATCACGTGGTAGCCGTGGTCGAGACAGAAGCGGACGTTCTGCGCCATGAGCGTGGGTGCGAGACCACCTGGCTTGTCACGTTCCCTGAGCAGGATCCGCCTAATATGATCTTGGCCGACGAGGGCGCAGCCGCGGCCGTGCCGATACCGCAACTCACGGGCGATGGTGCTCTTACCGGAGCCGGAGTTCCCGCGGAGGCAGATCAAGATCGGCAACTCGGTGTTGCTCATCGGTCTGTCTCCGGCCAGGTGATCGCGGTCAGCGTGTGGCGGCGGGGCACGAGCAGCCGCAACCGTCCAGTGTCGGGCAGTCGCGTGCCGGCCGGGTGCACGGTGATGTCCGGGCCGGCGCCGGCGCGGACCTGCCGGTCCCAGGCCACTGTCAGTGCCATCAAATCGTCAGTCAGTCTGGTGGCGTGCGGACCGAAGCCGTGCCCGCCGAGCTGCCACGTCGTCGTGTCGTGGCCGCGCATGGTCAGGTAGGCAAGGCTGTCACCGGTCAGCAGGGTGGGGCAGAAGAAGCAGTCCTGTGGATCCAGCAGGCCGGCGGTGCGGTCCCGGTCGACTCTGAGCACGCCGTACGGGCGGGGTTGACTGGCCAGCCAGAGGTGCAGGCTCTCGAGGCAGGTGCTCATGCTCATGTCCAGGGTCACCGGCGAGGACACCTCGACCCGTGGGCCGTCAAGGGCAGCGCGGAGGGCCTCGGTGTTGGTGGTGGTGGTGTCGTCGTCCAGGGTGAGAACGGCGTCGTCGCCGCGCAGCGGCACCCGGCGGGCCGGGCCCCGTCCGTGGCCTTGCATCGCGACGAAGCCGCACTGCACGGATGCTGTCGCGGCCAGGTGGTCACCTGCGGACTGCAGGGTGAGGCAGCGGGTGTTGCCGCGCATCCGCAAGGGCACCACCAGTCTGCCGGCTGGTGCGAGCTGGTCGGTCCACGCGGGTGGGAGGTCACTGGCCTCGACCGTGACGAGCACCGCGTCCCACAACCCGTCGGCGGGATGGCCGTGGACGCCATCGGCGTGGACCACCTCGACCTGCGGGTAGCCGGCCTGTGCCAGCGCCTCTCGCGCGTGGGTGACGACCTGCACGTCGATGTCGACGCTGACGACCGTTCCGGTCGGGCCGACGACCTCGGCGATCAGCGCGGCGTTGTACCCTCCTGAGCCGATTTCCAGGACCCGGGCTCCAGGCCTCAACCCGGCGGTTTCCACCATGTACGCCTGCAACCACGGCGCGGAGATCGAACTGGTCGCCTTCCCGTCCGAGCCGCGTCGGGTGACGACAACATCATTCGCGTACGCGGTCTCGATGCTGGTGCCGGCCGGGGCGAACAGGTGCCGCGGTACTGCGGTGAACGCCGCCGCCACCTCCGGTCGGGTGATCCAACCCTGACTGCGCAGCTGGTCGACCAGCTGCCGGCGAGCGTCCTCCGCCGTCAACGCCCCGGTCGTTCTGCCTTCAGGTCCCACGAGGGCATCTCCTCCCACGAGCGAATGTCAGGTGAGCAGCCGGCCGACCGCGACGGGCGTCGACCCGTTCTGGGATACGGCAGGTCGAGATCAGGAGACCGGCACGCCGTCTTCGAGGTAGCGGGTCGACCCGTCGGCACGCGCCTGGAGGCATTCGCTGACGCGCCGGGCCAGCAACGGCTGCAACCGCTGGCGCGTCTGCGGCGGGGCAGACCACGCCCAACCCTTCAACTCGGCGGGCGGCACGACGATCCGCTGCGCCTGAACCGCGTCCAGGACACCGCCGTCGAAGACGAGCATCACACCGTCGGTACGGCCAGCACGGGCCGGCACCCAGTCCACGACGAGCAGCCGACCCGGCGTCAGGCGCACGCCGAGCTCTTCGCGGCACTCCCGGACCGCCGCCTGCCACGGCGACTCGCCGGCCTCAACACTGCCTCCGGGAATCTCCCAATCCGTTTTGTACGCCGGCTCGACCAGCAGAACCCGATCCTGCGAATCGGTGATCAACAGTCCGGCCGCCATTCGCTTACGCGGAAGGCCAGCGGTGAATTCCTGGGCGTCGGAGGGCATGCGGGCACCCTAGAACTCCAGGCAGCCGACACGCCCGCAGCGCCGCGCACCGACAATGTCGGCACATCCCCGACACCGCTGACGAGGCGCGTTCGTGGACGTGCTTCCCGATCGACCGATGCGGCTGCGGGAGCCAGTGCGGGCGCACCAAGGTACTGGCCGGCAGTTCACTAGCGGTCGGCGGTCCGGTGCGACTTCCGCTGCCCGGCGGCCAACGACGATCAATCCCCGTTCTGCGTGTTGCTGCTGTCCGCCTCACCGCCATAGAACCTTCACGATCGGCGCATCTACCCCCGTTATGGCGTGCTGTTCGACGTGGGCCGCCCCGACGCCGCCGGCCGGACGCTGTCGAACCAGGCATCGTCGACCACGCTGAGAAGGCTCTGCGCGCATTGCGCGGCGTCCGCGGCCGTACAGATGCGCTGGATCGGCGACCACCTCCACGCCGAATCCACCCTCGTGGTCGACGCCACCCTGGGCCTCGTCGTTTACCATTCGATGGTGTCCGAAGACACCAGGCAGAGCTCCACCGCGGAGCCAGCTCGGCAGCGGTTTGTTGTCTGTGGGGACGGTGCGGTGGCCCGCCGTCTGGTCACTGAACTGGCAGACCGCTACGGTGTCGCGGTCACCGTGGTCCTGCCGTCGGCGAGCGACCACCACCTACCCGACCTTGCTGACCTCGCTTCGGAATTCAGCGTGGCCGAGGGACAGCCGGAGATCATCATGGCCCGTCGCCTGACCGGGGAGGTGCTCGATCAGGCTGGGGTCCGGGACGCTGCGGCCGTGGCGTTTGTCGGCCTCGACGACGTGACAAATGTGGATGCCGCCATGATCACCAGGGACCTGGCTCCCGATGCTCGGCTCGTGGTCAGACTGTTCAACCCGGTGCTCGGCGAGGGCGTGGCCACGATGCTCGGGGACTGCGCCGTACTCTCCGGATCCGAGATCGCCGCACCGGCGTTCGTTGCCGCCACGCTCGGGGACGCGACGCCGACGTACGTGCGGCTGCGCGACGGTGAGCTGCTGCGTAGCGTGATGCGCAGCGCCGTTGACCCGGCCGGTGCGGATGTGGTTTGCGGCTTGGCCGACACGACCGGCACGGAGCCGGTCGTCCTTCCAGTAGACCAGGATTCGGCAGACCTGGTGCTCGTCCGCGCATACGGACAGCCCCGATCGGACCCGCCGCGTCGACGACCGCGCCTGCTTCGGGCCCTCGGCCTGGTGTTCAGCCGCAATCTGCGACTGGCGTTGGTCGGCACGGCCGCGATACTCGCCGCGGCCAGCGTCCTGCTGGCGTACACCCGCGGCGTGAACCTCGCGGAGGCCGCCTACCTGACGCTGCTGACCGCGATGGGAGCCGCCGAGGTCGACTCCGCCGCACCGCTCACCGAAAAGGTGACAGCGGTGGTGCTGGTGGCCACCGGGGTGGCGCTACTTCCCACCGTCACGGCCCTGGTGGTGGACTCACTGGTGCGCGCCCGGCTGGCGGTCGCCGCCGGCGGCATGATCGAACCGATCGACAACCATGTCGTGTTGGTGGGACTCGGCAACATCGGCACCAGGGTCCTGGAAGAACTGCATTCCGTCGGCATCTCCGTGGTCGCCGTCGACCGCACCGAGTCGGCACGAGGAATCGGTGTCGCCCGTGAGCTGGGTCTGCCGGTGATTGTCGGCGACGCGACCCGGCCCGAGACACTGCGAGCCGCGTCCGTACACACCTGCCGGGCGCTGGTGGCGTTGACCGACGACGATGTGACCAACCTGGAGACCGCCCTGTCCGGGCGGTCCTCGCATGAGGCGGACCGAGCACGGTCGGCAGCGACCAGGCCCCCATTGCGGGTGGTGTTACGGCTGTTCGACGACGGCTTCGCGGAACGCACGCAGCGCATACTAGGCATTAACGAATCGCGTAGCGTTTCATCCTTGGCAGCGCCGGCGTTCGCAGCCGCCATGATGGGCCAGCAGGTCATCGACACCATCTCGGTCGGCCGCCGGGTATTGCTGGTGGCCGAGTTCCCCGTGGGCGCCGGGTCCGAGCTCGAGGGACGGTACTGCCACGACGTCAACCAGCCGGGCGCAGTGAGGGTGATCGCGGTGCGGACCGGTCGGACGGGACAGACCATCTGGTCGTTGCCGGAACGTCGGCCACTGGTCCGCACCGACCGGCTGATCGTGCTGGCCACACGCGCCGGTCTCGCGGCGCTGTTGCCGCGCACGATACCCAGCCCCGATGCTGAACCACTGGCCGATGTCGCGCCCTTGCGGCTGCTTGCGCCGGCACCGCGCGATGGTGAGTGAACGCTCCCCGTAGGCCGACCGTACCGCGTGTGAGTGGGCCAGCCCGGCTGCCCTCACGTTCGCTTGCGTTGCGTCGTCCACACGGCCGCGCTCACGGTGCCGCCCGCCGGCTTCGGCGCTGGGAGGTGATTCGTGTGCCGAGGTTGATCCCGTCCAGGTCGTGCAGGTCATACAGACCCTCGCGGGACGCGTCGAACGTCCACCGACGTGCTGGAATACGCGACCAGACGGTCGAATCGAACGCCCGGAGCCTAGACGCCAAAGAGCACGCGTCTGGGCCTCGGTCGGGGGTGCGGATCGATGGTCCGACGCTCTCGGGCGGACGCTGGGCGGCCGCCACCGATCGATCGCTGTCAGCCCGCTCGCCTGATCCACGCCGTTCGGTCGAAGGTAGCTCCGCGGGCCAGCAGCACGCGATGTAGGCCCGGAAACACGAGGACAGGTTGTCGGCCACCGACCGGGGCCAGGCTCCCCTCCGTGGTGCGGCCGATGCGGCACGAGGCGTACCGCAGTGTTCGCCTGACCGACGACTCGGCGCGACGTCTCGGTCAGCTCCATCACCATCTATATAGCCATGACTGGACATCACCCGCACCACTGCCACCACGACCATGGACCCGACGACACTCTCCCGTACGGCCAGGTTGAGGTCCCCGCAGGCTTCGGCCGACGGGCGCTTCTGGCCGGAGCCGGCGGGACGCTGATGCTGGCCGCGCTGCCGACCGCGGCGCGGGCGGCCAACACGACGATGGCCGGCGCCCCGACCGCGGCGGTCGGCGCCGGACGGTCATCCTCGATCACCCAGGGCACGACGCTGGTCCACGCGGACATGCACAACCACACGGTCATGTCGGATGGTGACGGCAGCGCCGAGGCCGCGTTCGCCTCGATGCGCGAGGCCGGTCTGGACGTGGCCGCGCTGACCGATCACGCGACGCTCTTCGCCATTGAAGGTCTCAGCTCGTCGGAGTGGCGGACCACCGGTGACCTGGCCAACGCGGCCAATGACCCAGGTCAGTTCACCGCGATCCGCGGGTTCGAGTGGTCGCATCCGCTGCAGGGGCACATCAACGTCTGGAACACCTCCGACTTCGCCGACCTGTTGCGGGCCGGCAGCCCCGGCAGCCTGTACAACTGGCTCACCGGCCGACCCGGGGGTCTGGCGAGCTTCAATCACCCCGGTCGGGAGGCGGGCCGGTTCAACAACTTCTCCTTCAACGCCTCGGCCCGTGATCAGCTCGTGGGGCTGGAGATGTTCAACCGGACCGACGACTTCCTCTTCGAGGGCTGGTCGTCGGGCGTAACGTCGCCCCTGGTGGCTTGCCTGAACGCCGGTTGGCGGCCGGCTCTGACCGGCGTCACCGACGAGCACGGCACCAGTTGGGGCTTCCACGAGGGCAAGGGCCGTAGCGGTCTGTGGGTCGCCGAGAACACCCGCGCCGCGGTGTTCGAGGCGATGGCCGCTCGCCGTTCCTTCGCCACCCGCGTCTCGGGGCTGCGGGTGGACGCCACGGCCAATGGCGTACGCATGGGTGGGGTGTTGAACGTGACCTCCGGTGACGTCCGGTTCCTGCTGGACCTGGACCGCGGCTCGGCCTGGGACGGCAAGCCCCTGCGGATCCAGGTCCTGCGTCCCGGCACCTCGGCGCCGACCGTCGTCGACGTCATCGACACCGTCAACGGTCAGGTCACCGACTTCACCGTGCCGCTCGACGTCGCCGACGGCGACTGGGTGGTGCTCCGGATCTCCGATCCGTCCCTACCCAACGGCACCCCCGGCCCAGCCGGTCACCCGTGTAACGACTTCGCGGTGGCCTACACCAGCCCCTGGTGGCTCCGGCCCTGACCTCCGAGGTGCCGGTCCCGGCACTGCCGACCAGCCGCAGGCGGCCGCGTCGGTCGTTCCGGGACCGGCGGGCCTCAGCTCAGAAGCTTTTCCGTGAGGTCCATCAGCCGCTCGGCGTCGCGGGGGTCGAGGGTCGGGAAACTGGGCGGAAGTCGCTTCCCCCGGTCGATGGCGGTCACCGGCGCGGCCGGCGGCGCATCCAGGAACTGGTGAATCGGCGCCACCGCGTCTGCGACAGGTCGGGCCGCCACCGCCGCAACCGCCAGCAGTCCTCGGACCATCAGCGGGAGTGCGCTTCGATCGCCGCTCTTGGTGAATCCGGGATGGTAGAGCACGTATCGGGCGCGGCTGCCGGACCGCTGGCCGAAGCCCACGCCGAGCAGGTCGTTGGCTCGACCGGCCTGCAGCTGTGCGGCGATGGCCGAGTAGCCCGACTTCAGCTGCGGGTCGGCCCAGTGCACCTTCCCTTTGGTGACCCCGACACCAGCGACGTTCACGATCACCGGCGCGGTAGCCCGGTCCAGGGCCGGACGCAGGCCGAAGCTGAGCAGATATCGACTGAGGTAGTAGAGCGCGAATGTGTGCTCCAAGCCCTCGACGGTCATGATGCGTCGCGGCGTCACAGCATTGGCGAACAGCGCCAGCGCGTCCACGACCTGGTTCTCGGTAAGGATGTGCTCGATGACCTGCCGCGTCTCGGCCATGCTGGACAGGTCGACGGGAAGGAAGGCGATCGAGCCGCCGGCTAGGGCCTCGCCGCGTTCGCGGCTGCGGCCGAGTACCAGGACCCGGTCGCCGCGTTCGGCCCGCCCCAGGGCCAACGCGCGTCCCATCCCGTTCGTGCCGCCACTGACTACCACGACGCCCATGTCGTTCCCCATTATCGTTGCTCATTGACGTGCTCATTCTGGGCAGCCGGTCGGCGGAGGCGAAAGAAGGCATTTTTATGTCCACAAGTAACACCGGTGTGAGTGCCTCGCTACACGACCATCAGCTGCCGACACCCGTTCCGGTCGGCGAGTACGAGCACTGTCCGGTCACCGACGTGCTGCGGCGGGTGAGTGACAAGTGGACGCTGTTGCTGGTCACCCTGCTCGGCCGGCATCCGTACCGGTTCAACGAGTTGCATCGGGCCGTGGAGGGCATCAGTCCGCGCATGCTCACCCGGACGTTACGCACGCTGGAGAGCGACGGTCTGGTCGAGCGGGAAGTGTTTCCGACGTTGCCGCCGAGCGTCGAGTACCGGCTGACGCCGCTCGGCGTCAGCCTTCTAGAGCCGCTCTCCGCGCTGGCCGACTGGGCAGTCGACCACCACGCCGAGATTGCCGCGGCACGTCGGGGACCCCGCTGAGACACCACGCGATGCTCATCTGTCGCTGACAAGGCGCAGCGTTCGTGAGCGTGCTGCCCGATCGACCGATGCGGCTTCGGAGCCAGCACTGGCGTGGTGCCGGCTGTTGAACTGGGGCCTGTCGGCGCCAATCACGAGGCCGGGTGGTCGGATCGGCGGATGCCGGTCAGTCCCGCGGTTGGGTGAGCCATTGGTCGAGTGTCAGGAGTCCGGGATGGATCCGGCGGAGTGCGGGGATGTTGGCCGCATAGCCGGTTTCACCGAACCAGAACAGCATTTTCGCCTCGGGGCCTGCCAGCTTCAGTAGGGGCTTCGGCAGGCGGGTGTAGCGGATGCGGCGTCCTGCGCCGCGCAGGGTCTGGGCGATCTGCGCGATGGTGAGTTCGTCGCCGGCGAGTTCGAGGGCTTGTCCGGCGAACTGCTCGGGTCGTTCGAAGGCGAGTCGGGCGAAGACACCGATGTCGGGTACCGCGATCGTCTGGAGGGTTTTGGTCGGGCCGAGGGCGGCGGCCATCATGCTCAGGCCGACGCTGGCCCCGCGCAGGGTGAAGACGCTGGTGAACGTGGTGGGCCGCAGAATCGTCCAGCTGAGGCCGGTCGTGCGGAGGTGTTGTTCGATTTCCCATTTGGTGTCGAAGTGGGGGATGCCGCGCACACGTTCGGCGCCGCCCACGGAGGTGTAGACGAGATGCCGGCTGCCGGCTGCCTCTGCGGCGTCGATGACGTTCCTGCCCTGGCGGACTTCACCGGAACGGCCGGCGGTGCGGCTGTTCTGCACGCTGAACACACCGTACGTTCCGGCGATTGCCCCCTTCAGAGATTCCGCGTCGTCCATGTCGCCGGCTGCGATGGTGACCCCCCGTTTGGCCAGGGCGCGGGCCGCGCGGCCGGCGGGGTCGCGGGTGAGGGCGCGAACGGTCCAGGCGCGGGTGCGCAGCAGCGCGTCGACGACCGCGCCGCCTTGGTTACCCGTCGCGCCGATGACCAGAATCACAGGTGCGGGCCGGTTCGGCGTTGGCTCGGTTGACATGGCACTCCTTCGTGTCGACGGTGAGCCGGTATGCTATTGATGAACTAGGTGAAACTTACCTGGTTCACTATTACTACGTGGAGTATTTCGATGGAGGTGTCGAGTGTCAAGCCGTCCGCAGACTGGAGACAGCGACGCGGTTCGTCTCGGCGAACTGCTTGGCCGGTCCTGGCGAACCTTCTCGAGGCTGGGGCAGGCCCGCTTCGCTGAATCCGGGCTGTCCGCGGCGAGTGTGCGCCTGCTGCTGGCGCTGGCCGCTGAGCCGGACAGCCGGATGGGGGACCTGGCCAAGCGGCTTGGTGTGACAGCCCGGGCTCTCACGCCGATCACCGACAGCCTGGCCAACGACGGTCTAGTTTCGCGGGTGGTCGACCCGACCGACCGGCGCGCCTTCAAGCTGGTCCTCACCGGACTCGGCGCCAGCCGAGCCGAGAACCTCAGCATCCTGCAGGCAGAGATCAGCGACGAGATCTTCGGCGCCCTGACCTCCGAGCAGCGGCGCGAACTGGGGCGACTGCTCCGCACATTCGTCGAGGCGGCGGGTGACGAGACAACCGACGAGTGCTGACCGCGAATACCGGCCCGTCACCCGCCGCCCTTAACAAGCCACCAGCAACCCACTACTGGGCGCAGTAGTCGATCGCGCTATGGAGAAGTGACGCCGAAGTACCCGACCAGGTGCACGCCCGGCCGGTTGGCGACCAACGCATCCATATGTCTCGCTGACAAGGCGCGGCAGTCGCTAGCCCCAGTCCTCGGGGGCCTCGACGAGTTTGCATCGAAGCGCGTCGCGGATCAGCGAGGCGTCCTCGCCGAACGAACTGCTGAGATCCCAGTATTCGTGGTTGAGCGCGTCATCCGGATCGAGGCGGCCGATCAGATCGGCGACGTCGTCGAGTTCGAAGTAGGTCGCGGACGCGGCAAACGCGGCAATCTGCTCGGCGGTGCAGTCGTCCAGTTGTCCGAGCCGGTACGGGCACGGCGGTTGACGCACGAAGAAGGCCGTAAGCTGCAACAACTCGTCCGCCGGGGCAAGCACGATTCAGTACGGGTTCGGCGGGCGTTGATCATCATGGCGTCGGCGTCCGGGACACCTGTCCCGGCGATCGCCCGGCTGATCGCCGGGCACGAGGACACCGTGCGCGACGTGATCCACGCGTTGTTTCGCCTTCGACCAGTTCGGGCCACTGTCGATCCGACCGCACCACGGCCGCGGCTGGGCTCCGCAGTCGCATCCGGACCGGCTGGCGGCGACGTATCACCGCACGCACGGCATCCGGTACTTCCACGGCTGCTACAGCCTCGGCGACGACCCCGGCCACCCGGCCGCCCGCACCAACGTCGAGCCGTGTCTCACCCCGACCAGTGCGTCCTGGGCCAACCCCATCGAGGCCCCGTTCGGGCCGCTACGCATGTTCACGATGGCCAACTCGAACCACCCCAATCACATGGTCCTGGCCCGCGAGCTGCACAAATACCTACGCTGGCGCTACGCCAACGCCCGCCACCCGGACGTCTTGGCCGCGCAACGCCGCGAACGTGCCCGCCTCCGCAGTGAACGCCAGCAACGCTGGGGCCGCCCCCGCAGGAAGCCGCCTGAATATCGGGCCCTGTGACAGCCTCGACTACAAGATTTTGGTCATATGCACGCTGTTCGGGTCCTCTGGGTAGTCGGCGAACGGCTCGCATCGGGTGAATCCGTACTTCGCGTAGAGCGCCCGCGCCGGCGCAAAATGGTCATCCGCGCCGGTCTCCAGGTATAGCCGGGTGAAGCCGCGACGGCGGGCCTCTGCCAAGACGTGTTGGAGAAGCGCGGAGGCCACTCCCCGCCGCTTCGCGGTCCGGGCGGTCCGCATCGACTTGAGTTCGGCGCTCGTGTTGTCCAGCTTCTTGAGAGCTCCACAGCCCACGAGTTCGTCACCGTCGTAGACCGACCAGAAGGTCACTGCGGGCTGGCGCAGCCCGTCGAGGTCAAGGGCATGCTTACTCTCGGGCGAGCTGACCGCTCGCATTTCATCGAGGTGCTCCTGCAAAAGCGCCTGGATCTTAGGCCCGGACAGGTCATCCACGACGATCTTCATGCCGCGATGGTAAACCGGCCTGCCCGGCAGCAGTGGCGACAAACTCACCGCGGGACCACCATGCCGGTAGACGTACGTGGTCACCGCACTAGCAGGTCGAGTGGAACAGCCCTGCGACGGCGGTGCCACTGGTGGCGAGGGCGTTGTAGATCTGGACTGCCTCGGTCGTCTGGGCCACGTGAACGGCCACCCCGCGCTCCTCGAGCAGCCTGAGCGTACGTGCGTCGACCTGCAGTTGCAGTTGCATGCCACGCGACAGAACGACGGCCTCGGCGCCATGAGAGAGAAGTTCCTCGACGTCGTCCGGTTGGACGCCGGGGTTGTGACGGGTACCGGTTTCGGACCAGTCCCACGGGCGGCCACCGCCGGGGTAGAGCTTGAAGTCCTTGCCAACTCCAAGGTCCTCGACGTCCATCCGACCCCACGAGACCGACAGGACGAGCGGCGATCGGGTTGTTTCGCTGGTCACGGCGTCTCCTCGGTGACGGCAGCCGCATCGGCGGCACGGGACGGCGCCAAGACCGCCGACCGTCGATCCACAGTATCTTTGGGCGCCGATCCGCGTGGTGCCTCCGCTACCCGCGATCCGCGCGCCACACGTTGCTACTCCGGGCTAGCTCGGGTTTCGTCCGGGGGCGTCCGATAGCAGGCGCGTTCAGGCGGATCATGCCAGGCGTTCGCGGCGGTGGAACGGCATCGCCGGGGGCGGTCGTCAATCCCGGGTCAGTTCCAGGGATCGGCGTTCGGATTCTCACCGAGCAACCGCGCGCTCTCCAGACACAGGTCCTCGCCGAACAGCTGATTGCCACCGGAGTCGGTGCCCCAGGTGTCGTCGGCGACGGCAGCGATGGCGCGCCATGTGTAGCCCTCAGCCCGCCACTGCCTGACCTGTCGCGCTATGTCCGTGGTCACGGTTAGTCCCCACCCATCCGCCACGTGTCGAATCTACGCTGCGCCTGGCAACGCACCGATGGCCGGCGGCCGTCAGCTCCGGTCCCAGTCTCCGGGGAGCAGGGGGAGGGCCGGTTGGGCCGGATAACGGTGTGCGGACGGAACGGCCCCCACCGTACGATCCACGAGCCGGGTCGGCTCCCAGGTGCGCTTCCTTCTGACCCTTGTCCTGGAACTAGCGTGCCGACTCTCCGACCCGGCTCTCATCTTTCTCCGGGCCCGGTAACGGCCGGTGCCCCCGGATCGACGGGGAAGGAGGGCCGATGGACGCGGGTGCCACGGTGGTGCTTCGCCGAATCGGGGCGGTTCCACTCCCGACGGCGGGTTCGCAGACCCCCGCCGACGGCCCGGCGTGGGTCACTGCCCTCGAAGCCGACCTCGCGGCCCGGGGTTGGCTGCTCGACGCGGCGCTGCGAGAGCGGTTCGCGTCGCTTGACCCGCTGACGCGCATGCGCTGGGCGGACTGGCTGTCGGCGGTGGCCGACGAGGTCGTCGGCGCCGACCGTGACCACGTACCGCTCTTCCGCCGGTTTCCCGACACGCCGACCGCCCCGGAGGCGCTCTACGTCGAGCGGCTCATCGTCCACCTGCTACAGACGGCCGCGGCGCCGTGCATCCTGTGCGGGACGGTCGGCAGCGTGCAGCCGCTCGACCCGTGCGGCCATCTCGTATGCGCCAGCTGCTTCGCACCCGAGGTTTACACCGCATGCCCGATCTGCGGCCGGCGGCTCACCGCCGACAACACCTACCTGCCGCTGATCCCCACCCCGCGGACCGGGCCGGCGTCCCGATCGGGGTACGCGACCACCGCCGCACCGGTGTGCCTGCGGCGGCTCACCCTCGATGTGACCCCCGAGGTCACCGCCGTGCGCCTGCGGGACAGTCTGGTGGCCCGCCCGGCAGCGCTCGGCGCGGCGGACCTGGCTGATCTGCGGACGCTCGTCGCCGCCACCGCACCAGGGCGGCTCGACTGGCTGCCGGACGTCGTGCCGGCGCGGGAGACCCTGGCCGGGGTCATCGCCTGGGCGCTGCACGCCACGGCGCTCACCGACACCGCCGGGCAGGTGCTCGCGGACGCCACCGCCCGGTGGCGCACGGCCACCGACGTGGCGCGCACGCTGTGGGCCTACTCGGGCGGCGACCCCGGACTGGTCCTGCCGCGCCCGCGCGAGACAGGTGGGCCGTTGGAGGCCTATCGGGCGGTCGACGAGCCGCGCGTGACGGTGGAGGTCCCAAGGGTCCGGGCCCTGCCCCGGCCGCTGCGCCGCGCCGTACTGGCTTTCCTTGACTCGCTCGACCCGGCCACCGCCGCCGAGGACCTGGCGCGCCACCCGGTCGTGTGGAAGCGGCTCGCCGAGCGGCTGCACCCGTTCGAGTGGGCCAGCGCGTATCCGCGGGCCGCGGTCGTGTTCGCCACGCTGCGTGCCACCCGCGTCCCGGCCGTCAGCTCCCTGGGTCGGACCCTGGCGGCGGTCAGCGCCCGCCGGCCGGAGCGGTTGATCCTGTCGAGTCACGCCGACGGCACCGTCTCGGTGCGGGTGCGAACCTTCGCTGCACTTGTCGAGCAGGCCGTCGCCGGCGATGACGCCGTCGCGGCCGCCGCCCTCCTCGCCGACCGTCCGGGCGACCTGTGGCGGCGTATCGATCACCTGCTGCGCCTCGCCGACGACCCGGCGGCCGAGCAGTCCGTGCTCGACGCCGCCGCGCGGGTCGCGCCGATGGTCGCACCGATGGTCCTCGCCAGCGCGGCCGCTGCCCTCCACGGCCGGGACACGACCATCGCCGTCGAGACGGCAGAGGCGCGGGCCGCCGTGGCCGCCGACGCCTCGGTCGCCGACGTGGCCGCGGCCGGCAGCGCGACCGGGATGGGCGCCGTCGGTGCCGCGCTGCGCCGCGCGCTGGGCATGGGCGGGCCGGCCCGCGGCGCGGTCGTGTCACCGGTGCCGGCGCGCGGCCCCGAGCCAGGCACCCCACGGCGGACGTTCTTTCCCAAGGGCGACGTCGTACGCACCTGGACGGCTCCGGAGCGGCGCCGGAGGCTGCCCGCCGACGCGGTTACGCGCGTCCGGGTGACCGTCGATGGGGAACTCGCCGAGCGGGCCGGCCGGCACGACCGGTTCGACGTCGCCGTTCTCGACGCTGAGCTGGCGCACGTTCCCGCTCCCATGCGCGAGCGCGCCGGCTCGGAGCAACTGGCCGGCTGGTCCCGCGGCAGTGTCCGCGCACTCGACGGTCACGAGGTGGTGCGGCTGTTCCTGCACTGGGTCGACGCCGGGTCCTCCCGGGTCGACCTCGACCTGTCGTGTGCCTTCTACGACGAGGCCTGGACACCGGTAGGGCACTGCGACTACACCCGGCTGCGGTTCAACGCGACGGCCGCCGTCCATTCCGGTGACCTCACCTCCGCCCCGGCCCCGCTGGGCGCGACGGAGTTCCTCGACCTGAACCAGGCCGCGCTCCGGGCGGCCGGGGTCGTGTGGGCCGTACCGGTCGTGTTGAGCTACAACGACGTCCCCTTCGAGGCGCTGACGGCGGCCTTCGCGGGGTTCTCCCTGCCGCAGGAACAGGGTGCCGCGTTCGACGCCGCCCGGGTCATGCAGCGGTTCGGGCTGCGTGGAGATGCCCGGTCCCTGGCGCCGCTGGTCCTCAACGTGCGCACGGGCCAGGTGATGTGGGTCGACGCGAGCCTGTCGACCCGGGGCTACGGGCACAGTGTCGGCCAGTACGGTCCACGGCTCGGTCGGGTCGCCGCGGACCTGTGGGAGCACTTCGAGGCGGGTACCCGGGCCAGCGTGCTCGACCTCGTCGCGTGGCACGCGGCGGCCCGCAGCGACCGGATCCTCGTCACCCACGCCGATGGCACCGCCACGGAGGTGCCGACCGGCGCTCCGGCGGCGACCGTGGCGGCGATTCGGGCGGCGGCGGCCGAGCCGGGCGATCTCGGCGTGCTCACCTCATTCGTCGGGTCGAGGGTGCTCGCGTCCATGGTGGACACCGTTCGACTGGAATCGACAGTCGGCGCCGACGTCGCCGGGGGATCGGCGGCTCTGCTGATCGAGGGCCGGGCCGGCACGCCCTGGACCGCGCTGACCGTCGCCGACCTGATGGCCGGCCTCGTTCCCAGCCTTGGTGCGGCATCGCCGGCGGTCCCGGGCCACGGGTAGGGGCGGGGCCGACGAGCGGTGGGCGTTCATGGTCGGAAGTGGGGCAGATCCACCCCAGAGGTACGACGTTCTTCCCGCACGGCCTCCTCCACGAATGCCCTCAGTATCGGTAGTGGCAGGCCAGCGTCGGTCAGGAAGACCTCGGCACCACCGGCGTTCTCGCCGGCGAACGTGACAGTCACGAGAGCCGGACCCAGCTCGTCGTCCACCAGTTCCGCCAGCTCAAGCGCCGGGCCGTCATGCCGTATGGCGTCGTGGTAGGCCATGACCTGGAACCGCCGGCCGCCGTACGCAAGGGGTATAACCATCGGCAGACCTTCGCACGACGCGCTCACCCGCTGCCACGCCAGCAAAGTCCAGGGCCGTACTTGTCATCGCCGGGTGGCCACTGCTCATCGGGGATGATGGATAGACGTCCGGTGCGGGGAACGAGGGAGTGCGCCGTGGAGCTGCAACTGCGGATGTCCGACAAGGCACGGGATTTCGTCGAGCAGGTACTGCACGAGATGCTGGTGCGATTTCCGATCACTCGGGACGAGGCGGTGGGTCGGGTGAATCAGGCTTGGGGACACATCGACCACATCGGCGACAAGGACCTGATCTTCCACGAATCACCCGACGAGTGGGCTCGTACCATCTACTACGGCAAGGACTCGCGCTGGTGGCAGGGCGAGGAGGGGCTCAGGCCGTTGCCGTACGAGTTGGACGCGGGATAGAGCGTGGCGCTCGTGGGCTGGGGGTTCGTCGCAAGCCCACCGAGGCTCGTACGCAGAGGCCCGTCACTGGAGTTGCTGGTGACGGGCCTCTGCGTAGAGACGGCTTACCTGTTGAGCGGGACCCGCTCGAACCGTACCCGGCTCAGCCATCCCGGGAGGTCACTGAGCACGTACAGCTCGCCGTGCACATCGGCGCCGAACGCCGTCGGCTGGGTGGGGAAGGTGCCGATCTCGGCGGACTCGTAGCCACCCGTGGACTTGGGACGCACGGCGAACGCGCGGGTCGAGCAGTAGTCGCTCGCGATGTAGGTCCCGCGCGCCTCCGGGGTGACGGAACCCCGGTACACCAGGCCGCCGATGATGGAGCAGTTCTCCGTCATGTAGTGGTCGTACTCGACGACCGGGTCGGTGAGCCGTACGCCCGGCCGGCACTGCGTCTCGTCGAAGACCGGCGTGCCCTCTCGGCACGACCAACCGAGGTTCGCTCCACGCTGCCACGGGCGGACGTGGTTGATCTCCTCGATCAGACCCTGGCCGACGTCACCGATCCACAGCGAGTTGTCGACCGGGTCGATGGAGAACTTCCACGCGTTACGCAGCCCGTAGACCCAGATCTCCGGTCGCGCGCCCGGCGTGCGGACGAACGGGTTGTCGGAGGGTACGCAGTAGCGCTTGCCCCCGCAGGAACGGTTGACGTCGATCCGGAGAATCTTGCCGAGCAGGGTGCCGAGGTTCTGGCCGCTCTTGAACGGGTCGTTCGCGTTGCCGCCGTCGCCGAGGGACCAGTAGAGGTAGCCGTCGCGGCCGAAGGCCACCTGTCCGCCGTTGTGGTTGCCGAACTCGGCGTGCTCCTGGGTGAGCAGCACCTGCAGCCGGTCGGGAGCACCGATGGGCACTCGCGCCAGGGTCAGCGCGCCGGCCGGCAGGCTCGTGTAGGCCACGTAGAGGATCCCGGTCCGCGCGAAGTTCGGCGCGGGCGTGATGCCGAGCAGGCCCCGCTCGTTGTCCGACGTGTCGATCCGGGCGGTCAGGTCGAGCACCGGCTCCGCGGCCAGGCCGGTGTCGGGGTGGTACGCGCGGACGGTGCCGCTCTTCTCCGCGATCAGCATCCGACCGTCCGGCAGTCCGGTAATGGCGATCGGGCGCTGCAGCCCGAACGCCACCCGTTCGGACACCACGGTCAGCTCGGCTAGTGGCGCGGCACGGGTGTGGACTGTGCCGGCTGCCGCGGTGCTTGCCACCGGCGGTGGCAACAGAAGCGCGGACAGGGTCAGGATGAGCAGCCCTGCCAGCATGGTGGCCGGGCGATAACGCCGTCGCTGCATGTTCAGCTCCTCGAGCAGGTGGGCGGAGGGTGTGTCTGGGAGCGGGCCGGCCCAGGGCGCCTACGCACCCTGGGCCGGAGTGGTGCCGTGCCGGTCGGACCTGCCGATCAGGAGATGGTGATGTCGCTGCACCACATGTAGGTCTGGTCCAGGTGTGACGCCCTCCAGAGCACGAACAGGATCTGGTTCCCGCTGCGTGCGGGGAGCGACACGTTGAACGAGATGTTCTGCGCTGGCGCGTATCGCCCGGTCGTCGTGATCAGGTCGAGGTTGCCCCACCCGAGCCGTTGGGTGGCCGGGTTGAACCCCTGCTTGGTGACGTAGACCTGGAAGTAGTCAGCACCGTGGCTGGCCTGGTCGTACATCTGGACCGTGAGGTTGCGGCTGACGGGGGTCGTCTTCCACGCCCCGGGCTGGTTCACGGCGTTGTTCCTGGAGAGGCCGTTGCTGCACAGTTGCCCATCCGGGGTTTTGGCCTGGTACTGGCCGCCGAGACCGTCGCGCAGCTGGCTCATCCAGTTCCACATGGTGTCCGGGTTGGCCTGGAACGCCTGCCAGCACATCGGGTCCTGCTGCTGCATGGCCGGGTTCATGTGCTGGCTGCCCCAGGCCTTCCAGCACTGGTACGCGCGAGTCGCCGGATTGATGACGGTCCCGTGTGCCTGAGCAGCGCCGGTCCAGGGCAGCGTACCGATCACCATCGCGAACATCAGGACGAGCGCCTGGAGGGATCGACGGACGGTTGACCGGGGTCGTCCGCCGGATTGATCGGGCTTGTGTAAACGCACTGTTCATCCTCCGTTCCTCGGTACGAAACATCAGTGTGGGAACGCTCCCAAGGCCACTGTTGCATCTATCCACTCAAATATCAATGCTGATCTATGTATGGGTGGATGTGGAGCGAGCTGTCCCGGATCGTCGGATCTTTGCCGTGTCCACGTACCCTGCTCGGCAGTCCGGCGTGGTCGGCCCCCGGCCGCCACGTCGTGCCAGCGGCCATCTCCGCGGAGGTGGAAGCCGCCGCCCTCTTGGACGTGGGGTGCGAGCGGTGGCTGCACCCGGGCGCGTCAGGCGTCGAGCGCGTCGGCCGTCGTGGACGGTGGCCGGGGATGCATGCGGCGGGCGAGAAACGTCTGCCCGGCACGATGCTCGTCCTCAGGGCGATGGCCCGGCGGTGGGGCGTGCGAGCGTCTGTCACAGTGACGCATCGCTGGCCCTGCGGTGCTCCCGTGCTGGCCGTTCTCAGCACGGTTGCCCCCGTGCTGCGGCGATATGAGCCATTCCAGCACATCTGAGTCCATGATTGCAACATCGATGGAGGTCGCTGTTGCTGCGGCCTGGCTGTGCGTACCTTCCACCGCTGCCCGGGGCGACCGGCGAGGCCAGCTGTCGCATCCAGTCACGGACGAGCGTTCGGGGTGGGCGCGGACCGACCTCCATGGCGATCATCGACATCTGCCGCTACGATCCGATATCGATGAGTCACTGAGCGTTGATGCGTGCTGTTCGCAAGGCCCTGGACGCTCGCAATCCGGCGCCGCCTCGAACGTGGTGCCGACCTGAGGATCACGCCGTCTCGACGAAGGACATCCGGATGACGGACAGTGCGCAGACCATCGGAAGCCGAGCCGTTCCGCCCGCGCGGCCGTACCCGTTCAGTGTGCCCGACCGCCTCGTCGTCGATCCGACCTATGGCGAGTTGCGCGAGAACGAGCCGATGACCCGGGTGCAGCTTCCCTACGGGGAGGAGGCGTGGCTCGCCACCCGGTACGAGGACGTCCGTACGGTCCTCGGCGACGTGCGGTTCGGCCGCGCCCCGGCCGTTCAGCGTGACGAGCCCAGGCTCACGTCGCGCCAGCAGTCCAGCGGCATGCTGACCATGGACCCGCCCGATCACACCCGGCTGCGCCGGCTGGTCGCGAAGGCGTTCACCGCGCGTCGGGTAGAGGCGCTGCGCCCCCGGACCCAGGAGATCGCCGACGCACTCGTCGACGACATGGTGCGGCTCGGTCCTCCAGCCGACCTGGTGGAGCACGTCGCCACACCGCTGCCGATCCAGGTGATCTGCGAGCTGCTCGGGGTCCCGTACGCCGACCGCGACCGCTTCCACATGTGGTCCGAGGCGATCGTCTCGACCACGTCCCTGCCCGTGGAAACGATCCAGGAGTACCTGAACAATCTCTGGGGCTACATGGGCGCTCTGGTCGCCGAGCGCCGCCGCGAGCCGGGGATCGACGACCTGCTCGGCGCGTTGGTGCAGGCCCGCGACGAGAATCAGGATCGGCTCAGCGAGACCGAGCTGGTGGAGCTGGCCGGAGGGCTGCTCGCGGCCGGCCACGAGACCACGGTGACCCAGATCCCCAACTTCGTCTACGTCCTGCTGCACAATCCGGACCAGCTCGCTCGGCTGCGGACCGATCCGTCGCTGGTGCCGGCCGCGGTGGAGGAACTGCTGCGGTACGTACCGCTCGGCGTCGGCGCCTCCTTCGCCCGGTACGCCAAAGAGGACGTCGAGGTCGGCGGGGTGCTGGTCCGGGCGGGTGAGCCGGTCCTCGGCTCACTGTCGTCGGCGAATCGGGACGGTACCGTCTTTGCCGACCCGGACCGGCTGGATCTCGACCGCGAGCAGCACCCGCACCTGGGCTTCGGGCACGGCGTACACCACTGTGTCGGCGCGCAGTTGGCCCGCATGGAGTTGCAGGTCGTCGTCGCCACCCTCGTGACTCGCCTGCCCGGATTGCGTCTCGCCGTCCCGGAAGCCGAGCTGGAGTGGAAGCGGGGCATGCTGGTGCGGGGCCTGCTCGGCATGCCGGTGGCCTGGTGAGTGCCGCATGGCGGATCGGGGTGGACTCGCACCGCTGTATCGGCACGAGCATCTGCGCCGGCACCGCGCCCGAGCACTTCCGCCTGGTCGACGGCCGGTCCGCGCCGCTGGCCGACGTCGCCACCCCGGCCGAGGTCATCCTCGACGCGGCCAACTCGTGCCCGGTCGAGGCGATCACGGTCCGCGACGCCACCGACGACCGGCTGATCGCCCCGGAGGAGTGACCCGAGATCGAGCCCAGCCGTCGCGGCTCAGCCTCGCCATCGCGCCGGGCCGGCGGCAGGCGAATCGAATCAATTCGATATAACATCGGGGCAGGGCAGTCACTCCGCACGGGCGTACGGCGCGGAGTCTCGCCATCCACCGGACGGACCGGGCAGCCGGCGGTGGCATCCGTTTCGGGCGCGGCCGGGTTGACGCCGGCTCGGCGTCACCTGCTGCGTGCTGGTCCCCGCGGCGAGTGCGGTGCTCCGTTCGTCGACCCTCGGCGATCGTCGATTCCGCGCCTCGCATCGGTAACGGACCAGTCAGAACTCCGAGGAGAAGGCACCGATGAACGACGTACCCGCTCAACCGAAACGCCGTACCAGGGGTGCCGCCAGGCTGCTTCTGGGCGGAGCCTGCGCCATCGCGATCACCGTGTCCTCGATGGCCCTGGCGACCTTCGCCCGCGCCGACCTCAGCGGACCGCCCGGGACCACCCTGCAAGCTGCCGCCGAGCGCAGCGGCCGGTACTTCGGCGCCGCCATGGGGGCGGACCGTCTCACCGACTCCGGCTTCCTGACCATCGCGAACCGCGAGTTCGACATGATGACGGCCGTCAACGAGATGAAGCCCGACGCGACCCAGCCCAACCCGGGTCAGTTCGACTTCCGCCGCGGTGACGCGATCTACAACTGGGCGACCCAGCAGGGCATGCGATTCCGTGGTCACACCCTGGCCTGGCACGCTCAGCAGCCGAGGTTCTGGGGAAGTCTCAGCGGCAGCGCCCTGCGGACCGCGATGATCGACCACATCAACGGCGTCATGGCCCACTACAAGGGCAAGTTCTACGCCTGGGACGTGGTGAACGAGGCCTTCGCCGAGAACGGCAGCCGGCGGTCGTCGAACCTGCAGTCCACCGGGAACGACTGGATCGAGGTGGCGTTCCGGACCGCGCGCGCCGCCGACCCGAGCGTGAAGCTGTGCTACAACGACTACAACATCGAGAACTGGACGTACGCCAAGACGCAGGGCGTCTACAACATGATCAGGGACTTCAAGTCCCGGGGCGTCCCGGTGGACTGCGTGGGCCTCCAGACCCACTTCACCGGTGGCAGTTCGCTGCCGGGCAACTTCCAGCAGACGCTGTCCAGCTTCGCCGCCCTCGGGGTCGACGTGGCGTTGACCGAGGCCGACGTCACCAACGCCTCGACCAGTCAGTACCAGGGCCTGACCCAGGCCTGCATGAACGTCCCCCGCTGCGTCGGCATCACGACGTGGGGCATTCGGGACAGCGACTCCTGGCGCGGCAACGAGAACCCGCTGCTCTTCGACCGCAACAGCAACCCCAAGGCGGCGTACACCGCCGTCCTCAACGCTCTCAACGCCGCCTCCACCACCGTGCCGGGGACCCCACCGACGACCGCTCCGCCGACCACGGCTCCGCCGACGACTGCGCCGCCGACGACCGCTCCGCCGACGACTGCGCCGCCGACGACCGCGCCACCGACCACGCCGCCGCCCGGTGCCTGCACCGCGACGTACCGCATGGTCAACAGCTGGAACGGTGGCTTCCAGGGCGAGGTCACCGTGGCCAACAACGGCTCCACCACCCTCAACGGCTGGACCGTACGGCTTACGCTGGCCAGCGGGCAGACCATCGCCAACGTCTGGAGCGGCATCAACACCGGCACCAGTGGGGCGGTCAGCGTCCGTAACGCCGAATACAACAGGTCTCTCGGCGCGAACGCCTCGACCACCTTCGGTTTCCTGGTCAACGGCGGCAGCAACACGGCGCCCGGCGGCCTCTCCTGCACCAGCCCCTGACCGGCGACACGTACCGGCCCAGCGCGCCCCAGCACGCTGACCAGGCCCGGAGCCACCGGCTCCGGGCCTGGACGCCGGCCTGGTCGGTCGGAGCCGGTTGACGGCAGTCGACCGGGTCCGACCAACAGTCTCTCCGCGTTGATCCGTACCGGACGGCTTGCCCGTGCCCGCTGAGCGTGGCGCGCCCGCCTTCAAGCCTTGGGATGATTCGATGTGGTTTGTCTCTCGCGGGTAGGCCACTGTCGTCCGAAGGGGTGTGGTCGTGGTGACGGCTGAGGTGCCCGCTTCGGATCGGGCGGAGCGCGGTGCGGGCGCCGCGGCGCGGCTGGACCTGACGGCGATCGTGGCCCTGGCCAGCGGTATTGCGTCGGTGGGCCGGCCGACGCTGGTGGGGGTGGAGGGGTTCGGGGGAGCCGGCAAGACGGTGTTCGCTCGACGGCTCGCCCACGCGCTGGGCCGTACCCATCTGGTGCACCTGGATGAGTTCCTCGTCGAGGGCGTAATCAGCGACGAGGACAAGAGCGACTTCGATCGCGCGGAGTTCGTCCGTCGTGTGTTGGAGCCGGCGTGGCGCGGAGAGCTCACGGAGTATCGGACGCTGACGGGGCTAGAGGGCGGCCCGGGTAGGCAGGTACGGGTCCCGGCGGTGCGGTACCTGATCGTGGAGGGCGTGTCCGCGTACCTCGGTGAGCTGTGGCGCTACTACGACCTTCGGATCTGGGTCGACGCGCCGATGGAGGCGGCCCGGGAGAGGGCCAAACAGCGGGACCTGCGGCGGGGGATCTATGACTCTGCTCTGTGGGATGTGTGGGAACGTTCGGAGCTTGCCTATCGGGCGAAGCACCTGCCGCACACGACCTGCGATGTGGTCTTCGACAACGGTGCTGATCACGTCGACCTTGCCGAGTGATCGGGTTCAGCGGGTCACCCGCCTTGATCGCCAGCGGCCAGTCACACGAAGACGGCTCGGAATATCCGTTGCCATTCGATCGGCACAGCGCCTACCTTGAATGAGCAAGGCAGTCCCGACCACACCAAGGAGTTCCCCGTGATGCAGTACGCCTCCACCGAAACCACGCGGTTCACGCCGCGCGGCGGTGTCGTGCTGCCCTCGATCGGGCGAGCCCACGATCTGTGCGCGAGTGAGCAAAATTGGAAGCCGGGGTGGCGGCGCGAATAGCGCCAGCGCAAGCTGCGAAGCCGCCCACCCCGACCGGGATAGGGCGGCTTTTTCGTTACCGGAACAACGTCACAGGGGCGTAGCTCAACTGGTAGAGCGCCGGTCTCCAAAACCGAAGGTTGCAGGTTCGAGTCCTGCCGCCCCTGCTTTTCGTCACGGCTGCGGCCGGCGGCGTCGCAGATTCTCAACTCCACAGTGGATGGCATGAGCAAGACCCCGGCCGGCGCCTGTCTGGGCCGGCCGGGGGCACTACCTCCGGGACGAGGGAGACGGCTGACCCGCTCGCTTTGGGAGCGAGAGACACGGGGTTCGACACCCCGGTCCCGGACACATGGGGTTGTAGCTCAGCTGGGAGAGCGCCGGTTCGGCAGACCGGAGGTCGAGGGTTCGAATCCCTTCTACTCCACGCATCCGTGCCCTCCGGACGTAACCGGTGGCGCACGGGAGTAGCTCGATGGGCCGTTGGAGCAAGGTGGCAGCTCACCTGGTTCTCAGCCAGGAGGTTACGGGTTCGAGCCCCGTACGGCCTACGCAAGGAAATGCCAGGCGGTCGTGGTGAACTCGGCGGACACGTCGGTCTTCCAAACCGAAGAAGCGGGGTCGGTGCCCGCCGGCCGCTCAACCGTTCCGGGATGCTCTGCTGGCAGGGGCGACGGGACTTTGGATCCCGGTACAGACGCAGGTTCGATTCCTGCTCCCGGAGCTCGCAATCGACCAGCGGACGGTCGTCGTGGGGGTCGCAGATCCGAACTTCGACTGCCGCTCGACGGATGATCAAAGGGTCGATGCCGCAGCTCTGCGGAGGCCTGCCCCGGTAGCCCAACCGGTAGGAGGCAGCGCATTCAAAACGCGCACAGTGCGGGTTCGAATCCCGCTCGGGGTACGCAGCACACCACGCCGTCGTAGCTCAGTCGGTAGAGCAGCTCCATGGTAGGGAGCAGGTCGCCGGTTCGACTCCGGCCGGCGGCTTCACGCGGTTGTAGCTCAGCTGGTAGAGCGCGACGTTGCCAACGTCGAGGTCGCCCGTTCGATCCGGGTCAGCCGCTCCAGGCACCACCGGCGGCGCAAGGTCGCTGACACTTGATCGAAAGTACGGTGCGTTCCACGTGTAGAGCCCGCCCTCGTAGCCCAGCGGTAGAGGCGACGGTCTGAGGGGCCGTACAGGGCAGGTTCGAATCCTGTCGAGGGCACCAAGCCGGCGTAGCTCAGTTGGTAGAGCACGCGCCTTGTAAGCGCGAGCGGGCCGGTTCGATTCCGGTCGCCGGCTCCACGCCAGCGAAGCTCACCAGGCAGAGCGCACCCCTCGTAAGGGTGAGGAAGCGGGTTCGACTCCCGCCGCTGGCTCTCCTCTCGCCGACGTAGCTCAGGTGGTAGAGCGGCCGGCTCATAACCGGCAGGCCCCCGGTTCGACACCGGGCGTCGGCACGCACATCACGCGCTCGTGGTGGAACTTGGTAGACACGCACGGCTCAGACCCGTGTGCCGAAAGGCATGGGAGTTCGACTCTCCCCGAGCGCACGACAGGCCCGCCGCGGCCCAGCCAAGCACGGCCCGGCGGGGCGGTGTCGAGGGCGAACGCGGAACCCGGCAACACCGTGCGGACGCGGCGCGGTGACCGGGACTGCCCGGAAGGTGGATGGGTGCCACCGCCCCGCGACAACGGGGAGGTGCGGTTCGAATCCGCCCGGGTCTTGGGGTCGTAGCTCAGTTGGTAGAGCGTCGCATTCGCACCGCGAAGGCCGTCGGTTCGATTCCGTCCGACTCCACTCTCCCGGCCATCGGCCGGGACCATGCTGGCGTAGCTCAGTGGCGAGAGCATCCGGTTGTCAGCCGGAAGGCCGCGGGTTCAAGTCCCGTCGTCAGCGCACATGAAGGGTTGGCCGAGTCTGGTCGATGGCGCCGCGTTGCTAACGCGGAGCGGGTCACACCGCCGGGAGTTCGAATCCCTCACCCTTCGCCAAGCCGTCGTAGCTCAGCCCGGTAAGAGCACCGACCTGATAAGTCGGGGGCCGCTGGTTCAAATCCAGCCGTCGGCACGCAGCGAGAATGCCAGCCAGGCGACCGCGTCGAGCCACCAGCTCGCCGAGGAACGTCCGGGCTCCGCAGGGCAGGGTGGTTCCTAACGGGAACCCGGCGAAAGCACGCGGGCGGCCCGCCTGATGCGTGCGGGTTGGCCGCTAGAGCCTGCCGGCGACGGTAGGCCGAGATGGGTGGTCGCCCCCACCACCGGGCCGCCGGGGTGGGACAGAACCCGGCGTACCGGCCGGCTTCCCTCGCGGCACGCACAACATGCCGCCGTAGCTCAGTGGATAGAGCGCGACGCTACGGACGTCGGAGTCGCTGGTTCGATTCCAGTCGGGGGCTCTTTCGGGACGTGGCGCAGTTTGGTAGCGCATCCGGCTGGGGGCCGGAGGCCGTCGGTTCGAATCCGGCCGTCCCGACTCAACGGGTACTAGCTCAGCTTGGGAGAGCGCCGCGTTCGGGACGCGGAGGCCGGGGGTTCAATTCCCTCGTACCCGACTCATGGAGGGTTCCGGCCCGTGGGGGCCAGCCGGTCTTGAAAACCGGAGGGGGGTGCAAGCCCTCGCGTTCGACTCGTCAACCTTCCGCCATGCGCCGTTAGCTCAGTTGGTAGAGCTTCCGACTCTTAATCGGAATGTCGCAGGTTCGATCCCTGCACGGCGTACCACTTCGCCCCGCTAGCTCAGGGGAAAGAGCAGCAGTTTCCTAAACTGCGTGTCGCTGGTTCGAATCCAGTGCGGGGCACCACACGGGCCGCTAGCTCAATGGCGTAGAGCTGCTGACTTTTAATCAGTAGGTTCGGGGTTCGAGTCCCCGGCGGCCCACTTGCGGGGTAGAGGAGTTCGGTCGTCCTCGCCGGCCTCATAAGCCGGAGATCGCGTGGTTCAAATCCCGCCCCCGCCACCAACCTCCGGCAGTTGCCACCCGGGCACTCGCTCACGCACGTAAACGGCTGCCCGTTCGATGACCTCCGGGTTGTCACGAAGAAGTCCGATCGCCCGGTTGCAGTCGTGGCAGAGCAAGCCACGAACGAACTTGGTCCCCTTAATGTGATCGGTGCAGATTTGTTCAAATGGCCTCTGGCAGATGGCACAGGCGTCGCCCTGCGCCATGAGGTGGGCTTCGAAGTCGTCATCGTTAAGCCCGTAGCGACGCTTTCGCCAGCCGACCCGTTGGGAGTAGCGACGGACTGCCTCGCGACGCAACTGGGCCGCCCGCTCCGGGTTTCGGCTTTGCCAAGATTGGTAATACTTTGCGGCACAAGCTTTACATTTGTGCCGCCGGCCAGTTGGCCTGCTCCCGTCCTTCATGAACATATCGAGCGGTTTGGTCTCACCGCATGTTCGGCAGGTGTCAGTCTCCATGTCCTTCATCATAATCTGGGCTCATAACCCAGAGGTTCCCGGGTTCGAATCCCGGTCCCGCTCCCAACGGTCCTGTCCGTTCGGGTTGGCCCTGGCACAGAGAGTGCCAGGCGTAAGCGCGGCACACACTCCGCGACCAGCCCCCAACTCGCGCCCTGGTAGCTCAGTGGGAGAGCACCGGTTCGACAAACCGGGGGCCGCTGGTTCGATCCCAGCTCGGGGCACGCACACCACCTGGCGCGGTGGACGAATTGGAAGAGTCGCCCGGCTTTCACCCGGGACACGTGCGGGTTCGAGTCCCGTCCGCGCTGCCCATTCCCCTGTAGCTCAAAGGTAGAGCGGCCGGCTGTTAACCGGCTGATCTTGGTTCGAGTCCAGGCAGGGGAGCCAAGCCCGTGTAGCTCAGCGGAACGAGCGCCCGGTTCACACCCGGGAGGCCCCTGGTTCGATCCCAGGTGCGGGCACTGGCCTTCGGGCCGCAGTTGTGGCTGTAGCTCAGTGGTAGAGCGCCCGGTTGTGGCCCGGGAGGTTCGCGGGTTCGAGCCCCGCCAGTCACCCCAAGGGAGTGCGCCACCGATGATGAGGTGGGCCGGGCTGTAACCCCGGTGCGTTCGCGCTCAGGGAGTTCGAATCTCTCCACTCCCACGCTTGCCCGTGTAGCTCAGGGGACAGAGCACCAGCTTCCGGAGCTGGGTGTCGGGGGTTCGATTCCCTCCGCGGGTGCTTCTGCCTGGTCGTGTGCCCGAGTGGTGAGGGGGCGGTCTGCAAAACCGCACACGCCGGTTCGATCCCGGTCACGGCCTCGAATGCCATCCGCTGTGGACAGAGAGCTGTCGCTGGCGTCAGGTGGGTGGCATCGAGGGCCGGCGGCCGAAGAATCCGTCGACGAGGTGGTCGGTGAAGTCCGCGTGGACAGATCCTCCCGTCACCAGAGCCCGGTAGTAACTCGGCCTTACCATCTGATCGAGCTCGGCCGTCAGGTGCGAAAGCTCGATCATCGGTGGTCCCAGGTTTCCCCGGAGTCCACGGCGGTCTTCACTGCCGGCCGGTCGGCGGCCGGCGGGGCCGGGCCGTCCGGGTCGGAGCCGGCCATCGGCTGCGTACGCCCGGCCGGGGTGAGCCGGGCGGGCCACCAGAACCCGCGGCCCATCAGCACCGTAAGCGTCGGCACCAGCAGCGACGACACCAGCAGTGCGGAGATCAGGATGCCGGCGGCGACCGCGAAGCCCATCTCGGCGAGCAGGGCGACACCGGCGAGCATGAGCGAGGAGAACGTGCCGGCCAGGATGACGGCCGCGGCCACCGCCGTCGGGCCGGTGTGCCGGATGGCCAGGCGTGCGGCCTCGCCGGGGTCGCGGCCCTCGCGCGTCTCCTCGCGCAGCCGGTCCACCATCAGAATGTTGTAGTCGGTGCCGATGGCGACCACGAACAGGTACATGAAGATGGGGACGTTGAAGATGATCCCGGCCTTGCC
This sequence comes from Micromonospora sp. NPDC048905, assembly GCF_040649655.1. Lineage (NCBI taxonomy): Bacteria > Bacillati > Actinomycetota > Actinomycetes > Micromonosporales > Micromonosporaceae > Micromonospora > Micromonospora sp. NPDC048905. The sequence continues at coordinate 677,234 of NZ_JBEZFV010000001.1, read as the reverse complement.
CAGCCCGTCCTGCATCACGAACACCGACGCGCCGAGCGTGGCCAGATAGCTGAGCCCGACCAGGACCATCAGCAGTGTCGCGGCGACGATGCTGCGCAGCAGGGCGAGCAGAACGAGCGCGGTGAGCCCGGCGGCGAGCGGGAAGACCAGCGAGTAGTCCTGGTTGACCGCGCTGCGGATGTCGGCGAAGGTCGCGGTCGGGCCGCCCACCAGGGCGTGGGTGCCGGCCGGGGCCGCATGGTGCGCGGTCGGCCGCAGCGTGTCCGCGACCGTGTCCACCGCCTCGGGGCTGCCGGAGTCGTGGTCGAGCAGCATGCTGATCGTGGCGACGGTGCGGTCCGAGCTGTAGCCCGCGGGGCCGGCCTGGCCGACCCCGTCGAGGCCGGACAGCCGCGACCGGAAGCTGTTCACGCCTGCCTCGTCCAGCGGCTGCCCGGTGTCGCTGACCAGCAGCACGGAGGTCGGGTTGAGGGCGCCGACCGGGAAGCCGCGCTGCAGGTCCCGCAGGGCGATCGCCGACTCGGTGTCCTGCGGGAGACCGGCGTTGTAGTCGTAGCTGGCCTGGAAGCGCAGCGTGCCCAGGGAGAGCAGTGCGAGGACGACGACCGCGGCGGCGGCCAGCACGCCGGCACGGTGCACGATCAGGTCGCTGAGTTTGGCCGACGCCCGCGCCCGCGGCTGCCGCTGCCAGCTCTTGGAAGGCCAAAATACCTTCGGTCCGAGCAGCGAGACGATTGCCGGGATCAGGGTGAGCGCGGTGGCCACCGTGGCGGCGACCGCGATGGCCAGAGCCGGACCCTGCGCCTTGAACGAGCCGAACGAGGAGAACGCCAGGCTGCTGAACGCGATCACGATCGCCGCGCCGGCTGAGGTGATCACCTTGGCCACCCGGGCGGTCGCGTGGATCAGCGCCGTACGCGGGTGCTCGCCGGTGCGCAACTGTTCGCGGTATCGGAAGAGCAGGAAGAGGATGTAGTCGGTGCCGACGCCGAACAGTACGACGGTCACCCAGACCGTGACCGACTGCTCCGCGGTCAGGTCGAAGATCCGCTGGGCGATGCCGATCAGCTTCACCGAGACGAAGACCAGGACACCGATGGTCACCATGGGAAGCAGGGCGGCAACCGGGCTCCGGAAGATCAGCAGCTGTAGCACGATGATCAGGACGACCGTGGCAAGGGCGATGACCTGCTCGGCCGAGGCGAAGGCGTCCTGCGCGTCGATCACGATGCCGACGTCACCGGTCATGCCCGCCTTCAGGTCGGTGTCCTCGAACAACGGCCCGGCGGCGGCCCGCAGCGCCCGCCCGGCCTCCTCGGTGCCGGGATCGCTCTGTGGGCCGTCGACGGTGACCTGGAGGAGTTGGACGAGGCCGTTCTCCGACACCGTCGCCTCGCTGGCCTGCACCTCGGTCACGTGCGGGATCGCCTTGTCCCGAAGCTGTCCGGCGACCTGCTCGACGAGCTGCTGATCGGCGCTGGTCAGCGCGGCGCCGTCGTGGCGCCGCACCACGAACGTCGCGGCGCTGCCGCCCCCGCTCTCCGCGAAGGCCGTCTCCTGCACCTTGCCGGCCTGGACGGACTCGTAGTGGGATGGCAGGAAGTCGGCCTGATCACCGCTGGCGGACAGACCCGGTCCGAAGAACCCGACGATTGTCGCGACGACCAGCCAGGCAGTGATCGTCCGCCATGGGTTACGGACCACGCCTCGTGCCAATTTCGCGTACATCAGTCTCGTCCTTTCCAACCCCTCGGCCGGCCACCACGTCGTCTGCCGGTGCGTGATTCAGCCGATCACGCGGAGTTGAAGCGGCCGTGTGCTGGCCTTTCAGGTTCTGCGCGAGTTTGGGGCGGCCCGGACGGCGGGTGCGGACGAGGATGCGCGGAACCGGGGACAGCCGTACGTCATCCTCATTTTTTTCACACGGTTTTCCCGGCGAACTCACAACGGCGCAGGGTCCCGGAGACGCACGGCACGGGCAGAATGGGTCGGGCCAGCGCTGCGAGCATTGAACCGCTCAGGGAGACGAGTTGTGGTGACGCCGGATCGGACGGCCGACGGCTCCGCGACCAGTGACACCCCACCACGGGTCCTGGTCGTCGATGACGAACTCTTCCTGGCGGACCTGGTCGCTTCCGCGCTGCGTTACGCGGGTTTCGCCTCGACCACGGCCGGGGACTGCGCAGAGGCGGAGGCCACCGTGGCGCGGGAGCGGCCCGATCTGATCATCCTGGACGTGCTGCTTCCCGACGGCTCCGGCATCGACCTGTGCCGGCGGCTACGGGAGAAGGGCGTCCTCGCTCCGGTGATCTTCCTGACCGCGCGGCGGGCGGTCGCCGACAAGGTCGAGGGGCTGAGCGTCGGCGGTGACGACTACCTCACCAAGCCGTTCAGCCTGGACGAACTGGTCGCCCGGGCACGGGCGATCCTGCGCCGGTCGCAACTGGCCGCGCCCGCGCCACCGCGGGAGGAAACCGGCGGGTTGCGCTACGCCGACCTGGTGATCGACCAGGAGGCGCACGTGGTGCGCCGGCAGAACGTGGTGATCGACCTGAGCCCCACCGAGTTCAACCTGCTGCGCTATCTGGTGCAGAACGCCGGCCGAGTGATGTCCAAGCAGCAGATAGTCGACCAGGTGTGGGAGTACGACTTCGGCGGCAACCACGGCGTGGTCTCGACGTACATCAGCTACCTACGCCGCAAGATCGACCAGTTCGATCCGCCGCTGATCCAGACCATTCCCCGGGTCGGCTACACGCTGCGACTGCCGGCCGAGTGAGCGGGATGAGCCTGCGGGGCCGGCTCATCGTCCTGGTCGCGGTGCTCCTGGCGGCCGGAATGAGCGTGGCCGCACTGGCCACCTTGGCCGCGCTGCGGTATTTCCTGGTCACCCGCACCGACACCCAGCTCGATCAGCTGAGCGCGGCGGTCGTGACGCAGATGAACAACGGCACCGGGCTGAGCCCGTCCGGCACCGGCAGCGACCGACTGGCCAGCGCGGGCGGTCAGCCGTTCGTGCTTCTGCGGATCCTGTCCCCGGACGGGACCCCGATGCTGGACCTGCAGAATCCGGGCGGGCAGGCGCCCGCGATCCGGCTGCAGCCGAAGGATCCCAGCACGAGCACACCGGACGGCGCGGTGTACGCGACCGTCACGCTGACAGATCAGCAGCCGAACCAGTGGCGGGTGCGGTCCGGCTGGCTGCCCGACAGGCGGGCGATCCTGCAGGTCGGTCTGCCGCTCACCGACTACGACGTGGCGAACCGCCAGCTCATCCGTACCCAGGCGGCCGCCACGGCGGTCATCCTGGCCACCATGGTGCTGATCGCCTGGTGGCTGATCGGCCTGGGCACCCGCCCGCTGGAACGGATCGCCGAGGTGGCCGCAGACATCGGCGCCGGGCACCTGGACCGTCGGGTGCGCCCGGGCCGGCCGAACACCGAGATCGGGCGGCTCAGCGCGGCGCTCAACGCGATGCTGGTGCAGATCCAGACCGCCTTCAAGGAGAGGCAGACCTCGGAGGAGCGGCTGCGCCGGTTCGTCGCCGACGCCTCGCACGAGCTCAACACCCCGGTGGCGACCATCCGCGGGTATGCCGAGCTGTTCCGGCACGGTGCCGGTGCCCGGCCGGCAGACCTCGAGGTCGCGATGCGACGCATCGAGTCCGAGGCGACGCGGATGGGCCAGCTGGTCAACGAACTGTTGGTCCTGGTGAAGCTGGACGAGGGCCGCCCGCTGGACCGGGAGCAGGTGGATCTGACCCATCTGGTCACCGAGGCAGCGGCGGACGCCCGGGCCATCGCGCCCGGCCGCTCGCTGAGCGTGCAGGCGCCGGGCTCGCTCGTGGTCTCCGGCGACGAGTTGCGCTTGCGGCAGTTGCTGGCCAACCTGTTGTCCAACGTACGCCGGCACACTCCGCCGGGGACCGCCGCCGAGATCCGGCTCTCCACCTCGAACCGCACCGCGGTGATCGAGGTGGCCGACGACGGCCCGGGCCTGACCGAGGAGGACAGCCGACGGGTCTTCGAACGCTTCTACCGCAGCGCGACCTCGCGCGGCCGGCAGCGGGAGGGCTCTGGCATCGGCCTTGCCATCGTCGCGGCGATCGCCGAGGCGCACGGTGGGACGGCCGAGGTGAGCTCGGTGCCGGGTGAGGGCACCACCTTCACCGTACGCATCCCGCAGGACGAGCAGGCCTGACTCATGTCGTACCCACCGAAGCCAGTACCGACGAGGGTGTTCAGATCTCCAGCCGCACGTCGCCGTCTCGGGTCAGTGCGATATCGCGTCCACGGTCGACGGGTAGGGCTCGCATTGCTCCCGGGGCCGACTCGAGCACGCCCACCACGTCCTGCGCGCTCATGACCATCTCGCTAGCGTTTGGCTCGCGGGGCGAGGCCACCATAGAGGTGGACACGGTTGTCGACGACGCAGTCCGGATCGCCGCGCAGAAACCGGTCGCCTGTGGCACTGCCGTTGCTGACGTGGACTATCCAGTCCTCGTAGTACCAGCTCGGGTCGCACTCGCACCCGATGAGCCGGAAATTGGCCCGGTACCGGCCAACCTGCCCCGGGGCGAGGGTGAACAGGCGGGTCGACACTCCCGTCCGGGGAAACGCCGCGCTGCCGGGCAGACGCTCGACGGTGACCGCCGAGCCCTCGAAGGCGAGCCACAGGGCCAGGTCGCGGGCGATGCTCACGCCACCGCTCAGTACGTCGCCGCGAAGCGAGTAGCTGGCGGCCTCATCGGCCAGGACGTCGTGGACCACCACATCGCCTGCTGGCAGCGGCGCAGGAAGTATCACCGGGCGGTCGAGTCCCCGACGGGCGTTGGCCTGTGGGGCGCCGCGCCCGGCCGCGCTCCATCGCACCCGTACCCGCTGGATGACGATCACGCCCACAGCATGGGCCACGACAGCCGGTCCCGTCAGCCGATATCCCCTCCGGCCGCATCGATCGTGCCGTCGGCCGCTCGACCGGTCCTGTGTGGAGCGGCTGCGATCAGGTGCTGTAGAGCCCGTCCCACGGTTCGGTGAACCCGAGGCGGTCCGGGTACAACTCGGCCCTGTCGCCTCGCTCAGCGTCAGACTCGTCGATCAGACCGAACGTGACGCCGTCCTGGACCACACGAAACAGCTGGATGGCGATGTCGCCGTACTGTCGATCCGGTAGCTGATCGAGCAGGCCCTCCACGTGGGCCTCGGCCTGGTCGCCAAGCTCGCCTCGAAGGTACGGAGCGGTGGCCACGAGCGAGATGTCGGACCGGCGGTGGCGGCCCTCGGCGTCGAACAGGTGCAGGTAGGCGTACCAGCGGATCCGTTCCCGGTCCGGATCCGACGCGTGGTCGTCGTCGCGATGGGCGCCGTGTATCCCCGCGTAGAACTGACCCTCGGCGTACCGCCCCACCCTGTCGGTGCGGTAACCCGGTTCGTGGGCAATCGGCACCAGATCAGGTAGCGACATGCCGGTGACAATACCTTCGACAACCGCGCTGATCAGTCGGTTGGAGGCTCGTACGAGAAGTCGGCCGTGAAGGTGCCGTCACGCTGTGCGGTCATGGAGAACCCGTACCACGGCTCGCTGTCGTCTTCGATCATCAACTGTCGCAGGTCGATAATCAGATCGGCGATCTCATCGACGGCCTCGTCGGGATTGTCCTCCCCGGCGAAGTGGAACGTCTTACCGTCGGGGCTCCGGAGCTCGAGGCCCGCGTGGGCGTAGTTAACGTCGGGAGACGGTTGCCGCACACCACGAGTTGGGGCATTCGCGCGCGCTGACGAACTATCTGGCCGGCTTCGCGCTGGTCGGCTGTCGCGTTTCCAAGCAGCGGACGAGTCGTGGACAGGAAGCAGGGCGGTGTGTCCGCCGGCGGAGCGCGCTCCCGCCGACGGACCTCCCCGGATCGGTGCCTACGGCTTGCGGGCCAGGAGCCCGACAAACGTGTGATAGGTGTCGGTCTGCTGGGGAGCGGGGGCACCCGGATCTGGACGCCACTCGGCCAGCGGCACCAGTCCTGGTTCCAGGACCGTGAGTCCGTCGGCGAACGAGAGGATCTCCTCGTCGGTACGCCAGCGGCCGGTGCCCAGCGACTCGTTGAAGACCCGCTCGACCTCGCGGGCCTTGCGGGAGCCCTCGGGGTCTCGGTCGCCCGGGTCGCGGAAGTGCGAGATCGCCACGTAGCTGCCGGAGGGCAGCGCGTCGATCAATGCCGCCGCCACCGCTCGCGGATCCTCGTCGTCGCCGAGGTGGTGCAGGATCGCGAACAGCAGCAGCCCGATCGGCCGGTCAAAATCGAGGGCCCGACGTACGTCCGGATGGTTGAGGATCTCCTGCGGTGCGCGAGCGTCCGCCTGGATCACCGTCGCGGTGCCCTCCGCGGCGAGCAGTGCCCGGCCATGGGTCAGGACGATGGGATCATTGTCCACATACACCACCTGAGCCTTCGGGTTCTGCTCGGTGGCGACCTCGTGCACGTTGCCCTGGGTGGGCAGTCCCGATCCGATGTCGAGGAACTGGTCGATGCCCGCCTCGGCGACCAGGAAGCGAATCACCCGACGCAGGAAGGCACGGTTCGCCTGGCCGGCTGCCGGCCCGTCCGGCGTTATCCGCAGGGCGTGCTCGGCGACCTTGCGGTCGACCTCGAAATTGTCCTTGCCGCCCAGGAAGAAGTCATAGACCCGGGCCACGCTGGGAATGTTGGGGTCGATGCCGGGGGGTGCCGCCTTGTCGAGGGTCACAGGCGTCTCCATTCGTCGGGGATTGGCGCAGGTCGAGGTCCACGGGCGGTGCCGGCGTTGCGGCGAGTGTAGCGATCGGGATGGTTGTTTTCCGCCCCGACTGGTCTGCCCGCGCAGCGGGAAGCTCAGCATCCGTGCCAGCCGTACCCCGGATGGTGCGAGTGCGCGGGCGGAGACTTCCCGGGGGCATCAGGAGCAGTTCTTGCCCTTGTTGATGCAAGTGGCGATGCGCTGCATGGCCTGGACGGAGTTGACGTTGACGAAGTCGTTGTGGTCGGAGAACGGGTTGTGGTTCTCCTCGGGGAAGGAGTCGAGGGCGTACTGGCCTTTGACCTGCACGCTGCGGGCGATGTCGTAGGCCACGGTGACCCGCAGTTGTGGGATCGCCTGGAAGCCCTGCGGGCACGCGCCGGTGGCCTTGTCGGCGAACGCGACGTGGTTGCGGTGGTTGTCGCTGTCGATGTTCCTACCGTCCCAGCAGCCGGGGAAGTCATGGACGCGCTGCACCTGGCTGCCCGTGGGGCAGATCGGGTACTTGTCGGAGAGCCGGTCGGTGAAGCCGGAACAGGTCCAGGTGGCACGGGCGTTGGCCGGACCGCGGCTGGTGGGCTTGGCGTCGCCGGTGAGAGCCCGGAGGAACTTCGGCATCGGCACCACCTTGCTGACCGGGTTGCCGCGGTACTCGATCAACACCTGCGCCGGGCGGACGATGCCGCCGGTGTTGCCGGGTAGTTCGAAGTTGGGCCCCTGCGGATCGGGCAGCGCCGCGGGTGCGCTGGGCGCGCTGCTCGGTGCCGCCGGGGTGGCGGGGGCCTGGTCCAGCCTGCAGGCGGCGAGTGCGTCGAGACCCGCCGGGCGGGCGGCCTGCCGCCCGATCGCGATGGCGATCCGGTCGAGCGCCGCGGCCCGCTTGGCGCGCAGCGGCCCGAGGATGGCGTTGTCGACGAAGGCCGGGCCGCCCTGGCCGCGGCTGCCGACGAGGCGCTCGTTGGCCTCGGAGAGCTGCCGGTCGAGCTCGTCGAGGTTGCGGTTCACCTCGGCGAGAGCCCGATTGGGTACGCCAGGCAGCCGGTCCCGTACGGCCGGGCACTGAATCCGCGGATTCGCGGCCTGGGCGGCGTTGGCGCTCGCCCGGTGGGCGCTGTCGGGCATGCGGGCGTGCATGTCGTCGTAGCTGACGTCACAGTCGACAAGCGAGACCAGGCCGGGCTGATTGCCACCGCCGGCGGTGATCGTGGTGCTGATCTCCTTGAGCAGTACGGCCCGGCGGGCCCGCAGCGCGTCGATGACCTCCCGGTTGAACGCGGCGTCGATCCGGCCCCGGCTGGCGGTCATCCGCTGGTTCGCGGCGGCCTGCTGGCGATCCAGCTCGGCCAGCAGACGGTCGACGGTGTTGCGGGCCGAGCTGGGGACGGCCCGCAATCTCCTGCCGGCCGAGGGACAGACGACCATGGGCTGGGTCTGGGCGAGGGCCTGCTGGACCTGTCTGCCGCTGCGGACGGTCTTGTCGATGCGTACCACGGGCCAGAAGTAGGACGACTTGTCGCCGTTGCGGCAGGTGGTGCCGGCGGCGTCCAGATCGGCGTCCGAGGAGTTCGCGGTGATGGCCAGGTTGCCGACGAAGTCGTGGACGTGTTCGGCGCCGTTGCGGATGCCGGGCTGGGCCACCGGATTGTCCGGGCTGAACTTGCCGTTCCTGTTCGTGCCGCAGTCGACGGTGAACCGGCCGGTCGACGCGCCGGCGGCCGGCCTCGGGTTCCGCACGTTCGGTGGCACGTTCTCGATCGGCACGAACTGGTCGAGGCTGGTGGCGGCGTCCGCGGTGCCCTTGCCGCCACTGGAGACGAAGGTGGCGGTGAGCGCACCGGTGGCCGCCAGCACCATCACGGCCAGCGCGATCCGGACCGGCCGGGTCTGGACCAGTGCGGTCCCGTTCTTCCTGCGGTTCATCGGAATCTCCTCAAAGCCGTAAACGGCTCCGGTGATGTGCTGTCCCCAGTCGGTACGGGCCGACGCGCGGTCAACGGTCAACGGTCGCCGGGCACGTCACGGTTCGGTAAGAAGTCCGACGGGCGGGGTGAGCCGCTACCACAGGCCCCGCTCGCGGAGCAGGGCGAGTCGGTCCGGTGGCAGGCAGCTGGTCAGGTTCCGGTCCAGGTCGACCAGTTCGAGGTCGACGGCGTACACGACGAAATCGTCGGTGACTGGCAGCGTCGCCGACCAGTCGCGCAGGTTCAGCCGAGCCGCGGCCGAGCAGCACAGTCGTCGGAGGATCTCGGATCCGGCCGAGACGTCCGGGTCGTCGGCGTCGAGGAGGGTGAGTTCCTGCCGGATCAGCCGCGCCGGTCCGGTGTCGTCGAGGTCGATGTCGGTGCTGGCCTCGAAGTCCTCCGGCGACCAGGCTGCGCGGGCGTCCACCGTGCGCAGGTCGGCCCGTTCCGCCGCGGTGGCGGCGCTGATTCCGAGCGACAGCTGCGCCGGCCCGGCGTAGCCGAGGGCGAGGCAGGCGATGGGATCGTCGACGGGCAGCCGTGCCGCCGCGGCCGGAATCAGTGCCACCAACATGTCTTCCAGGGCGTGGCACGCCGTGTCGAGATCGAAGCCCGCCGGTGGTCGGACGTAGAGCTCCCGCGACTGCCTGCCCGTGGCCTCGACGAGCCGGAGCAGGCCGTCGTCGTCATGCTCGGCAAGGAGTACGGCAGGCGGGCGGCCGTGGTGCTCGACCTCGACGCGACTGATCCGCCCGTCGGTGTACGCGTACGACTCCCGGCCCGAGCCCCGGCGCGCGACCATGTCCGCCGAGCGCATCAACCCGTCGTCGAAGCGGTACTCGTGCAGGTAGATCGGCCCGTCCGTGTCGAAGTGCGCCACCTCGACAACCTCGTCGCCGTGCCGGAAGAACGTCTCCTGGTGCAGGCGGCCGTGCAGGAAACCGCTGTACTCCTCGACCACGGACACCCGGCCCTGAGCATCGAACCCGAGTCGCAGGACGTCCACATCCCCCGAGGGGCGGGCCTCCAGCCGACGCCCGGGCCTGAGCAGGGCCCGCTCGAAGCGCAGCGGGCGCAGATCGAGGCCCGGCCAGGTGTACCAGTCCCAGACCTCCACGAGTGCGGTCGCTGCCCGCTTCCGGGGCTCGTACTCGTTGGCGAGTTGAGCGAACCGCGCCGCGGCGTCAGGCATGCCCAGGATCGTACGGCTCACCTCGACGGGCCCGACCCGACGCGTACATCCGGGTCTGTCGCGGACCGCGCGGCGTGCCTGCCGTCACCCGTCTGCGGGATGTCGTCCCTCGGCCGAGGGACGACATCCCGCCACGCCGGTTCGTAGGGTGGGTGCCCTCGGGAGGGGGAGAGATGGCAGCGACAGGTACGCCCGTGGTGTTCGTCCATGGCATGTTCCTGCACGCCACGTCCTGGGCCAGCTGGGTCGAGCTGTTCCGGACGGCGGGACATGACCCCCTGAATCCAGGCTGGCCGGGTGAACCGAGCACGGTCGCAGAAGCGCGGCACGAGCCGGACCGGGTCGCTGGTGTCGGCATCGACGACATCGTCGCGCACTACGCGCAGATCATCGGCACGCTCGGCGAACGGCCGGTCGTCGTCGGCCACTCGACCGGCGGCCTGGTGGCGCAGCGCCTCCTCGATCAGGACCTCGCGGCGGCGGCGGTGGCGCTGCAACCTCCACCCATCAGAGGTGTGGCGAACCGCGCGCCGTCGAGCATTCCGGTGGGCTGGCCCCTGCTGCGCAACCCGGCCAACCGGCGGGGGGCGGTATCGCTGACCGATCGGCAGTTCCGCTACAGCCACGGCAACGCGCTCACCGCACTCGAATCCGACCGGTTGTACCGGCAGTGGGTCATCCCGTCACCCGGCAGGCCGGTGTTCGAGCTGGTGTCCGCGAACCTCTCCCGACGTTCACCGGCCGCGATCGACGCTGCCAACCCGGCCCGGGGACCACTGCTCATGGTGGCCGGCGGTAGGGACCACAGTGCGCCCGCGGCCGTCGTCAGGGCCACGGTCGAGCGGTATCGCGCCTCCTCGGCGGTCACCGACTACCAGGAGTTCCCCGACCGCGGGCACTCGATGCCGATCGACACCGGCTGGCGTGCGATCGCCGACGCCACACTGGCCTGGATGCGACGTCATCTCCGATAACCGCCGGGTCCGACGCTCAGACGAGCCACTGACCGGCACGCATCAGGTCCCGACCGGCAAGTTCGTTCTCCTCCCGCCACGCCTGAATCCGGCGAGGCGTCACTCGCAAGTACGCGTAGGGGGTTGCGCCGACCCGAGCGTCCCAGAGCTTCGCGGCGAAGGCGTTGGCCAGATCGACCGGTACGGTCACGCGCGAGAACGTCTCGACGGTGCCGTCGATGAGCACCACGTCGCGGGTCGTGCCTACCGACATCCGCACTCGTCCCGAGGCACGCAGATTGCGCGCGGTCGGACTGGACTCGGTTGTGGCCAGGGTGAGGGTCACGCCGTCCCAGAGGAAGGAGAGCGGCACCAGGTGGGCGTTGCCGTCCCGGTCGGCTGAGGCGACCCACGCGTCCAGGTCGCGGTCGAGGCGGGCGAGGGTGTCCCGCTTGCGCTGCTGTGGAGTGCGCGGTGCATCGGCTGCCACGTCTGAAATCCTCTCATCGTGCGTGTGGATCCTCGCGGCTCGCGGCGGTCCCGGTGCCGAACCACCGCACATCGTCCGGCATCGGTGCGGCGCCTGGGTACCGCCGACCCCGCTCTGCTCACTCCAGCCCGGCGAGCCAGGCGTCGCGGTGCGCGTCGAGGTAGTCGGCAGTTGCCAGCCAGTAGGGACCGTCCTCGGTCCAGATCCTGGCCCACGGCTGACGCTGGTGGCGGGCGCCCTCGCGCAGCAGGTCGTACATGGCTCTGGCGCGGCGGCCCAACAGGACGGCCAGCGCCGGACGGGATGCGTCATCGAGGCCGTAGCCGTCGACGAACGCGCGCAGCCGTGCCGCGGACTGCGGCACCGGCCGGTCCGCGCGGAGGCCGGCCATGCTCTGGGCCGCGTACGCGAGGTCCCACAGTCGCGAGCCTGGCGCGGCCCCGTCCCAGTCGATCAGCACCCAGCCCCGATCCGACCTGACCAGGTTCCATGGTGCTACATCGTTGTGGCAGATCATCTCTTCCCGGTCCGGCGGGATGACCTGGTTCCAGCTCCCGCCGGCCGGCGGTACGAAGCTGGCCAGCGCCTCGTGCAGGTGCGCCAGCAGCCGCCCGATCGAGCGCAGTTCCGTGGCGGGGTAGGTGCCGGACTCGGCACCCATCTCGCCCGGGACGTATTCCAGCACCTGCCTGCCCTGCTCGTCCCGGCCCAGCGGGCGAGGGCACGCCGTGAACCCGACGGCGTGCAGGTGGTCGAGCAGCAGGTCGACCATCTCCGTCCAGGGTCCGACGGGTCGTCGAACGGTGTCGCCGACTCGCACGACCCCGCTGGTGACGTTCCCCTGCAACACCTCTTCGCGGTTACTCATCCCGAGATTCTGCCCGGACAGCTGCGGATGTGGACGTCGACCAAGGCGCGGTTCCGCACCGTTGCGCGTGCGCTGCGGGCCGAGGTTGCTACTGCCAGGGATCTCCGGTCGCGCCGGCGGCGAGGTGTTCCTCATAGCTGGCCACTTTGCCGTTGACGAGATCGAGGCAGTCGCTCAGCTGCGCGAGCTGCTCGGCGATGTGCCGCTGGTGATCGCGGAGCAGTTCGAGTCGTTCGGCCTCGTTGCCGCTGCCCTCGCGGACGAGCTGGGCCAGGCGGCCGATCGTCGCGAGCGGCATCCCGGAGGCGCGGAACTTCACGCAGTTCGCCAACCACTGCACATCCCAGGTGCTGTAGACACGTCTGCCGGATCCGTCCCGCCGCACCTCGCTGGCCAGCAGACCCTTACGCTCGTAGAGCCGAAGGGTGTGCACGCTCAACCCGGTGCGCTGCGCCACCTGTCCGATGCTCAGGTCCCTGTCCGACACAGCCCCGACCGTAGTCGGTAGCCCGTAGCCCGTTGACCTAGACCACGGTCTAGCGCCTAGCGTCGCCGGCATGACCAGCGAGATGACCCACACCAGGTTCGGCGCCCACAGCACGACCGGAGACGTCCTCGCCGGCGTCGACCTCACCGGCAGGACCGCCGTCGTCACGGGCGGCTACTCCGGCCTCGGTCTCGCCACCACCCGCGCGCTCACCCAGGCCGGGGCTCGCGTCGTCGTCCCCGCCCGTCGGCCGGACGCGGCCCGGCAGGCGCTCGCCGGCGCAGCCGGGGTCGAGGTCGACCAGGTCGATCTCGCCGACCTCGCCTCCGTCCGGGCGTTCGCCGAACGGTTTCTCCGCAGGCATCCGGCCCTCGACATCCTGGTCGCGGGAGCAGGGGTCATGGCGTGCCCGGAGACGCGGGTGGGGCCCGGCTGGGAGGCGCAGTTCGCGATCAACCACCTCGGTCACTACGCGCTGGTGAATCTGCTGTGGCCGGCGCTCGCCGCCTCCGGTGCTGCCCGTGTCGTCTCGGTCGCTTCCGGCCGCGACCCGTCGTGGCGGATTCGGTGGGACGACGTGCAGTTCGAGCGCGGCTACGACAAATGGGAGGCCTACACGCAGTCCAAGCTCGCGAACATCCTGTTCGCCCGCCACCTCGGCCTGCTCGGCAGACCGCACCGGGTCCGCGCCTTCTCCGTCAACCCGGGCTACATCCAGACGCCGCTGCAACGACACCTCACGGTCGAGGAGATGGTCGCCGCCGGCTGGATCGACGCGGACGGCACTCCCGCGCCGGGCCTGTTCAAGACCGTCGAGCAGGGCGCGGCGACCCAGGTCTGGGCCGCCACCTCACCCCACCTCGACGCGTACGGCGGCGACTACTGCGCGGACTGCCAGGTCACCGACGGCAGCCCCGACGACAGCAGTACGGCGGCCCGGCTCTGGGCGCTCTCGGCCGACCTGACGGGCCTCGATCTCATCGACCGAGCCTGACCCCTCCCGCCTGCTCGCGCCTCGGCCACCGGGGGAGCAGCTTCCACCCGGGGTCTGCCGGCGATACGCCTACTCAGTGGTCGCCAGCTGGTGCGCCAGCCGATCCCGGCCGCTCCTGATCAGCTCCCCGTACTCGTCATCGCCAAGCGCGTCGATCCCCGCCTCGGCACGCTGGAGGTGGTCGCGGGCACGGCCGAGGTCGCCGAGCTTGCGATAGCAGTCCGCCAGGTTGAGATGCAACGACGGGTACAGGGCCGCCACGGACATCGGCACGCCGGCCTGCGCGACTCGCGCCTCGGTGAGCAGATCGGCCGCCGCGAGCGCTCGCTGGTCCCAGACCAACTCCTGGCGGGCGTCGTCCTGCACGTCGGCCATCGAGTGCGCGAGGACGCAGACATGCAGGGGATCGCCTCCCTCGCCGCCGATGTCGTCCCAGATCTCTGCGAACAGGTCACGAGCGGCTTCACGCTGGCCGTGCTGGTGATGCAACTGCACGCCCTCGTTGATGCGGGCGAGCGTTTCATCGGTGCTCATCAGCCGGTCCTTCCCCGCTCCTGTCGCGACGGTGGCTCGGATCGTACCCGCGCTGGTCGCGGCCCACCGTACTGCTGGCGGCGCGGTGAGCGTCTCGGGCTGACGCGGCGTGGCCAGGGCGGATGGCCGTTCGATGGAGATCACGCTGGCGGATCATCGCGGTAGCGTCGCCCGTTGTCGGGAATCGGATCGCGCACGTCCATGTAAGCCTTACTTTCACAAACTTCGATGTCCCGGCCCTGGCTCGACGGGGAGCGTCGGTGCGCCGCGGACGGTGGTGGGAGGAGACTTCATGCGCGGACGCAGATGGGCGACCCTGGTGGTGGCGGTGACGCTCACACTGGGTGGGCTGGTCGGGACCGGCGCCACTCCGGCTGCGGCGGACCCGCAGGGCGGCACGCTGCGCAATGTCTACTCCGACGGCCAGTTCTGCAACAGCTATGGCAGCGAGGGCGTCCGGACCGGTCTGTGGAGCTGGTACTACTGCGAGTACCGGCAGTACGGCCCCAACGCACCCGGTTTCTACTTCCTCTGGACCTTCACCTACTAGCGCGCGGCCACGAGCGCCTGGGTCGCGGCGGCGAGGCGCTGCCGAGCGGCCAGGTCGTAGGCCTGTTGGTGGGCCGGCGCGTCGTCGAAGCGATCGAAGTAGCGGCCGGACACTCCGTCCAGAGCTGGGTCCGCGACAAGCCGCAGTGTCGGCAGCACCCCGGCGTCGACGGTGGTGATCGGGGTGAAGCCGCTCGCGTGCACCATTCGGGTGTCCATGAGGTGGGCGGGGTGCACGGCATTGACTGTCACGACGTCGGCCGGGACCTCGGCCGCCAGGTCGAAGGTGGACATGATCATCGCGAGCTTCGCCCGGCAGTACGCGACGACCGCGTCGTAGGTGCCGTTCTCGAAGCCGAGGTCGTCGAGGTCGACGCGGGCCTGACCCATCGACGCCACGTTCACGACACGGGCCGGGGCGGACGCGGTCAGGAGCGGCAACAGTTCGGTGGTGAGCAGGTAGGGCGCGAGATGGTTCACGGCCAGAAGCAGCTCGTGGCCCTGTCGGCTCACGTCGCGTCGGGTCGGGTCGGTCGCGCCGACGGCCGCGTTGTTGACCAGTACGTCAAGCCGATGTTCGCGTTCGCGTACGCGTGCTGCCAGAGCGCGGACCTGGTCGAGGTCGGCCAGGTCCGCCAGGTATGTACGCACGTCCGGCGTCAACGCGCGCAGCTCGCGGGCGACGGCGTCGAGCCGGGTCTGGTCCCGGCCGTGCAGCAGCAGCGTGGCTCCTCGCACGGCGAGGTCACGGCCGAGGTGGTAGCCGACGCCGCTGGTGGCGCCGGTGATCAGTACGACCCTGTCTCGCACAATGCCTCCGCATCTTGATGCCTATCAAGACCTTGACGATAGCAATCCTCTTGACAACTGTTCAATCCCGCTACCATCTGCTGGTGGAAATGCCTGCCGACGAGCGCCTTGGCTTCGACATCAAGCGCGCCGAACAGGCGCTGATGGCGGCCAAGGCCGCGGCGCTGCGTCCGGCCGAGCTGACTGTCGCTCAGTACGCGGCACTGTTCGCCCTCGCCGACAACCCCGGTATGTCCGGAGCCGCGCTGGCGCGAGCCTGCCTGGTGACGCCCCAGGCCATGACCGGCGTCCTCAAGGCGCTGGAGGATCGAGGGCTGGTGCGACGCTCGGCGCACCCCTGGCACCGGCACGTTCTGGAGACCAGCCTCACCGATAAGGGTCACACCACGCTGCAGCGGTGCGATCGCGAAGCGGTGCGCATCGAACGGCGGATCGCCGACGCGCTGAGCCCCGCCGAGCGCCTCCAACTCCGTGACCTGCTGGCCAGATGCGTGGAGGCGATCCGCGACTCCGGTCAGCCGGAGGCGGACCGCTGAGGCGGTCGGAACAATTTTGCGTGGTACGCATATTTGCGTGCCGCGCAAGAAGTGCTACCGTGGTGGCATGACGGGGCTGCGGGAGCGCAAGAAGGCCGAGACGCGGGCGGCGCTCGGCTGGGCCGCGATCCACCTCACCGCCGAGCGCGGCTACGACAACGTCCGCGTCGAGGACATCGCCGAGGCGGCCGGGGTGTCCCCGCGTACCTTCAACAACTACTTTTCCAGCAAGGCCGAGGCGATCGCCTCCCGCCATCTCGACCGCAGTCTGCGCACCGCCGCCGCGCTGCGCGAACGCCCGGCCGACGAGCCGCTCTGGGCGGCGCTCACTCAGGCCGCGCTGGAGCAGTTCACCCGCGGCCCCGAGGTCGAGGCGATGCCATCCCCCGCGCACGCCCAGTGGGTGGCCGGCGTCCGTACCATGCTCGCCGAGCCCGCACTCCAGGGCGAGCGGCTGCGGGCCGTCGCGGTCGCCGAGGCCGAGCTGGCCGCCGCGGTCGCCGAGCGCACCGGCACCGACCTCGCCACCGACATGTATCCGAGGCTCGTCGCGGCTGCCACCAGTGCCGCCGTCGCCGTCGCCATGCAGCACTATCTCGACAGCGCCGACCCGCCCACCCCAATCGAGCGCCTCATCACCGACGCCTTCACCCAGCTCGCCGCCGGCCTCCCGGCGCCGCCCCGCTGAGGCCCGGCCTCCGCTCACGTACCGCCTCACCCACGTCCTCAGCCGCGTCACCCCGCGGCGGGCCGGCCGCGTGCCGCGCCTGCCGTGGCGATGACGCATGCCCCGAAAGGATCACCACAGTGATCGATGTCCTCATCGTCGGAGCCGGTCCCAACGGTCTCATGCTCGCCGGCGAACTGGCCCTCGCCGGCGTCCACCCCGTCGTCCTCGAACGTCAGGCCACGCCCACCGGCGAGCCCCGCGCCAACGGTCTCGTCGGCCAGGTCGTCCGCCTGCTCGACCGCCGCGGCCTCTACGCGCGGCTCAGCGGCGGGAGCACCCCGCCGAGCCCGCAACCAGCCTTCACCTTCGGCGCGTTTCCGCTGGATCTCACGATGCTCGCGGAGAACCCGCACTACGTGCTCGGCGCACCGCAGGCCCAGCTCGAGGCCGCCCTCACCGCCCGGGCCGCCGAGCTCGGCGTCGACCTGCGCCGCGGCCACGAGGTCGTCGACCTCCGCCAACGCACCGACGCGGTCGAGGTAAGCCTTGCCGACGGTACGCAGCTCAGCGCCCGCTTCCTCGTCGGCGCCGACGGTGGCCGCAGCGCGGTGCGCCGCCTCGCCGGCATCGACTTTCCCGGCGTCACGAACGACCGGTCGGTCTCCCGCACCGCGACCGTGACCATCCCCGCGTCATCCCTCGATCCCGAGACCGGCGGTCTGAGCGTCCCCGGCTTCGGCGTCGTCCCGCCGTTCCTGCACACCCGCACCGCACGCGGTCTGATCGTGTGGGCGCCGTTCCCCGGCCGTCCGGCGATCCTGAGCACGACGGAGTGGCTCGACACGCAGCCGACCGACGAGACCCCGATGAGCCTGGTGGAGCTACGCGCCAGCGTCGCCCGGGTGCTCGGCGCCGACGTCCCGGTCGGCGCGCCGGACGGCCCCGGCCTGCTGCGGCGGCTGACCGGTCAGAACACCCGCATCGCCGGTCGCTACCGCGCCGGCCGGGTGCTGCTGGTCGGCGACGCCGCGCACGTGCACCCCGCGATCGGCGGTCCCGGCCTCAACCTGGGCCTGCAGGACGCCGTCAACCTGGGTTGGAAGCTTGCCGCCACGGTCCGCGGCTGGGCGCCGCAGGGCCTGCTCGACACGTACGAGAGCGAGCGTCGCCCGGTCGCCGAACGGGTCGTCATGTCCACCCAGGCACAGTCGGCGCTCATCGGTCCCGGCGACGAGATCACCGGCCTGCGGGAACTCTTCGCCGAACTGCTGCGCAAGCCGGAGGTGACCGGGCACATCGCGGCGTTGATGTCCGGCGCGGACGTTCGCTACCCCGCCGACCCCGCCGACCCGTTGGCCGGTCGCTCGGCACCCGACGTGGTCGTGCACGGTCACCACGGCCCGGTGCGCCTCGCCGAGCTGACCCGCGCCGCCCGGCCGCTGCTGCTGGACTCCACGGGTGCCTACGCCGAGGTCGCCGCACCGTGGCGAGACCGCGTCGACGTGGTCACCGGCGCGCTGGAGGGCACGACCGCGACGGCGTTGCTCGTGCGCCCCGACTGCTTCGTCGCCTGGTCCGCCGGAGACGCCGACACGCTGCGCGCCTCGCTCACGCACCACTTCGGCCGGCCGGAATGAGAGGCCGTCAGCTCACGGTCGTCCGCCGTCCGCTGGGTGGACCGACGCAGCTCAGGGGTTACGGCGTAGTTCGCGCAACACCCCGTGCCGGCGCATGGCCCACACCAGCCGCCGGACGCTCGGATGCCGTACGAACAGCACCGCCACCTGCCGGATCAGGCCGAACCGGTTGTCGCCGACCTGGTTGTCGATCGCCTGCCAGATCAGCTCGCGTACCTTGGCGCTGTCCAGCACCGCGCGCATCTCACGCCGCACCACGGGATCCTCCGCCGCCGAGGCGATGGCGGCAGCCTGACCCGGCCGGTCCGCAAGCGGCTCCACCGCCGCCGCGACGAGCGGCCGACGTACCTCGTCCTGCTCCAGTAGCAGCAGCACGGCTCCCCGAATCTCGGTCGTGTCCAGGGCGGACCGCAGCAGGTTCAACAGGCTGCGCTCGACCTCACGATCGTGGTCCGCGACGGACAGCGTGGCCAGCAGCAGCGCCACCTCGTCGAGATCGATGAGGTGGCGCAGCCCGCTGCGGAACTCGGGCAGCTCCCAGGCAACCTGGAGGGCCTTGACGAGATTGCGGTTCATGAACCATCCGCTACCCGCCAGCGACAGCCGGCGAAACCCCGCGACCGGTCTGCTCGTGGTCCGTGGCTGACACTCCTGGTATGAGTGGGTGCCCCCGACCGGATCGGGCGGCGGTGGGCCGAGGAGATGGATTCGCCGGACCGGTAAACCTCGTGGGCCGACGCGGTGTCTTGCTGGTTGACGAGGCCCGGGAGGTCGGATGAGTGATTCGCGTGGGGCGGAGTTCGATGACTTCGTGCGCGCCCGGTCGGTGGTGCTGTTACGGGTCGCCTTCCTGTTGACCGGGGATCGGCACGCGGCGGAGGACCTGCTTCAGGAGGTGCTGGAGCAGGTGTACGTCCGCTGGCGTCGGGTGCAGAGCAGCCCGGAGGCGTACGCCCGACGTGCGCTGGTCAATCGGTCGATCAATCGATGGCGTTGGCGTGCCCGACGTCCGGAACGGGCGCTCGGTGACCACGACGGGGTTGCCGGAGACCATGCCGACGCCGTCGCGGTTCGCGAGCTGGTCGTCGGGGCGCTGCGGACGTTGCCGGCCCGGCAGCGGGCCGTGGTCGTGCTCCGTTACCTGGAGGATCTGCCGGTCGCCGACGTCGCGGCGGCGATGGCCTGCTCCGAGGGCGCGGTGAAGAGTCACGCCTCCCGAGGGTTGGCGCGGCTGCGGGAGGTGCTGGCGGAGTCGAGTCTCGCCATGCCCATCACGGAAAGCGGGGGTTCGCGATGACGAGGAACGACACTGACGTGCGCGAGATCTTGCAACGCGCGACGGACGACCTGGTCGCCCCGGCGGGTCTGCTCGGTGCGGTGCGCCGGGGCGGGCGGCGCCGGGTGGTGCGCCGCCGGGCCGTGTTGGCGGCCGTCTGCGCGGCCGTGGTGGCCATCCCCGTGGCCGGTGGGCTCCGGCTGACCGGTGAAGGAGGTGAGGCGCCGGTCGTCGCGCCGCTGTTCGACGAGCCCACACGCGGTGACCTGGCCGCCGACGACGGATACCTGCGGCAGGTCCGCGAGGCGTGGGAGCGTCATCTCAAGCAGATCGGAGAGGGGACGCGCGGCGAGCCGCACGTTGTCTGGGCCGGTAACACACCCGCTGGCCCGGCCGCCTACGTCGCCGGGGACACCACGAACGACAGGTCGGTGGGGTTCGTCGAACCCACCGCCGACGGCCCACGCATCGGCACCCTGACGCGGCTTGACGGTTCGGGAACAGATGGCCTCGAACAGGCCACACTGCTCGGATCCCAACGCGACGTGCTCCTCGTCCTCGACTTCGGACAGGCGGTGGAGTTCTCCGCGGAACTGCGCTATCTGCCCGGTGGCAAGGTCGAGCGGACGTTCACGCCGGTGGCGTTCCGCGACGGTGCGGCAGCGCTGTCGGTGCCCCCACAGCGCACGAAGCTCACCGTCGCGCTCGCCAGGACGCCAGTGAGCCGGATGAACGCGCTCCACATCGGCAACACGTCGCTGATCCTCTTTCCCGATGGGAAGGACCGGCCGGCGGCACCGCTTCTCCGCCACACGTTGCCCGGCACCGAGCAGGTGTGGGGAGTCGATCCGGCTGCCGAAGAGGTGAGCGCGCCCGCCGAGGCCATCGCCGACTACCTCGACCCGGTGGGCGTGCACACGTACAACGGATCACCCCGTCTGTCGGTCTACGGGGCGACCCCCGACGGTCGGCGGCTCCTCGTGGAAACCATCCAGTACGACGACGACCCCTCCCGTGTCATCGCCCTGCTCGCCGGCAGAAACCTGCCCTTCGAGGCGGTGGCCAGCGCGACCGTGGACTGGCGGGCACCCCTGCCGGTCCGGCTGGGACTGCCCGACGACCAGGGCACCTTCGTCGCCGCCGAGGGGTCGGCGCTGAGTTACCGGGTCGGCGACGGTCAGTGGCAGGACGCCGGCCGTAACGCGGCACTCCTACCCGCCAGCGCCACCGACGTCCGTGTCACCGGCGCCGACGGCACTACGACCAGCGTCCCCGTCGACTCCTGATCCAGGACCTCGGCATCGGCACGGCTTTGGTGAAACCGGGGTGTCCGTCGAGCCCGGACACCCCGGTTTCAGGAAGAACGAGGCGCCGTTCGGATGCACGTCCAGGTCAGGGGCGATTGTGCACGAACCACGCGTCGCCGGCCGACAGGGCAACGGCGACCTCCCACCGGCTCAGCTCGAGGTTCGGGGCGAGCGCTTGGAGCTGACCGGCGGCGACCCACGCGTCGTCGCCCGGCGTCGGGCGACGACCCACCTGGAACTGGAGCATGGTGCCCCACGACGCGACCAGACGGGCATCCCACCGGTGCCGCCACTGCGTCAGCACCTCGGCGAGCTCCTGTTGGTCCTCCAGGGTCAGCGCACCGAAGAAGTCCAGCCAGTACGCGCAAGCGCGGACGTCGGTGGTGGGCAGCAACATGAGCAGAACGCTGTCCGGGGTGTACCAGTAGTCGAACTGCGTCACCAACCGCACGCTGTCCAGCACCTGGGCGTGCAGGTCGGTGTCGGTGAGCAGTCGCTCGTACAGCGTCCGCTCCAGCTCGGGGACCGGAGTCGGCAGCACCACATCCGACACCAGGGCCATCAGGTCGACACCGGCCGCGCCCCGCGCGTGGTACTCCACCTCGCCCTCGTCGGCCACGTGGTCCTCGCTGTGGTGGCGGTAGGCCAGCCAGGGCTCGGAGGACCGCGCGGCCTCGACGAACGCGCGCAGCTCCGACACCGACGGACCCCGCTCGGGCTCCTGCCGAATTGTCATCTCGTCGTCGACGTCGTCGGTGACCAGAACCGGCAGCCGTCCGATGACCGGCACCAGTGCGTCGGCTGCCTGCCAGGCATCCCGCAGGCGCTCGGGGTCGACGTCGGCGACGAGGACGCTGCCCGACGGGCCGTGCCCGATCGGCAGACCGGCAAGTGGCGTGCCGACGAATGCCGCTTCGATCTGGTCGAGGTCGTTGTGCACGGCGGAAGTATCCCCGATCCGTTGGGGTGCGGATGGCCCCGCCATTCCCCGGTCGCACCCCGGGTCCGAGCGCGGCGGACCGGTCAGAGGAGCCCGCCGTCGTGGGCGAGCAGGGCGATCTGGGTACGGTTGTCGAGATCCAGCTTGGTCAGGATGTGCGAGACGTGGGCCTTCACCGTCGTCACGCTCATCAGTAGTTCGCTGGCGATCTCGGCGTTGGCGCGCCCCTGCGCGATGGCCAGCACGACGTCCCGTTCCCGGGGCGTGAGCAGGGCCAACCGCTCGCGCGCCCGCTCCTGGGACGCGGCGCCGGACGCGACCCGCTGCATGAGGCGGCGCGTCACGCCCGGAGACAGCATCGGGTTGCCGGCGGCGACCGCGCGGACCGCCTGGCTGATCTGCTCCGGCGGGGTGTCCTTGAGCAGGAAGCCGCTGGCCCCGGCGCGGAGGGCGCGCACCACGTGCTCGTCGGTGTCGAACGTGGTGAGCACGATGATCTCGGGCGGCCGGTGGCGGCGACGCAGGCGCTCGGTGGCGGTGATGCCGTTGACGCCGGGCATCCTGATGTCCATCAGCACCACGTCGGGCTTATGCCTGTCCACGGCGGTGATCGCCGTGGCGCCGTCGGCGGCCTCGCCCACGACGACGATTCCGTCGGCGCCGTCGAGCATCAGTGTGAGCATTCCCCGGACGAGGGGATCGTCGTCGACGATGACGACCCGGATCGGACCCGTCACGTCGGCCATGGCAGCCACGCGGTGAGGTGGAACCGCCCCGCGGCGTCGACGTGGTGTGCGACGCGACCACCGGTGAGCGCGGCCCGTTCGGCGAGTCCGATCAGGCCCGTGCCGACGCTGCCGGTGGCACCGCTGCCGGGCGTGGTCGGGTTGCTCACCGCGATGCGCAGACCGGAGCCGGGCGCGCCGCCGAGCACCAGCCGGACCGGTTGGCCGGCTGCGTGCTTGCGGGCGTTGGTCAGTGCCTCCTGGGCGATCCGGTACGCGGTGCGGCCCACCGCCGCGGGAATCTCGACCGGCGGGCCGAGCGGGTCGTCGACGTCGATCTGTTGCCCGGCGGCCCGAGCCTCGTCGATCAGGCGCGGCAGGTCGGCGAGGGTCTGCCCGGGTGGCGCGTCGGTCGGCGACTCGGCGTCGTCGCTGCGCAGCAGCGTGATGACCTCGCGCAGCTCGTCGAGGGCGTGATGCGCGCTGGCCCGGATCACCCCGGCGGCGGCGCTGAGCCGCTCGGGCGCGGCGTCCGGCCGGTACTCCATCGCGCCGGCGGCCGCCGCCAGCAGTGACAGCCGGTGGGCCAGCACGTCGTGCATCTCCCGCGCGATCCGGTTGCGCTCGGCCGCCCGCGCCTCGACGACCCGTCGTTCCTGCTCCTGCTCGGCCCGCCGGGCCCGATCCCGCAGCGCTGCCAGCAGGGCGTGCCGGGCCTGCGCCCAGGTGCCCCAGCCGAGCAGGGCCGCGTAGGCGATCGCCATCAGCAGCAGCCGCCAGCCGTACGGCAGGCTGGGCACCGGCCGCCAGAGCGCCTGCGCCGCCTCGCCCGCCACGCCGACCGCCGCTGTCGCCGCTGCCTGCCGAAACGGCCGGTTGCGGGCCGTGAACAGCACCGCGAAGCTGGCCACCGGCGTGGCCACCGGAGAGAGCGCGACAAGCAGGCCGGCCAGCACGCCACCGATCTCCGGGCGGCGGACGACCACCGGGACGAGGGTCAGCGCGGCCACCGCCAGCGCGACGTCGATGCCGACCAGGGCGGCGGAGCTGGAACGGACGGCGGACCACAGCATGGTCGCGACGAGGACGCCGATCGCCGCGGTCGTCACACCCACCGGGACGAAACGCCACGTCCTCGGCTGCGCTACCTCGCACGTCGCCGCATCCATTCGCGCAGGCTACTGGGCTCGCGACGGGGCGGACCACCTCCTTTAGTAGTACGCCCAAGCGCCAGCGGACGTACCCGCCGCGGCGTCCGGACCGACGTTTCCAACCGACCCCGCTCCACACACTCGGAGCATGACGAACAATGTGTTTCCGCGACGAGCCACGGTGGTGGCCGGCGCGATCCTGGTGGCGGCGGCCGAGTTCGCGCTCCTGCACTCGGTGGCGGGCGTCGACCTGACGGTCAGATCTGGCAGTTCGACCCGGCAGATCACCGTGGCCGCGGTCGTCGTGGCCGCCGCGGTCGCGGCGCTGGCCGGTTGGGCGCTGCTCGCGGTACTGGAACGCCGGACCACCCGACCCCGGGTCTGGTGGACCTCGGTCGCGGTCGCGGTCCTGTTGTTGTCGCTCGTGGTCGGGCCGCCGAGTGGCGTCGGCGGGGGAGCGATGGCGACCCTCGCGCTGCTGCACCTGAGCGTCGGCGTCGTTGTCATCCTCGGCCTGTCCCGGCCGCGCCCGAAGGGGCTGGACCGATGACCGCGCTGACCGTACGCAAGCAGGATGGGGCCTTCGTCCTCGACTCCGGGCCGCGCGCCTCGCTGCGTACCGGCTGGACCTGGCGGTGCGGTGAGATCCGCACCGGCACCGGCCTCTGGACGGTCGAACCGACCGGCCCCCGACGCATCGGGTTCATCGCCCGGGGCGAGCACGGCGTGGCGGTGCGGCTCGACCCGAGTCGGTCACACGTGCCGGGGCCCGGCGGGGTGGCGCGCTGGTCGCCCGGTCGTGGCGGCGGTGAGCTGGTACGCGACGGGCACCGCGTCGCGGTGCGTCTTTCTCGCCGATCGGGTGGGCCGATCCGCGTCGACGTCACCGGCGAGTGGGCCGAGGCGGAACTGGTGGTGCTCACCGCCTGTTTCGCGCTGCTGAGTCAGCGGCGGCGGCGCATGTTGATCATGATGGCGGTCGTCAGCTCAGGGGGTGGGTGACCCGCCGGCCCGACGACGCGGGCGGGTGCTCAGACGATGCGACGGAGCGCGGTCTCCACGGCGTCGATCAGCGGATCACCCTCGGTCCGTGGGTGCCGTGCGAGGCCGAACTCGACGTCCGGCAGGACGGGCAGGGTATCGCTGTCCCGGCAGATCATGACCGGTTCGAGGTTCGCCGGCATGAGCGCCGCGACGCCGAGCCCGGCCCGCACCGCGGCGAGCACTCCGACCAGGCTGTTGCTCTCGAACGCGACCCGCCAGCGCCGATCGGCGCGCTCCAGCGTGTCGAGCACGGACGTACGCCAGGAGCAGGGGTTGGAGAACAACACCACCGGCAGCGGATCGGCGGCCACGTCCACACCCTGCCCGGTCGCCCAGACCAGCGGGGATCGCACCGTCCAGCGCGGCGGCCCGGGGATGTCCGGCAACGCGTCGAGGACGAGGTGGACCCGGCCGGCGTCGTAGGCCTCCCGCATGGCGGAGTTGGAACAGCTGAGCACCTCCAGCGTCGCGCCGGGGTGCAGCCGGGCGAGGTCGGCGAGTGCCTGCGGGAGCTGGGACGCGGCGAGGTCCTCGAGTAACCCGACGCCGCAGTGACCGGTGAGCGTACGTCCGGTTTCGGCGAGGGCCTGTGCGGAGAGTGCGAGGATGCGTTCGGCGTAGGGCAGGAGTTCCTCCCCCGCCCGGGTCGGTGAGACGCCAGTCGACGACCGGTGCAGCAGCGGACGGCCGACGACGCCCTCGAGCCTGCGCAACTGCTGGCTGAGACCGGGCTGGGTGTGCCCGATCGCGGTCGCGGCACGGCTGATGCTGCCCTCCCGCACGGCGGCGACGAACGACCGCAGCAGAGCCGTCTCAAGAACCCTGGCCATAAGGATTCATTATGCCGGCCGCAACAAACTGACGTCTTCTGATGACGTCTGGAGCGAATTAGCGTCGATCGGGTGACCGGCTACCGGCAGGTGCTCGCCGTGCCAGGAATGGCACCGCTGCTGGGTGTCTCGCTGCTCGCCCGCACCGCGATAACTGCTGATGTGATGGCACTGACGCTCTTTGTCGTCCTGGACCTGGAGCTGAGCTACGCGGCGGCGGGTGGCGTGGCCGCGGCGTTGACCGCCGGAGTGGCGCTCGGCGGGCCGCTGCTCGGCCGCGTTGTCGACTCGCGGGGCCTGCGCCTCATCCTGCTGGTGACGGTTACCGCGCAGGTCGTGTTCTGGCTGGGCGTGCCGGTCCTGCCGTACGAGTTCCTGCTGGTGGCCAGTCTGGTCGCGGGCCTGCTGATGGTGCCGGCGCAGGCGGTGAGCAGGCAGGCGATAGCCGCGATGACGACGCCGGAGCAGCGCCGACCCGCGTTCGCGCTGGAATCGGTGCAGGGCGAGCTGTCGTACATCGTGGGGCCGGCGGTGGTGATCCTGGGCGCGGCCACGACGTCCCCCGACGTGGTGGCGTGGGGGGTCGGTGCCGCGATCCTGGCCGGCGGCGTCGGCATCGCCCTGCTCGACCCACCGATGCACGCCGAGAGCGAGGCGGACGCCGCAGCCGGGGTGCGACCCTCGCGTCGGCAGTGGCTGCGCGCCCCGATGATCGCCGCGCTGACGATGGCGTTCGGCGCCACGACGCTGCTCAGCGGCGTCGACCTCGCCATCGTCGCCACGCTGCGGGAAGTCGGTCAGGTGCCCTGGGCCGCGGTGGTCGTCGTGGTGTTCGGCGTCTCGTCCGTCGTCGGCGGACTGATCTACGGCACGCTGACCTGGCCGCTGCCCACGTGGCTGCTGCTCGGCCTGCTCGGGCTCGTGACGATTCCCGTCGGGCTCGCCCATGACTGGCGCTGGCTGTGCGTGGCCGTCGTCGCCAGCGGGCTCCTCACCGCGCCGACCCTCTCCACGGTGGCCGACGCGGTGAGCCGACTCGCGCCACCCGGTGTGCGGGGCGAGGTGACGGGTCTGCAATCGTCGGCGCAGAGCGCCGGTTTCGCCCTCGGCTCCCCGCTCGTCGGCGCGGCGATCGACCTCTCCGTGCCGGCGGGCGGGTTCGCGGCGGCCGGGCTCGCCGGCCTGGCCGCCGCACTGACCGGGTACCTCCTGTCCCGCCGCCCGTCCGCTCGAACGGCGATTCCCGTCGATCTCAGGTCCGTTGTCCGCGACTGAGTCCGGCTGGCCATCGGGCCGGTGCGCTCCCGACGGACACCAACGGCATGGATGCCTCAGGTCAGGATCGCGTCCGGAACGGGGCGAGCACGGCCCGGATCTGGTCGGCCGCGCCCCAGTCGTCGTCGAACTGCGCCAGTACGGCGAGGTGTTGTCGTAGCTGGACGATCGGCATCCGGTCCCGCCAGCCGTCGTCGAGCGCGGTCCGGTCCGCGTAGACCTCGAAGAACCGTCGCGCCTCGGGCGGGGGAGAGGTGGACCACACGTGAGCGAGGTCGACCTCGGCCCACAGGTAGGACACCGCCGGGTCGATCAGCGCGGGCCGCCCGTCCGCGGTGGCCAGGATGTTCTGGGTCCACAGGTCGCCGTGCGTCAGGCACGCGGGTCGGTCCGGCAAAAAGTCGGGCAGTCGGTGACAGAGCCGTTCCAGGGCCGCTCGGTCTTCGGCGTCGAGAGCCGCCTCCACCCGGGGCTCCCCGAGCCACCGGAGCAGCCGGTGCTCCGCGAAGAACGTGTGGCCGTCGTCCTGCCACGTGTTGACCTGGCGGCGGCGGCCCAGCCAGTTGTCGTGGTGCCACCCGAAACGGGGATGGGTCGTCGTCAGGTGCATGTCGGCGAGCAGGTGCGCGAGCCGCTCCCAGAAGACCTCGCTGCGCGGCCTCGGGTGCAACACCGACAACACGAGCAGTCCACGGTCCGCCCGGAGCACCTCCGGTGTCGGTACGCCGCCGAGGTCGCGCAGCGCGGCCAGCCCTTCGGCCTCCGTCCGGAAGACCCCGTCGGCGGGTGTGTCGGCGAAGGCCTTGACGAACACCGGCGGCGCGTCCCGGCGGGTGGCTATGCCCGCGACCGCCGCCACCCCACCGGTCACCGGCTCCACCGTGACGACCTCCATCCCGGCCGCGAGCAGGCGGTCCAGCAGGATCGTCGTCGAGGGCATCAGGGCGCACTCCTCAGGGGTCGGTGTGTTCACCACAGCCTAGGTGGCGGCGAATCACCTTCCGGGTATCTGTGCGGTCCGTTGTGGCATGACCGATCCCGCGTCCCCGATGTCCTCAGCGGCGTGCGGCCCGGCTCAGTCGCGGACGGGTCACGACCGCGACGCCTCTTGCCCGTCCACCAGCTGGATGATCGTCTTGCCGGGTGTGCGGTGGGTGGGAGCGAACGCGGCGGCCGTTTCGGGAAGCGGGCGCACCGCGCCGACGAGGGGTTTGATCCGCCCGTCCCGGAGGCGCTGAGCGAGGTCGGTCAACCGGACGCGATCGGGTTCGACGACGAAGAAGATGGCTCGCCCGTTCCTCGGCTGAACGGTGGGCGGCGCGGCGATCGTGACGAGGGTGCCGCCGGGGCGTACCAGTTCGGTCGATCGTTCGAGGATGTCGCCGCCGATGACGTCGAGCACCACGTCCACCTCGCCGACGTGCCGCAACTCGTCGGCGGTCAGATCCACGAAGGTCTGCGCGCCGAGGGCGAGCGCGACGGCCCGGTCGTCGGCTCGGCCGGTCCCGATGACGTGGGCGCCTACCTCCCGGGCGAGTTGGACGGCGATCGAGCCGACGCCACCCGCGGCGCCGTGGATGAGGACAGTCTGGCCGGTCGTGAGATGAGCGTGGTCGAAGAGTGCCTGCCACGCGGTCAGTCCGGAGATGGGCAGCGCGGCGGCCACGGTGTGGTCGATCCCGGCCGGGAGCGGGGCAAGGTTGCGCGCCTCCACCGCGGTGTATTCGGCCAGGGATCCGTCGCGGGCCCAGTCGGTCAGTCCGAACACCCGCTGGCCCACGGTGAGGCCGGTGGTTCCGTAGCCGAGGTCGACCACGACCCCGGACAGCTCGTGCCCCGGGATGGTGGGGGTTCGGTCGCGGCCGGCGCGATCGGTCCATGTTGCGGGCCAGTCGAGCTCCCCGGGCGTGAAGCCGGCGGCGTGCACACGCACGATGACGTCGTTCTCCGCGGCGTGCGGGTAGGGCATGTCGGTGAGGGTGAGCCCGCTGACACCCGCGCTACGGTCGCGTACGGTGATCGCTCGCATGCTCGGATCCTTTCCAGGAGAGTTCGTCGGTGGCCGTGGCCGTGGCCGTGGCGGTCCGCGGGTCAGCTCGGCCAGGGCGATCCGACGATGCGCTCGACCGTCGTCACCCGCTGAAAGCCGGGAACGAAGTGTTCGAGGATGTCCGAGTTCACGGTGCCGTTCGTGGTGTCGGGCCGGTTCTTCAGCCCGTCGACGTGGGCTCGTAGAAACTCGTCCTTGAAGTCACCCCGCGGATGGGCGGCGAGGATTTCGTCCAGCTGATCGCGGTCCAGCCCGTCCAGGCCGAGGCCGAGGACGTCGGTCAGGACACCGAGGTAGGTGGTCGCGATCTCCGGACCCATCCGGTCCGGAACACCCGGAGTGGTGTGCAGCGCGATCGCCGTCCAGACGGTCTCGGCGGCGCCCGTCGAGAAACCCCGGTCCAGGAGGAACTTGCGGGCGTGGTCGGCGCCATCGATCTCGAAGCGCTGCTCGACGTCGGAAAAGGGGGTCAGTAGGCCGGAATCGTGGAACATCGCCGCCAGATA
The DNA here is from genome assembly GCF_040649655.1 of Micromonospora sp. NPDC048905. Classification (NCBI taxonomy): domain Bacteria; kingdom Bacillati; phylum Actinomycetota; class Actinomycetes; order Micromonosporales; family Micromonosporaceae; genus Micromonospora; species Micromonospora sp. NPDC048905. The sequence continues at coordinate 647,682 of NZ_JBEZFV010000001.1, read as the reverse complement.
GAGCAATTCCGGGTCCGGTTCCGCGCCAAGCCGGTGCGCGTGAACAAGGCCGAAAAGGTAGACCCTGCGGGAGTGGTGGTAGAGGAGAGGCGTGGTCGTTTTCTGGATGTGCCTCGTCGCCTCCGCGACGGCTGTGGTGTCCGGAATCGCCAACCCCGCGATGACCTCTGGCATGGCCCCTGACCTTTCGGGAAAGTGTCGGTAGCTGCTTGCGACACCATGCTGCCTCCCAATCTTCGTACGCCGCCGCCTTCCTCCGGCCACGAATCCCTCATTTCCGGACAGGCTGAGATCGCAGAGGTGCGGCCGGTCACACAGCGGCGTGCTACCAATGAATGGTGTCCATTCCTCCGATTCGCCGGCCCAGTGGCGGTCGCGACCGTCCGGGCCTGGCCGCCCATCCCACGCGTCCGGGCCGAGCAGACCGCGGTGGTGAACAACGGAGGCTCCCATTCCGTCGCGATCCTCGTCTACGACGGAGTGACATTGCTGGACGTCGCCGGCCCGGCGGAGGTGTTCAAGGAGGCGAACCGGTTCGGGGCCGACTACCGGATCGTGCTGCTGTCGCCGACCGGCGCGGACGTCACGTCAAGTCTCGGGATCCGGATGGCGGTCGACGGCGCCGTCTCCCCGGGGCCGGCCTTCGACACCCTGCTGGTGGCCGGCTCCGATCACTATCCGCGGACCCCCGTCCCCGCCGACCTGGCCGACGTCGTCCGGATACCGGCGGCCGCGGCTGGCCGGGTCGCGTCGATCTGCACCGGAGCGTTCGTTCTCGCCGCCGCCGGCGTCCTCGACGGCAAGCGCGCGACCACGCACTGGCAGGTCGCGCACGAGCTCGCCGCCCGGTGTCCGACCTGCCGGGTCGAGCCCGACGCGATCTACGTACGCGACGGCACCACGTACACCTCGGCGGGAGTGACGGCCGGCATCGATCTGGCGCTCGCTCTCGTCGAAGAGGACCACGGACCCGACCTGACGCGTGAGGTCGCCCGCGCCCTGGTGGTGTACATGCAGCGGGCCGGCGGTCAGTCCCAGTTCTCCGCCCCGTTGCAGGGGCCGCCGCCCCGCTCGCCAGCCCTGCGGCGAATCATCGACGTGGTGACGGCCGACCCCCGCGGCGACCACTCGCTCGGTCAACTCGCGAGACACCTCAACGTGAGCACCCGGCAGCTCACCCGGCTCTTCCACGACGAACTGTCCGCGACGCCGGCTCGCTACGTGGAGAACATCCGATTCGACCTGGCCCGGGCGCTGCTCGACCAGGGCCACACCGCGACGCAGGCCGCGACCCTTGCCGGGTTCCCCAGCTACGAGAGCATGCGACGGGTCTTCGCCAGGAAGCTGTCGATCAGTCCCGCCGCCTACCAACGGCGGTTCAGTACGGCTCGCCGCGCGCACGGGACAGGCGGAGCGCACCGGTAGAGCCGGTCTCGGGTCCTCGCATCGCCGTGCTCCGGTCGGTCGGTCGTTCCCCGTCGTGACGCCGGCTTGATTACATCGCCTGACGTCAATAGATTGACGGTGGGCGCCGCCGAGGTCCGGGTGACCGGGCCGTCGGCGACTGACAGGTCCATCCCGAGCCGGGCACCGCGGTCGTACGCACCGACCAGCCGTTGTGGCGCGTCGCCGCGCCGCACCCAGGGCGCACTGGCGTGCCGCCTCCGTCCAGGACGCGCGTCGCCACGCCGCCACCCACCAGCTCGATGGCAGAAGGACCACTCATGACGATTCTCCGCGCCCGCCCCGGTCCGACCCTGGCGGTCGTCGCCGCACTGGCGGCCGTGACCGCGACCGGAACGGCCCTGCTCACCAGCCCGGCCGCAGCCGCCCAGGGCTGCCGGGTCGACTACACGCCCAACCAGTGGCCCGGCGGATTCACCGCCAACGTGAAGGTGTTCCCCGGCGACACCGCCGTCTCCAGTTGGACCGTCACCTGGACGTACGCCGGGGACGAACGCATCACGAACGGCTGGAACGCCACGGTCAGCCAGTCCGGCGCGACGGTGACCGCCCGCAACATGTCGTACAACGGCAGCATCCCGGCCGCCGGGACCACCGAGTTCGGCGTGCAGGGCACGTACGGCTCCAGCGGCGGCGCGCCGACCGGGTTCAGCCTGAACGGCGTGCCGTGCAACGGCACCGGCCCGACTCCGACCGGCGTGCCCACCACGACGGTGCCGACGACGCCGCCGCCCACCAGTGCGCCGCCGACCACGCCGCCGCCCACCAGTGCGCCGCCCACGACGCCGCCGCCCACCAGTGCGCCGCCCACGACGCCGCCGCCCACCACCCCGCCGCCGACCGGGTGTGCCGGGGCGCTGCTCTGCGACGGCTTCGAGAACCAGACCGGCTCGACGCCGTCCGGCGACTGGACCGTGGTGAACCCGGACTGTTCCGGCGCCGGCACGGCCGCCATCGACACGGCCACCACCCACAGCGGCAACCGGGCGGTCCGGATCAGCGGCGCGGCTGGCTACTGCAACCACGTCTTCATCAGATCCACCAAGAATCTCGGCAGCCTGGGCAGTGTCCGGTACGGCCGAATCTGGGTACGGCACACCACCGCTCAGCCCACCGAACACACCACGATGATGGCGATGACCGACGCCGCCGACGGCAACAAGGACCTGCGGATCGGCGGCCAGAACGGTGCCCTGCAGTGGAACCGCGCCTCCGACGACGCGACCCTGCCCGAGCAGAGCCCGGCGGGGGTGGCGCAGAGCGTTGCGCTACCCACCAACCGGTGGGCGTGCCTGGAGTTCATGGTGGACGGCTCGGCCGGTCAGCTCCGTACCTGGCTGGACGGCACCGCGATCGCCGGCCTCACCGCGGACGGCGTACCAACGCACGACATCGACGGCCAGTGGTACAACCGCACCTGGCGGCCGCAGCTCACCGACCTCAAGCTGGGTTGGGAGAGCTACGGCGGCGGGGCCGACACCCTCTGGTACGACGACGTCGCGGTCGGGTCCAGCCGGATCGGCTGCTGACCCTCGGTTCGGGTGAACCAGCATGGCGTGGTCAGATCGTTGGCCACGCCATGCTGGCTCTTGTCCCGTCGTGCCGTGCGAACGTCCACCGCCGAACAGGTGTCATTGAACCGCCGCCTCCGGTTCACGCCTCGTGGTCAGCCGCGTCGGCCTGCCCACAACGGGCTTTCCACGTAGTGGTTGTCGTAGTGATCCTGGGTCTCGCCGACGTCCTGCCAGGTGGCTTCGCCCCGGTGCACCCTGTCGAGGAGTCGGTAGTAGTCGAACCGGGGCTTGCCGGGGGTGATCACCACGAGAAAGTCGGCGTCCCGCCCGTCGGCGGGGGCGAAGGCATGCGGGGTGTTCGGCGGTACGAAGAGCGTGTCTCCAGTGTGCAGGGTGTGCAGTTGATCGCCGACGAGCATCTCCAGGGCGCCGTCGAGCACGAAGAACAGCTCGCCGGAGTGGGTGTGCAGGTGTGGTGGCGCGCCAGCGGTGCCGTGCTTGAGCAGCGTGCGGTTGCTGGTCAGGGCGCCGTCGGTGTGCTCCGGGTCGAGCAGCAGGGTGATCACGCTGGCTGGGTCACTGTCGAGGACCTCGGCCTGGGCCGCGCGTACCAGTGTCATTGTCGACTCCCTCGATCATCGTTGATTCCTAGACATTAGATGTCCAGAATTATTCCTGGCGAGGGAGAATGACATTCCTCCCAAATTCTGGACAGGTAGAGTCCAGGATTATGCGGATGAGTCAGGGTGTCGAGCGGGCCCTCCACACGTGTCTCAACCTGAGCTGGCTGGACACGCCGGTGCCAACGGGCGCCCTCGCGGCGTTCTACGAGCTGCCGCCGGCGTACCTGAACAAGTTGCTTCAGGCCCTGGTCCGGGCCGGAATCCTGGCGTCGACCTCGGGGCCGCGCGGGGGCTTCCAGCTGGCCCGCGCACCCGAGGCGGTCTCCCTGCTGGACATCGTCGCCGCGATCGAGGGCCCGGAGGAGCTGTTCCAGTGCGACCAGATCCTGCGCAAGGGGCCGGGGGAGCATGCGGGTGTCGACTATCGGCAGTCCTGCGCGTTCGCCCAGGCCATGCGGGGTGCCGAGCTGGCCTGGCGGCGGGAGTTGGCCGGCAGGACCGTGGCTGACGTCCGGGCCGACGTCGAGCGCGGGCACCCCGAGGCGCCGGCCCAGACCCGGGCCAGGATCGCGGAATTGCGCTAGCGCTGCACTGTGACGTTCGGGTCACCTGGCCGTCGGATGCCTCGGGAGGCGCCGGACCAGACCACGGCCAGGGAGGCCCTCGGCGGGCCGCTGTGGCAGCGGCCCGCCAGGCGGCCCGGTCGATCCGGTGGGGCTTCAGCTGCCGGTGCAGGTGGCCGAGGTGCCCGTGCCGTTTCCGGTGCCCTGGAAGCCGAAACTGGTGGTCTGACCCGCGGCCACTCGCCCGTTGTAGCTCTGGTTCGCGACGGTGATCGTGCCGCTGCTGCCGCTGGCGACGCCGTTCCACACCGAGGTGATCGAAGCCCCGCTCGGCAGGGTGAGGGAGACTCGCCAGGCGGTGAGAGCGGTGGTGCCCGCGGTGACGGTGACGTTGGCGACGAATCCACCGTTCCACTGGTCCTGAACGGCATAGACCGCTGTGCACGTGGGCGTGCCGCCGGGTGGTGGAGTCGTCGGTGGTGGCGTGGTGGGCGGTGGCGTTGTCGGGGGCGGTGTGGTGGGCGGCGTGCCGCCGTCGAGGGTCAGGTTCTTCTGCTGGACGCTCCACTGGCTGCGGCACAGACCGCAGTCGGGGCCAACGAAGGTGGCGCCGGCGGTGGTGTCGCCCTTCAGCCGCCACTTGAGGTAGAGCACCGCCACCCGGCCGAACTCGCCGCCGTTGGGCTGGTCGTACGTGCCGCCGTGCCCGACGTTCAGGTTGCCCATGAAGGCGGGCAGGCCGGCGGGCAGCTTGCCCCAGTCGTCGATGGCGTTCGGATACGCGATGTCGCTGGGCCCGCCGACGAAGTAGGCGATCGGCTTGGTCAGTCTCCGGAGTTGGTAGTCGTCGGCATCGTTCAACAGACCGCTGCTGAAGATGCCGGTCGTGGTGACGCGCGGGTCGTTGGAGACGGCGTAGGCCTCCAGGCCTCCGCAGGAGAAGCCGGCGACGGCGACCTTCGTCGTGTCGATCCTGTTGTAGTACTTGCTGCCCTGCCGGGAGTTCTCCGCGATGGCCCAGTCGATGGACTGGGTGAGCTGCTGGGAGGTGGTCGAGCCGGATCCGTTCGGCGCCCCGTTGGCGATGGCGAGGAAGCCGTGGGAGGCGATCTCGCGGAGGAAGTTGCCCTGGGAGAGACCGTTGGCTGAGCAGCCGCCGTTGCCCCAGACGACGATCGGAAGGCGTTCGGACGGAAGTGTCTGCGGCCGGAAGATGGTGTGGTTGGCCAGGGTGGCCGAGGTCTCGTAGTCGGCGGGATAGGGACCGGAACCGCCGACCGCGGCATCAGCCGGTGTCGCGCCGAGCGCCATGATCACGGAGGTGATCGGGACGACGGCGGCCGCCAGTCCCACGCAGATCTTCGATCTCTTCCTCATTGACCCCTCCAGCGGATGCGTCGATCGCGCTCCCGGTGTGGCGGCGTGGCGGCTGTGCCTGCCGTCGACCACGGTGGTCAGCGCCGGCCGCGGGTCAGATCGAGGTGGGCGCGTCGGCCACCCGACCACGGTCCCCGCGGTCGATCCGATGGGAGCTGTATGCAGTTACTATCACTGCGATAACGATAAGTGTCAATGTATGGGCTGGTGACGTTCGAGTACACCCACGCGAGAGCGGGGCGCCGGGCCGTGCCGTCGGGAGGACAATTGCCGGCATGAATCTCGCCGCGATTCGGGAAGACGTCGCCGTCATCGACATCCTGCTTCGGGACATCGCTCAGCGTCCGGTCGACCTGACCGATCCGGACTGGCCGGCGAAGCTGTCCGCCCGGCTGCCGCCGGTGGAGGAGGCCGGGGTGGTGGCTGAGGCGTCCGCGGCCCTGACGGCTCTGCTGGACGCCTACGAGTCCGGTGACGAGGGGGTCAGGGGCGAGGTCCGCCAGATCTTCCGGGCACACGGGGCCTTCAGCTGGGGGGTCGGCCTCACGGGTCGGTGGCCATCCGCCGCCGCCGAGTTTCGCCGACGGCTGGTCCACATCTCGGCTCGGGACCAGTCGGAGGACCCCCGCGACGAACTCGTCGGGATCTGGGAGCTGTGTGCACAGGCGCGCGGACGCGGGGTGGACGTCGAGCCCATCGTTCGTGCGGTCGCTGACATCTCCGGCGAGGTCGACCACGTCGGCATGGGATCCACCCGCCTGCTGATCCTGCGGGGCCTGGAGCACCGCTGACACCGCCGGCCAGGGCGACGGAAGGGTCAGGTCTCGCGCACGTCCACGTGGACGCCGTAGCTGGCCTGGAAGTCCGCAGCCAGTTCCGGGCCGGCGTACCGGGGCGGGTGGCTCTCCCACCACGGCCAGCCGGCGAGCTGGGGGATCGGGTCGTCCCGCAGCATCGCCCGGAAGCGCCGGTCGGACTCGGCCACCTGCTCCCGGACCCAGCCCATCTCGGGATACTCCTGCAGCTCCGGGTGGTTGAGCACCGCCTCCAGCACCGCCCGGAGTCCCAGGTCGGCGGTGTACTCCTCGAGCGAGTCGTCGTATCCGGCCAGGCAGGCGTCCACCCACGCCCGCCAACAGTCGACCATGCCGCCCGGCAGGTGGCCGCTGTGGCCGTTGGACGCCGCCGTGACCGCCCGGAACCGCGAGACGAAGGCCCCTTCGCTCAGCACCGGTGGTGGAGGATTGTGGGTCGCCGGCGGGGTCCCGTCGGGCTCCAGAACGTGCGGCCGCTCGTCGTCCATTGACCGATGGTCGCATCCCGCCCGGTGCCTGTCATGCTCGGCCGAGGGCTCCCGAGGCGGTGCCGGCGTCTGCCAACGGCTCCGGACGCGACCGGGTGCTGAGGGCGTAGCCGGCGGTCGTGACGCCGAGCGCCACTCCCCAGCCGAGGAACACCAGCAGCGTGGCGGTCACCGCCCAACCGTCCCACACCTCCGACCACGGCATTTCGCCGGAGAAGAGTCGGCTGACGAACACCGCGCTGCTCAGCACGCCGTAGGTGACGAGCGTGAGCGCCACGGTCCCGGCCGGGATCAGCGCCAGCAGTCGGGGAACCGGTCGACCACCCAACCCCGGCACCCAGCGCGGAAACTGCTGCCCCCACCGCTGCACCAGCCCGAGAACGAGCAGGCCGGCGAGCGGTGGGACGACGGTGATCGCCACTCCCGTCGACGTCGAGAGGTCGTTGTGGATGTCGTTCAGTTTCCGTGCGGAGATGCCGAACGGAACCCCGAGCACCCAGAGCCCGTGTGGCACGGCCCAGCCGACCACCGGCAGCGCGACCGCCACGTACGCCCAGCGGCGCGTCCAACGGGGCACCGGCCGGTAGTCGGGAGTCACCGGTCCCCGGCGGGGACCGGACGCGTTCGCCAGCCCGGCGAACACGATGCCACCGGCCAGCAGCGCGAGCCGGGCGCCGAGGTCACGCCAGTCCGAGGGGCGCCCCGTCAACGCCGCCGGGACCTCGAAGAGCAGGTGCAGTGGGAACGAGGTGACCAATAGCAGTGCCGCCGCGAGCCAGCCGGCCGTGGTCGCGGCGCGGCCGGGAAAGCGGACCGCGCCCACGACCACCAGCGCGAGGACGACGCCGACCGCCAGCGCTCCCCAGCCCGCCCCGAACGGCAGCGTCTGGACGCGGTCGGCACCGCATCCCCCGGCCGGATCGACCAGATCGGTCCGGTCGCAGGCGGTGTACGCCCACCGGCCGCCGGCGATCCAGTACAGGCGCAGCGCCACCTCGCCGACGAGGAAGAGGCCGCACGCCAACGCCCACGGTCTCACCCGGTCGGCGGCTGCGGGTCGCTGCGGGCCAACGGTACGGTCGGACATGTCGCTCCTCTATGGACGGTGTTGTGCCTGCTCGCCGGGCGAGGGTCGAGACGCGGACCGTCCGTCTCGGCAATCAGCCGCCACACGTCGGCAGCCATGAGTTGATGATCGGCGGCGAGGGACGAGCCCTCCTCCCCGGCGCAGGGGAGTGAGCTCCCTCCGCGCGGGGGGCCGCCGCTCAACCGGCCGTGTCGGAGTAGACCTCCACGTCGTAGAGCAGTTGCACGTGGCGGCGCCCGTTGGTGATGCCGACGAAAATCGGGTCACCGGCCGGGGTGCGACCCTGGCGCCACGCCTCCTCCCGGGCTGCTTCCCGCGACTCGTGGTGCGTCCTGCCGTCCCGGTGCAACTGGAGAACGCGACGGGCGGTGATCCGGTCGCTGTCCAGGTGGACCCGCAGTAGAGGCATTCGCCAACCTCCTTGCCGACGTGGCGGCCGCTGTTCTGTGTTCAGTTAGCTTACCGACGTTAAGTTGCTTTCCCAAGGGACTAGAGTGGTGCCATGACCAGCGCAGAGCCGGGCGTACCGCCGACCCTCCCGGCCGGGCGACGAGACAGCCGCACGTCCGCGCCGGTATGGCTACGCGCGGAGCCGTCCCGTACGCGACGGAAGGCACCCCTGACCCTCGGGCGCATCGTGGACGCGGCGGTGACCCTGCTGGACGAGCGTGGCGTCGAGGGTCTGACCATGCGCTGCCTCGCCCAGCAGCTCGACGTGACGGCGACCGCCCTGTACTGGCACGTGAAGACGAAGGATGACGTCCTGGACCTGGCCGTTGACCGGATCTTCGGTGACGTGCCCATCCCGGACGTGAGCGACAACTGGCTGGAGGACGCCCGCCTCCTCGTCCGAGCATGGCGCTCCGCCATGCTGCGCCATTCCTGGGCACCGAATCTGGTCGGACGTCCGATGCTCGGGCCCAACGTCCTCGCCCGCACCGAATTCCTGCAGGCGGCGCTGATGCGCGGCGGCTGTCGCGACCTTCAGCTCGCGGTGGCCACGCGGATGCTGGCCAACTACGTGATCGGCGCCGCGCTCACCGAAGCGACGTGGCACCAGACCGGGGACCCGCAGGCCCGGGCCGCGGCCCGGGACCACATCGCCGCGAGGGCCGACGAGTACCCGACCCTCGACGCCTCCGGTCACCTCGACGACACCCGATGGAACGACGACCTGCTGTTCGAGGAGGGCCTCGACGGCATCCTCCGGGCCGCGGCGCGGACCGGGTCGCCGCGCTGACCAGCGCGTCACCGGCGTAGACGCGGAACACCGGGACCAGGTACGCGGCTCCGGTGCACGCCGCGGAGACGACCGTGACCGCCCCGGTCGCCGAGTCCACGGCAGACCTGTCCGGCGGGCGCCAACCTGGCGGTCAGCCGTTGCTGCCGGCACGTCGATGGTCGCCGAGGTGGGTCTGTCGCCGGCGGCCGGAGGCCCGGAGCCAGTGGCTCCGGGCCTCCGGTGTCGCCCTGCGCTCAGGGGCTGGTGCAGGTGATGGTCCCGGGCGGGGCGGCGCCGTTGCCGGTGGCGGTGAACCCGAAGGTGGTCGACGCGTTCGGGGCCAACGTGCCGTTGTAGGCGGCGTTGCGGACGGTGACGGTGCCGGTGGTGCCCGTGTTGGTGCCGCCCCAGAGGCTGCTGATGGCCTGGCCGCTGGCCAGGGTCAGGCCGACGGTCCAGCCGTTGACCGTGGCGGCGGCGGTGTTGGCGACGGTGACCTCACCCTGGAAGCCGCCCGGCCAGCTGTTGATCAGGCGGTAGGTGGCGGCACAGTCGCCCGGCTGCCCGGTCGGGGGCGGGGTCGTCGGCGGGGGCGTGGTCGGCGGAGGCGTGGTCGGTGGGGGCGTGGTCGGCGGTGCGGTCGTGGGCGGGGTGGTGGACTGGAACTGACTGAAGAATCTCCAGATCTCGCCCGACGTCCAGGTCCTGCTGTCGTTCGGGCTGGACGATCCGTCGACCGGGCTGGGGGTGTGGTCCCCGTCGAACGCGGCCCACTGCACGGGATACCCCGCTCGGCAGCCCGCGTAGGTGGTGGTGATGTGGGTGAGACTGCCCCGAGCTGGTTCGCGCGGGCTCTGCGCGGTGCAGCCGTTGTTCCGCACGAAGGTGTCCCGCAAAGACCGGCCCTGGGAGATGTTCAGCACGCTGTCGTAGATGCCGTGGATCCCGAAGTAGGGAACGGCCTGGGTGCCACCGCTACACCCACTGAGATTGGCGCCGGAGAGGACGGCGACCGCGCGGATGACGGTGGGTCGGGTGCAGGCCACGGCGTAGCTCATCGCCCCGCCGTAGCTCCAGCCCAGGGCGAAACGCTGGGTCGTGTCGACGCAGAGGTCGTTCTCGATCTGCCGGGAGATGTCGTCGAAGAGGGTCAGGTCGCGGCCGTTGGTGTTGGCCCACCCGGCGTTGATGCCCTGGGGTGCGACGAAGATCGTGGTGTTGTTCGACAGCGGCGCGAGCCCGTAGTAGCCGGCTGAGGCGACGTTGCTGGCCGAGCCGTTCAGCCAGTGGAAGCCGAACACCAGCCGGTACGGGTTGTTCCGGTCGTAACCGTCCGGGATCCGCAGGATGTAGGTGCGGCTCTGTCCGCTGCTCTGAATGGTGCGTGTCCCGTTGGCGAGCGTGGGGGCCTTGCCGCAGCCGGCGGTGGCCGCGAGCGTGCCGTTCGTCGCGGCCACCGCCGCTCCACCCAGGCCGCCGTTCAACACGCCGCCGGCGGTCGCCGCGATCAGGACCGCCGCGCCCGCGATGAGCGAGAAGAGTTGTCGATGTCGTGTCATTGCGTGACTCCTTGCCACTGGTCGTGCGGTGGTGGTGGGGGTACCGGCCTCGGAGACCGCCGACCGCGTCCGGCGAACACCGGGCCGGAGGGCGGCTCGTCGGGCGGACGGGGCGGTGCGATGGTGACGGATGGCGGTGGCGCTCCCCGGTGCCGGAATGCGGCTCCTTGGAAGCTGGGGCATGCAGCCGGACCGAGATTGGCCGGCAACCGCGCGGTCGCCTGCATTGGCGGAGCGGCCCGGACTGGTCACCGACTGGCAAGGGCGGCCGGAGGGCGTCGCCCTCGGCGTGCCGTTGTCGATCGACTCAGGGTGATCGGGAGCGTGCCCTGCACTCCCGCGCCAAAAGATAGCATCTCATCGATGTGATTGCGGCCGCCGGCAGTGTGAAATCGGTGCTGACCGCGTACCGTGCAGGACGAACACCTGCGCCAGCTCGCCGACCCGTTGCGGAAGAAGTGGCCGGTCCACGTGTACGAGGCGAGGCTCGCTGACGTCCTGAGGACGGAGGAAGCGAAGTGAACGTGGCTACCATCGCCGGCGGCGTTGTCGCGCTCTTCATTGCTGCCGCTGCGTTCGTGCGCCTACGGGGGCGGGCTCCGGCATCCGGTGCCGTCGGTCTGCTACTGAGACTCCTCGCCCTCGCCGCCACGGCCTGGATCGTCATTGCGCTGGCGCCGTTCACCATCGACGACAGCGGCGCTGCCGCCGGCTATCTGCTGGGCGTACCTGTGGTTGCGGCCGTCTGTCCCCTCATCGCGGACCTGGCCCACCGTGCTGTCGCCACGACCACGACGGTCGGGGCGCTGGTCATGCTGGTGTGGGCGCTCCTGCTGGGCCTCGGCATCGGTCTCTGGTTCGTCCTTCCGGCCCTGCTGCTGGGGGCGGCGGCGACAGCCGCCATGGCCAACCGGGGCGCGACGGTGCCGAGGAACCAGGATGCCTGAGGCCGGCTACGGCGCCGGAGGCGCTGACCCGGGCAGATGCCGCCTGACGTCCGTCAGCCGTTCGGTGAGGAAGGCGCGCTCCACGTCGTTGTCGGTAAGGGTCAGCGCCTCTTCGTAGGCCGTCACGGCTTGGGGCCACCGCCGCAGCTGACGCAGGAAGTCGGCGCGCGAGGCGCTCAGATATCCGTAGGTGGACAGGGCCGGATCGGCGAGCATCGGCGTGAGCGCGTCGAGTCCGGCCTCGGGGCCGTCGCGCAGCCCGATCGCGACGGCGCGATTGAGGCCGACGACGGGCGAGGGCCACAGCCGGAGCAGGGTGTCGTAGAGCCCGACGATCTGGTTCCAGTCGGTGTCGGGCCAGGTTGGCGCGTCGGCGTGCACGGCAGCTATCGCGGCCTCCAGGGCGTACCGGGTCGGTGGCCTTCGGCGCAGCGCGTCGGTCAACAACGACCTTCCCTCGTCGATGAGCTGCCAGTTCCAGCGTGTGCGGTCCTGCTCGGACAACAGCACCAGCCGCCCGTCGACGGACACGCGGGTGTCCTGGCGTGCCGCGGTGAGCAGCAGCAGTGCCAGCAGGGCGCTGATCTCGGCGTCGGTCGGCATGAGCAGGTGCAGCATGCGAGCCAGACCGATCGCGCAGTCCACCAGGTCCTGGCGCACCAGGTGTGCGCCCACCGGTGCGGTGTGGCCGGTGGTGAAGATGAGATGGACGACCTCGAGGACGGCGCTGACCCGCTCGCCGAGTTGGTCCGGGCCCGGCACCCGGTACGGGATGCGGGCCGTGGCGATCTTCCTCTTCGCCCGGGTGATCCGGGCGGCCATGGTGGTCGGCGGCACCAGGAACGCGCGGGCCACCTCGGGGGTGGACAGCCCGCACACCAGGCGCAGGGTCAGCGCGACCTGCGCCTGCCGGGACAGCGCGGGGTGGACGCAGGTGAAGATGAGGCGCAGTCGGTCGTCGACCAGACCATCCTCGGGGCCCGGCGTCGTCTCGTCCGCGACGAGCAGTGGCATCTTGCGACGGAACACCGACTCGCGGCGCAGGACGTCCCGGGCACGGTTGCGAGCGATGGTGGTGAGCCACGCGCCCGGCCGGTCGGGAATGCCACTCTCGGCCCAGGTCTCCAGGGCCTGGGCGAACGCGTCCTGGGTGCACTCCTCGGCGAGATCGAGGTCGCGGGTCAGTTGGGCGGTGGTGCTGAACACCTGGGCCCAGTCGCGGCGGTGCGCCTGCGCGACCGCCGCGACGACCGTGTCGTTCATCCGTGGTCGACCACCGGACGGATCTCCACACCGCTGTGTGCCGCGCGCACCTCGGGTAGCAGCGCCGCCAGCGACAGCACCTCGTCCAGGTCGGCCGCCTCCAGCAGGTAGTAGCCGCCGAGGGCCTCCTTGGTCTCCAGGAACGGACCGTCGGTCGTGTCGAGCTGGCCGACCGCGTCCGCGCGCAGCGAGGTGGCGGTGGGCGCCGGTTCCAGCTGGTGCCCGCCGAGGACCCGCGCGCCGGCCTCGGCCACGAACGCTATGTGGGCGGCGTCGTGCGCCTTCCACTGCTCGTCGGTCATCGCGTCCCACTGCTGCGCGTCACCGTAGATCAGGATCATGTACTTGGCCATGTCTCGTGTCCCATCGTGTGCTGGCCCCATCGGTGGTGGCCCCTACTCTGACGACGAGCCAGCGGGGCTCCGGATCGACAGCCGGGACGACATTCTCGGTCCGACGCACCGCTGACGCGTCGTTGCGCTGGCTTTGCTAGGCCGCACCGGTCAGGTACATCCGACGTCGCGGCGGCTCGAACTTCTCGATCGCGTACCGCAGCATGACCCGTGGCATGCCCCGGTAGCGCCCGGTGAGGAACTGTTCCTCCGCCGCCCGGTCACGGTTGCCCACCTCGCGCAGCATCCAACCCACCGCCTTCTGCACGAGGTCGTGCGGGTCGTGCAGGAGCTGATCACCGATCCGGAAGGTCCACTGGAAGTCGCCGGCCTTGATGAAGGCGAACGTTGCCATGATCGCGATCCGGCGGTCCCACACCAGGCCCGACGCGGCCAGCCGGTCCAGGACGCTCCGGTCCCTGTCGAGCAGCCAGGGCCCGACGATGTACGGCGCGGACGAGTCCACCAGGTCCCAGTTGTTGATGCGGTCGGTGTTGGTCAGGACGAGGTCGAAGATCCGGCCCCGCTCCTGGTCGTCGCCCTTGGCGAACTTGCGCACCAGGATGAACAACGACGTCAGCCTCTCCTCGTGCACGCCGCTGGCCAGCAGGTCCGCCGTCTCGGACAGGGGAAGGTCGCGCCAGTAGCGGGAGGCCACCTCACGCTGTTGCGGCACGGAGACGCCGATCGTGCGGTCACCCTCGCCGTACCCGCCCGGGGTCATCTGGAGGAACCGGCGCGACGCCTCCGCTCGGTGCGGGTCGGCGAGGCTGGCGAGTTCGGAGCGGATGTCGGCGGTGGTGGCCATGACTGCCCAACGTACCGGGGCAGCGGGTCGGGCCGTGGACCTTCGACCGCGATGCGGCGGGCCGTCGGCTGCCGGGCGGTGCCGCCCCCGCGGATTGCGCGGAGACGGCCCGACCGATCGGGTGGTGGCGAGGGGTCAGCTACGGGTGGACCACTGCTGGTTCTGTTGTCCGTTGCAGGCCCAGAGGAGGAGCTTGGTGCCGTTCGCGGTGCCGGCGCCGTTGGCGTCGAGGCAGAGCCCGGACTGGACGCCGGTGATGGTGCCGTTGGAGTTGATGTTCCACTGTTGGTTGGTGCCGCCGTTGCAGTCCCAGATGATCACCTGGGTGCCGTTGGTGGTGCCCCGGCCGCTGGCGTCGAGGCACTTGTTGCCGTACACCTGGAGTTGTTTGCCGGCGGTGGAGGTCCAGCGCTGCGCGGTGTTGCCGACGCAGTCCCAGAGTTGCACCTGGGTGCCGTTGGTGGTGGTGCCGTTCGGCACGTCGACGCAGCGGCCGGACTGGCCGCCGACGATCTGGACGCCCTGTTGCGGGTTACCGCCACCGGCCGGTGCGTAGCCGGCGGCGGCGATGTTGGCCTGCACGGCGTCCTCGGTCGCGGCCGTCGGGTAGCCGTAGGTCAACACACCCTCGAAGAAGGTGCCACGCCCGGTGATGCTGTTGTCGCCGCCAATGCCGAGCAGGATGGCCCCCTCCTTCTTCATCGGGTGGTAGCCGTTGGGGCGACGCCCGTCGAAGTAGGTGGTCAGGCCGCCCGACTGCGCGCTGCCGCCCCGGATCGCCCAGTGGTTCGGCTCGCCCTTGACCATGGCCGTGACGAACCGGTGGTTGATGGGCGCGATGTTGTTGTACCCCGCGTTCACCCCGGAGAACAGCCCCCACTCCAGGTCGGCCATGATCCAGGGTCCGGCGCCGGCGCCGTAGCCCCACTGCTTGTTGGCCCCGAAGTAGACGGTCTCCATGATGGCGCGCTCGTCGGCCAGGTTGTTCGTCTGCGCGTTGCCGTAGTCGAAGCAGCACCACTGGTTGTAGTGCGTGCCGTCCACGACGGCGTAGATGCCCTCGGGCTGGTCGCCGGTGGCGACGCCGTTGGTGTTGTTGTTGCGGTAGCCGGTGCCGGGGGCGATGTAGACCCCGTACGCCTTCTGACCGCCGACGGTGATCGGTGCCGCCTTCGCGTCGGCGAGGTTGTCCCATCCGCCGGGAGCGGGCCCGACGAAGTAGCCGGGAGGCGCCTGGGTCAGGCGGTTGTTGCGGCCGGACTGGTCGTAGAGGATGGTGATGACGCAGTTGGTGTTGGCGCAGAACGAGTCCTGCGTGGCGGCGTTGACGTAGCCACCCTCGCTCAGCACACCGATGTCGCGGGTGGTGTTGTCCGAGGAGCGCCGGACCTGGTAGAGCGGGCCGTTGTACGCGCCGTACAGCGCGCGGGTGGTGCTGTGCGCGGCCACGCACGGGGTGCCACCCGAGGCGTAGATGTCGCACGGTCCGGTGCCGGCGGCGCGGGCGACTCCCGGCGCGTCCGAGACCACGTAGATGCTGGCGCCGAGGGCGAGAACCAGCACGGTCCCCGCGGCGGCCATCAGGCGACGCAAGCGTCTCTTCACATTCATCGGATCCTCTCGGCGGTGTGGTGGGTGCGGTGATAAGCGACATCACACGTCACACCTTTTTACATTAATGCGCGTCCATGTATTGCGCCAGCTGCCGCAGCCCTTGCTGCTGCGGACTTCCTGACGCGGGCCTGCGATCCAGGACGGATATGCTCAGCAGCGAACAACGGTGCGTCCCCGTGTCGGGGCAATAATCGATTCGAGGGCGCGGTATGAACATCGGGGAGATCGCCCGTCGGGCGGGGGTGTCCCGCAGCACCGTGTCCTACGTGCTGAGCGGTAAGCGGACCGTGTCGGAGACGACCCGGCAGCGGATCCAGGCGGTCATCGACGAGCTGGACTACCGACCCAACGCCAGTGCCCGCGCGCTGAAGGAGGGACGCACCCGCACCCTCGGCCTGGTGATCCCCCCGGCGAGTCAGCGGCTGACCGACATGCAGTTGGGTTTCGTCGCCAGCGTCGTGGAGGCGGCCGCTCGCCACGACCTCGATGTGCTGCTGTCCCCGTCCGGTGGTGACCACGACCGGTCCTTCGAGCGGATCGTCACCGGGCGTCGGGTGGACGGCGTGGTCCTGATGGAGATCCGCCTCGCCGACGACCGCGTGACCCGCCTGACCAGGGCCGGTCTGCCGTTCGTCACGATCGGGCGGATAGCCGAGCCGCAGGACATGAGTTGGATCGACATCGACTACTCCGGGCTGATCGCCCGCTGCGTGCACCACCTGGCCGACCTGGGGCACCGGCACGTGGCGCTGGTGAACCGCTCCGCCGAGCTGGTGGCCGCGGGTTACGGCCCCAGCCATCGGGCGCTGGCCGGCTTCCGGGCGGCGGCGGTGGAGCGGGGCCTGACCGGTGTGGAGGTCTGCTGCGGCGACGACACCGCCTCCGGCGAGGCGTGCGTGGAACAGCTGCTCGTGACCCATCCCGACGTCACGGCCA
Source organism: Micromonospora sp. NPDC048905 (assembly GCF_040649655.1). Classification (NCBI taxonomy): domain Bacteria; kingdom Bacillati; phylum Actinomycetota; class Actinomycetes; order Micromonosporales; family Micromonosporaceae; genus Micromonospora; species Micromonospora sp. NPDC048905. Next base: position 631,010 of record NZ_JBEZFV010000001.1, on the reverse strand, counting down.
TCGCCACCATCAACGAGGCCGCGCTGCCCGGAATGCAGCGGGCGCTGACCGGCGCCGGCCTGTCCGTGCCCCGCGACTTCTCCGTCACCGGTGTCGCCGCCCAGCACTGGGCGGAGGACTTCCGTCCGCCGTTGACGGCCGCGGACGTGCCGATGGTCGAGATGGGCGCCGAGGCCGTGTCGCTGCTGTTGGAGAGCATCGCCGCCCCCGGCGCCGTGCCACGTCACCGGCTGTACAGCCCGCCCATCTCGTTGCGCTCCAGCACCGGTCCGGTGCGGGCTGCTACTCCTTCGTGATCCGCCGTTCCTCCTGACCGGCGGCCAGAATGAGATAGCTGCTGGCGGTCCAGGTGTACGCCCGGTCCCGGAGCCCGGCCCCGGTCTCGGCGTCGAAGTTCTCCGCGAATCCGGACTTCTCACACAGCGCCAGGAACCGTCGACCGATCTCGTCGGCGATCCTGGTCTGCCCGGCCCGCCGCAGGCCGTCCTCGACCAGGACGGTGGAGGGTGCCCAGATCGGGCCACGCCAGTAGCCGTCGGCGAGATAGTGCGCCGAGTCGACCGGCTCGGTGGCCAGCCCGTGGGTGGTCAGGTGGGTTTCGACGCCCCGGGCCAGCGTGGCGGCGACCGGAGCGGGCAGGTCGGCGCCGAGCGAGACGGGCATCAGGTCGAGCAGGCTTCGGCTCGCCCGCCGATCGCCGGTGTGCGGGTTGCGGGCGGTGAAGCGTTCGCCGTCCCACAGGTCCCGCAGCATGGCGCCGTGGATCCGGTCGGCCTCCCGGGACCACTGTTCGGCGGGCTCACCCAGCTCGGTGGCGAGGTCGGCGAGGCAGCGAAGCTGGGACACCAGGAACGCGGCGAGGTCGGCCGTCTGGAGGACTCGGTTGCCGTCGAAGGTGGTCGCGTTGTCCCAGCCGCTGTCGTTGCCGTGCTGGTAGTGGGGCAGCTCCTGGCCGGGGGCCCGGCGGGCGTCGAGCCAGAACCGGGTCCAGCGGGCCAACCGGTCGTACGTCTGCGCCAACGCCGCGCGGTCCGGTGGCTGGGGAAGGCGTCGACGCAGGTGCCGCAGGGCCCAGCCGTGGATGGGAGGCTTGACGTAGTTGTGCAGGACCTCGGAGTGCGTGACCGAGTCGGGTAGGGCGCCGGCCTCGTCCTGGTGGTCGAAGGGCAGCTGGAACTGGTGCCAGGCCAGCTCGGGCTCGCCGGCGGCCAGGGCGATCGCGTTGAAGCAGTGGTCCCAGCTCCACACCTTGTCCATCCAGTGCTTGGACATCAGGACCGCGGGCCGGGTGACGAAGCCCGCCGGGGCGACGGTGGCCGACCACAGGACGTAGGCGGCCAGCTCGGCGGCCGGCGTTTCCGCACCCCGCCACGGTGCGACCGCGTCGACGAACGCGCTGAACTCGGCGGCCCGGTCGCGGCACAGCTGGTCGAAGGGGACGGACCCGGCGTACGGGCGGCGGGCGGTGGCGTACTCCTCGATCGCGATCTCCCATGGCTGGTCACCGGGGAGGTCGACGTACCGGTCCGCGGTGCCGAGCGCCTCGACGCCGTCGGTGCGCCGGAGAGCACCGGAGAGCACGGTGATCCGGTAGCGGCGACCGGTCTCGTACGAGGTGAACACGTGGGAGCCGTCGAGCGGGTCGTGGTAGAGGTAGGTGCCGCTGAACGGGGTGAGGGTGGGCGTGGCCGCGGCCACCCGCAGGCCGAGCCGTCGGCCCCGGATCCGCAGGGTGTCCGGGCCGTCGTAGACAGCCTCGATCCGGTCGGCGCCGTTCCGCCAGGTCAGCAGCGCGGGTGTGGCGACGATCGTGGCGTCGGCCGCCGCGGGGGAGAGCCGCAGTACGGGGTGCAGCCCGGTCTGGTGGGAGACCAGGTGCAGATCGTCGGCGTACGTCTTCTCGGCGACCACCGGGGAGATGTTGAACCAGGCTCCTCGGTAGCTGAACGGGATGTCCTGGACGGGGAACTCCGGACCGGACGGGGCGACGGTCATGGGTGGCGGGTGCCTTTCTGTGGTGCGGGTGGTCAGTCCTTGACGGCGCCGGCGGTCACGCCCATCGAGACGTAGCGCTGGGCCAGGATCAGCAGCACCGCGGCGGGGATGGAGGCGACAACAGCGGTGGCCATGATGGCGTTCCACTGCTGGTTGTTGTTGCCGATGTAGTGGTAGATGCCGAGGGTGATCGGCTGGTGGTCGCCGCCGCCGGCGAGTGTCGAGGCGAAGATGAAGTCCGACCACGACCAGAGGAACGCGAACAGGGACACCGTGACGATCGAGTTGCGGCTGACCGGGAGCACGATCGACCAGAAGGTTCGCAGCCGGCCAGCGCCGTCGACCACGGCGGCCTGGAGCAGCTCGTCGGGTATGCCGGACATGAAGGCCGTGAAGATCAGCACAGCGAACGGCACCGCGAGCGTCGAGTCGGCCAGGATCAGGCCGGGCAGCGTGTTCAGGACGCCGAGACTGAGATAGATGGCGTAGAAGCCCATCGCCATGATGATGCCCGGGATCATCTGCGCGATCAGCAGGACGAAACTCAGTGCCGTGCCGCCGGGTGGCCGCAGTTTCGCCAGCGCGTACCCGGCGGGGGCGGCCAGCGCCACGGTCAGCGCCACCGTGCCGAGACCGACCAGGAAGCTGGTGCCGAGGTACGGCAACTGCTGGTCGAGCACGGCCCGGTAGCCGTCCAGCGTGCCGTTGGTCGGGAACAGGTGCGGGGGATCGGCCCGCATGTCCTGGTCCCGGGTGAACGACACATTGATCATCCAGTAGACGGGGAAGAGCATCAGCCCGGTCAGCACCAGACCGACGACGGTCTTCCACCAGACCCGAGGTGTGGAGGTGGTCATGGCAGGTTCTGCCTCCGCTGGATCCGGATGTAGACGAGCCCGGCGATCAGGGCCATCACGATGAGCAGGTTGCCGACGGCGGCACCCGGACCGAACTCGGGCAGCAGGTTGCCGAAGCCGAGTCGGTAGGACCAGGTCGCGAGCGTGGCGGAGGAGTTGGTCGGGCCACCCTTCGTCATGATCCAGATGATGTCGAAGACCTTCAGCGTGTAGATCAGCCCCAGCAGCAGCGTGATCGCGGAGACGGGGCGCAGCAGCGGAAAGGTGATCCCCCAGAACCGTTGCCAGCTCGACGCGCCGTCCAGCGCGGACGCCTCGTACATCTCGACCGGGATCGCCTGTAGCCCGCTGTACAACACCACCAGGTTGAACGGGATGCCGATCCAGATGTTCGCGATGATCACCGAGGCGAGCGACCAGCCCGGCGAGGTGAGCCAGTTGACCTGGTCGATGCCGACGACGCCGAGCGCCGCGTTGACCAACCCGGAATCGCTGTTGAGAAGCCACGACCAGGTCGAGGCCGAGACGATCAGCGGCAGCAACCACGGTACGAGGATCAACGCCCGCAACGTGCGCGACAGGGGGAAGTGCTGGTGGAAGAAGAGCGCCAGGGCCATGCCGATCGTGAACTGGAAGACCAGTGAGGCACCAGTGAAGACCAGGGTGTGCGTCAGCGTGGACCCGAAGGCCGGATCGGTCAGGACCGTCCGGTAGTTGTCGAGGCCGGCGAAGGGCGCGCCACCCTGCACGAACGACCGGACGGTGTACTCGCGCAGGCTCAACTCGAGATTGCGGTAGAGGGGGTAGGCGTAGAAGGCCACCAGGTAGAGGGTCGCCGGGGCCAGGAAGCCCCACGCCAGCCAACGGTTGGGCCGGCGGGCGCGGGACGGCGGAGGACCGGGTGGGGCGGACTTCGCCGCCTCACCCGGATCCGGTACGGCAGTGGAGCTGTGTGTCGAGGGGAGCATGGTGTCGGTTCGGCGCGGTTACCTGGTCGCGGCCTGAGCGGCGGTCAGTGCGTCCTTCGGTGACTTCCCACCGCTGAGCGCCGACTGCACCGCGGTCCACAGGGATTCCGAGATCTTCGGGTACTTCGTGCCGAGGTTGTCACCGGTGCGGCCCTTGGCTGCCCGGACCGCCTCCACCCAGACCTTGAGCTTGGGGTCGGCGGCCTGCCGATCCTGCACGGCGGCGACGGGTGCCACGTAGGACAGCGTGGTGTCGGTGGTGAGCAGGTTGTCGGCGTTGGTGAGGCAGGCGACGATCTTCTGCGACGTCTCGTACCTGTCGGTCTTCTTCTGCACCGGGATGGAGACGAACTCACCGCCGGTGGGCGCCGGCGCCGGGCCGCCCGCGCTGGCCGGGATCGCGATGGTGCCGTAGGAGAAGCCGAGCTTCTCCGCGTTGGCCAACTGCCAGGTGCCGTTCTCGGCGAACGCGAAGTCGCCGGTGGCGAACTCCTGCCAGCTCGTGGTCTGGGTGTTGTTGATGACCGAGTTCGGCGCGAGGCCCTGCTTGAGCCAGTCGGTCCAGAGCGTCAACGCGGACACGGCCTGCGGCGAGTCCAGGCTGGTCAGCTGGGCTCCCGAACCCCAGAACCAGGGCAGGAACTGGAAGCTGCCCTCCTCGGTGCCGATCGCGGAGAAGGTGATGCCCTTCTTCCCCTTGGCCTTGACCGCGTTCAGTGCCGTGGTCAGCGACGCCCAGTCCTTGATCGAGGCCGGATCGACGCCAGCGGCCTTCAGCAGGTCCTTGTTGTAGTAGAGGGCGAGCGTGTTCGCCCCGATCGGCACCCCGTACGTCTTGCCCCCGCTCTGGCCGGCGCCGAGCAGGTTCGGCGCCATGGCCGAGACGTCGAGCTTGTTGTCGTCGGTGGTGGTGAGCGCGCCGGCCTCGGCCAGTGTCGAGATGACCGGGTTGTCCACGATCAGCACGTCCGGTGAGTTGCCCTGCTGGGCGGCGAGCAGAGCCTTGTTGGTCAGGTCGGTGGTGTCGTAGCCGGTCCGCTCGACGCTCGCCGCCCCCGCCGAGGTGCCGCACTTCTTGAGCAGTGCGACCCACTCGGAGTCGGCGGCGAACTGCGGATACGGGTCCCAGACGAGGTAGGCGCCGCCGTCGCCGGGTCCGTCGCCGGACGACGATGAGCAGGCGCTGCCGGTCACCGCGGCGAGCGCTATCACGGCGACGGCGGCCAGGCGCCGTCGACGACTGAGTCCTGTCATGTGTTGCCTCACTTCAGTCGATCGTCAGGGTGGGGTGTGCGGGTTGACCGTCGCGGGTCGGACGACGTCCGACCATGAGGCGAACCGATTCGACAAATCGGTTCGCACGAAGATAGGTCCGTCGTTGCCGGCTGGTCAAGAGATGATCGGGCGTTCTGAAGGTTGCGCTGTGAAACGCCACCTTCACCGCGCCGTCACTTCATTGACATCGTTCAGTTCCTGGTCCTACGATCCCAGCGAATCGATTCGCAAGCGCAGCCCTCCGGAGAGCGTCCCCCGCGCCCCACCAAGGAGCCGCCCGTGAAAACCCCGTCCCCCGGCAGGTCAGGACGAGCGCACGCGCTCGTCGCCCGACTCGTGGTCGGCCTGCTCGCCGCCACCGCCGCCGTAACCGTCGCCGCGTCCCCGGCCCAGGCCGCCGACGAGTCGATAAGCGTCAACTTCGCCACGGACAACGGCACGCCGACCTACCGCGCGTCCGGCTGGATCTACGGCATGACCGAGAACGCCAGCGGTCCGGCCGACCACTTCTACCGAGACGTCAAGTTCCAGTCCATGCGTGCCGGTGGCGCGCAGCTGCCGGGCAGCGGCTGGGTCGGCGGCACCTACGACCGCCGGTGGAACTCCACCCTCGCCCAGGCACGTCGGACCACCGCCCTCGGCGGGAAGTTCATCATCCTGCCGCACGACCTGTGGGGTGCCGACGGCGCCGGAATCTCGCGCTTCCCCGGCGACAACGGCAACTGGACCGACTACGACAACTTCCTGACCCGGCTGATCACCGACGTCCGGGCGTCCGGGCTGAACGTGCAGTGGGACATCTGGAACGAACCCAACATCACCATCTTCTGGAACCGCCCGATCTCCCAGTACCTCGAACTGTGGCGCCGCACCTACCAGCGCCTCCGGGTGGAGTTCCCCAACCAGCTCATCGTCGGGCCGAGCTGTGCCTGCGTCCCGTCGACCAACCACGCCTTCTGGAACCAGTACCTGGACTTCGTCCGCTCGACCAACACGGTGCCGGACATCATCAGCTGGCACTCGCTGCCGGGCGACCCGGTCGCCAACGTCGCCGCCGCCAACGCCACCCTCGACCCCCGTGGCATCCCCCACCCACGGCCCTACCAGATCAACGAGTACGGCGCGCCCGACGAGCAGAACCCGGCCGACGGCGCCTGGTACATCGCGCGGCTGGAACGCGCCCGGGCCGACGGCCTGCGCGCGAACTGGGCCAGCGGAGGCAGCCTGCACAACGACCTCGGCAACCTGTTGATCCGCAACTCGGCCGGGCAGCACCAGCCCAAGGGTGAGTGGTGGAACTACCGCTACTACGCCTCCCAGACCGGACAGATCGCCGCGGTCACCCCCAGCCAGTCGTACGACGCGTTCGCCACGAAGGCGACCGGCACGGCGAAGGTCCTCATCGGCGGTGGTCGTACCACCGGGAACCTGACCGTCAACCTGCAACGCCTGGACACCACCAGCGGCATCGTGGCGAACAACCAGGTCCGGGTCCTCACCCAACGCATCCCGCACAACGGCGGCGGCGCCGTGCCGGGGCCGATCACGGTCTCGAACAGCGTGGTCAACGTGTCCAACAACAACGCCACCGTGTCCGTGCCGTACACCAACCAGACCGACACCTACACGATCACCCTGCTGCCCCCGTCGGACGGTGGCTTCCAGTCGGTGGCGGTGGCCCAGCACTCCCAGCAGTGCCTCAACAACGTCGGCCTGAGCACCGCCGACGGCAACGTCCAACAGCAGAACTACTGCGACGGCGGCGACCAGCAGCTCTGGAACTTCCGTCCGGTCGCGGGCGTGGCCAACACGTACACCGTGGTCAACCAGCAGAGCGGCAAGTGCCTCGACGTCAGTGGCGTGTCCACCGCCGACGGCGCTGCCGTGCACCAGTGGACCTGCCTGAACAGCTCCAACCAGCAGTTCACTCTTCGCAAGGTGACCTACTCGGGCAACGACTCGCACGACTACCAACTCGTCGCCCGACACAGCGGCAAGTGTGTCGATGTCAGTGGCGTCTCCACGGCGGCCGGCGCACTCGTCCACCAGTGGACCTGCAAGGCGGTCAACCAGGGCGGCACCCTGAACCAGACATGGCGGATCCTGGGGCGGTAGTCGTCCCGGGGGAGGTGACGCGCTGGCTGCCCCGCCCAGCGGCCAGCGCGCCACCCGGCAACTACATTCATTGACATGAATAAAATAAAGGTCATACGATTCGCTGCGATTCGCCATGCCACCACCCGCCCGTGGCGCGTCGACGATTACCCCGCACTTCCCCGACTCCGAGGAGCCACCTCGTGCGAATCCCGTCCCGCAGCGGGCCAGACACAGCCCGCGACCTCATCCCGAGACGTCAACGCGTCCGACGTCTGACCCTCCTGGCCGGTGTCCTGGCCGGGGTGCTCGTCGTCGTGGGCATCGGCGTCGGCACCACCCCCACCGGCTCGCCCTTCGCCGCCGAGGCCGCCGTGGCGGCCACCATCCAGCCGGGGCAGAGCACCCGGATCGTCGGCACGCCGTCCGGTCGCTGCCTCGAGGTGCCCAACTCCAGCACCACCAACGGCACCCAGACGCAACTCTGGGACTGCAACGGCGCCGCCGGCCAGACCTGGACCTGGACGTCGAGCAAGCAGCTCCAGGTGTACGGCAACAAGTGCCTGGACGCCTCCGGCCGGGGCACCACCAACGGGACCCAGGCGATCATCTGGGACTGCAACGGCCAGAACAACCAGCAGTGGAACGTCAACAGCAACGGCACCATCACCGGCGTGCAGTCCGGGCTCTGCCTCGACGCCAACGCCGCCGCCACCGCGAACGGCACCAAGGTCATCCTCTGGGCCTGCAACGGTGGCGCCAACCAGCAGTGGGCCTCGCCGAACACGCCGCCGACCTCGGTGCCGCCGACCTCGGCACCGCCGACCAGTCCGCCGCCGAGCGGTGCGCGCCCCTGCGACATCTACGCCTCGGGCGGCACTGCGTGCGTCGCGGCGCACAGCACGACGCGGGCGCTCTACGCGGCGTACTCCGGCAACCTCTACCAGGTCCGGCGCTCGTCGGACAACACGACCCGCAACGTCGGGCTGACCGGCGCGGGTGGCACCGCCAACGCGGCGACGCAGGATTCCTTCTGCACCGGCACCACCTGCGTGATCACCGTGGTCTTCGACCAGTCCGGGCGCGGCAACGACCTCTGGTACCAGGGGTCGAGCGTGGTTCCGGGATCGCCGCAGAGCAGGCCGGCGATCGCGACGTCGGAGTCGCTGACCGTGGGTGGCGCCAAGGCGTACTCGCTCTACATCAACCCCGGCAACAGCTACTGGCGCGACGGGCACCTCACCGGGGTGCCGACCGGCGCCGCCCCCGAGGGCATGTACATGGTCACCAGCGGCACCCACGTCAACAACGGCTGCTGCTTCGACTACGGCAACAGCGAGACGACCCGCAAGGCCGACGCCGCCGGTGCGATGGACGCCATCAACTTCAGCAAGCAGTGCTGGTTCGGTGGCTGCTCCGGCAGCGGACCCTGGGTGCAGGCGGACCTCGAGTGGGGTCTCTTCCCCGGTGGCAGCCAGAGCTGGAACCCGAACCAGCGCGCCTTCACCAGCAAGTTCGTGACCGCGACCCTCAAGAACAACGGCACCTCCCGCTTCGCCATCAAGGGCAGCGACGCCACGTCCGGCAGCCTCTACACGCTGTACGACGGCTCGCTCCCGCCCGGCTACAGCCCGATGAAGAAGCAGGGTGCGATCATCCTGGGCAGTGGCGGTGACTGCTGCAAGCCCGACGGCGGCGCGAACCTGAGCGCCGGCACCTTCTACGAGGGGGCCATGGTCGCCGGCTACCCGTCCGACGCGACCGAGGCCGCGGTGCAGGCGAGCATCGTGAGCGCCGGCTACCGCTGACCCCGGCAGCGGCGTCTGAACGACACGTGCGCCGGTCACCACCGCGGTGGTGACCGGCGCACACCCTCGTCGACGCCCGCCGGCTCAGGCCGGCGGTCACGGCCGGCGAGGCTCCGAGGAGGTACGGGTGCGCGCCGTCCCCGGAGTGCCGTTCGGTGTCAGGCCACCGAGCAGCTCGCGCCGTTGAGCGTGAACGCGCTCGGCTTGGCGGTGTTACCGGTGTGCGTGGCCTGGAAGCCGACGGTCACCGATCCGTTGGCGGGTATGCCGGCGTTGTAGGCGACATTCCTGGCCGTCACCTGCCCCGAGTTCGGGGAGTAGGAGGCGTTCCAGCCCGAGGTGATGCTCTGCCCGCCGGGCAGGGTGAACACCAGGGACCAGCCGTTGACGGCACCGGTGCCGGTGTTGGTGACGGTGATGTTCTCGGTCAGCCCGCTGTTCCAGGCGTTGACCGTGACGGTCACCCGGCAGCCGCCGGAGTCCGGCGGCGGGGTGGTCGGGTTCGGCGGCGGGGTGGTCGGGTTCGGCGGTGGGGTGGTCGGGTTGGGCGGTGGCGTCGTCGGGTTGGGCGGGCTGGTCAGGCCGAAGAACCCGATGGCGGACGCGGCCATGCCGCTGGCGGGCAGACTGTGCCCGGCGCCCTGGATGCTGTACGCCTCGACCTGAACCGTGCCGCTGCTGTCGGCGTACCTGCGCCGGTTCCAGTTCGGCTGCGGAGTGTCGGTCGAGGTGGGTGTCTGGCTCAGCCCGAACACGTTCGTCCACTGCTCGATCGACTCCTGCAAGAGCGAGTACGGCACGAGGGTGTCGTTGGTGCCGTGCCACAACTGGATGCGCGGGCGGGGTCCGGAATACCCGGGGTACGCCTGGCGGACCGCGTCACCCCACTGCTGCGGCGTCCGGTTCATGTTTCCGCCGGTGCACTGGCTGCTGGTGGGTGGGAAGTCGGCCGCGTTGGCGAAGCAGTTGAACGGCACCCCCATGAACGCGGCGCCGGCCTTGAACACGTCGGGATAGAGGGCCAGCATGTGGTTGGTCATCATGCCGCCGGAGGAACTGCCGGTGGCGTAGACGCGGTCCGGATCGGCGGCGTACTGCTGTTGCACGTGCCGGACCATCGAGACGATGGACACCGGGTCACTGCCGCCGCCGCGCCGCTTGGCCGCGTCCGACCAGACGTCGAAGCAGTTGCCGAATCCGGCCTGCTGGGTCGCGGACGGGTAGATCACGATAAATCCGTAGCGGTCGGCCAGGCCGGCGAACTCGCTGCCGGAGTAGAAGCCGGGGCCGGACCCACCGCAGCCGTGCATCGCCACGATGGTCGCCGGCCGGGCCGGGCGGTTGTCCGGCACGTAGACGTGCATCCGCATCCGACCCGGGTTGTCACCGAAGCTGGTCACCTCGGTCAGCGACGCCGCGTACGCGGGTGGGATCGCGGGGACCGCCAGGCCGGCCGCCAGCAGCGGCACGGCCAGGGTGAGCAGCAGTTTCCTTCTGATTCTCAACGGACGACTCCTTCGATTGCCTGTGCAGGCTGTGGATGGCCGCACGATCTGCCTCGCGGGGATGCCCGAGGCCCGCGGTGATCGCGCGATGCCCGCTACCGGTGGCTCGCCCTGCCCGACTCCGGACCACATCGCGTGGCGATTAGTGTTCTCCTCGGACCAACAAGTGTCAATCGAGGCTCTTCTATCGCCTGTCGACCGCGACGCTCGTTCGGCGGTATTCCGTCTACAGTCGTCACACCGTCCCTGAAGAGCACGGAGCGCCTGTGGCAAGCCCGTTCGACATCGACGAGATCTATCCCGACGACGGAGACCAACCGCTCCGGCTGCCCCGGCGGCAGGTCGGCAACTCGCCGCAGGGCGTGGCGGTGACCCTGCTGGCTGATTACACCCTGCGGACTCGTGCCGCGATCCCGTCCGCCGCCATCGTCGCGCTGCTCGCGGAGACGGGGGTGAGCGCGGCCGGCGCGCGTACCGCGATCAGCCGACTGGCCCGTCGCGGCGTCCTGGAGGGCAGCCGACGTGGGCGGCGCAGCTCCTACCGACTCAGCCGCGCGGCCGCTGTCAACCTCTCCGCCGGCGGCCACTGGATCCTCGCCTCGACCAGCTCGACCGTGCCCTGGGACGGGTGCTGGACGATCGTCGCGTTCTCGCTGCCGCAGGACCGGAGTGCCCAGCGCCGGGCCCTTCGTGCCCAACTGCGGTGGCTCGGATACGCGCCGTTGTACGACGGACTGTGGATCTCGCCGGACGAGCTGACCCCTGCCGCTCGTACCCAGCTCGACCAGCTCACCCTTGGTGCCGTCACGGTGTTCCGCGGACGGCAGACCGCGATCGAGTCCGCCATCCACCGCGCCCCGATCGAGGCCTGGGACATCACCGAGATCGGCCGGAGCTACCAGGCGTTCCTTGCGCACTGGACGGCGGTGTTGCCGCGGGTGGCGGCGGGGGAGATCGACGGAGCGGCCGCGGTGCGGGCCCGGACCGAGGTGATGGACACCTTCCGGCGCTTCCCCGTCCTCGATCCGCAGCTGCCCCTGGAACTCCTGCCGAAGAACTGGCTGCGGAGGCCGGCGCGGGAGTTGTTCGAGGCCGTCTACGACGGCCTGGCGGCACCTGCCGAGCGGCACGTCCGGGCTGTCGTCTCGCGGTTCACCGACCACGAGCCGCCCGGCATCGAGGCCCACACCACCGCCGACATCCTCGCCGGAGTACGCCCCGACGAGGACCCGGCGGGTCCGGCGCACGGCGCAGCCGTCTGCTGACGGTGGGTCATGCTCCGTTGTGCTGTGAGCGATAACAGTTTCACCGGGATACTCGCGTCGGCGAGGGGGTCGCGACGCGCATCAGCCCCTGGCCAGGGCTGCGCACCGGGCGGCGCTGACGAGGCAGGCATCGGCGGAGGTCAGCCCCCACGGTATCGATCCGGGCGTATGTTACGTCTTGACGAACGGCATGTTATCGCTCACCCTCGATATTGAGGACGCCAGCGATGGTTCACCGGGCGAGCCGCTGTCGCACCTCACGATCACGACGTCCCTCAGGGCATGCGGACGTCGATCAAGCGCCCTCGGCAGCGCTGTCAGCCCGCCGGACGACAGGTGTCAGTGCGCTCACCGACGCCGTCGACACCGACCGCGCCGCCGCCAACCCGCTCCGTGCGCGTCGTGATCAGGACCAGCCCTCCCGGACCGACTCTGGCAAGAAAGTGGCACGTCACCACCACCATTGCGACCACCACTGAGAAGGAACGACATGAAACCCAAGAGAACTCTGCTGGCGGCGGCGTCCCTCGCCGTCGCACTCACCGCGGGCATGACGGCGGTGCTCGCCCCCACGGCCAGCGGCGCCGGCACGACCCTGAAGGCGGCGGCGGCCGAGAAGGGCCGTTACTTCGGTGCGGCCGTCGCGGGGCAAAAGCTTTCCGACAATCAGTACGTGACGATTCTGAACCGCGAGTTCAACAGTGTCGTGGCCGAGAACGACATGAAGTGGGACGCGACCGAGCCGCAGCAGGGTCGGTTCAACTACACCGGTGGTGACCGGCTGGTCGCGCACGCGCAGGCCAATAGTCAGAGTGTGCGGGGCCATGCGCTGTTGTGGTATCAGCAGCAGCCGGGTTGGGCGCAGAACATGTCCGGCAGTCCGTTGCGCAGCGCGATGATGAACCACGTCACGCAGGTCGCGACCCACTTCAAGGGCAAGATCCATTCGTGGGACGTGGTGAACGAGGCGTTCGCCGACGGTAACAGCGGTGCGCGGCGTGACTCGAACCTGCAGCGCACGGGCAACGACTGGATCGAGGCGGCGTTCCGGGCGGCGCGGGCCGCGGATCCGGGTGCGAAGTTGTGTTACAACGACTACAACACCGACGGGATCAACGCGAAGTCGACGGGTATCTACAACATGGTGCGGGACTTCAAGTCCCGTGGTGTGCCGATCGACTGTGTGGGGTTCCAGTCGCACCTGGGCACGTCGTTGTCCAGTGACTACCAGGCCAATCTGCAGCGTTTCGCCGATCTCGGTGTGGACGTGCAGATCACCGAGCTGGACGTGATGACCGGCGGCAACCAGGCCAACATCTACGCCGGGGTCACTCGGGCCTGCCTGGCCGTTGCGCGCTGCACGGGCATCACCACGTGGGGTGTGCGCGACAGCGACTCCTGGCGCGGCGACGACAACGCCCTGCTCTTCGACCGGTCGGGCAACAAGAAGGCGGCGTACAACTCCGTCCTGGACACCCTCAACTCCGGCTCGACCACGCCCACCACGCCCCCGCCGGGCACCGGGGTGGACACCAGCGCCTGGTACGTGTTGCTCAACCGCAACAGCGGTAAGGCGCTCGACCTGTACGCCTCGGCCACCAACGACGGTGCCCGGATCAGCCAGTGGTCACGGAACAACGGCACCAACCAGCAGTGGCAGTTCACCGACTCCGGCGGTGGCTTCTACCGGGTGAAGTCCCGGCTCTCGGGCAAGGTCCTCGACGTCAGCGGCCGCTCGACCGCCGACGGCGGTGCGATCGTGCAGTGGTCCGACAACAACGGCACCAACCAGCAGTTCCGGCTCGCCGAGTCGAGCGGCGGCTATGTGCGGCTGATCAACCGCAACAGCAACAAGGCCGTCGAGGTGCAGGGCTCGTCCACCGCCGACGGGGGCAACATCGTGCAGTACGCCGACTGGGGCGGCAACAACCAGCAGTGGCAACTCGTCCGCATCGGATGACGACAGTCATGAACTAGCGGGACACCGTAGCGGCCCGCCCCATTCATCGGGGCGGGCCGCTACGACCGTCAGCGAACCTCGTCCATCGACTGTGAGCGATAACAGGACAGGCGTCAGGTCGTCCCGGGCCGCCGAGGCTGTGGGTTTCCGCCAGCTACCCGAGCCCCTGCTGGCGGCCGTGGTGGCCGTCTCGGACAGCGGTTCCGATAGACGTCGGTCGTTTGACGTATGACGTCGTTAGCGCTAATTTTCCACCCGCGGGCGGCGCGGCGGCAAGGTCGATCGCTGGCCTGACCGGGCACCTGTTCCGGCGGCCGCATCCCGCCTGCGCACCCCCGACGTGCCGACGCCACCACCAGACGCTGGCACACCCCCAGTCCACGCGCGGGCGTTCTGCTCGTGGGTGACCCCGATCGAAGGAGTGGACCATGAAGTCCATCGGTGAGGTTCGTTCCGCCTCTCCACCGAGACGTCGTTGGCGGTCAGGGTTGGCCGCCGCGGCGGCCGCGATCATGGCGGCCGGCACACTCGTCGCGGTCAACGCGGCACCCGCGGCGGCGGCGACAGTGGACACCAACGCCTGGTACGCCCTGGTGAACCGCAACAGCGGCAAGGCGCTGGATCTGGTCTCCTCGGCCACCACCGACGGCGCCCGGATCAGCCAGTGGACGCGGAACAGCGGCGCGAACCAGCAGTGGCAGTTCGTGGACTCCGGCGGCGGCTTCTACCGGCTGAAGTCCCGGCACTCCGGCAAGGTGCTCGATGTCAGTGGCTTCTCCACCGCCGACGGCGGGGCGATCGTGCAGTGGTCCGACCTCAACGGGACGAACCAGCAGTTCCGGCTGGCCGACTCGGACGGCGGCTACGTCCGGCTGATCAACCGCAACAGCAACAAGGCCGTTGAGGTGCAGGGCGCATCCACCGCCGACGGCGCCAACATCGTGCAGTACGCCGACTGGAACGGCACCAACCAGCAGTGGCAACTCGTCCGCGTCGACGGCAGCAACCCGCCGTCGGGTGGCAGCGGGTGCGGCAAGGCACCGACGCTGGCCAGCGGCACGCACACGATCCAGAGCAATGGCAAGACCCGCACCTTCATCCTGCGGGTACCCGCCAACTACAACAACAGCAACCCCTACCGGCTGATCTTCGCGTTCCACTGGCGCGGCGGCACGATGCAGGAGATCGCCTCCGGCGGCACCAGCGGGACCCCGTGGTCCTACTACGGGCAGCAGGAGCAGTCGAACAACAGCGCGATCCTGGTCGCGCCCCAGGGGTTCGGCAACGGCTGGGGCAACGCCGGTGGTGAGGACATCGTCTTCGTCGATGACATGATCAGCCGGATCGAGAGCAGCCTCTGCGTCAACCCGAGGCAGCGGTTCGCCCTCGGCTTCAGCTGGGGTGGCGGCATGAGCTACGCCGTCGCCTGCGCGCGGGCCAACGTCTTCCGCGCCGTCGCGGTCATCTCCGGTGGGCAGATCAGCGGTTGCAGTGGCGGTACGCAGCCCATCGCCTACTTCGGGCTGCACGGCATCTCGGACAACGTCCTGGGCATCTCCGGTGGCCGGGCGTTGCGCGACACGTTCGTCCGGAACAACGGCTGCACCGCGCAGAGCCCGCGTGAGCCGGCGGCCGGCAGCCGCACGCACGTCACCACCACGTACTCGGGCTGCCGTTCCGGTTACCCGGTGCAGTGGGCCGCGTACGACAACGGTCACATGCCCGGTCCGGTCGACGGCACCTATGCCGAGAGCGGCATCACGACCTGGACCAAGGGTGAGATCTGGAGGTTCTTCGCCCAGTTCTCCTGACCCGCGTTGCCGACCTGGTCGGCCGCTGGCGGCGCCTGCCCCCGTAGCCCGGGGGTGGGCGCCGCTTCGTCGTTCGGCCGGTCAGCGTTGCAGACGAACCGGCTTGCCGGAACCGCTGCGGCGGACCAGCCAGGCCTCGGTGATGTGGGTGAACATCGCCGCGGCGGCACCCTCGGAGTCGTGCGCCGCGATGCGCTCGTAGATGCGCCGGTGGCCCCGGTTGGACGCCACGCACAGGGAGCGCTCGGTCCGGCCCATGTAACGGGCGGTGTTGATGACCTGACTCTCCAGTGCCCGCACGACGCCGCGAGCGATGCGGTTCCCGGACGTCTGCATGATCGCGTCGTGGAAGGCCCGGTCATGCTCGTGGTAGGTGACGTGGTCGTCGACGAGCTGGTCCATCCGGTCGACCATGGCGCTCAGCCGGTCGATGGTCTGCGCGTCGGCGAGCCGGGCGGCGACGTTCGCCATGTCGGATTCCAGCACGCGCCGGGTGACGACGAGATCGTCGAGGATGGCGAGGCTGTCGTCCTGGGCGATGGTGGCCCCGAGGACGAGTTCGTCGAGCATGTCCCACTGCGCCGCGGGGGTGACCATGGTGCCGGCGCCCTGACGCACCTGCACCAGCCCCTTCTCCTGCAGGATCTTGACCGCCTCCCGGACGACGGTCCGGCTCACCGAGAAGGTCTCGCAGAGGATCGGCTCGGGCGGTAGGGACGTCCCGGACGGGTGTACGCCGCGTACGATGCGCTCCACCAGTTCGGCGGTGACCGCTCGGGCCAGGTTGGTCGGTCGACGCACCCATGCCGGTGTCACCGGGCTGTTCAGGGCCGTCTCCTGCGATGGCGTCATGTCCCCTCCGAAAGGCTCGCCGTGGCACGACGTCTGGCTCAGTGTACGGCTGAGTATTGACGTCACACGTCATACGAGTTACGTTCCGGGCAACATTGGCACGGCGGCGCGTCCGCCGGCCACCCCACTTTCTGAGGTGACAACTGATGAGACAGCGCGCAATATGGTCGGCCGTCCTCGTTGTGGGCCTGGCCCTGGCCGGTTGTGGAAGTGCTAGCGATTCGAGTTCGTCAAGCGGGTCGGACAGCAAGCTCGTCGTGTGGGACTGGAAGTCCGGCGAGCCGTTCGCCAAATCCTATCTGGACAAGGCTAAGGCCGACTTCAAGAAGAAGCACGCAAAGGTCGAGGTCGAGTTCGTAGCGCAGCCCTTCGACCAGTACTACACGCTGCTCGGTGCGGCGATCCAGTCCGGCAAGGGCCCGGACGTCATGCTGTTCAACGGTGGTGGCCAGATCCGCGACCGCGTTGACGCGCTGGTGCCGATCACCGACTACGTGGCCGAGGACAAGCAGCGGTTGGCCGGTTGGGAGGCGTTCAGCAAGGACGGCAAGGTCTACGCCGCCCCGGTGACCCTCCAGGGCTACCCGATCTACTACAACAAGGAGGTCTACCGCAAGGCCGGCCTCGACCCGGCGACCCCGGCCGCCACCTGGGACAAGTTCGTCGCCGACTGCGCCGCCATCTCCAAGGCCGGCTCCAAGTGCTTCGCCCTCGGCAACAAGGAGGGCGTCGGCATCCAGTTCTGGCTCTCCAGCCTGGGCTCGACCACCCTCACCGCCGCGGAGTACGACGCCTGGATCGCCGGCAAGCGCGACTGGAACTCCCCCAACGTCAAGCGGATCTTCCAGACCTGGAAGGAGTCCGGCGACAAGAAGATGAACAGCGACGGGGCCAACTCGACCGCCATGTTCAACGACTCGTTCGCGCTCTTCCAGTCCGGTAAGGCCGCGCACGTCATGGGTCTGATGTCGGACGTGGGGCACTGGCAGGACTTCAACGAGTTCCTCACCCCGGAGAAGCTCGGCGTCATGAAGGCCCCGGTCGTCACCGCTGGCACCACCCCGAGCCTCCCGTACGACGGTGGCATCGGCTACGCGGTCGCCAAGTGGACGAAGGACCCGAAGGTGGCCGCCGACCTGGTGCGCTCCCTGAGCTCGGCCGACGCGTTGAAGGCCTTCTACGCCGACGCCGGCGCGATCGCCGCCGACACCACCATCGACGTGTCCGCGGGCGGGCCCGCGGTCTCCACGATCGTCGGCGAGCTGAAGAGTGGCAAGCCCGCGCTGCACGTCGCGCTCTCCTCGAAGACGCTCGACCTGATGGGCCGCCTCTCCCAGCAACTGCTCAGCGGTTCGATCACCGTCGACGAGGTGGTGAAGCAGTTGGCCGCTTCCGACCAGGCGGGCTGACCTCGTGTCAATTGGAAACACGCAACCGTCGGTCCGTCTGGCTCAGGCCGGACGGGCCGGCGGGGCGGGGCCCACCCCCGCCGCCCATCGGCATGGTGCGCAGTCTCGTCGCACCCGCGGCGGTCTGCGGGCCGAACGCTTCGCCCCCTACGTCCTCGTCGCTCCGGCCATCCTGATCATCGTGGTGCTGCGGCTCTATCCGCTGCTCCTCGGCGTCAACTTCTCCTTCACCGGCGACGGTGCGCAAAACGGGACGGCTGTCGGATTCGGCAACTACCGCGAGCTGTTCCACGACCCGCTGTTCCGGACCGCGCTGAGCAACGTCGGGCTGCTGGTGCTGTTGCTCCCGGTGGCGGTGGCCATCCCCGGCCTGCTCGCGACGTTCATCTACCTGCGGGTGCCCGGCCACCGCTTCTACCGCAGCGTGTACTTCTTCCCCGCGGTGCTCTCGCCGGTCATCGTCGGCGCGATCTTCAACCTGCTGCTCGCCTTCGACGGCCCTCTCAACGCCATCCTCGGGTCGTTCGGCATCACTCCGGTGGACTGGCTCGGTGACCCGGACCTGGCGATGTTCATGGTGGTGGGCGTGCACATCTGGGCCACCTTCGGGATGGCCCTGGTGGTGTTCCTCTCCGGCTTCGCCACGCTGGACCCCGCGCTGCTGGACGCCGCCCGCGTCGATGGGGCGTCGCTGCGCCAGGTGGTCTGGCACGTGATCGTTCCGGCCCTCTCGCGCACCATCCAGTTCGTCTTCGTGACCACGATGATCGGGATGCTGACCTCGATGTTCGGGCTGCTCTACATCATGACCAGCGGGGGGCCGGAGGGGTCGACGTACCTGCCGGAGTTCTACATCTGGAAGCAGCAGGGCCAGATGAACCGTCCCGCTCTCGCGTCGGCCGCGTCGACGATCCTCTTCATGATCATGCTCGTGGTGGGGCTGTTGCAGATCAAGCTGCTCGAACGATCCGGAAAGGAGGATTGATGTCTCGGGCCCGCCTGGGATGGTGGCTGATCGCCATCCCCATGTCACTGCTCGCGCTGGCGACGATCTACCCACTGCTCTTCACCGCCAACGTCGCGATGAAGACCCGCCGTGACTACATCCTCGACCGGTTCTCCCTGACCGACGCCCTGCGCTGGGAGAACATCAGCACGGCGTGGAACAGCGTCGGCATGGGCCGCTACTTCGTCAACTCGCTGCTCGTGGTGACGGTGTCGGTGCTCCTGCTGCTGCTGCTTGGGTCGATGGCCGGCTTCGCGCTGAGCCAACTGCGGTTCCGTGGCTCGTCGGCGTTGTTCCTGGGTTGCCTCGCGGGGCTCTTCATCCCGTTCCAGGTGATCATGGTGCCGCTGTCCCGGATCATGGCCGACGCGGGGCTGATCGACACGTACCCCGGTCTGATCCTCGTCTACGTGGCCCAGTTCCTGCCCTTCACCGTGTTCCTGATGACGAGCTACTACCGGGGCATCCCACCGGAGATCGTCGACGCGGCCCGGATCGACGGCAACACCGTGTACGGCGTGTACCGCCGGATCATGTTGCCGCTGGGAAGGCCGGCACTGCTGTCGGTCGGCATCCTCAACGCCCTGTTCTGCTGGAACGACGTCCTCATGGCGCTGGTGATGATGCCCTCGGCCGATCACCGGACGCTCATGATCGGGGTGACCTCCCTGCGGGGGCAGTACTCCGACAACATTCCCACCTTCGCCTCCGGGGTGCTGATCGCCGCCATTCCCGTCCTGTTGGTTTACCTGTTCCTCCAGCGCCAAATTGCCGACGGTGTAGCCGCCGGTTCCACGAAGGGTTGACATGCGGATCACGGGATATCGGACGCTCACCACGGTCCAGGAATGGGGGCGGCCCGTCGGCGATGCCAACGGGGTGTTCCCCGACGGGGTGGTTCCGGTCTCGATCGTCATCGTCGACACCGACGAGGGCGTCTCGGGAGTCGGCCTCGGGCCCCACGTCGAGATCGAGCGGATCTTCGCAGCCATCGAGGGCGAAGACCCCCGTGCCGTGACGACCCTGTACGACCGCATGTTGCGGCACACCTTCAAGGCGGGCCACGCCGGCCCGGTGTTCGGCACCATCGGCGCACTGGACACCGCGCTCTGGGACATCAAGGCGCAGGCCGCCGGCGAGCCGCTGTGGCGGCTGCTGGGCGGACGTGACCGGCGGGTCAACGCCTACGCGTCCGGACTGGACATCGGGCTCACCGACGACGAACTCGTCGCGGAGTACGAGGTCTACGCCAGTCACGGCCTGCGTGCCGCGAAGCTCAAGGGCGGTCTCGACATCGAGCGCGACCGGCACCGCCTCACCCTGGTCAAGGAGGTCCTGACCGAGGCGGGGCACGGCCGGCGACCGGGTCTCATGCTCGACGTCAACGAGGCCTGGACGCGCAAGCAGGCCGTCCGGCACGTCTGCGAACTCGAACGCTCCCTCGACCTCATCTGGATCGAGGAGCCCGTCCGACGCTGGGACGCGGAGGGCCTCGCCGCCGTCAGCCGAGGAGTCTGCGCGTCGGTCGCCACCGGGGAGAATCTCACCGGGCTCGAACAGTACCGCCCGCTGCTCGCCGCCGGCGCGGTCGACGTCGTCCAGATGGCCGCCGTCTGGGGGGTCACCCACTTCCTGCGGGCGTCCGCCCTGGCGCACGCCTACGACCTGCCGGTCAGCCCGATCGGCAACAGCCCGATCGGTCTGCTGCACGCCGCGACCTCGGTGCCGAACCACCTGACGAGTGAGTTGCAGGACCTGCACCCGCCGGTCGGCGTCTCCGTCGACCTGCACGTCGAGGACGGCGCCTTCATTCTCGGCGACGCACCCGGGCTGGGTGTCCGCATCGACGAGGAGCGGATCCGGACGGCCAACCACCGCCCGCAGGCGCAGACGGCCGAGAGCCCCAACGTCCGGCCGGAACGCGCCGGTCGGCGGCTGTTGGGCGGAATCGACGGGGTCGTCCCCGCCCGCCAGGTGCCCGTCGTGCCGCTGAACTACCGCAACGAGGTGTCGCCCACCGGGCGGCACTGAGCTGACCGCCAGAAACAGGGAACGCGTGGGTGCACCGCCATCGCGGTGCACCCACGGCCATGTCCGGTCGGCACGAACGACGTGCCGGCCGTCGAGACGGAGGATCGATGAAGGCAGTCGTCTACCGGGGGGCGCGAGACCTCGGAATCGAGGATCGCGACCCGGTCCCGCCGGGTCCCGGCCAGGTGCGGATCGAGGTGGCGTACACCGGGATCTGCGGCACCGATCTGCACATCTACCACGGCGACATGGACGCTCGGGTCGGTGACTCCGCGATCATCGGGCACGAGATGTCCGGCCGGATCGCGGCCGTCGGGCCGGACACCACCGGCTGGAGCATCGGGCAGCCCGTCACCGTGCTGCCGACCCGGCCGTGTGGAACGTGCGCTGCCTGCCAGCGCGGGCACTCCCACGTGTGTCACGCCATGAACTTCCTCGGCATCGACTCGCCGGGTGCCATGCAGTCCTACTGGACCGTGCCGGCGGAGCTGGTCCTGCCGCTCCCGGAGGATCTGCCGCTGGACCACGCGGCGCTCGTCGAGCCGGTCGCGGTCGCCGTGCACGACGTCCGCCGGGGCAACGTGACGGCCGACGACCAGGTGGTCGTGGTCGGCGGTGGGCCGGTGGGGGCGCTCATCGCCGTCGTCGCGCAGGGTCGCGGCGCGCGGGTGCTCCTCGTCGAGCCGGACTCGTTCCGTCGCGAGGTGGCGGCCGGGATCGGAATCGAGGCCGTCGACCCGGGCGCGACAGACGTCGTGGCACTTGTCAACGAGCGCACCAACGGCGCGGGCGCCGACATCGCCTTCGAGGTGTCCGGCTCCGCCGGCGGCGTCACCACCGCGGTCGACGTCCTCACCACCCGCGGTCGGCTGGTGATGGTGGCGATCCACCCCCGGCCCCGCGAGGTCAACCTGCACCGGTTCTTCTGGCGTGAGCTGGAACTGCTCGGCGCGCGGTTGTACCAGCGCGACGACATGGTGGAGGCGATCCGGTTGGTCGCCTCGGGCGAGATCCCGGCGCGACAGCTCATCTCCCGGGTGGAACCGGTCGAGGCGGCCAGCGCCGCCTTCACGGCCCTGGAGGGTGGCGGCGTGATGAAGGTGCTGCTCGATCTGCGGGAGGGAAACCAGTGACGGCCCTGTTCGACCTGTCCGGACGCGTCGCCGTGGTCACCGGCGCCCGGCGCGGCATCGGCCTCGCCATGGCCGAGGCCTTGGCGCTGGCCGGTGCCGACATCGTGGGCGTCTCGGCCCAGCTCGAATCGGATGGCAGTGAGGTCGAGCGCCGGGTGCGCGCCGCCGGCCGCCAGTTCACCGCGCTGCGTGCCGACCTCGGCGACCGGACGGCCGTACACCAGTTGGCCCGGGATCTCACCGCTCTCGGGCCGATCGACATCCTGGTGAACAACGGCGGCACGATCGCCCGCACCCCGGCCGCCGAGCACCCGGACGAGATGTGGGACCACGTCATCGAGGTGAACCTCAGCAGCCAGTTCGTCCTGAGCCGGGAGATCGGCCGGACGATGGTGGAGCGTGGCCGCGGGAAGATCATCTTCACCGCCTCGCTGTTGAGTTTCCAGGGCGGCATCACCGTCCCCGGCTACGCCGCGTCGAAGTCGGGCATCGCCGGGCTCACCAAGGCGCTGGCCAACGAGTGGGCGGCCCACGGGGTGAACGTCAACGCCATCGCCCCCGGCTACATCGCCACCGACAACACCCAGGCGCTGCGCGACGACCCCGACCGCAACCAGGCGATCCTCGCCCGGATTCCGGCGGCCCGGTGGGGTCGCGCCGACGATCTCGGCGGTGCCACGGTGTTCCTGGCGTCCTCGGCGTCGGACTACGTCAACGGGGTCGTGCTACCCGTCGACGGCGGCTGGATGGGCCGATGACGGGCGGGCCGGTGCCCCTGGTGAGCGTCGGCGGCGAGCCCGTTCGCCGGGTACCCGGGCTGGCGGCGTCATGAGGACGCGAGCGCTGCCGCGTCGCCCGCAGGTGCGCCTCACCGAGCTGGGGTTCGGCGCGGCCCAGGGCGGCAACCTGTATCGGGCGACGACGGACGAGGAGTTCGCCGCGGCGGTCGACGCGGCGTGGGCGGCGGGCGTCCGGTACTACGACACCGCGCCGCACTACGGACTCGGGCTGTCCGAACGCCGCCTCGGCGCCGCGTTGCGTCAGCGGCCGCGCGACGAGTACGTCGTGTCGACGAAGGTCGGACGACTGCTGGTCCCGTCACCCGAGAACGCGCACCAGCGGGACTCCGAGGGTTTCGACGTTCCCGCCAGCCACCGCCGGGTGTGGGACTTCAGCCGCGACGGTGTTCTTCGCTCGATCGAGGCCAGCCTCGAGCGCAGCGGGCTGGACCGGATCGACATCGTCTACCTGCACGACCCCGACGAGCACTGGGAGCAGGCCGCGCACGAGGCCGTGCCGGCCCTGCTCGACCTGCGTGACCAGGGCGTCGTGGGTGCCATCGGCGCCGGGATGAACCAGTCGGCGATGCTGGCGCGGTTCATCCGGGAGACCGACGTCGACGTGATGATGTGCGCCGGGCGGTACACCCTGCTCGAACAGGGTGCGGCCGACGAACTGTTGCCGATCGCGGAGAACCGGGGGGTGGGCGTGGTCATCGCGGGCGTCTACAACTCGGGGTTGCTGTCGCGGGACCAGCCGCCGGCCGACGCCGTCTACAACTACCAGCAGGCCCCACCCGAGGTGATCGAGCGGGCGCGGCGGATCGCGGCGGTCTGCGAGACGTACGGGGTGACCCTGCCGCAGGCGGCACTCGCCTTCGTCCGCAGGCACCCGGCCGTGGTGTCGACGGTGGTCGGCGTCCGCACCGAGGCACAGGTGACCGAGACGGTACGACGGTCCGACGTCGCCGTACCGGAGGATCTGTGGGGCGCCCTGACGGCGGCTGGGTTGCTCGCCGTGGCGCCCGGTCCGGGCACGGCGGACCAACCGAACTGACAAAAACGTCCCGGCCGGGACCGGCTCCGATTTCCGGACACCGGTCCCGACCGGGACGTCATCTGTTACCGCGACAGGTCACACCGCGGTGAACCGCCACTGCTGGTTGGCCGCGCTGTGGCAGGTCCACTGCAACAGTCGGGCGCCGTCGGTGGTGGCCGCGCCGTTGACGTCGACGCAGAGGCCGCTCAGCACACTCTTCACCGTGTACACGCCGGAGGTGCCCGTCGCGGTGGCGGTGAACTTCTGCTGGTTGCCGTTGTTGCAGGTGGCCTGCTGGAGGAAGGCACCCGCCGCGGTCGAACTGCCGACCACCTCGACGCACTTGCCGCTGTGCACCGCCTTGAGGTAGAGCGCGCCGTTACCGGCGTCGACGGCCTGCCACCTCTGGTTGTTGGCACCGGTGTTGGCCCACTGGGTGATCTGGGCGCCGTCGGCGGTGGAGACACCGCTGACGTCCATCAGCTTGTTGCTGTGCTGCGCCGTGACCGTGTAGGTCTTGCCCGCCAGGCCACCGCCGGTGCCGGTGCCGGGTGTCCCGACGCCGTTCCCGCCGAAGGTGTGCGAGTCCAGATCGAACGAGTTGCTGCTGCCCTTGAACACCATGTAGAGCGTCTGTGTCCCGCTGGAGGCGGCGACGCTCACCGGAGTCGTGGACTGGTAGTTGTCCCAGCCGCCCGTATTGGGCACCGTGGTGGTGGCCAGCAGGGTGCCGGTCGGCGAGCCGGCGCGCAGCTCGATCGAACCGCCACCGGATGGCGACGACACCCGGTAGCTGACCGTCGAGATGCCGGACAGGTTCATCGGGCTGAACGCGATCCAGTCGTTGGTGGAGATGTCACCGATGCGCTTGGTGCTCTCCGCGGCGGCCTGGTCGATGACCCGGATGCCGGACTGGCTGCTGAAGTACTCGGACTGCTTGTGCTTCGGTTGCAGGATCGCCTGCGCGGTGCCGGTGAGCGGGGACCCGCCCCCCGAACCACCGTTGTCGGTGTACCGCGCGTTCAGCACGTAGAACAGGTTGGCGCCATCGGGATGCCCACCGAGCAGGTCGGTGGAGATGGTGCCCGAGCAGCCCGGGTATTCGGTGGTCTCGTGCGCGTGGTCGTCGTGACCCAGCGCCGGGTTGAGGATGACCTTCGAACAGTCGACGGTGCCGCCGTCCGGATCGGTCACCGTGATCTGGTACGACACCTTGTCACCGAAGGTCAGCATGCCTCCGTTGCCCGGTGTGGTGATGGTGACCACCGGGGCGCTGTTGCCGACGGTGATCGGGACGTTGGCGAAGCCGGTCTTACCGGTGCTGTCGGTGACCTTCAACTGGGCCGTGTAGTTGCCGTTGGAGGTGTACGTCTTCGACGGGTTGGCCGCCGTCGAGGTGGTGCCGTCGCCGAACGTCCACAGGTAGCTCAGCGTGTTGCCGTCCGGGTCGGACGTGCCCGCGCTGCTGAACTGGACGGTCAGCGGCGAGGAGCCGCTGGTGGGTGTGCCGGTGGCCTTGGCGATCGGTGACCGGCCGCCCTGGATGTAGTCGATCCGGTAGAGCCCGGAGTCGCTGTTGCCGCCACCGAAGTTGGTGCCCCACTCCAGCAGGTAGAGCGAGCCGTCCTTGCCGAACTCCATGTCCATCGGCTTGTTGAAGTTACCGCCGGGCAGGAACGAGTTGGTGCGGGTCACCGCCGAGGAGGAGTCGAAGTGCACCTCCTTGATGTAGTTGCGCGACCACTCGTAGAAGAAGTGCACGCCGTCGTAGTAGGACGGGAACTTCGTCTGGGACGGGTTCGACGCGTCGTAGCGGTAGACCGGGCCGCCCATCGGGGCGGAGCCGCCGGAGCCCAGCTCCGGGAAGGTCGTCGAGGCGGGGTAGCCGTACCAGATGTTCGGCATGACGACTGGCTTCAGGCTGGTCAGGCCGGTGTTGTTCGGCGAGTTGTTGACAGGTGCCGAGCAGTTGAACTTCGAGCCGACGACGCCGGTGTCCGGGTTGTACGGCGCGTAGGGCTGGTTGTTGCCGTGGCAGAACGGCCAGCCGTAGTTGCCGGGCGTCTTGATCACGTTGAGCTCGACCAGGCCCTCGGGACCACGGTTGGTGGTCGGCGGGTTGCGGTCCGGTCCGTAGTCCGCCAGGTAGACCCAGCCGTTGGCGGGGTCGATCGAGAAGCGGAACGGGTTGCGGAAGCCCATGGCGTAGATTTCCGGCTTGGTCTGCGCCGTGCCCTGGGGGTAGAGATTGCCGCTCGGGATGGTGTAGCTGCCGCTGGCTCCGGGACGGATGCGCAGCAGCTTGCCGCGCAGGTCGTTGGTGTTGCCCGCGGTCCGGGCGGCGTCCAGGTTGGACTTGCCCGAGCGCCAGTCCAGCGGGGCGTAGCCCTGCCAGTTGGGGTCGAGGTTCGGCGGCGTGTCGTCGCCGGTGCCGATGTAGAGGTTGCCGTCCGGACCGAACTCGATGTACCCGCCGGTGTGGCCGGGCTCCGGGAAGGTCCGGTCCCGGTACGCCGGGATGTCGATGATCGTCACGCCACTGGACGTGTTCAGCGTGTCACCGCTCATCGTGAAGCGGGAGACGCGGTTGATGTCGGTCGAGCTGCTCGCCGGCGAGTGGTAGAGGTACACGTACCCGTTGGTGGCGAAGTTGGGGTCCAGCGCCATGCCGGTGAGGCCGTCCTCGCCGCCGGTGTAGACGCTCAGCGTCCCGGCGGTCACCGTGCTGTTGGTGGAGGGCTTGAAGATCTTCAGCTGCCCGCCGCGCTGGGCGTAGAACACCCGCCCGTCCGGGGCCACCGCCATCGCCATCGGGTCGACGGTGTTGTCGTCCAGGGTGCGCTTCTCGAAGTTGCTCCAGACGGTGCCGCCGCAGTCGCCGGGAAGGTTGCCGGCGGCCCACTGGATTCCGCCGAGGACGTGGTTGCGGAAGTTCGTCTCGCTGTAGGAGGCGATCGCGTGGCCCATCGCGGTGGCCCACACCCGTCCGCCGCCGGTGTTGCGACACCAGGAAATCGGGTGGTCCGGGCCCATCGCCCGGGCGCCGGGGTTGTACGTGCGCTCGTCGGCGGTCACCAGCACGTGCACCTTGCCGCGCGGGTTGGAGTCGAAGTTGTACCACTCCTCGCTGCGGTTCCACCGATCCGGCAGACCGGCCGTCGACGGGTGCTGCTTGTCGGCGACGATGGCGGTGCCGGGCAGCACGCCGGGGGAGTGCTCCGGCATGTGGGCGCCGCCGTTGATGGTGTTGTCCCACCACGGGTATTCGGTGTCGATGCCCATGTCGGTGGCATTGTGGACGGCCACGATGCCCTTGCCGCTGGCGAGGTAGCCCTCCACCGCCTGGCGCTGGGCGGTCGAGGTCCAGACCATGCCGGAGGTCTGGAGCATCACGATGACGTCGAAGGTCGCCAGGTTGGCAGCGGTGAAGACGCTCGAGTCCTCGGTCGCCACCACCTCGAAGTTGTTCGCTGTGGCCTGCTGCTGGACCATAGCGATCGCGGCGGGGATCGAGTCGTGCCGGTAGCCGGTGGTCTTGCTGAACACCAGGGCGCGGAAGGCTGGGGCAGCCGACGCCGGTGGGGCGAGTCCGAGAGCCAGTAACAGGCCCGCGATCACCGAGATGATCATCGTATTGCGACGCATGGCGTCTCCTAGGTTGGACGGACAACTCCGAGTGCGTCCACGGGCTCACCCTGCGTCAGGTTGTGCCTGGTCGCATGGTGGACACGAGTGCGCTGGTCTGTCCTCGTGCCGTTCGCCGAAACGGCAGTCAGACCCGCGGGACATCACAGAGGGTGATGGCGGCTGTGGTTCGTGTCCCGTGGTCCACAAGGTCAGGATGAGCTAGAGATTAACGGCTGTCAATGAATGGGGTGACGTCCGACGTCTTGCCCTGATGACGACGGCCATGTCCGAATCACTCGCGCACGGCGTCGCTGCCGGCCGAGTGATGGCCCTGGCAATCAGCCCCGGTCGAGGATTGCGGACCTGCATCCAAACATCTATGTTCTTCATACGTGTGATGTTTCGTCGATGTCAAGAGAATGTTCGCAACATAAAAACGGAAGTCTTCGCAGCTAGCTGCGAAAGTTCCGAGTCCGGCCGCGAGCGGGTCGGACGCTGGCCTGTGCACCTTGTTGATGACTACTATCTGTGAGGGCTTTCGGGATGTCAGATCCACCGCCGTCGCCGCTGCTCACCCTGCGGGGCATCGGCAAGTCCTTCCTCGGGGTACGCGTTCTCGACGGTGTCGACCTCGATGTCACGCCCGGCGAGGTCCACGCCGTCGTCGGTGAGAACGGCGCCGGCAAGTCGACCCTCATGAAGATCGTCTCGGGCGGGTACGCCCCGGACGAGGGCACCGTCGAGTTCGCCGGTGAGTCGCGCACGTTCCGTGGCCCGCGCGACGCCCAGCGCGCCGGCGTCGGCATCATCCACCAGGAGTTCAACCTGCTGCCGGAGCGCACCGTGGCGGAGAACGTCTACCTGGGCCACGAGCCGGTCCGGCGCGGGCTGGTCGACCGTCGGGAGATGCTCGACCGCACCACGCGCCTGCTCGCCTCGATCGGGGAGACCACGTTGCCCGCCGACGCCCGGGTGGGGCAGCTCGGCGTCGCCCAGCAACAGGTCGTCGAGATCGCCAAGGCGCTCGCCCTGGACGCGCGGCTGCTCATCATGGACGAGCCGACCGCGGCGCTCGCCGACCACGAGGTCGAGCTGCTCTACGGGTTGGTGCGCCGACTCCAGGAGCGGGGCATCGGCCTGCTGTACGTCTCGCACCGGCTCGCCGAGGTCTTCGACCTGTCCAGTCGGATCACGGTCCTGAAGGACGGCCGCCGTGTGACCACCGTGGACACCGCGAGCACCACCGGCGACGAGTTGGTGCGGCACATGGTCGGCCGGGAACTGTCCAGCTACTACCCGGACCGGGCCGCACCCGAGGACCGGGGTCCGGTGCGGCTCAACCTTCGCGACGTGGGCAACCGGAAGCTGAGTGACATCAACCTCCAGTTGCGCGCCGGCGAGGTGCTCGGCATCGGCGGCCTCCAGGGCTCCGGGCGGTCCGCGCTGGCCCGTGCGATCTTCGGGGTGTCGCCGTTCACGACCGGCGACGTCACGCTCGACGACCGGCCGGTCCGACTGCGCTCGCCCCGCACCGCGATGCGGGCCGGCATCGCCTACGTCACCGAGGACCGCAAGGGCGAGGGGATCGTCCCCCGACAGTCGGTGCTCGACAACGCGCTGCTCGCCAGTCGGGCCGTCTTCGCGGCCCGGTCCGGCCGTGCGGCCCGGACCGTTCGGGTGCGCGAGCTGCTCAACGCCGTGGAGGTCCGTGGTGCGGGCGACGACCAGGAGATCCGGTTCCTGTCCGGCGGCAACCAGCAGAAGGTCGTGCTGGCCCGCTGGCTCGCGCTCAACCCGCGGATCCTGCTCTTCGACGAGCCGACCCGCGGCATCGACGTGGGCGCGAAGTCGGCCATCCACGACCTCGTCCGCCGCCTCGCCCGCGACGGGGCGGCCGTGCTGATGATCTCGTCTGACCTGCCGGAGCTGCTGGGTATGAGTGACCGCATCATCGTCATGCGGGACGGCCGTGTCGCGGGCGAGTTGCCCGCCGGCGCGAGCGAGGAAGAGGTCGTCACCCTGGCGGTCGGCGCCGTCCCGGCGGCCGCCGCATGAGCGCCCTGTCGCTCCTGCCGGCCCGGCGCCCCGTACCGGGCGTCTTCGTGGCCCTGACCCTCACCCTCGCGATCGGCTGGCTTGTCGTCCTCGTCGACGGTGGCCAGCTCTTCAACCAGAGCACGACGGTGAGTCTGCTGCACGTGGCGGCCGGCCTCGGGCTCGTCGCCGTCGGCCAGACACTTGTCATCCTGGGTGGGTCGCTCGACCTGTCGGTGGCGTACGTGATCAGCCTCAGCACCCTCGTCGCCGCCGAGACGATGAACGGCAGCGACGGCGCGGTGCTGCCGGCGATCGGCCTGGTGCTCGTCGTCAGCGCCGGCATCGGGCTGTTCAACGGGCTCCTCGTCACCAAACTCCGGGTCAACGCGTTCATCGCGACCCTCGGCGTCGGGCTGCTGCTCAAGGGCTACCTCGACAACGGCTACGACGGGCCGGCCGGCACCACCGCGCCGTCGCTCGTGCAGGCGCTCGGCTACCAGCGCATCGGCCCGGTGCCGGTGTCGTTCCTGCTGCTGGTCGCGGTGACCGCGGCGGCCTGGTTCGCGCTCTCGAAGACCCGCTTCGGCCATCACCTGGTCGCCGTCGGCGGGGACCCGGAGGTGGCTCGGCTCTCCGGCGTCCGCAACGACCGGGTCCTCGTCACCGCCCACGTGCTGTGCTCGATGTGTGCCGGGCTCGCCGGTATCTACCTCGCCAGTCGGCTCGGCTCGGGCGCGCCCCGCGTGGGCACCGAGGGCCTCTACGACCTGGAGTCGATTGCCGCGGTGGTGATCGGCGGCACCGCCCTCGCCGGTGGGCGCGGTGGCGTCATCGGCACGGTCGGGGGTGTGCTGCTGCTCGCCAGCATCGACGCGATCTTCAACCAGTTGGAGGTCGACGCCTTCTTCAAGCAGGTGATCCGGGGCGCGATCATCATCGCCGCGGTGGCCGTCTACGCCCGCCGGGCCATGCGAAAGGCGGCTGTCTAGTCATGCAGACCGTTCAGCGCCGTACGCTGCCGCTGCGTCTTCCGCGGGTCCGTCCCGGTGGCATCCTGCCGATCCTCGCGATTCTCGCGGTGTTGGTGGTGCTCGTCGGCATTCGACAGCCCGACTTCCTCTCCCCTCCGTCGCTGATGTCGTTCCTCGGGCGTTCGGCGCCGATCATCCTGCTCGCCGCCGGCCAGTACTTCGTGATCGTCTCCGGCGAATTCGACCTCTCGGTCGGCTCCCTGGTCACCGCGCAGGTGGTCGTGGCCGCCCGGCTCATCGACAGCGACCCGGCGCGTACCTGGCCCGTGGTGCTGCTGCTGCTCGCCTTCGGTGCGCTTGTCGGGCTGGTCAACGGCCTGATCACGACACGGCTGCGGGTGCCGTCGTTCATCACCACCCTCGGCATGTTCCTGATCCTGGTCGGCGCGGTCTACCTCTGGTCCGACGGTGCCCCGAAGGGTGGCCTCTCCGAGGAGTTCCGGCGG
This sequence comes from Micromonospora sp. NPDC048905, assembly GCF_040649655.1. NCBI lineage: Bacteria > Bacillati > Actinomycetota > Actinomycetes > Micromonosporales > Micromonosporaceae > Micromonospora > Micromonospora sp. NPDC048905. The sequence goes on along the minus strand of NZ_JBEZFV010000001.1, from coordinate 600,082 downwards.
TTCGGCCGGCGGGCCTTCGAGGACGTGCCGGTGCTCGGTCGCGTGCCGTTCGCGTTGCTGGTCCTGGTGGCGCTGGCGGTGGTGGCCGTGCTGCTGATGCGGTCCGACTTCGGCCGGACGCTCGTTGCCGTCGGCGACAACCCGCGCACCGCCGAGCTGAGCGGTGTACGCGTCTGGCGTACCCGCACGATCGCCTTCATCCTCAGCGGGCTCGCGGCGGCGGCCGCGGCGATCCTGCTGGGCGGCTACAGCGGCGTGTCGTTCCAGGCCGGCGCCGGCCTGGAGTTCGGTGCGATCACCGCTGTCGTCCTCGGTGGCGTCGCGCTGGGCGGGGGGCGCGGTTCGGTCGTCGGCGCGATGCTCGGTGCGCTGACCCTTGAGCTGCTGTTCGCCCTCATGAATTTCTACGGCGTCTCCGGCGCCCTCAGGTCGACCGTCCAGGGCGGGATCATCCTGCTCGCCGTGGCGGTCTCGGCAACGCGTTCTTCGTCGAGATAAAGGGGAATCCATAGTGCGACGTTCCATGGCGGCCTTGGCCGCTGTCACCCTGCTGTCCCTCACCGCCTGTGCCACCGACGAGCCCTCCGCGAGCCCCTCGGGCGGTGCCTCCACCGCCGCCGGATCGGGCACCGGGGAGCAGTCGAAGTTCTTCGTGCAGGCCGACTACGACGCCGAGCTCGCACTGCTCAGCGCGACCGCGACGGGCCCGGCCGACAAGCCGTGGGAGCAGGTGCTCAACCCGAAGCTGGTGGACACCGCCAAGTTCAAGAAGAGCGGCCCGCACAAGATCTGCTTCTCGAACGCGGCACTCAACAACCCGTGGCGGCAGGTCGGGTTCAAGACCATGCAGGCCGAGGTCGAGGCGCAGAAGAGCCGCATCAAGGAGTTCGTGCACGTCGACGCCGAAGGCAAGGACCAGAAGCAGATCGCGGACATCAACGACCTGCTCGGCAAGGGCTGTGACGCGCTGATCGTCTCGCCGAACACCACCGCCACGCTGACCCCGGCCGTCGAGGCCGCCTGCCAGGCGGGGCTGCCGGTCGTCGTCTTCGACCGTGGTGTCAACACGAAGTGCCCGGTGACGTTCATCAACCCCATCGGCGGCTACGGGTTCGGCCACGTCGGCGCCGAGTTCGTCAGTCAGAAGATGAAGCCCGGAGGTAAGGTTCTCGCTCTGCGGATCCTGCCGGGTGTGGACGTCCTGGAGACCCGCTGGTCGGCGGCGAAGGTGGCGTTCGACAAGGCGAAGGTCGACGTCGTGGGTGTCGAGTTCACCGACGGCGACCCGGCCAAGACCAAGAAGATCGTCGACGACTACATCCAGCGGTACGGCACGATCGACGGCGTCTGGATGGACGCCGGTGCCGTGGCGGTCGCGGCGGTCGAGGCGTTCCAGGACGCGGGCAAGCCCGTTCCGCCGATGAACGGTGAGGACCAGCTCGACTTCCTGAAGATCTGGAAGGACAAGCAGCTCACCGCGATCGCACCGACCTACCCGACCTACCAGTGGCGTACGCCGATCATCGCGGCGCTGCGGATCCTCGACGGCGAGCAGGTCTCCAACCCGTGGAAGCTGCCGCAGCCGACCGTCACCCAGGACAACCTGGACAAGTACCTCGACGCGAACATGCCGCCGCTGCACTACGCGATGTGCGGCTGCACCGACCTGCCCGGCTACCCGCAGCGCTGGAAGTAGGACCTGATGTACGCCATCGGCGTCAACCCCTGGGTGTGGGCCTCGCCTGTCGACGACGAGGCCCTGGCCGAGCTGATCCCACGGATCGCCTCGTTCGGCTTCGACGCGGTCGAGCTGCCGATCGAGCAGCCCGGCGACTGGGACCCGGTCCGTACCCGGGATCTGTTGGCGGCGCACGGCCTCGTCGCCGCCGGCGTCTGCGCGGCCCTCTCGCCGGGGCGGGAGCTGGTCGACGCCGCGCCAGCGGTGGTCGAGTCGACGGTGGCGTACCTCAAGGGCTGCGTGGCGAGCGCCGCGGCCGTCGGCGCTGGATGCGTCGGCGGCCCGGTGTACGCCTCGGTCGGCCGCACCTGGCGGATGTCGCCGGCGGCTCGCGCGGCCTGCTACGCGGATTTCCGGCGGGCCCTGGCGCCGGTTGCCGAGCAGGCCGGCGAGTTGGGCGTGACCATCGGTGTCGAGGCGTTGAACCGCTACGAGACGAGCGTCGTCAACACGATCGAGCAGACGGTCGAGTTGATCGACGGGCTCCCGTCGAACGTCGGCATCATGATCGATACGTATCACATGAACATCGAGGAGGCCGACCCCTACGCGGCTCTGGCGGTCGCCGGCCCGCACATCAAGCACGTGCAGGTCAGCGGCTCCAATCGGGGCGCACCCGGTGCGGACCACTTCGACTGGCCCCGCTTCTTCACCGTCCTGCGGGACACCGGTTACCAGGGTGCGATCTGCATCGAGTCGTTCACCGGTGAGAACGAGGCCATCGCGGTCGCCGCGGCGATCTGGCGTCCGTTGGCCCCCTCGCAGGACCGTCTCGCCACGGACGGCCTGCGCTATCTCCGGGAGATCCTCGGGTGACCGCCCCCACCCACCGAGGCCCCGGCCCCCGGGCTCTGCCCGCCACCCCCCTCTAGAGTCAGGAGCACCGTCCCGTGTCTGTCTCGTCCAGTCCCCCGCTGCGGCGACTGTTGGCCGGCGCCGCCGCGTCAGCGTTGACCGCGCTGGTCGCGGTGACCGCCTCGGCGTCCCCCGCGCTCGCGGCCACCACCACCCTCTACGCGTCGCCCAGCGGCTCCGGCACCAGTTGCTCGGCCAGCCAACCGTGTTCACTGTCCGCCGCGCAGACCGCCGTGCGGGCCGCCAACACCACGATGTCCGGTGACATCGTGGTCGAGCTGGCCGACGGCGCGTACCGGCTGTCGGCGCCGATGCGGCTGACCGCGGCCGACTCCGGCAACAACGGCTACCAGGTGATCTGGCGCGCCGCCGCCGGCGCCCGTCCGTCGATCACCGGTGCCCGGGCGGTGACCGGCTGGTCGCTCGTCGACGCCGGGAAGAACATCTGGCGGGCCAACGTTCCCGCCGGGCTCGACTCCCGTCAGCTCTACGTCAACGGGGCCGTCGCCACCCGGGCGCGTACCGCCGTGAACCGCGCCGACTTCACCTTCACCACGTCCGGGATGCGGTTCACCAACAGCGCGCTCAACTACCTGAACAACCTCGGCAACCAGAGCCGCGTCGAGGTGGAGAGCGTCGGGTCGTTCACCGACCGGTACTCGCCGGTGCAGAGCATCAGCGGCAACTTCCTGACGATGCAGCAGCCGGCCTGGAACAACAACACCTTCGGCTTCGACACGCTGTCCCGTCCGCACCGCGCCGGCCCGTTCTACCTGGCCAACGCGTACGAGTTCCTGGACTCGGCGGGGGAGTGGTACCTCAACCCCAGCAGCGGCCAGCTCAACTACATCCCGCTCGCCGGACAGAACATGAGCTCGGTCAGCGTGGAGCTGCCGCAGCTGCAGTCCCTGGTGAACGTCGGCGGCACCTACGACGCGCCGGCGCACCACATCTCGTTCAGCGGGATCACGTTCACCGGCACCAGCTGGCTCGGCCCGAGCAGCAACAACGGCTTCGCCGACCAGCAGACCGGTGCGCACATCGTCGGCACCTGGGCCCGTCCGTCCGACGCGCTGACCTCCTGCCAGGAGGGCTGCTCGCTGTTCGAGGCCACCCGCCCGAGCTGGGCGCAGATGCCGGCCGCGGTGCAGGTCTCCGCCGCCAACACCATCAGCTTCAGCGACTCCCAGTTCGTCAACCTGGGGCAGACGGCGATCGGTATCGGTAACGACGCCAACGCCCACGCCAGCGGTGTCGGCCTGGGCGTCAACAACATCACCGTCACCCGCTCCGAGATCGCCCGCAACTCCGCCGGCGGCGTCGTGGTCGGCGGCGTGCGGGCCGACGCCCACCACCCCAGTGACCAGCGGATGGTCAACCGCAACGTCACGATCAGCAACAACAAGGTGCACGATCTCGGCCTGGAGTACCGGGGCGTGGTCTCGATCCTGACGACCTACGTGAACACCTCGCTGGTCTCGCACAACGAGGTCTACAACATGCCGTACACCGGCATGTCGATCGGCTACGGCTGGGGCGCCAACGACGCCGGCGGCAGCCAGCACTACGCCAACCGTGGCCTGTACAACTACCAGCCGCGCTACTCCACGGCGACCACCGCGGCCAACAACCAGGTCATCGGCAACTACGTGCACGACGTCATGCAGCAGATGACCGACGGCGGGTGCATCTACTCGCTGTCGGCGAACCCGGGCGGGTTGATCGCCGAGAACTACTGCCTGCGGACCAACGGATGGTTCGGGCTCTACTTCGACGAGGGCTCGCGCTACTACACCGCCCGGAACAACGTGTTCTCCTCCACCGGCACCTGGGCAACCGCCAACTACTACTACGCCGAGAACATGGGCAACTTCACGGTCACCAACAACTGGTCGACCAGCAGCGGCACGAACGTGACGAACGGTGACCGCGGCAACGTCGTCAACAACAACGTCACGGTCAGCAACGGCAACTGGCCGTCCGGCGCGCAGACGGTGATCAACAACGCCGGCGTGCAGAGCGGCGGCAGCACCAACCCGCAGAACGTGCAGCTCGTGGGCGCTCAGTCGGGTCGTTGCGCCGAGATCGGCAACTCCAGCACGACCAACGGCACGCAGGCCCAGATCTGGGACTGCATCAGCAACGCCGCCAACCAGCGGTGGACCCACACCGCGAGCCGGCAGCTCATGATCTACGGCACCAAGTGCCTGGACGCCTCCGGCCAGGGCACCGTCAACGGCACGAAGGTGGTGATCTGGGACTGCAACGGTGGTGTCAACCAGCAGTGGAACATCAACTCCAACGGCACCATCACGGGCGTGCAGTCGGGTCTCTGCCTCGACGCGAACGGCGCCGCGACGGCGAACGGCACGAAGTTGATCCTCTGGGCCTGCAGCGGTGGCACCAACCAGCGGTGGACGGTACGCAGCTGACGTAACGTCGGATGGCACCGGGTCCGGGCTGGGGCGCTCTCGCCCCAGCCCGGTTCCGCTTGCGGTGGCCCGGCGGCTCACCACCGCAACAGCCCGTCCGTCTGGTGCGCGGTGTTACGGGGATACTTCGGGCAGGTTTCATTGATGCTCTTGACAGGCATTGTTAGCGATAACACGATGGGCTTCACGCCGCTCTCGCGTCTGGAGTCCACCTTGGCCGTGTCGATCCGCCTGCGAGCTTCCAGCCTCATCCGCAGCTTGCTGCCGGTCAGCCCGAGCGCCGTGCTCGACCGCCTCGCCGACGCGTTGACCCGACCCGACTCCACAGTCCACACCCGTCCGCCCGGCCGGCTGCGCACGCTCGCATCCATCGCCGTCCTCGTCGCAGCGGGCCTGGTGGTGGTCACACCCGCCGCCGCGCAGGCCGCCGACCCGTGGTCGCCCCGCTCGTCGTACACCTCGACCGACACCGGCGCCGGCACCTACTCGGTGCCGCTGCTCAACGCCGACGTGCCGGACATCAGCGTCGAGCGGGTGCCCGCCGCCGAGAACGACGAGGGCCGCGACCTCTACTACATGATCAGCACCACGATGCACCTGAGCCCGGGCGCGCCGATCATGAAGTCGTACGACCTGGTCAACTGGGAGATCGTCAACTACGTCTTCGACCGGGCGAGCATCGGCGACTCGTTCTCCCTGCGCAACGGCCAGAACTCGTACGGTCAGGGCCAGTGGGCGTCGTCGCTGCGCTACCGCGACGGCATGTTCTACGCCGTCTTCAACACCAACAACCTCAACGGGGCGTACCTCTACCGCACCGACGACATCGAGAACGGCGCGTGGCAGCGCACCGCCCTCGGCCGTGGTCTGCACGACCCGTCGCTCTTCTTCGACGTCGACGGCACGCCGTACATCTTCTACGGCTCCGGCGGCACCAGCGCGGTACGCCTCAACGCCGACCTGACGGCCATCGCGCAGGACTACCCGAACATCTTCACCGCGAACAACTACGCCGGGCAGCCGTTCATCGGCGGACTGTTCGAGGGCGCGCAGGTCTACCACATCGACGGCTGGTACTACGCCGTCATCATCACCTGGCCGTCCGGGCAGGGACGCCAGGTCGTGATGTTCCGGTCGAAGGACCTGCTCGGGCGCTACACCTCGGCCGGCGGAGTCAACACCTACGAGGCGCGTGGCGTGCTCAACTCCAACGGCTTCGCACAGGGCAGCCTGGTGCCGATCAGCCGCGCCGACGGCCGGACCGACTGGCACGGCATGTTCTTCCGCGACACGTTCCCGATCGGGCGGATCCCGGCGCTCATCCCCGCCACCTGGCAGGACGGATGGCCGACCTTCGGCACCAACGGGGTCGTGCCGGTCAACGGCCTGTTCGACAAGCCGATCCGGCTCAGCCCGGCCGAGGAGGTCTTCGAGCGGCAGAAGAGCATCGTCGCCTCGGACGACTTCGCCAACGACGCGCCGCACAGGGCGTACCAGGACGAGCAGTGGACGGTCCCCGCGCCGCTCGACCCGGCGGAGATCGCCCCCAACGGCTCACGACTGGACCTGGCGTGGGAGTGGAACCACGCACCGGACAACAGGTACTGGTCGCTCACCGACCGCGACGGCTGGCTGCGGTTGACCGCCGGCAAGGTGGTCACCGGCCAGTACGTCTACACGAAGCTGTCCAACCGGGCCGAGTTGGCGTGGTTCGAGGAAGCCCGCAACACCCTCTCGCAACGTACGTTCGGGCCACGGCAGTCGGTGCAGACGCGGATGGACATCTCCGCGCTGAAGAACGGTGACGTCGCCGGCCTGGCCGCCTACAACCGCGGATTCTCGTACGTGGCGGTCAAGCGCGTCGATGGCGTGAACACCCTCGGCGTCGTCAACCGGTCCCAGCCGTTCGCTGTCGACCTGGACCAGGCGACGTTGGAGAACTTCGTGGCGGGCACCACCGTGGCGTTGGGAGACGCGACCGAGGTGCACGTGAAGGCGGACCTCGACTTCGCCTCGCCGGTCGGCCAGTTGTGGACGACGTTCTACTACAGCCTGGACGGGTCGACGTGGACCCGGCTCGGCAACCGGGTCGGCCCGCAGACGCTGGACGGCAGCCTCGCCCACTTCATGGGTCACCGGGTCGGGCTGTTCACCTACGCGACGCAGGAGACCGGCGGGCACGTCGACTTCGACAACTACCTGCTCAGCGACACGCTGACCGCGCAGGCCCGACCGCTGGACACCGTCGCCCTCGACGCGGCGATCGCCCACGCGCACACGCTCGACGCGCGTCACTACCCGCCCGACGCCTGGGCCGCGACGCAGTCCGCACTCGCGGCGGCGACGTCGGTGCGGGCCGGACAGCTCGGCACCCAGAACCAGATCGACGCCCCGGAGCGCGCGCTCAGCTACCAACTGGCCCGGCTCGGCGTGCTCGCGGCACTGCCGGTCACGGCCAGCGCCGAGGTGCGGTGTCTGGCTGGCAGGGCGTACGTGGCGGTGCGGGCGCGCAACGACTCGGACGCACCGGTCGGGATCACCCTGGAGACCCCGTACGGGAACCGGTCGTTCGCGGCCGTGGCGCCGGGGGCCAACGTCTACCAGTCGTTCCCCACGCGCGCGGCGGCGGTGCCGGCCGGTTCGGTGACGGTCCGGGCCACCGGGGCGGTCGCCGGCCGGGACGTCACCACCGTGCACTCCGCTCAGCACCCCGCCACCGCCTGCGGCGAATAACCCCACCACGAGCCTCAGGCTCACCGACCAGCACCCACCGGCGACCGGCCGTGTGGCGCGGAACAGCGACCTGTCCCGCGCCGCCGGCCGAGGTCGAGCCGGTGGCGGCGGTCGACCCCTGATGTCCGGACCACCTACCACCACCGATCCCCCGCACACCGATGACCGCACGTCAGAGATGAAGGAGGATGTCTCGTGGAACAACGAATGCGACGCGCGACCCGAGGACGGGTCGCCGCGATCGCGACGGTCGGCCTGATGCTGGCCGCAGGGTTCGCCACCGGGGCGGCGCCGGTCCAGGCCGCCGACACGAATCTCATCGTCAACGGCGGGTTCGAGGACGGCCTGACCAACTGGTTCGTCAACAACGGAAACGCCAGCGACGGCGCGCAGTTGTCGGCCACCGCGGATGCCTACGCCGGTGCGAACGCCGCGCTCGTGACCGGCCGGGCGACGACCGGATCCGGGCCGATGCAGGACCTCAGCGGCAAGGTGCAGGCCGGCCAGGCCTACACCCTGACGGCCCGCATCAAGTACGAGAACGCGAGCGGACCGGCCACCAAGCAGTTCTTCGCCACCATGCACTACGGCGGTGGCACCTACACCAACCTCGTCAGCGTGACCGCGACGAAGGGTCAGTGGGCGCAGTTCAACGGGACGTTCACGATCCCGGCGACGCAGACCGTGTCGACGGCGCGGCTGTTCTTCGAGACCCCCTGGACGGCCACCCCGGCCACCGACCCGGACCTGCACCTCATGGACTTCACGCTCGACGACGTGTCGGTGGTCGGCGCCGCGCCGCCCGCGCCGGCATCGAAGACGATCGAGGTCGTCGGGAAGCTGCCCGGGGAGCACAACCCGTTGATCGGGCACAAGTTCGGCGCCGACGGCTTCGGCCTCGTGCACGACGGCCGGGTGTACATGTACATGACGAACGACACCCAGGGCTACGCCCCGAACCCGACCACGGGCGTCTCGCCGGGGATCAACTACGGCGACATCAACCAGATCACGGTGATCTCCTCGGCGGACCTGGTGAACTGGACCGACCACGGTGAGATCCAGGTCGCCGGCCCGAACGGGGTGGCCCCGTTCACCGCCAACTCGTGGGCTCCGGGCATCACCAAGAAGGTGGTGAACGGCGTGGAGAAGTTCTTCCTCTACTACGCCAACGGCGGTGGCTCCAGCAACGTGATCACGGGTGCCTCGCCACTCGGCCCGTGGACCAGCGAGCGCACGAGCACGCTGATCGACGGTCGCACCCCCGGTGCCGAGAACGTCGCGTGGAAGTTCGACCCGGCCCCGTTCGTGGACGACGACGGCCAGCCGTACCTCTACTTCGGTGGTGGCCCCGCGTCGACGAGCATGCCGCCGGCCGAGCGCTTCAACAACCCGAAGAACATCCGGGCGATCGAACTCGACGACACGATGGTCGCGACCCAGGGAACGGCCGCCGTGGTCGACGCCCCGGTCGCGTTCGAGGCGGGTCACGTCTTCAAGCGCGACGGCAAGTACTACTTCTCGTACTCGTCGCACTTCGGCGGGAACGACTTCGGTGGTAGCCAGCAGCCGCTGCCCGGCTACCCCGGTGGCGGCCAGATCGGCTACATGATCTCCGACAACCCGATGTCGTGGCCGAAGGAGACCTACGCCGGTGTGCTCTTCCCGAACCAGTCGCAGTTCTTCGGCAGCGGCACCGGCGGCAACAACCACCAGTCGGTGTTCGAGTTCGAGGGCAAGCACTACTTCACCTACCACGCGCCGACGTTGAACAAGCGCATCAACGGCAACACGACCCAGGGGTACCGCAGCCCGCACATCCAGGAGTTGGCCTTCAACCCGGACGGCACGATCCAGCAGGTCGTCGGCACCTACGCCGGGGTGAACCAGGTCCGCGACTTCGACCCGTACCGCGTCTTCGAGGCCGAGACCTTCGGCTGGAGCAAGGGTGTCGCGACCACAAAGGTCGACGGCAGCTCCGCCCAGTTCGGCGGCGCGGCACCGAACCTGGTGGTCCGCGACATCGACAACGGCGACTGGACCGCGCTGTCGTCGGTGGACTTCGGCGACAACGGCGCGCAGAGCGTGACGGCGAAGGTGCGGGCGCTCGCCGCCGGCGGGCAGATCCAGGTCCGCCTGGACACCGCGACCGGTCCCGTTGTCGGCACGGTCGCGGTCGACACGCCGGTCGGCCAGTGGGCCGAGGTGACCGCCCAGCTTGCCGGCGTCAGCGGCGTGCACGACGTCTACTTCACCTACACCGGCCCGGCGGGCGCCGACCTCTTCGAGATCGACACCTGGGCCTTCCAGGCGGCCACCCTCGAACTGCCCGTCACGGCCACCGCGTCGGCGCGGTGCGTGGGCGGCAAGGTCCACGTGGCCGTGCAGGCCCGCAACGACCATGACGCGCCAGTGGCGATCGCTCTCGAGACCCCGTACGGCGAGCGCTCGTTCGCGGCCGTCGCGCCGGGTGCGAACGCGTACCAGTCGTTCAGCACGCGTGCCGTCTCGGTGCCCGCGGGTTCGGCGACGGTCCGGGTGACCGGGACGGTGGGTGGACAGGACGTGACGACGGTCCGCACCGTGCAACATCCCGCCGGCACCTGCGGCGGATAACCCTTGATGGCTGAGAACGGAGACCACATGAACACAGACAAACGGCGGCAGTTGCTCGCGGCCGGTGCCGTCGGCGCGGTGCTGGTCGGGGCAGCGGTGCTGCCGTCGCCCGCGCTGGCCGAGCCGGACGACGACGCCAGCGTGCGGGTCACTGTCGACATCGACGAGATCAGGGAGCCGGGTGTCCTCGCCCTGTCCGTCGCCGGTGACGCCGTCGCGCTGTCCGAGGACGGCTCGACCCTGCTGGTGCGCCAGTTCGTCGGTACGCTGCCGACGGTGACGGTCACCGACACCCGCGTCGCCGACGAGGTTCCCGACGGTGCCAGCTGGGCGGTGCTCGGCAGCGCGACCGACTTCGCGGGCAACTCCGGCCAGGCGCCGATCACCGCCGACCACCTCGGCTGGAAGCCCCGGCTGCTCGACGGCGGGGAGACCGGCCTGGTCACCGAGGGCGAGGAGGTGGTGACCGCGCTGGACGAGGCGACTCAGCCGGGCAACAACGTCGGCCTCGTCGACCAGGAACTGCTGGTCTCGGCCTTCGACTCCGAGGCCGTGGCCAACGACTCGTACTCCGTCAACGCCGACCTGTACCTGCGTACCCCGGCGGAGGTCGCCGCCGGCGCCTACAGCTCGACGCTCACGCTCTCCCTGTTCGAGTAGTGCTGTGGCGGGGGTCCGCACCGGGCCCCCGCCACACCCCCTGCCGAAGGGCTCATCGTCATGACCGTTCCCCCGCTGCGCCGGGTGCTCACCGTTCTCGCCGTCGTGACCCTCGCGGTGACGGCCGCGCCGGCCGTGGCGGCGGCGGAGCCAGACCCGAAGGCGCTGACCTGGACGGTCCAGCCGGCCACCCCGAGCGGCCCCGACCAACGCCGGTGGATCAATGCCAGCCTCGACCCGGGGCAGGTCGTGACCGAGCATCTGGCGGTCCGCAACTTCAGCAAGAACGCGGTCGCCTTCTCGCTGAAGGCCGCCGACGGCTACCTCACCGACAAGGGTCGCTTCAACATGCTCTCGTCGGACCGCCCCTCGGTCGACGGTGGCACCTGGATCGACGTGCAGGAGAAGGTCACCGTCGGCCCTGGCGAGACGAGGGTGGTGCCGTTCACGATCACGGTGCCCAAGGGTGCCGCGCCGGGGGATCATCCGGCCGGCATCGCGGCGACCGTCACCAGCACCGGTGGCACGGTCAACGTCGAGAGCCGAGTGGGTTTCCGGGTCATGGTCCGGGTCAACGGGACCGTCCAGGCGACCCTGCCCGTTCAGGGCCTCACCGCGAGGTACACGCCGTCGTGGAATCCCTTCGCCGGTGGCACGCTTCGGGTCCGCTACACCGTCGGCAACGACGGCAACGTCTGGGTCAGCGGAACGAGCCGGGTGGCGGTGTCCGACCTCTTCGGCCGGACCAGCCACGACGCCACAGGCGCGGTCGAGGAGCTGCTTCCGGGCGGCAGCCGGGAGATGGCGACCCGCGCCGACGGCGTCTGGGCACTGGGACGTCTCCGCACGACAGTCACCACGTCACCGACCCTGCTCGGCGACGGGCAGGCCGCCGGTGCCGACCTCCGACCGGTCTCGGCCACCGTCACCACCTGGGTCGTCCCGTGGGCGCAGCTCGCGCTGCTGGGCCTCCTCGCCGCACTGCTCGTCGGCCTGCGGGCGGCGGTCCGTCACCGCCGACGTCGGCTGGCGGGGCTGCTCGCCCGCGCCCGCCAGGAGGGTCGGCAGGAGGGTCAGGAGTCGGTGCTCGTCGGAGGCGGTCCCGCCGACGGTGCGCCCGACGCGGGCGACGCCCGCCGGTAACCCGCCACCGGACCGCCCGCCCGCGAGCGCCAGGCGGCCGGCGACGTGTCCATGAGGGAGCCTGCGCCGCGTACCTCGGCGGTTGGTCAGCGCTGCTTGGTCTCCCAGAAGATTTTCGAGATCTCCTCGGTCTTCCCGAGCAGCACGCGCGGTGGCCGCCGGGCCGATGGTCACCGCTGGTTTCTGATGAGAGCCAGGAGGGCAGCGTGCGTCCGCTCGTCGGCGGCGACGACGAGACCCTTTCCGGCGGGGTGAACCGGCCTGCCGTCGATCCCGGTGACCACACAACCCGCCGCCTGACCGAGGGCGATTCCGGCCGCGAAGTGGACGCTGTCGCACAGGTGCTCACCATCCGTCACGTAGCCCGCGCGGCGACCGGCAGCCACCCAGGCAACGGCCAGCGTGGTGGAGACGACGCGGGGGCGGAACTGTTCGATGAACCCCTCGTCGCCGAGCATCCGAGCGGCGAGGAAGACGTGCCGGTTGGGAAACGGCGGGTCGAGATTGACGTCGACAAGGCGGGACTCCGCCGACGGGGTGAGTGGCTCGTCGACGCCACCACGGCGGGTATACGCGGCGATGCCGTCGGTCCAGAACACCTCGTTGGTGAACGGGTCCGCCGAGGCGGCCACACGGACCCGTGCCCCTGCCCGCAGCGCGACGTTGACCGAGGTCAGCATGGTCCGCACGGCATAGTTCAGCGTTCCGCACAACGGGTCGACCAACCACGTGCGCCCGTTCTCGCCGGTGCCGGTGCGCCCGCTCTCCTCCGCCAGCACGCCGTCATGCGGACGTCCGGCGCGCAGGACGTCGAGGATGGCCTTCTCGGCCTCGACGTCCGCCGTGGTGGCGAAGTCGTCCGCGGTCTTCATGAGTCGGGCCAGCGATGATCCGTACTGCGCGCGGACGACCGCGGCTCCGGCTTCCGCCGCCGCGATCGCCAGCGCGTGATCGGTGATCGACATACCCGAACCATAGGTGGGCGACGGTCAGGACACCGCCGCCCGCACCAGCTCGCCGACCCTCTTCTCCACCGCGGGGCTCCACTTCTGCAGCGCGTACGCCACCGGCCACAGGTCGCCGTCGTCGAGGTTGGCCGCGTCCTGGAACCCCAGGGTCGAGTACCGGTAGTTGAACTTGCCGGAGTCCTGGAAGAAGACGACGATCTTTCCGGCGGCGTCCGCGTACGCGGGCATCCCGTACCAGGTCTTCGGCGACAACTCGGGCGCGGCAGCGGTCACCGCCACGTGGACGCGCTCGGCGAGCGCACGATCGTCCGGCTCCATCTGCGCGATCCGGTCGAGGAGCGCCTGCAGCCCGTCGGCCTTCTTGGCGCCCTTCTTGCCCTCGGCGCGCAACTCGGCGGCGCGCTCCTGCATCGCGGCCCGCTCCTCGGCGCTGAAACCGTCGGACCTGGTCGTGGTGGTCTTCGCGGACATGCGGGGGCTCCCTCTCCTCGTTCCGGGTTCGGCGTGCTGCCGGTGACCTGGGAAAAGGCTAGACCGGGTGACACCGGCCGGGCTTCTCGATTCCTGATCGGTCAGGCCGAGGCGCGGGCAGCGGCAATGGTCCGTCCACGCTCGGACTCCGGAAAGCGGTCGAGCATGGTACGAACCTCGTCGGCGCTCACGTTGGCGCCGAACAGCTCGCTGCCTGGTTCGAGTCGTACGCCCTCGGCCAGGGCGCCGGCGACCACCGGATCGAAGCCCAGCGCGTCCACCAGGGTCGCGACCGCGGCGAGGTCACTGGCGTCGTCGCCGGCGATCGCGATGGCCTTCCGGTCCGGCGATCCGGTCGCCCGCGCCCCGTCCTCGAGATCGTGGTAGCCCATGTGGTTGAACGCCTTCACCACCCGGGACCCGGACAGGTAGGCCCGGACGATCTCGCTCGACGAGGTACGCGCGTCGGTGAGGTCGTCCCGGATGCCGTCGATCTCCCACCAGTAGTTCATCGCGTCGACGACGAGCTTTCCGCGCAGCGCCTCGGCGGGAACACTGCGGTACCTACCCAGCGGCAGGGCCAGGATCACGATGTCGGCGGCGGCCACCGCGTCGGCCGCCGTGGTGGCCGCCGCCCCCGGAGCGAGCACCTCGACGGTGAGGGCGATCTTCGCCGGATCGCCGGAGCCGGCGACCAGCACGCGGTAGCCGGCGGCGACGGCGAGCCGGGCGAGCACCGTGCCCACCTTGCCGGCCCCGAGCACACCAAGGGTCTGGGGCCGGTCGTTGTCGAACATGTCGTCCTCTCGGTTCATGTGGTGATCAGGCCAGCAGCTCGCGGACCATGGGGATCACCCGGGAGCCGTACAGTTCCACGGCGCGCATCCGGGCGCTCACCGGTTGCGCTCCAGCGGAGTAGATGAGGTCGAACCGGCCGACTCCGAGGCTGCGGATCGCGCGCGCCATCCGGCGGGCCACCGTCTCGGGTGAGCCGATGTAGAGCGAGCCGTTCTCCACCTCGGAGTCGAACTCCTGGCGGCGGATCGGTGGCCAGCCCCGCAGTTTGCCGATCCGGTCTCGCATGATCCGGTAGTGCGGCCAGTAGATTTCCTTCGCCTCCTCGTCGGTGTCGGCGATGAAGCCGGGCGAGTGCATGCCGACCGGGTGTGCGGTCGTACCGAGTTGCTCGGCCGCCCTGCGGTAGAGGTCCAGGTACGGCGCGAAACGCTCGGGGGCGCCGCCGATGATGGCGAGCATGAGTGGGAGCCCGTACTGGGCGGTGCGGACGACCGACTGCGGTGAGCCACCCACGCCGACCCAGGTGCTCAGGTGTCCCGACTCGGTCTTGGGAAAGACGTCGGCGTTCTCCAACGGGGCACGCAGGGTGCCGCTCCAGGTGACCGGCTTCTCGTCCAACAACTTGACGAACAGCTCGATCTTCTCCTCGAACAGCGTGTCGTAGTCGCGCAGGTCGTAGCCGAACAGGGGGAACGACTCGGTGAACGAGCCGCGACCGAGGATGACCTCGGCCCGGCCGTGCGACAGCGCGTCCACCGTGGCGAACCGCTGGAACACCCGGACCGGGTCGTCCGAGCTCAGCACGGTCACCCCGGAGGCCAACCGGATCCGGGACGTACGGGTGGCGATGCCCGCCAGCACCGTCTCCGGCGTCGACACCGAGTACTCCGGCCGGTGGTGCTCGCCCAGCGCGATGACGTCGACGCCGAGCTGGTCGGCGAGCACCGCCTCGTCGACCACCTGACGGATCGCCGCGGCGTGGGAGACGAGCTTGCCGGAGTCGTCCTCCGGTACGTCGCCGAACGTGTCGAGGCCGAACAAGAGGTCAGACATGGGTGGGCTCCTTCGCCAGCAGCTCCCGGACCCGCGGCGCGACCTCACTGCCCAGCAGTTGGATGGTGCGCGCGCGTGCCTCGCGGGGCAGGTGCATGATGTCGTACTTCAGGTCGAAGCGGTTCAGTCGCAGGTCGCGGGCGACCGTGGCGATCTTCTGCGCCACCGTCTCGGGTGACCCGACGAAGAGCGCTCCGTGGTCGATTTCGGCCTCGTAGCGTGCGCGGTCCGGTTTGTAGAAGCCGCGTTCCGCGGCGAGCGCCGCCGCGACCGGCTGCCAGTATCGCCACCACGTCTCCACCGCCTCCTCGTCGGTGTCTGCGACAAGGCCGAGTGAGTGCTGCCCGATTGGCTGCGGGGTATGCCCGAACTGGTCGAGCGCTTTGGTGTAGAGGTCGACGTGGCCGGCGAACCGTTGGGGTCGTCCACCGATGATCGCCATCATGAGCGGGAGACCGTGCCGGGCGGCGCGGACCACCGAGTTCGGGCTGCCCCCGACGCCGATCCACGTCGGGATCCCACCGGGCCGCATCCGTGGGTGCAGGCGCTGTTCGGTCAGGGAGCTTCGCACGGTTCCGGACCAGGTGACCGTCTCGTCGCGCCGGAGCCGCAGGAAGAGGTCGAGCTTCTCCTCGAACAACCGCTCGTAGTCGGCCAGGTCGTAGCCGAACAGCGGGAACGACTCGGTCGCCGACGCGCGTCCGAGGACCAACTGGGCGCGGCCGTTCGACACGGCGTCGAGGGTGGAGAACTCGTGGTAGAGGCGGACCGGGTCGTTCGTGCTGAGCACGGTCACCGAGGTGCCGAGGCGGATCCGCTCGGTCGCCGTCGCGGCCGCCGCGAGCAACACGGGTGTCGCCGAGTCGTTGTGGCCCTCCCGGTAGTGCTCACCGAGGCTGAACACGTCGAGTCCGACCGACTCGGCGAGTCGTGCCTCGTCCACGAGGAGTCGTACGGTCTCGGCGTCGCTCAGCACCCGGTCGCCGTCGGTGGCCACCTCCCCGAACGAGTTGAGCCCCAGTTCGAATCCGGTAGCTGTCATGGTGTCCTCCTCGGTGCTTCCGCCGGCGACCCGCGGGAGCGGACCTACCGGTTGACGTGTCAATGATGCTAACTTGGCGATTGACACGTCAATTCCCGGGAGAATGAGATGACGGAGACCACACCTGCCCGGCGGGGAGGGCGCCAACTGCCGACGGCCGAGGAGCTGCGGATCTGGCGGAACTTCATCGAGACGACGGCGGCGCTGAGTGGCCGGCTGGAGTCCCGCCTCCAGGGCGACTCCTCCCTCTCCACCGGGGACTACGCCGTCCTGCTCGCTCTCAGCGAGGCGCCGGACCAGGCGATGCGCTCGTCCGCGCTCGCGGCGCACATCGGCTGGGAGCGCAGCCGGCTCTCCCACCACCTGGGGCGGATGGAGCGGCGTGGCCTCATCCGCCGCCAGGAGTGCCCGACCGTCCCCCGGGGGGCGGAGGTGCTGCTCACCGCGGCCGGAGCCGAGGCGTTCAGCACCGCGACATTTCCCCACCTGCGCGCCATCCGAGAGCTCTTCGTCGACGCCCTCACGCCCGAGCAGATCCTCGCGGCGGGCGAGATCGCGGCAGCGCTGCGAGCGCGCCTCGACGAACAGCACGAGGATTGAGGGAATCGAGCACCGCGGAGAGGAGTACGCATGCTCAGGGGCCTGCTGATCAGTGAGAGCCTGCGAACCGGCGCGGAGCTGACCGTACCGTTGCGGGTGGAGAAGATCTGGCGGGTCGACACCGCCAGCGCCACCGCCGCGCAGCCCGCCACCTGGACGTTGATCGAGTTCACCGCGCCGGACGCGGAGGTGGAGCGGCTCGCCGCCGCGCTCGCCGACTGCCTGTCACCGACGGGCGGCTGGTACGCCGATTTCCGGACCGACGCGGAAAGGTTCGTCGTCTTTGCCGGCAAGGCATTCCGGTATCCGCTGGGCGATCCGGCCGGCGAGGCTCACGCCAAGGCGTACGGCAGGTCGGTCGGCGTGCCCGAGCCCCAGCTCGACTGGGGAGACTGAGCCCGGGTGCCCGCCGGTTCGGGCGATCGTCCGTAGGCGAACGGAGGGCTAGGCTTCGGCGTATGTCAGGGGCGCGATGGCGTGACCGGACGGCGAACGTCGCCCTGGTGCTCGCCGTCGGTCTGGTCGCCCTCGTCGGTCTGGTGGTGCAGTCGCGCGGCATCGACACCACCGCCGAGTGGACGGCGCTGCTGGTGGTGCTCGCCTCCTCCGCCGGGCTGTCCGTCCGCCGCCGCCATCCGGTGCCGGTGGGTGTGGTGGCGTTGGTCGCCGTCGGCGCGTACGGGGCGTTGCTGCACAAGCCCGGCCCGATCATGTTGGTCTTCGTCGTGGCGCTCTACACGGTTGTCGACGAGGGACATCTCTGGATCGCCATCGGTCTCGGTCTCGCCTCGGTGATCGCCTTCGCCGCCGCGGACAGCGACAACCGATCCCCGGACACCATGAACGGGGCAACGCTGCTGCACGCCGGTTGGCTCGTCGCGGTCATCGTCGGCGTGACCCGCAACCGCCGCGCCTACCTCGCCGAGGCGCAGGCCCACGCGATCGTCGTCGAACAGCGGATGGAGGAGGAGGCCCGGCGGCGGGCCACCGAGGAGCGGCTGCGCATCGCCCGCGAGGTGCACGATGTCCTCGGCCACCACCTCTCGCTGATCAATGTGCAGGCCAGTGCGGCGTTGCACCGGCCGGACCCGGTCCGCTCCGAGCAGGCGCTCACCGCGATCAAACAGACGAGCAAGGAGACGTTGCGGGAGCTGC
Organism: Micromonospora sp. NPDC048905; assembly: GCF_040649655.1. Lineage (NCBI taxonomy): Bacteria > Bacillati > Actinomycetota > Actinomycetes > Micromonosporales > Micromonosporaceae > Micromonospora > Micromonospora sp. NPDC048905. Next base: position 581,818 of record NZ_JBEZFV010000001.1, on the reverse strand, counting down.
GGACGACGCTCGGCGTGCTGCGGCGCGAGGGCGAGGCGCCGACCGTGCCCAGCGCCGGCCTCGGTCGCCTCTACGATCTGGTCCGGACGGCCGGACGGCCCGAACTGACGATCAGCACCGAACTCGCCGAGACCAGGTCGTTGCCCCCGGAGGTCGACCTGGCGGTGTACCGGATCGTCCAGGAGGCACTCACCAACGTGGCCCGGCACGCGGACGCCACCGCCGCGGTGGTCCGGGTACGGGCCGACCGCGACGACGTGCTGGTGGAGGTGGAGGACGACGGCACCACCACACCCGGCGCGCCGGGCAGCGGGATCATCGGCATGCGCGAGCGAGTGAGCGCGCTCGGCGGCTCACTGACCACGGGTACGCGCCCGGACGGTGGCTTCCGGGTCCGCGCCCGCCTGCCGCTGCGGCCCGGCTCGACGACGGCGGGGGAGTCGGCGTGATCCGACTGCTGCTCGCCGACGACCAGACCCTGGTCCGCGCCGGCTTCCGCTCCATCCTGGACGGTGAGGATGGCATCGAGGTGGTCGGCGAGGCCGCCGATGGCGCCGAGGCGGTGCGCCTCACCGCGCAGCTTCGTCCGAAGGTCGTCCTCATGGACATCCGGATGCCCGTACTGGACGGCCTCGCCGCGACCCGACAGATCATCGCGACCTGCGCGGCCCGGGTGATCATCCTGACCACGTTCGACCTGGACGACTACGTCTACGGGGCGCTCCGGGCCGGCGCGAGCGGCTTCCTGGTCAAGGACACCGAGCCGGCGGAGCTGATCCACGGGGTGCGGGTGGTCGCCCGTGGCGACGCGCTGATCGCGCCGTCGATCACCCGTCGGTTGATCGCCGAGTTCAGTGCACGGGCCACGCATCCGGACCCCGGGCCGCGACTGAGTGTGCTCACCACCCGCGAGCGCGAGGTGCTCGTACTTGTCGCCGCGGGCCTGTCGAACGACGAGATCGCCGCGCGGTTGGTGCTGAGCCCGGCCACCGCCAAGACCCATGTCAGCCGGATCATGACCAAGACGCAGGTCCGGGACCGCGCCCAACTGGTGATCCTCGCCTACGAGTCCGGCCTGACCGTTCCCGGTTGGCTCACCCGCTCCTGACCGTGATCAGGCGGCCAGCCGGGCGCTCCGGGCCAGGGCCAGTCCACCGAGGACGACGCCGACCAGTCCGATCGCCAGGGCCACGAACGCGCCGCCGCGCCCGTTACCCGTACCGATGCCGCTGTCGGAGGTGGCGACCACCACCCCGCCGAGCACCATGCCGGCCAGTCCCAAGGTCAGGGCCAGGACGGCTCCGAGTCGCGCCGAGCTGGAGCCGACGCGGCGGGCGGGGCGGGCCAGGGCCAGCCCGCCGACGACGACACCGACCAACCCCAGCAGGACGCCGACGCTCGCACCGGCTCGCCCGGAGCTCATGGCGAGAGCGGTGGCCGCGGCCGGCTGGGCCGAGGCGTGGACGACCAGCTCGGTCCCGGCGGGCGGGGCGGCCACGGCGGCGACGAGCAGATGACGGACGGACATCAGGGGTTCCCTTCGACGGTGTGACAGCTACCGGTGGCAGCGTAGGTAGCGCAGCGTGCACCGGTCGTCAGGCCGGAGTTGCCAAAAGACCCACAACCCGGGAGGTACGCGTCCGCGGCGGCATACCGCCGCAGTCGTCTCCCGGGGTCTCCGACGTACCACCGCCACCACCGCTCTGTCGGCAACCGGACAGGTGCCCGATCGACGAACGGCACCCGTAACCCGCGTGCGGAGAGCGGCAAAGATGGCTCTGACCTGCGGATCTGTCGGATCCCGGCAGTGGCCTTCCGGCCCCGCGGGTGGTACGACTGGTGCGTCGCTTGGCCGGACGGTGCGGCGGCAGGAGGAGGTCTTGCCTTGCGTATCGCACCTAGCACGTCCCCGCAGCGACCCCGGTCCTTGTCACGGGCCGTGGACGGGCTCGATGCCGTGTCACCGCCGGCGATGACACCGTGGTGACGAGCCCGGAGGCCAGCGAGGAGAAGGAGGCCGCCTACAACCGTGGTGTCGACGCGGGCCGGATCGAACAGCGTCTACAGGGGCACGACGAGCACCTGCGGCACATCAACGGCTCGATCGACTCGATGACCCAGGCGTTGCAGAGTCTCACCGAGGAGCTTCGTTCCAACGCCGCCCTGTTCAGTGCTGGCGCGACCGCGGCTCTCCGGGACACCAAGGAGCGGGACAGGATCGCGGAGGTCCGGGTGGAGGAGGCGGGCATCGTCGAGTCCCAGCGGACGGTCCGGTGGACGGCCTGGCAACGCGGGTTCGCCGTCATCGGCGCGATCATCCTGATGGTCAACTTCGGCCTCGGCCTGTACCTGGCCTTCAACCGCTGACGCGACCCGTCGTGGCCAGCAGGAACGCCTGATCATCCCGCTCGGTGCCGCGCGCCCGCCGCACCAGGCGGCACTCCTCCCGCAGGCCGGCAGCCTCGATCTCGGCGGCGACCTGGTCCACCGTGTAACGGTGTCGCTCCAGACGGATCTCGTGACCGAAGCGGCGGCGGTAGGGCCCGGACAGGTCACGCGTACCTTCACCGGCCTGGAAGCCGACGAGCAGGTGACCCGAGGGTCGGAGCACCCGGGCCGCTTCCGCGAAGACGCGTGCCTGCCCGGCAGGGGGCGTGTGGATGGTGGAGTACCAGAGCAGGACACCGGCGAACCGGCCGTCCGGGTAGGGGAGAGCGGTCAACGAGCCCACGGTGACCATCAGGCCAGGGTGGTCCCGGCGTGCCCGGACGATCATGCCCGGCGACAGGTCGACCCCGTACACCAGGCACCCACGGTTGGTGAGGTACCTGCTCATCCGGCCCGGACCGCAGCCGGCGTCGAGGACCCGGGTGTCACCGCCCGACGTCACCGCCGCGGCGAACGCGTCGACCATGGCGAGGTCGAGTGGGGACTCGGCGCGGGTGTCCGGCAGAAAGGTGGCGTAGTCCTCGGCGACGATGTCGTAGGCCCGTCGCACGCCGTGCAGGTCGAGCGGATCGGCGGGTGCGGAGCCCATGGTGGGGCTACCGCTGCCAGGTGTCGATGGTCCGGACAGCGTCGCGGACGACCCGGTCCAGAATGGTGGGATTGCCGCTGGAACCCTCCCACCCCTGGTCGTTGAACACCGTCACCACCGTGTCGACGCGGGCCACCGCGATCTGGCTGGACTCGGTGCCGCCGGTGTGTTCTCCGTTGAGGCTGGTCGCGGGCCAGGTCAGGTTCAGCAGCAGCGCTTCGTCACCGACGCCGGGCAGAGCCTCACTCTTGGCGGTCGCTCGGCTCCCGTCGTGCTGGAAGGAGGGACACGCCTCCAAGGCGGTGCGCAGACGCCCCATGTAGTCCGTGGCGCCGGTGCCGTCGAACGTGAAGATGGTCTGGTGGATCATCCCCTGGGGCGTGTTGCCGGCATTGTCGTCGGCCTTCTTGTAGGTGACTGTCATCGCGGCGCTCGCCGTCACCTGACGGCCTCCGGTGCCGAACTCGTTTCCGCAGAGCTTCGGCAGAGCCTCCTCGACGGGCACCGTCCGGCGTGGAGACTTCCGCAGCTCGGTCGGCAGCTCGACGAACGCCGACGTCGGGATGGTCGTCGGGCCGCTGGCGCTCGACGAGGGCTGGCCCGTCGGATCCACGGCCGCCGCAGCGGAGGTCGGCGCCGCACCCGACGGGGTCGAGGCGGGCGGGTCTTCGGTGGTGGTGCAGGCCGTGGCAAGTGCGATGGTGCCCAGCAGCGGGATCAGCGCAAGCACGCGTCGCGTACGGGCCGGCGGTAGCGGTGTGTGTCGGCTCATGATCACCTTTCGTCGATGTCGGAGCAGTTCCCGGTGGCGTACCGTCCCAAACGACTGTTCGCCGCGCCGGACGCTCGCCCCAGCGGTGGTAATCGGGATGTCGACACATTCGCCGGCCCGCTAAGCTGCCCGCATGACCAGCGTGATCGCCAAGTGCACCGGAGCGTCGTGTGACGTCCAGGTCGGTGCTCGGCGACGCCGGCGATCCGTCGCCCGCCCGCGCTGACCTGTTTTCTGCGACCGGCGGATCGAGCCGCCGGTCGTGCGCTGGTCGTCCTCGATCCGCCCGCATCTCCTGTCGTCTGAGGCCCGCCTGGCAGCGCGGGTCCGAGTGAGATCGGCGTACTCATGGATCTTGAAAGGTTGTTGGCCGACCGGCTGGCACCGGCGTTCGCGGCGGTGGCCGGCGGACCGGTCGACCCGCTCGTGCGGCGCTCCCCGCGAGCGGATTTCCAATCCGACGCGGCGCTGGCTTTGGGTCGGCGGCTCGGCCGTCCGCCGCGCGACATCGCGGCCGAGGTGCTGGCAGACGCGGTCCTCGACGACGTCTGCGTGTCGGCGGAGGTCTCCGGGCCGGGGTTTCTCAACCTCACCGTCGCCGACGCGGCCCTTGCCGACCTGGTCTCCGGGCTGGCCGGCGACGCCCGGCTCGGCGTGCCGGTGACGGCGGCCCCGCAGACCGTGGTGGTCGACTACTCGGCGCCGAACGTGGCGAAGGAGATGCACGTCGGGCATCTCCGCTCCACAGTCATCGGCGACGCGGCGGTACGGCTGCTGGACTGGCTGGGGCACCGGGTGGTGCGGGTCAACCACCTGGGTGACTGGGGGACACCGTTCGGCATGCTGATCGAGCACCTGGTCGACCTCGGCGAGGCCGGGGCGGCGCACGAGTTGTCGATGGGCGACCTGGACGGCTTCTATCGGGAGGCGCGGGCGAAGTTCGACTCCGACGAGACGTTCCGGGAACGCTCGCGGCTGCGGGTGGTCGCCTTGCAGGGCGGCGACGAGCAGACGCTGCGGTGGTGGCGGCTGCTGGTGGCGCAGTCCGAGCGGTACTTCCTGACCGTCTACGACCTGCTCGACGTGACGTTGTCCGAGGACGACTTTCGGGGCGAGAGCGCCTACAACGATCTGCTGGCGGGGGTCGTCGACGACCTGGACCGGTTGGGCGTGCTGGTGCCCAGCGGCGGGGCCGACTGCGTCTTCCCGCCCGGCTTCAGTGGCCGGGACGGCGAGCCGACTCCGCTCATCGTGCGCAAGAGCGACGGGGGGTACGGCTATCCGGCGACCGATCTGGCCGCGCTACGGCAGCGTGTCGGCGAACTGGGCGCAACCCGCTTGCTGTACGTCGTCGGGCTGCCGCAGCGGCAGCACTTCGCGATGGTGTTCGCGGTCGCCCGGGCGGCCGGGTGGCTGTGCCCGCCGGCGCGGGCCGAGCATCTGGGCTTCGGGTCGATCCTCGGCGGCGACGGGCGGATGCTGCGCAGCCGGGCTGGTGAGTCGGTGAAGCTGGTCGGGCTGCTGGAGGAGGCGGTCACCCGGGCCACGGACCTGGCCCGGCGCAGGAACCCGGAGCTGGATGCCGAAGCCGCAGCCGAGATCGGTCGCGCGGTGGGGATCGGCGCGGTGAAGTACGCCGACCTGTCCACCGATCGAACCAAGGACTACGTCCTGGACTGGGAGCGGATGCTCGCCCTGGAGGGCAACACCGCGCCGTACCTCCAGTACGTGTACGCCCGGATCCGGTCGATGTTCCGGCGCGCCGGGACGACGGCCCGGCCGGACGCGCCGATCGCGCTCACGTCGCCGGCGGAGCGGGCGCTCGCGATCGAGCTGCTCGGCTTCGCCGCGGTGGTCGGCGAGGTGGAGCGAAGCCTCGAGTTCCACCACCTCGCCGGTTACCTGCACCGGCTTGCCACCGCGTTCAACGCGTTCTACGAGCGCTGCCCGGTGCTGCGGGCCCCGGACGAGCTGCGGGAGAGCCGGCTGCTGCTGGCCGAGCTGACGGCCCGGACGCTGCGGCAGGGGCTGCACCTGCTCGGCGTCCGAACCCCGGAGCGGATGTGAGGGGTCAGCGGGTCTTCTTCGTGGCCCGCTTCCGGGGCGGCGTCAACAGGTCGGCGATCTGTGCGATCGCGGCGGGCACCAGGCGGTAGTAGGCCCACACCCCCCGCTTGTCGCGTTCGAGTAGGCCGGCCTCGGTGAGGATCCGCAGGTGATGACTCACGGTCGGCTGGGACAGGTTGAGCGCCCCGGTGAGGTCACTGACGGACGCCTCACCTTCGGGCGCGGACTGGATCAGGCTGAGCAGACGCAGTCGCGCCGGATCGGCGAAGGCCTTCAGCACCCCCGCGAGTCGTTCGGCATCGGCCCGCTTGATTGGATCGCCGGTGAGCGGCGAGATCGCAGGCATGGCAGTTTTCGCAGTTCCCACGCCCACTATGGTTACACCAACACCATCAATAAGCAGGTAGAACCGGCATCAATACTCCAATGGCGTCCGTACGGCCACTCGAGGCGGCTGAACGTGAGTCGAACGTCGACGACCGTGGTGACGTATCGGCCGTGTGGGGCTCCGCCGTGCCCCACACGGCCCTACGCCGACGGACCTGCCGTCGAGTGAGCCGCGACCCGAGGGTCAGCGGCGTGGCCGGGGTGTGCTGCGCGGCTGGACGTACGGCGGTCCCGCGAGGATCAGGTCCGACTTCAGCTCCTGGTACGCCCGCTTGGGCTGGTAGTTCTCGTCGTAGATCGTGGCCAGGCCCTCCGGCGGGTCGTCGAACCAGTCCGGCACCCAGGAGTGCCTGTCACTGAAACCCCACACCGTGTACGACAGGCAGCTCCGGACGGCGAGGCACGCCTTCATCAGCACGCTGAAGTTCGCCGCCGAGGCCTGCAACCGGGGGTTGATCTCCTCCGCGTTGCCGGCCTGGACACCCGCCGTCATCTGGCTGCGGACGTCGACCTCGGTGAACGCGGTGGCGACGCCGAGCCCACTGAACTTCTTCAGCGCGGCGGTCACCTGGAGGGTGTCGAAGTTGCCGTACTGGGTGCCGAGGTGACCCTGGGATCCGACGCCGTCGATCGGCACGCCCTGTGCGCGTAGGCCCCTGGTCATCTCGTAGACGAACTGGGTCTTGTCGTCCGCCGGGTTGCCGGAGCCGAACGCCTCGATGTTGTAGTCGTTGTAGAACAGCAGGGCCTTGGGATCGGCCGCCCGCGCCCAGCGGAACGCGTCGGCGATGTAGCCGGGCCCGAGGTTCTCCGCCCAGAAGCCCTTGTAGTGCAGGGTCGACGGGGTGTCCCAGGGGTCGCTGACCGCCTCGTTGACCACGTCCCACTGCCAGATCTTGCCCTTGTACCGGTTGGCGACCGTGGTGATGTGCTTGCGCAGCAGCTCACGCAGCTCCTGCTTGTTGATGGAGCCGTCGGCGACACCGCTGGTCAGCCAGGCGGGTAGTTGGTTGTGCCAGACGAGCACGTGGCCGCGGACGCTCTGCCGGTTGCGCTTGGCGAAATCGATGAGCTGGTCGGCCGCGGCCCAGTCGTAGGTGCCGCGGGTGGGCTCCAGGACCTCCCACTTCATCACGTTCTCGGCGGTGACGGAGGTGAACTCCGAGGAGGCCAGCGCGCGGTACTGCGGGTCACCGGCGTCGTTGAGGGCATCCATGTTGACCGCGGTGCCGACCTGGAGGCCGTGGCGCAGGCCGAGGGCGCCGAGGCTCTGCGCCGTGGGGTCGTACGGCCGACCGGCGGTGGCGGGCACCGTGTTCAGCGCCGCAACGGTGAGGACGGCAACCACGCCGACGGTGGTCCACTGTCTCAGCTTCATGTGCCTTCCTTTCCAGACCTTGATCGACAACTGTCGATCAACAAGGTGCGGGTCCGGTGTTGGCGGATGGGAGCGGGGTTGGTGGTCGAGCGCCCTGGCTCGGGGCCGGAGGGCCGGTGGTGCCGGCCGGTGACCGGAAACCTGCTCGAAACGTTAAGGCCGTCAATGTCCGGGCGTCAACGCTGAAAACTTCCGGAAATTCGTCATATGACCTGCGGGGGCTCGCCGGAGATGCTCGCGAAACTTCCGGGGACCGGCGGCAAGTCGCGGCCACGCTGCCGAGATCGCCGACCGGGTGGCCGACGATCTCGGGCGTCGCTACGAGAGTTGACCTGGGCGGGTCAGCGCAGGCCGGCGAAGAGGTCGTCCTCGGGGATCGGCGCGTCGGTGCGGTCGCGCACCCGAACGAAGGTCTCCACCCCCATCAGCTCCGTGAACCGCTCCCGGCCCAGTTGCAGGAAGAAGATGTTCTCGGTCTGGCTGGCGTGGGTGGCCAGGGCGTCGAACTTCTGCGCCCCGAAGCTGCTCGTGTCCACCCAGGTGCTGATCTCGTCGTCGGGCAGGCCGAGCTGCGGCATCGGCTCCGCCTCCGCCTCCGGGTCCGGTGCGTCCCACTCGACGCCGAGCTCCTGCATGATCTGGCCGAACTGCTCGAACGCGGTGCGCGGCACCGTGGTCCAGTACACCTTCGCCGGGGTGTCCGTCTGCTCCACGGCGGCCATGGTGATCCGGTGCGCCTGGATGTGGTCCGGGTGGCCGTAGAAGCCGTTCTCGTCGTACGTGACGATCACGTCCGGCTGGTACTGCCGGATCAGCTCGGCGAGTCGGTCCGCCGCCTCTGCCACCGGCGTCGTCCAGAACGCGCCGGGCTGGTCGTTCGTCGGCCAGCCCATCATCCCGGAGTCGGCGTAACCGAGGGTTTCCAGGTGGCTGACCTTCAACACCGCGCAGCTGGCTTCCAACTCGGCCTGGCGCATCGCCACGACAGCGGCGGGGTCGTGCTTCGGGTCACCCGGCTTGACCCCACCCGGGCCGTCACCGCACCGCCCGTCGGTGCAGGTCACCAGGACCGTCGTGATCCCCTCCGCAGCGTAGCGGGCAAGGACGCCACCGGTGCTCGTCGCCTCGTCGTCGGGGTGGGCGTGCACCGCCATCAAGGTCAGAGGTCGCTCAGCCATGCCATCACCCTACGGTCGTGTCCCCACCCGGAGTCGCGCAGGGCGACGCTGTGTGCATCCTAGCCAGCCCGGATCGGGCCGGGGTCGATCACCGGCAAACCCTGATCGACCACCCGGCGGGTCCCTAGATTGAGGCGTGGTCAGCACGTCCGAGGGTGAGAACGCGAGGAGAGGTCCGGCATGGGGGCATCGTTCGGTGACGTGCGACAGGTCGACGCCGGGGTCCTGACCATCGGGTACGTCGACGCTGGGCCGTCCGACGGTCCGGCGGTGATCCTGCTGCACGGCTGGCCGTACGACATCCACAGCTTCGCCGACGTCGTGCCGCTGCTCACCGACGCCGGCTACCGGGTCGTCGTGCCGTACCTGCGGGGCTACGGCACGACCCGGTTCCTCTCCGACGACACCATGCGCAACGGCGAACCGGCAGCCATGGGGCTCGACCTCATCGCCCTCATGGACGCCCTGAAGATCGACAGCGCGAAGCTGGCCGGGTTCGACTGGGGTGCGCGTACGGCAGACGTCGTGGCCGCGCTGTGGCCCGAGCGCTGCCGGGGGCTGGTCTCGGTGAGCGGCTACCTGATCGACGGCCAGGCATCGGGAAAGGTGCCGCTGCCCCCGAAGGCGGAACTGGCCTGGTGGTACCAGTACTACTTCGCCACCGAACGCGGCCGGGACGGTTACGACCGGAACCGGCGCGACTTCGCCAGGCTGATCTGGCACACCGCGTCCCCGAAGTGGTCGTTCGACGACGCGACATTCGACCGCAGCGCGGCCGCGTTCGACAACCCCGACCACGTGGACATCGTGATCCACAACTACCGGTGGCGGCTGGCCCTCGCCCCCGGCGAGTCGCAGTACGACGAGGTGGAGAAGCGACTGGCCGCGAAACCGAAGATCATGGTGCCCAGCATCTCGCTGGAGGGGGATGCCAACGGCGCGCCGCACCTGGAACCCGCCGTCTACGGCAAGCAGTTCGCCGGGCAGTACGAACACCGGACCGTGGGCGGCGGCGTGGGGCACAACCTGCCCCAGGAGGCGCCCCAGGCGTTCGCCGACGCGGTCCGGGACGTCTGACCGGGCCGCTACCCTCGGCGGCCCGATCGCTGGGGCTCCGGACGTTCCACCCGCACCGGGTCGCCGCGCACCAGGGTGTCGTGCACCCGCCACCGGGCGGTGGTGACGGCACTGCGGGCCGCCTCGTCGTCCTGCTCGACGCGTTGCCGCAGCAGTCGCAGGGCGATCCGGCGGTTGAGGCTGAACTGCCGTTCCTCGTCCACCACGACGACCAGGCCCGACGGGCGGTGCGTCGCGCGGACCGCCGTGCTGGCCTTGTTGCGGTGCTGACCACCCGGACCGCCGGTACGGCAACCGACGATGTCGACGTCCGCCTCGGCGAACGGCGTCGGCGCCGCGTCGGGTGAGGGCGGCTGCGCGGTGACGTACCAGTTCTTGCGGCCCGTGCTCGCCCGGTACGGACTCGGGGCCTGCCAGCACAGCGTCCCGGTCCACGAGGCCGCGAACGCCTCGGCGTCCGCGCCGGTGATCCGGATGAGCGCCGAGCGGTAGGTGCCGGTCCGATCGCCGGCTGTCACCTGAACCTGTTCGATCGTCAGACCTCGGCGGGTGCCAGCTCCGGTCAGCCGATGCAGGAGCTGGGCCAGCGCCCAGGCGCACTCACTCGGGCCACGGCCGGCGGACAGCAGCAGGAGCACGCTCACGACCGGCCCCGTCCGTCGCGGTGACCCCGCCGCTGAGTGCGGGAGGCGGACCCGAGATCGGGCGTCTTGTAGGTGACCAGGGGAGTCGTGCTGACCACCGGGGTGGCCAACCGGTGCTCGGCGAGATCGGCGATCACCTGCTCGATGCGCTTGTACGCCGTGGGCGCCTCCTCGAACAGCAGCTGGCGGTCGCCGCACACCACGAGCGAGCCCACGGGCGTGCGACGTAGTTCCTCGACCGTGTGCTTGGCCCGGCCCCGTCGCAGGGCGTCGGCGCGCGACATCTTGCGACCGGCGCCGTGCGCCACCGAATAGTTGGCCTCCGGCCCGGCGTGGGCGGCCACCAGATAGGAGGCTGTGCCCCGGGTGCCGGCCACGAGGACGTCGCGGCCGTCGCCCGGCGCCGCGCCCTTGCGGTGCAGGTAGACCCCGTCGGAGACCTCGACCAGGTTGTGGCACTGATCGACGATCGGCGGGGTGGGTTCGGCCCCCAACGCGTACGCGACCCGGGCCGCCAGCACCCGCCGGTTGAGCGATCCCCAGCGCACGGCGTCGTCGTGCCTCGTCAGGTAGGCGGCGGGATCGGGAGCGGCCCCGGCGCCGTGCACCTCGGTGTGCGCCCGCAGAATCCGTTCACCGAGACCACGGGAACCACTGTGCACGATCAGCACGAGATCACCGGCGTCGAGCCCGAGCCGACTCGCGTGGTTCGCGTCGAGGACGGTGTCGACGCGCGCCAACTCCACGAAGTGGTTGCCACGGCCAACCGTCCCGAGACCGTCCAGGTGACCGGCCGGAACGTCACCCTGGACGACCGCCCAGGCCGGGTCGTCGGCGTCCTGATCCGGGTCCAACGCGCGGTCGAGGTCGGGGAACCGGGCGGCGAGGCGCTCCGGCACGGCACGCTTGAGCTTGATGGGGAACACGGCGATGCCGCAGCCGATGTCGGAGCCAACCAGGAACGGGTAGAGCACCCTCGACGCCATGGCCGCACCGATGGGTGCGCCCTTGCCGGGGTGCAGATCCGGCATCGCCGCGACGTGGATCATGCCGTCGAGGGCGGCAACCTGCTGGCACTGGTCGAGCGCGGCGGACTCGATCCAGCTCGCGGGCGAGGCGAACACCGTGACGGTGGCCGGGGTGGACGGGGGCAGGGACTCCCGAGGGGAGTGGTGCTGCAACAAGGAGACTCACTTCGTACGCAGACGCGGGAACGGACGACAGCACGGCCCTCCGGGAGGTGTCACCGGGGGCGAATGCGCGGGGTGGTTCCGTCAGTACGTCATGGACGTCACTCTCGGGCAGCCCGTCCCGTACGGCAAACGATTTTCGGTCGCGGCGTACGCTGCCGCGATGACCGCACCGCGTCGCATCCTGGTCTACGGGGTGCATGGCTCGGGCAAGTCCACTCTCGCCGAGCGCCTGGCCGAGCGCCTCGGGTTGCCGTGGTATCCGGTGGACGACCTGTTGTGGCTGCCGGGGTGGGTCGAGGTGCCGGTCGCGCAGCAGCGCGGGCGCATCGAGGAGATCTGCCGTCGGGACACCTGGATCCTCGACGGCGCGTACCACGGATGGCGGGACGTGCCGCTGGCCCGTGCCGACCTGGTGGTGGCCCTGGACTACCCGTGGTGGCGCTCGTTCTGGTGGATGCTGCGTCGCACCCTGCGTCGCCTGGGCACGGGCGAGGTGATCTGCAACGGAAACCGGGAATCGCTGGGCAGTGTGTTGTCCCCGGACTCGATCCTGGTCTGGCACGCCTCCGCGTTCGGCCGGGAACGGCGGCGAATGCGGGCCTGGCAGGCCGACCCGGCCGGGCCGCCGGTGGTGCTGTTCACGAGTCCGGCGGGCCTGGATGACTGGTTGGCGGGCCTACCGAACCGGTGACGCCGGTCAGGATTCAGAGCCACGCCGCCGCGCCGAACACCGCCTGGCATACCCGCGAGTTACGCCCCGACCTACATCGAGGGTGGTCCGAGTGCAGCGACCGCCATCACCAACGACGCCGCGTACCGGGCCGCCCTCGACGAGCGGCACACCGCGATGACCGGGCAGTTCGGTCTCCGCAGCGCACAGGTGACCGTCCCTGCGGAGCCCGGCCCCGATGACCGGCACACCAACCGGCGGCTCACTCCCCGCTGGGGAGTGGGCCGCCGGTGTCGCGCATGGTCAGTTCCGAGGGCGCCCGGCCGGCAGGTCACCGGCCGGGCCCTCGATCAGGACTCCCGGGTACGACGCCGGGCGAGGAAGAACGCGAACGCGCCCAGCACGACAAGCGCACTTCCGATGCCCGTCATGGCCGGGACCGCGCCACTGCCGGTCACCGGCAGGATGGGTCTCCTGCCGTCCCCGGGGCTGCCGGGTGCTCCGGGACTGCCGGGTGCCCCAGGGCTACCGGGTGCGCCTGGGCTACCGGGTGCGCCTGGGCTACCGGGTGCTCCGGGACTACCGGGTGCTCCGGGTGCTCCGGGTGCTCCGGGTGCGCCGGGGCTACCGGGCGCCCCAGGGCTGCCAGGTGCGCCGGGTGCGCCGGGTTCTCCGCGTGCGCCGGGGCTGCCGGGTGCGCCTGGGCTGCCGGGTGCGCCTGGGCTGCCGGGTGCGCCGGGGCTGCCGGGTGCGCCGGGGCTGCCGGGTGCGCCGGGGCTGCCCGGTGCGCCTGGGCTACCGGGCGCGCCTGGGCTACCGGGCGCGCCTGGGCTACCGGGCGCGCCTGGGCTACCGGGCGCGCCTGGGCTACCGGGCGCGCCTGGGCTGCCGGGTGCTCCGGGGCTGCCGGGCGGGCCGGACGGGCCGGGAGGACCGGTGGGCCCGGGTGGACCTGTCGGTCCGGGTGGGCCGGTGGGGCCGGCGCACAGCGGCGCGGTGATGTCGTTGTCGTCGAGAGTCACGGCGGCGGTTCGCGCCAGCGCGCGGCCCTGCAGGGTCGCCTCCGTGGCCATCGTGACCGAGGCGAGCGCCATGACGTTGCCGACCATTGTGGTTCCCGTGCCGATCGTCGCCGAGCTGCCGACCTTCCAGAACACGTTGCAGGCCGAGGCGCCGTTGGTCAGTACGACGGTGCTGTCCGACGCCGTCGTCAGCGAGGAGTCGATCTGGAAGATGAACACGGCCGAAGGGTCGGCCTGGGCGTTGAGCGTCAGCGTCCCGGTCAGTTGTGCGGCTCCGATTCGGTAGACGCCCGGGTTGAGGGTGTTGCCGCCCAACTCCGACGGGATGACGGTGAACGGCGTCCGGCCGGCGGCGTCGTTGAAGGCGATCGTCAGGTCGCTCTGGGCCTGGAGAGCGACCGCGTCGCCGAGGTGGATCTCGCCGCCGATGGTTGCCGTCCCGAAGCCCATTGCGGTGTTCCCCGGGTATCGTCCGAGGCTCTGGGCGAGGAAGCTGGGGCCGGTGTTGGTCGGCTCGGCGCCGGCGAGGACGGAGAAGTTGCCGGCTGTCCCCATGTTCACCGGTGCGTCTGCGGCAACGGCTGGTGTCGTGTTGACCAGCAGGAGGCCGGCTGCGACGGCGGCCGCCGCAGCCGCCGCGAGCGCCGGTAGGAGACGTCGGCGAAGACGATGATGACTGGGTTTCGCTGTCACAGAACACCCTCCGTGGGTACTACTTCGCAGGGGGCGCCTGGTGGGCCGCGCCCTGCGCGAAACTGCCGTGATGACGTGGACAAAGTGCGGTGACCACCACATCACGTCATCGGCGCGTATACCCACAAAACGGGATATTGCGTACGAACCGGAGCGCAATAGCCATTCATATTCATGTTTTCCCTATTACGCCCTGTGATTGCCCGACGCCTACTCCCGCGCCGCCACCTTCGCGAGAAGTGGCCGCTCGTCGATCGACAGGCGAAACTCTTCCCAGGCCAACGGTCGTCCTCAGTGCTGGTGTGTCGGCGCGGGCCGGATCGCCCGGCCGTGCACGCAGGGTGAGGACGGGCCGTTGCTGGTGGCCGGGAAGCGGAACCGACGCAGCTCCTCGATCACGAACCCTTCGGCACCGATGGCGGCGACGGTGTCGCGGTTGGTGTGGCAGCCGGCGAACAACTTCGGCCACAGTGTCGCGTCGAGCAGGCGTTGGGTCCGGTGCAGGCGGCTGCTCTGCTCGGCGGCGACGTGTTCGAAGAAGCGCAGCTGGCCGCCGGGGCGCAGCACCCGGCTGACCTCCGCGAGCGCGCTCGCCTGATCCGGCACGGTGCACAACACGAGCGCGACGACGGCCGCGTCGAACTCGCCGTCACCCGCGGGCAGGGCGTCCGCCAGACCGTCGACGACGGTGACCGGCACCGGTGCGCTCGGTGCCGCCCGCTCGGCGGCGGCGCGCAGTCGACGTTCCGGCTCGACGGCGACGACCTCGGTCACCGCGGGTGGATAGTGGGCGAACATCCTGCCGTTGCCCGCGCCGATCTCGATCACCCGGCCGGACAGGCCAGCAACCAGGTCCCGTCGGAACTCCGCCGTGCCGGCGCGGTCCATGGCGACGCTGAGCCTCTCGTACACCCGGGCGAACACCGGATGGGACACCACGGCCACGTCAGACCTCCAGGGGACCGGCTGATTCTCGTCGCACTGTTCTTGGGCGATTGTCCTGCATCGGTGCACGGTTTCCGTCTTACTGGTGGGCAGCGGTTGCAGACCCACCGCAGACAGGACGTGTTCGACCATGAAGATCGTCGTCATCGGTGGCAGCGGCCTCATCGGCTCCAAGCTCGTGGACAATCTCGGCGCCCAGGGGCACGAAGCGGTGCCGGCGTCACCAAAGACCGGCGTCAACACACTGACCGGCGAGGGAGTGGCCGAGGCGCTCGCCGGTGCCGATGTCGTGGTCGACGTGTCGAATTCGCCGTCGTTCGAGGCCGCCGCCGTTCTGGAGTTCTTCGAGACGTCCACCCGCAATCTCCTCGCCGCCGCGGCGGCGGCCGGGGTGGGCCACTACGCGGCGCTCTCGATCGTGGGGTGCGACCGGATCCCGGACAGCGGGTACATGCGGGCGAAGGTCGCCCAGGAAAAGCTCATCGTCGCGGCCGGGATCCCGTACTCCGTGGTGCACGCCACGCAGTTCTTCGAATTTCTCCAGGGGATCATCGACGCCGCCACGGACGGCGACACCGTGCACCTCGCGCCGGTCCTCATCCAACCGATGGCGGCGGACGACGTCGCGGCCGCGGTCGCCGACGTCGTGGTCGGTGCGCCGACAAACGCGGTGGTCGAGATCGCTGGCCCGGAGCAGTTCCGCCTCGACGAACTGGGCCGATCCATCCTCGCGTCCCAGCAGGATCCCCGGTCGGTGGTGGCCGACCCGGGTGCCCGGTACTTCGGTGCCACGCTTGGCGAACGCTCGCTGGTCCCCGCCGACGGCGCCCGCATCGCCACCACGAGCCTCGACGACTGGCGTACCCGGGCCGGGTGAGCCGGCCGCTACCCGGCCGCGACGGGTGGGTCCGCCCGCCCACCCAGACGCCGCACCAACTCCCGCACCGCCGCGGTGAACGACTCGTCCGCCTCGTCCGGCCAGTGGCCGTGGATCGGAGGGGGAACGCTGTCGCTGGCCGGCGTCACCACGTCCCGGGGATCGCGTTGTCGACGATCGACGGTGTCGGCCGGGTCGCTTCCCGCAGCCGCCCGGGGTGACCGGTGGGGGGAGAAGACCCAGCCGCCGATCGGGTCGGTGTCGCGCCACAGGTTCACCCACCGCCAACCGACCCGGTGGCCGATGTCGTGCAGTGCCGCATCGTCGATGTAGGCGGGAAAGAGCCGCGCGTAGAGGCGACGCAGCGGTGACCCGTGGGTGAGCAGGGCGACCCGGCTGCCGACCTCCGGCGGCAGTTGGAGCACCGTCGCGGCGAGCAGCACCGAGCCGTGGCTGTGCCCGGTGAGCAGCACGGCATGGCCGCTCTCGACGAGGTACGTGATCCGGCGGGTCAGCTCCGGCACGGCGCGTTCGGCGTAGCAGGGCGGTGCGAAGGGGTGGGCGGCTCGGGGCCAGAACGTGCCGAGGTCCCAGAGCACGCCCACGTGCCGCCGGAACGGGATGGTCCGGTAGGCGAAGACGCTGCCGACGATCATGCCGAGGATGATCGCGGCGATCAGCCAACTGCCGAACGCGATGGCGAAGGTGACCACGTCCGCCGGCAACCCGATGTTTCTCTCGACCACGTCGCTCGGGAACTGTCCCAGCAGGCCGATGGTGGTGTTGGCCGTGGCGAGGCCGGCGAGGCAGCCGAAGAGCACCGCCAGCGGCACCAGCTTCTCGGTGAACCGGGCCCGGGCTATCGCGTCGCGGACCTGCCGCAGTCGGGTGCTGGCCTCCGGCGGCGGGTCCGGGTAGTCGTGGGCGACGATCGCCGCGGCGTCGCGACGCCGGCCCCGGCGGGAGATCACGATGACCAGACCGGCGACGACAAGCGTGACCACGATCGCGCGCAGGAAGCCGAAGATCACCCACGTGTACGCGCGGGGTGGACCGGCGGCGATGCCCGCACCGGTTGGCGTGTCCCGGTCGAGGAAGTCCGCCGCCCGGTAGACCACCTCGGCGGAGTACGCCACCGCCACGCTGATCCCGGCGGCCGCGATCGCGAGCCCACCCAACCCGAACAGCGGCGTCGCACCTCGCTGCCGGTCCCGGCGCCGGAGCAGCACCACGGCCAGTGCGGCCAGCAGGGTGGTCTGTGCGACGAACAGCCCGGCCAGGGTCATGTCGTAGCCGGGCAGCTCGCGACGTCCGTCCCACGGCTGCGGACTGGCCAGCACGTAGGCCACCACGAGGACGGTCAGGACGATGGCGCTGGACCGTAGCGCGTGGGTGATCCCGTCGAGGCGCCGATCCGTCGCGGCCCGGTCGATCAGCGGGGGAGTGCAGAGCGATCCCACGCAGGCGGCCAGGACCACCACGGTGGCCACCGTCAACGCGACGCCGATGGCGGTGGCGCCGCTGGCGACCCGGGCCAGGAGCAGGGTGAGGTCCAGCGTCGCGAACGCGGCGGCGACGTGGATCGAGCGCAGCCGCCCGACCAGCGGCTCGGCGTCCCACTGACCGACCGCGCCGAGCCGATGCCCGGAGACCTGCTCGGGTGCGCGAAACGCCTCGAACGTCCGCCCCGGCCGGTTGCTGATCCGCCAGATCAGGCCGATCGCGGTGGCCGGGACCAGCGCGAGTACCGCCAGTCGCACCCCGACCGGCCGGCCGCTCAACCAGGACAGCCAGCTGCGTCCGGCGAGGCAGTTCGCCGAGTTCAGACACTTCCAACCCACGAGATCCAGGGCGACGCCGGCGATGCCGAGCACGTAGAGCACGGTGAGCGTGAGCGCCAGCAACCGGCACAGCGACCTGACCGTCGCCTCGGAACCGGAGTTCGCGGGACGCATCCAGATCGCCACGTTGACCAGCATGAACGGCAGCAGGAAGACCAACCCCAGGGCGCGGACCACGGTCCCGGCGGGCAGATCACCCCAGCGGTACGACTCCAGCGTCAGCCCGTGCGCGCCGGTGGCGTCCGAGTACCGGGGACGCGGCCGGTAGAAGCCTCCGTTGCGGTCACCCGCCACCTGCGAGACCTGCCGCAGGTCCAGCACCTCTTCGGCGTTCGCGCCGGAGACGCCGTGCACCCGCAGCTCGACGATGCCGCCGGTGGTGTCTGGCTCGCTCAACCGCGCTGGTCCATCCGAATGCCCCCCGAGGCGTCTCGGCAGCCCTCGGGCACACGATCCACCCGAGGCCAGCCCTGCCAGCCCGCCGTGCCGGGGCCGCCACCCGGACGGCGGCAGACCGCGGTCTACCCGAACCGGACGGCCTCAATCGCGGCCCGCCCACGCCGCGACGGACGCCGTGGCTGCCCTTCGTCGTGGTCGGCGCCGCGCACACGCTCGGGCGGGGAGGTCGACGCACCGGCGCGGGGGATTGATCGGGTGCTGGCGGGGTAGGTGCCGCCATGGTCGCTGCCGGTCGGCACGGAGCGGACGGCCGCGCTCCGATCGTGGTCCGGCTCTGGGACCGCGTGGTGGCCACGCTGCGCGACCGGATGCGTCGGGTACGGGCCTTCGGCGGGCTCGCGGTGCAGGCCGGTCTGGCCGCGGCGCTGGCGTGGTTCGTGGCGCACGAGCTGCTGCACGTGTCGCAGCCGATCTTCGCACCGATCTCCGCGGTCTCGACTCTCGCCGCGTCCGTCGGCCAACGGCTCCGCCGTACCGTCGAACTGATCATCGGTGTCACCGTGGGGGTGCTGATCGGCGATCTGCTGCTCGTGCTGATCGGCACCGGGTGGTGGCAACTCGTCCTGATCGTCGTGCTCGCGATCGTGGTCGCGCTGTTCCTCGTGGGCAGTGCGGCGGTGGTGGTCCAGGCCGGAGCGACGGCGGTGCTGATCGCCACGCTCAGTCCGTCCATCCGTGATCTGGAGATCCCTCGGTTCGTGGACGCGCTCGTCGGGGGCGGGCTGGCGCTGCTGATCACCACCGTGCTGCTGCCGCTGAACCCGCTGCGGGTGCTCAACCGGGCCGCGCGGCCGGCGTTGGACCTCCTCGCCACCCAACTCGACGCGACCGCCGGCGCGCTGGCCGAGCGGGACGCTGATCGGGCCCGCACCGCCCGCAGCGAACTGCGGCAGAACAAGGGCCAGGTGCAGGCGTTCGTCGAGGCGACCCAGGGCGCCCGGGAGGCCAGCGTCCTGTCGCCGGTGCACTGGCGCGAACGGCACGGTCCGGTGAGCCGGTACGCGCAGGCGGCAGAGCCGATCGACCGGGCGATGCGCAACAGCGGGACCCTCATCCGCCGGTCGGTGACGCTGATCGAGGACGGTGAACCGGTCCCGGACGCGCTGCCGGGGGCGGTGGCCGATCTCGCCGAGGCCGTCCGGTTGCTCAAGCGGCAGTTCGCCGCCGCGGTCGAGCCGAACCGGGCACGTGAGCAGGCGCTGCGGGCGGTCCGGACGGCCGGTGCGGCCTATCGGGAGGGGGTCGGCTTCTCCGGGGCGGTGGTGGTGGCACAGGTCCGGACGACCGTCAGCGACCTGCTGGTGGCCTCCGGGCTGACTCAGGCAGAGGCGAATCACCTGGTCCGGGGCATGTTCGGCGAGCTGGAAGCACCCGGCGTGCCGCGGCGGGCCTGATCGGTCGGCACCATTGTGAGCCACGCCTGTTGCGTTCTGAGCCAAAGTGGTGCCATGATGGTGCCATGGAGCTGAGGTCATACGTCGAGAACCTGCGAGACGAGTTCGCCATTGCTGCCGAGGGGGTCGACCCCGAGGCCCGGATGCTGGCCGAGCGGCTCTTCGCCCAGTTGGAGGCGGCGACCCGTCTCACGTTGCTCGAGGCCCTGTCCGACGCCGCCGACGAGATCACCCGCGATCTCGCGCCGGGTTCGGTGCACGTCCGGTTGCGCGGGCGCGAGCCGGACTTCGTGGTGACGCCGGCCAGCCCGCTCGTCGACGAGGTGAGTGAGGCCAGCGGCCCGCCGCCGCTCGCCACGCCAGCCCCCGCGCCGGAGGGGGAGGACGGTGGCACCTCGCGGATCAACCTCCGACTCCCCGACCACCTCAAGGCAAGCGTCGAGGAGGCCGCCGGGCGGGCCGGGCTCTCGGTCAACGCCTGGCTGGTACGCGCCGTCGCCGGTGCCGTCAGCGCCGGCGAGACGGAGCGTCGCCCGCCCCGCCGGGTGGAGCCACGCTCCGGCCAGCACCTCACCGGCTGGGCCCGCTGACTCTCCGTACCCCCTTGTTTTCCCGCCGCTGACCAGCGGCGACAGTCGCCGACCACCTTTCGGGAGACCACCATGCCTGTTTTCGAAACGCCAGAACCCATCGCCGTCCGGGTCGAGCTGCCCGTGGGAGATGTCTGGATCAAAGCGACCGACCGCACCGACACCGTGGTGACGGTGCGGCCCCGCGACCCGTCGAGCAAGGCCGACGTGAGCACCGCGGAACAGACCACCGTCCAGTACGCCGCAGGACAACTGCTGATCAGGGTGTCGAAGAGTTGGCGCCGCTACGGCTTCGGTTCCGGGCCGTCGGTCGACGTCCTGATCGAGCTGCCGGCCGGGTCGCGAGTGCACGGCGAGTCGTCCTGGGCGGCGTTCCGCTGCGAGGGTCGGCTGGGCGAGTGCCGGATCAAGACGGGGAGCGGGATCCGGCTCGACGAGACCGGGCCGTTGGACATCGACAGCAGCCACGGCGAGGTCGCGGTGGAGCGGGTCACGGGCTCGGCCCGGGTGAAGGTCTCCTCCGGCAAGGTCCGCATCGGGGCGGTCGACGGCTCCGCCGAGATCAAGAACTCCTCCGGTGACTGCTGGATCGGCCGCAGCGGCGGCGACGTCCGGGTCAACACCGCGTACGGCGACATCACCCTCGACGCGCCGCTGGCCTCGGTGACGGCCCGCACCGCCTACGGCAACGTCCGGTTGGGCGAGGTCGTCCGAGGGGCGATCGAGCTGAACACCTCCTACGGCGCCATCGAGGTCGGCATCCGGCGTGGGACCGCCGCCTGGCTCGACGTCAGCTCCAAGCACGGCCGCGTCCACAACGCCCTGGAGACGACCGACGGCCCGGCGCAGACCGACGAGACGGTCGAGGTCCGGGCGAACACCTCCTACGGCGACATCATGATCCGCCGCGCCTGACCCGCCCACCGCGACCACGAAGGAGGAGACCATGACCAGCTCCACGAAGCCCGCGATCGTCGCCACCGACCTGCGGAAGTCCTACGGTGACAAGGTCGTGCTGGACGGCATCGACCTGATGATCAGCGAGGGAACGATCTTCGCGCTGCTCGGCCCCAACGGCGCCGGCAAGACCACCACTGTGCAGATTCTCTCCACCCTGATCAACGCCGACGGCGGGCACGCCCGCGTCTTCGGCCACGACCTGGCCCGAGACCCCGACGCGGTACGCGAACTGATCGGCGTCACCGGCCAGTTCTCCGCCGTCGACAACCTGCTCACCGGCCGGGAGAACCTTCTCCTGATGGCCGACCTGTGTCACCTGGACAAGAGTGTCGGCCGGCGACGGATCACCGAGCTGCTCGACCAGTTCGACCTGACCGAGGCGGCCGGCAAGCCGGTGTCGACGTACTCGGGAGGCATGCGGCGGAGGCTCGACCTCGCGATGACCCTGGTCGGCGCGCCCCGCGTGATCTTCCTCGACGAGCCGACCACCGGTCTCGACCCGCGCAGCCGTCGGGCCATGTGGCAGATCATCCGCGCGCTCGTCGCCGAGGGCGTCACCATCCTGCTCACCACCCAGTACCTGGAGGAGGCCGACCAGCTCGCCGATCGCGTCGCGTTCCTCGACCACGGCCGGCTGATCGCCGAGGGCACCCCACGTGAACTCAAGCGGCTCATCCCGGGTGGCCACGTGGTGCTGCAGTTCGCCGACCAGGACGGGCTCGAATCGGCGGCCCGTACGTTCGCCGCCGGCAGGCGGGACGACGCGGCACTCACCCTCCAGGTGCCGAGCGACGGAGGGGTCGGGTCGCTGCGTTCGCTTCTCGACCACCTCGACCGTGCCTCGATCAGCGTGGCCGGGCTCTCCGTGCACACCCCCGACCTCGACGACGTCTTCCTCACCCTCACCGGCCAGCCGGACTCCCGCGCCGGCCGACCCGACCAGGAAAGGGCTCCAGCGCGATGAGCACCGTCTCCCTCGCCGTGCGCGACTCGAGCACCATGCTGCGACGCAACCTCCTGCACATGCGGCGGTACCCGTCGATGACCATGCTGCTCATCGGCATTCCGATCATCATCCTGTTGCTCTTCGTCTACGTGTTCGGCGGCACGCTCGGCGCCGGCCTCGGCCCGTCCGGCGGTCGCTCCCAGTACGCCAACTACGTCACCCCCGGCATCCTGCTCATCACGGTGGTCAGCGCGGCGCAGGGCACCGCCATCTCGGTCGCGATGGACATGACCGAGGGCATCATCGCCCGGTTCCGGACGATGGCGATCTTCCGACCGTCGGTGCTCACCGGCCACGTACTGGGCAGCCTGGTGCAGACCCTGCTCAGCCTCGCAGCCGTCATCGGCGTGGCGCTGCTCGTCGGGTTCCGGCCCACGGCCAACCCGGTCGAATGGCTCGCGGCGATCGGCGTCCTCGCCATGATCACCTTTGCGCTCACCTGGCTGTCGGTGGCCCTCGGTCTGGTGAGCGAGAGTGTCGAGACGGCCAGCAACCTGCCCATGCCGCTGATCCTCCTGCCGTTCCTCGGCAGCGGCTTCGTCCCCACCGACTCCATGCCGACCCCGGTGCGGTGGTTCGCCGACTACCAGCCCTTCACGCCCGTCATGGAGACCCTTCGCGGTCTGCTGCTCGGCACCGGGATCGGCGCCAACGGGATCGTCGCGGTCGTCTGGTGCGTCGTCATCACCGTGGGCTGCTTCTTCTGGGCCAAGTCGCTGTACAACCGCAGTCGGGCCACCTGATCCCGGCACCCCCGCCCGACGTCCCGCCATCGCGACGGACAGCCGGCGACTCGGCCCACGGGGCCGAGTCGCCGGCTGTCCATGTCGCGCGGCGCGGCCCGACGGCGGTCCGTCGCGAGGGCTTGATCGACTCGGATTTCTTGGAGTCGGCCGGTCTCCCGCGCTGGGACCCCCCGATTTCAAGGAACGCGAGTGGATCAGCCCGGCCCGCCACCCGTCCGTCCGGCGGGCTCGCGGACCGCTCCGGGTAGGACTCAAACGTCGAATGTTATCGATAACACCCGCCCGTCCCGAGGCCACGAGGTGAGCCCGTAGTCGCCGGGGGAGCGCTCGCTTGCGAGCCATCGCGATGCCGGCAGCCATGCCAGAGGTCCGACCATGGGAGCGCGGCGACCCGGTGATGTTATCGCCAACATCATCAGGCGCCGGTGCTCGGCGGGCGTCCCGTGGTGAGGGTGGTGCGGTACCTGTCGCCCGGCCCGCCGAGGAGCGTTCGGTCGGTGGCCGATCCGTGCGGCAGGCCGCGTTCTCGGTGCCGGATCGGGGGCCGACACCGGATTCGCGTGCTTTGTGGCGGTCCGCCAGCGACGCGCCCGAGTCGGCTCGGCTTCCGCGTTCCGTTACGGAGCTGTTGCGCCTAGATGTCTTGACGAGGCTGGATGTGAGCGTTAACACTATCCCCGTTAACGGTGGAGGTGAACATGAACCGTGTGGACGGAGCTGACGACCGCTACGTCGTCGGTGTCGACTTCGGCACCCTGTCCGGGCGAGCTCTGGTGGTCCGTGTCGGTGATGGTGCCGAGTTGGGGACCGCGGTGCACGAGTACGGCGACGGCGTGATCAGCACGGCGCTTCCAGGAGGCCGAGCGCTGCCTCCGGACTGGGCTCTGCAGAACCCGGACGACTACCGCGACGTGCTGCGCAACGCCGTCCCGGCAGCGGTGTCCGCCGCGGGGGTGGATCCCGCCGCGGTGGTCGGCATCGGCATCGACTTCACCGCCTGCACGGTGCTGCCGACGCTTGCCGACGGCACCCCACTGTGCGAGACGCCCGAGTTGCGCGACCGGCCGCACGCCTGGGTCAAGCTGTGGAAGCACCACGCCGCGCAGCCGCACGCCGACCGGATCAACGCGCTGGCCCACGAGCGGGCCGAGCCGTGGATCGGCCGCTACGGCGGCAAGATCTCCGCCGAGTGGCAGTACGCCAAGGGCCTGCAGATCCTCGAGGAGGACCCCGAGGTCTACGACCGGGCCGAGCGCTTCGTCGAGGCGGCCGACTGGATCGTCTGGCAGCTCTGCGGCACCGAGACCCGCAACGTCTGCACCGCGGGCTACAAGGGCATCCTCCAGGACGGTCACTACCCGTCCGAGGGCTTCCTGACCGCGCTCAACCCCGACTTCGGCGACTTCGTGACCAAGCTCGACGGTCCGTTGCTGCCGCTCGGCGCCCGGGCCGGCGCGCTCACCGCCCAGGCCGCCGCGTGGACCGGCCTGCCGGAGGGGATCGCGGTGGCCGTCGGCAACGTCGACGCGCACGTCACCGCGGCGTCCGCGCAGGCCGTGGAGCCCGGCCGTCTCGTCGCCATCATGGGCACCTCGACCTGCCACGTCGTCAACGGCGCGCAGGTCGCCGAGGTGGCCGGCATGTGCGGTGTGGTGGACGGCGGCATCAGCCCCGGCGCGTGGGGTTACGAGGCCGGGCAGAGCGGTGTCGGCGACATCTTCGGCTGGTTCGTCAAGCACGCCGCCCCGGCCGGCATCGACTCGCACGAACAGCTCACCGAGCTGGCCGCGAGCCAACCGGTCGGTGCGCACGGGCTCGTCGCGCTGGACTGGTGGAACGGCAACCGCTCGCTGCTGGTCAACCACGACCTCAGCGGGATGATCGTCGGAATGACCCTGGCCACCCGGCCGCAGGACATCTACCGGGCGTTGCTGGAGTCCACGGCCTTCGGCACGCGGATGATCATCGAGGCGTTCGTCGATGCCGGTGTGGCCGTGAACGACCTGGTGATCGCCGGTGGTCTCACCAACAACGCGCTGCTGATGCAGATCTACGCCGACGTGACCCGGCGACCGTTGAACATCATCGCGTCCGCGCAGGGGCCGGCCCTCGGGTCGGCGATCCATGCCGCCGTCGCCGCCGGTGAGTTCCCGTCGATCCACGAGGCGTCGCAGGCGATGGGCCGGGTGCACGAGGCGGTCTACCGACCGGACCCGGACCGGGCGCGCGCCTACGACGCCCTGTACGCCGAGTACCGGGCGCTGCACGACCACTTCGGTCGCGGCGGCAACGACGTCATGCTCCGCCTGCGGGCGATCCGCAACGCGGCCGCCGAGACCGCCACGGCCACCCAGGAGGCCGCGCTGGAGGTCGTCGCGTGACAGCGGCCGGCGGGCGGAACGTCTCCGGTCGCCAACCAGTCCCACCGGCGGGTTCCTGACCCTCTGCGGCCACACCCGACCCGCCGGTCTGCACCACCCCGAAGTAGCAGCACGCAACACCCGCGTACGCCGCTCCTTGCACATCGGCGGTTGGCGCGGTTCCCCACCACACCGAGCCAAGGAGATTCGATGCGCAAGATGCGAATGCACTCCGCTCCGTGGCGCGCTGCCACGGTCCTCGCCAGTGTGCTGCTCGTCGGCAGCATGGCGGCCTGCGGCAACAGCGACACCGGCGGCGGCGGCGACACCAAGGACGACGGCAAGATCACGATGGGCTTCTCGCAGGTCGGCGCGGAGAGCGGCTGGCGTACCGCGAACACCACCTCGATCAAGGAGTCCGCCGCCTCGGCGGGCATCGAGCTGAAGTTCGACGACGCGCAGCAGAAGCAGGAAAACCAGATCAAGGCGATCCGCAACTACATCCAGCAGAAGGTCGACGTGATCGCCTTCTCGCCGGTGGTGGAGTCCGGTTGGGACACCGTGCTCAAGGAGGCCAAGGACGCCAACATCCCGGTCATCCTGACCGACCGCTCGGTGGACTCGGCCGACAAGTCGCTGTACAAGTCGTTCCTCGGCTCGGACTTCGTCAAGGAGGGCAAGCTCGCCGGTGAGTGGCTGGTCGAGCAGAAGAAGACCGCCACCGGCCCGGTGAACATCGTCGAGCTGCAGGGCAACACCGGTGCGGCGCCGGCGAACGACCGTAAGAAGGGCTTCGGCGAGGCGATCGCCGCCAACCCGAACCTGAAGATCATCGCCTCCCAGCCGGGTGACTTCACCCGCGCCGGTGGCAAGCAGGTCATGGAGCAGTTCCTCAAGGCCAACAAGCAGATCGACGTGCTGTTCGCGCACAACGACGACATGGGCCTGGGTGCGCTCGAGGCGATCACCGCCGCCGGCAAGGTGCCGGGCAAGGACATCACCATCATCACGGTCGACGCCGTCAAGGATGGTATGCAGGCCCTCGCCGACGGGAAGTTCAACTTCATCGCGGAGTGCAGCCCGCTGCTCGGCCCGCAGCTGATGGACCTGGCCAAGAAGGTCCACGCGGGCGAAGAGGTTCCGGCTCGGATCGAGACCCAGGAGACCACCTTCACCCAGGCGCAGGCCAAGGAGGCTCTGCCCACCCGCAAGTACTGATCGACGTCGGGGGGCCGCCGCGCTCGCGTGGCGGCCCCGCCTCGTCCCCCCATAAACCCGAACGGACCGGGCATGACCCGCGATGACCCGTGCCACGCCCGCCCGAGCCCCCCGCAGGGGCGGCCGGGCGTGCGCGGTGGGAGCGCAGCGGCCCTTCCGCGTCGACAACCCCCAGAAGAGGTCTGATGGGATGACGGATAGCCGTCCGGTCCTGACGATGACCGGGATAAGCAAGTCCTTTCCCGGGGTGCGCGCACTCCACGACGTAAACTTCCGGCTCTTTCCCGGCGAGGTGCACGCCCTGATGGGCGAGAACGGCGCCGGCAAGTCGACCCTCATCAAGGTGCTGACCGGCGTCTACGACACCGACGAGGGCGCGATCACCCTGGACGGCGAGGCGGTGTCCTTCAGCGGGCCGATGCAGGCGACCGCCCACGGCGTCAGCACCGTGTTCCAGGAGGTCAACCTCTGCACCAACCTGTCGGTGGCGGAGAACATCTTCATCGGCCGTGAGCCCCGGCTCCTCGGCGCCGTCCGCTGGGGCGAGGTTCGCCGCCGCGCCCGAGCCCTGCTCACCCGCCTCGACCTCGACCTCGACGTCAGCGCGCCGCTCGGCTCGTACTCGCTGGCGATCCAGCAGATGGTCGCCATCGCCCGCGCCATCGACATCAAGGCCCGGGTGCTGATCCTGGACGAGCCGACGTCCAGCCTCGACGCCGGCGAGGTGGCGCAGCTGTTCCGCATCATGCGGCAACTGCGCGACGAGGGCATCGCGATCCTGTTCGTGACCCACTTCCTCGACCAGGTCTACGACATCGCGGACCGCATCACCGTGCTGCGCAACGGTGGGCTCGTCGGCGAGTACCTGACCACCGAGCTGCCCCAGCTCTCCCTGGTGGAGAAGATGATCGGCAAGGAACTCGACGTCCTCGAGGGCATTGAGGAGCACTCCCGACGGGACCTCGCCGCGGTGGAGAAGGGCACCCCGCTGGTGGCGGTGTCGGACTTCGGCCGGGCGGGGGCGGTCGAGCCGTTCAGCCTCACCATCCACGCCGGCGAGGTGGTGGGCCTGGCCGGCCTGCTGGGCTCGGGGCGTACCGAGGTCGCGCGGTTGTTGTTCGGCGCGGACCGGACCGACGGCGGTCAGGTCGTGGTGGACGGCACGTCGAGTAGCCTGCGGACCCCCGCGCAGGCCATCGACCACGGCGTCGGCTTCTGTTCGGAGAACCGCCGCGCCGAGGGCATCGTCGCCGACCTGTCGGTCCGGGAGAACATCATCCTCGCCATGCAGGCGGCCCGTGGCTGGCTGCGTCCCATCCCGCGTCGTCGCCAGGACGAGCTGGTCGACAAGTACATCAAGGCACTCAACATCCGGCCCGCGGACCCGGAGGTTCCGGTCCGCAACCTCTCCGGTGGCAACCAGCAGAAGGTGCTCCTGGCCCGGTGGCTGATCACCGAGCCGCGGCTGTTGATCCTCGACGAGCCGACCCGGGGCATCGACATCGGCGCGAAGACCGAGATCCAGAAGCTGGTGACGCAGCTGTCCGACGGTGGCATGGCGGTGCTGTTCATCTCTGCCGAGTTGGAGGAGGTGCTGCGCCTCAGCCACAAGGTGGCCGTCATGCGGGACCGCCAGATGGTCGCGCAGCTCGCCAACGACGACAGCCTCAACGCCGACCGCATCATGCAGACCATCGCGAGTGGGTCCCACCGCGAGGAGGCAGACCGATGAGCGACACCGTGAGCCGCTACCGGACGATCACCGGTCACCGGCTGTTCTGGCCTGCGGCCGTGCTGGTCGCCATGCTCGCCGCGAACACGATCTACCGGCCCGGGTTCCTGTCCATCGAACTCAAGGACGGGCACCTCTACGGCTCGCCGATCGACATCCTGCGGTTGAGCGCGCCGTTGATCCTCGTCGCGCTGGGCATGACCCTGGTCATCTCGACCGGCGGCATCGACCTGTCGGTCGGCTCGGTCTGCGCGATCAGCGGCGCGATGGCCTGCATGTACATCAGCAAGCAGCCCGACCAGAACAGTCTCACCGTGGTGCTGACCGCCCTCGCGATGGCGTTGGGGGTCGCGCTCGTGCTGGGCGTCTGGAACGGGGTGCTGGTGGCCGTGATCGGGATCCAACCGATCATCGCCACCCTGATCCTGATGGTGGCCGGCCGGGGTCTCGCCCAGCTGATCACCCAGGGGCAGATCATCACCATCAACTCCGGGCCGTTCCGGACGATCGGGCTGGGTCACCTGCTGACCCTTCCGCTGGCCATCTTCATCGCCCTTGCCGCGGCGGTGCTCGTCGCCGCGTTCACCCGCCGCACCGCACTCGGCATGATCATCGAGTCGGTGGGCGGCAACGCGGAGGCGAGCCGACTCGCCGGTATCCGCTCCGGCCGGGTCATCTTCCTCGCGTACGTCGTCAGCGCCGTCTGCGCGGCGGTCGCCGGCTTCATGATGACGGCCAACGTCTCCAGCGCCGACGGCAACGCCGTCGGTCTCTGGGTGGAGTTGGACGCCATCCTCGCGGTCGTCATCGGTGGCACGTCCCTCGCCGGCGGCCGCTACTTCCTGAGCGGCACCATCCTCGGCGCGCTGATCATCCAGACCCTGACCACCTCGGTGTACGCCATGAACATCTCGCCGCAGACCTCGCTGCTGTTCAAGGCGGTCGTCGTCATCGCCGTCTGCCTCATCCAGGCGCCGGCCTTCCGGGCCCGGTTCGCCCGCCGCAGGCGCAGCGTTCCGCCGTCCGCCCCCATCGCCGACAAGCCGAAGGAGCAGGTGCCGGCATGACCACTGGAACGCTTACCGCCGGTCGTACCCGGTTCCGGCTGCCGAGGAAGCAGATACCAGTCCTCGCGACGCTCGCCCTGCTGCTGGTGATGTACGCCATCGGGGTGTCGCAGTACACGGCGTTCTCCAACGTGCAGGTCATCTTCAACGTCTTCATCGACAACGGCTTCCTGCTCGTCGTCGCGGTGGGTATGACCTTCGTGATCCTCACCGGTGGCATCGACCTGTCGGTCGGGTCGGTCGTCGCCATGACGGCGATGGTGTCGGCCGCGCTGCTGCAGGACGGCATGCCGGCGGCACTGGTACTCGTCATCGCCCTGCTCATCGGCCCGACGCTCGGTCTGCTGATGGGTTGCGCCATCCACTTCTTCGAGATCCAGCCGTTCATCGTCACGCTCGCCGGGATGTTCTTCGCCCGGGGCATGTGCACGTTCATCTCCGGCTCGTCCATCCCGATCACCGACGGGTTCTGGACCTCGATGTCCCAGGAGCGGATCGGTAACCCGCAGGGCAACTTCGTGTCGATCAGCGTGCTGATCGCCTTCGTCGTGGTCGCCGTCGCCGCGTACGTGCTGGCCTACACCCGGCTGGGCCGCAACGTGTACGCCATCGGCGGCAACCCGCAGTCGGCCCTGCTGATGGGTCTGCCGGTGGGGCGGACCCGGATCGCCGTCTACACGATCAGCGGCCTGTGCTCCGCGATCGGTGGGATCCTGTTGTCCTTCTACACCCTCTCCGGTGCGCCACTGATCGCCGTCGGCATGGAGCTGGACGTCATCGCCGCCGTCGTCATCGGCGGCACGGTGCTCACCGGGGGCGCGGGTTACGTCTTCGGAACGGTGCTGGGCGTGCTGGTCCTGGGCGTGATCCAGACCCTCATCACCTTCGATGGGAGCCTCAACTCCTGGTGGACCAAGATCGTGATCGGCGGTCTGCTCTTCGCGTTCATCCTCCTCCAGCGCCTCATCGGAATCCGTTACAAGTGACAGTTCCTCTCGCGGAAGGCAACCCCATGGCACCACAAACCCAGCCCGAGATCTGGTTCCTCACCGGCAGCCAAGGCATGTACGGCGAGGAGACGCTCCGGCAGGTCGCCGAGCAGTCCCGCCAGATCGCGGCCGCGCTCGACGACTCGCCGCAGATTCCCGCCCGGGTGGTCTGGAAGCCCGTCCTGACCAACAGTGGTGAGATCCTGCAGGTCTGCCGGGAGGCCGCCGCCCAGGGTGCCGTCGGGGTCATCGCCTGGATGCACACCTTCTCGCCGGCGAAGATGTGGATCTCCGGTCTGGACGCGCTGCAGACGCCGCTGCTGCACCTGCACACCCAGGCCAACGTGCTGCTGCCCTGGAACGACATCGACATGGACTTCATGAACCTGAACCAGGCCGCCCACGGCGACCGGGAGTTCGGGTACATCCAGACCCGTCTCGGTGTGGCCCGCAAGACGGTGGCCGGGCACGTCAGCGACCCGCGGGTCACCGCTCGGGTCGGGGCGTGGGCACGTGCCGCGCTCGGCTGGTCGGCGATGCGGTCGCTGCGCCTGGCCCGCTTCGGTGACAACATGCGCGACGTCGCGGTGACCGAGGGCGACAAGGTCGAGGCGGAGCTGCGGTTCGGGGTCTCGGTCAACACCTACGGCGTCAACGACCTGGTCGAGGTGGTCGGTGAGGTCACCGACGCGCAGGTGGACGACCTGGTCAAGGAGTACCAGGACACCTACCGCATCGGCGGCGACCTGCTGCCCGGCGGTGACCGGCACGACTCGTTGCGGTACGCGGCCCGCCTGGAGTTGGGCATGCGCACGTTCCTGGACACGGGCGGGTTCCGGGCCTTCACCACGAACTTCGAGGACCTCGGGGGCCTGCGTCAGCTGCCGGGCATCGCCGTGCAGCGGCTGATGGCCGACGGCTACGGCTTCGGTGGCGAGGGCGACTGGAAGACGTCCGTCCTGGTGCACACGCTCAAGGCGATGTCGGTGGGCGTGGACGGCGGCACGTCGTTCATGGAGGACTACACCTACGACCTCACCCCGGGCGAGGAGTTGGTGCTCGGCGCCCACATGCTGGAGGTCTGCCCGACCATCGCCTCCGACGTACCCAACGTGGAGATCCACCCCCTGAGCATCGGCGGTCGGGAGGACCCGGTCCGGCTGGTGTTCGACGCCGCCCCCGGCCCGGCGGTGGTGCTCGGGCTCGCCGACATGGGCGAGCGGTTCCGGTTGGTGGCCAACGAGATCGACGTGGTGACGCCGCCGCAGCCGTTGCGTCGACTGCCGGTGGCCCGTGCCGTCTGGCGTCCGCGGCCGGACCTGCCCGTTTCGGCCGAGTCGTGGATCACCGCCGGGGCACCGCACCACACGGTGCTGTCGCAGGCGGTGGGCGTGGAGGAGTTGCACGACCTGGCCGAGATGAGCCGTACCGAACTCGTCGTCATCGACGCGGACACCGAGCCCCGCCGCTTCGCCGACGAGATTCGCTGGAACCAGGCCTACTACCGGTTGGCCCGCGGCTTCTGACCGGCGCGGCCCGGCCGCGTCCATGACGGGTGGTCCATCTCGGCCTGCGGGCCGGCGGTGGGCCACCCGTTCGCGTCTGCGTCAGCAGGGCCACGAGGCGATTGTGTTACGCCTTGACTAACAGCATGTTATCGCTCACAGTCTATAGCCAAGATGGTCGATGTCGTTGGCTGGTCCGGCCGCGCGCGCGTCCTACCCCGCGGTTTCGGCACCTCGTCACCGTGACGGTCGGGCAACCGGTGTTAGCGATCACATGGCCGGGCGTGGTCAGCTCGGTGCCCCGCCCGGTGCCGCGGACGCCGACCCAGACCGCACGGTTCGCGTCAGCAGAGGAGGATCATGCTTTCCATCGGTCGGGTTCCCCGGGGTGCACCACGGCGTGGGTGGCTTACGAGACTCGCCGTCGCCGCGATGGTGCTGGTGGTCGGTGGCGCGGCTGCGGCCGTCGCCTCGTCGCCCGCGTCAGCGGCCACGGTCGACACCAGCGCGTGGTACGTGTTGGTGAACCGCAACAGTGGCAAGGCAGTGGACGTGTACAACATGGCCACGAACGACGGCGCGCGGATCACCCAGTGGACGCGCAACAACGGCAACCAGCAGCAGTGGCAGTTCGTCGACTCCGGAAGCGGCTACTACCGGCTCAAGTCGAGGTTGTCGGGCAAGGTGCTGGACGTCTCCGGCCGCTCGACCGCCGACGGCGGGCCGATCGTGCAGTGGTCTGACAACAACGGCACCAACCAGCAGTTCCGGCTGGCCGACTCGGACGGCGGGTACGTCCGGTTGATCAACCGCAACAGCAACAAGGCGATGGAGGTGCAGGGCGCCTCGACCGCCGACGGCGGCAACATCGTGCAGTACGCCGACTGGAACGGCACCAACCAGCAGTGGCAGCTCGTTCGCGTCGACGGCGGGACCAACCCCACGACGCCACCGCCCACCACCACGCCGCCCCCGTCGAACGGGACGTACACGAACCCGGTGGTCTGGCAGGACTTCGCCGACGTCGACATCATCCGGGTGGACAACGCCTACTACATGTCGGCGTCCACCATGCACTACTCGCCGGGCGCGCCGGTGCTGCGCTCGTACGACCTGGTCAACTGGGAGTTCGCCGGACACTCGGTGCCCAAGCTCGACTTCGGCTCGAAGTACGACATGAGCGGCGGCAGTAACGCGTACGTCGACGGGATCTGGGCGTCGACGCTGAACTACCGGCCGAGCAACAAGACGTACTACTGGGCCGGGTGCATCGACTTCGCGCAGACCCACATCTACACCGCGTCCGCCGTCGACAGCACGTGGAGCAAGCACACCACCATCCCCAACTGCTACTACGACGCCGGCCTGCTGTTCGACGACAACGACACCCCGTACGTCGCGTACGGCAACGGCACCATCAGCGTCGCCCAGCTGTCCGCGGACGGGAAGTCGCAGGTCCGCGCCCAGCAGGTGTACCAGACGCCGTCGAGCATCGGGACGCTGGAGGGCGCCCGCTTCTACAAGCGCAACGGCGCTTACTACATCTGGCTCACCCGCCCGGCCAACGGCCAGTACGTGCTGAAGTCGACGAACGGCCCGTTCGGCCCGTACGAGCAGCGGCAGGTGCTGCTCAACCTGCCCGGCCCGATCTCCGGTGGCGGCGTGCCGCACCAGGGCGGACTGGTGCAGACCCAGAACGGCGACTGGTACTACATGTCCTTCGTCGACGCGTACCCCGGTGGTCGGATGCCGGCCTTGGCCCCGATCACGTGGACCGGCGACGGCTGGCCGGTGCTGCAGACGGTCAACGGCACGTGGGGCACCACGTACCCGAAGCCGAACCTGCCGGCGCCGCCGCGAGCGGTCAAGCCGCTCACCGGCACCGACACGTTCGCCGGCACCACCCTCGGTCCGCAGTGGGAGTGGAACCACAACCCCGACAACAGCAAGTGGTCGGTGAACAACGGGCTGAACCTGCAGACCGCCACCGTCACCGGCGACCTGTACAAGGCGCGCAACACGCTGACCCACCGGATCCAGGGACCCACCTCGACCGCCACCATCGAGTTGGACTACTCCACGATGCGCGACGGAGATCGCACCGGCCTGGCGGTGCTGCGCAACTCGTCGGCCTGGATCGGGGTCCGGCGGGACAACGGATCCACCCGTCTGGTGATGCAGAACGGGCTCACGATGGACGGCAGTTGGAACACCACGAGCACCGGCAGTGAGGTGGCGAGCACCGCGGTCTCCGGTGGCCGGATCTGGTTGCGGGCCAACGCCGACATCAGACCCGGGTCCGGCCGGCAGGCCCGCTTCTCGTACAGCACGGACGGGGTCAACTTCACCTCGTTCGGCAACACCCTGACGTTGGCGAACAACTGGCAGTTCTTCATGGGCTACCGGTTCGCCATCTTCAACCACGCGACGTCGGCGCTCGGCGGCGCGGTCACGGTCCGTCGATTCGACCTGACGACGCCGTGACGCCGGTCACACAGCGATCGGTTTGACCGGTGGCGTCGACGAGCGCCGGCCCAGCCGGCACATGGAGTCGGCGCCACCAGGTCATGTTCCAGTCGGCCCTGCTCCACGCTCTCTCCAGGAGCGTGGAGCAGGCTGGCGAGCCACCGCAGCCCGTAACCGCGAGCCGGATGCCCGCGTACGGCGCGTGGGAAAAGCCTTGCGCGGCTTTCGATGCGTAGCACATCCGGGCACAGCCGTCCCGTATTCGAAGCGGATGCTGGCGTAGACTGACGGCGATTCAGCGCTGGTCACCTGGGATTCAGCACCGGCGTGGTGGCTGAGCGAGGGGGATCGGGCCGGGCCGCTCCAGTCGACGTCGACGGGCCGCGGGCCGGAGACGTAGCGGGGAGAGTGAAATGGCCGTCCACGGTCCCGCGATGACAGATGTCGCTCGTCTGGCCGGTGTCTCCCATCAGACGGTGTCGCGGGTGCTCAACGGGCACCCCAACGTTCGTGAGCAGACCCGGCTTCGGGTGCGGGCGGCGATCGCCGAACTCGGCTATCGCCCCAACGGCGCCGCTCGTGCCCTGGTGACCGGCCGATCCCAGGTCATCGGGGTGGTCGCACAGAACACGACGCTCTACGGTCCGGCCTCGATGTTGGCCGCGTTGGAGCAGACCGCCGCCGAAGAGGGTTTCGCGGTGAGTGTCGGCAGCGTGCGAAACCTGGACCACCGCTCCATCTCGGCCGCCGTCGAACGACACCTGTCGCACCGGGTCGCCGGCATCGTGGTCATCGCGCCGGTGGAGTCGGCGGGTGAGGCGTTGGAACACCTGCCGCAGGATGTCCCGCTGGTCACGGTCGACGGCGACCCGAGCCGGCCGGTCCCGTTGGTGACGGTCGACCAGGTGGCGGGCGCCCGGGCGGCGACCCAGCATCTGCTCGACGCGGGGCACCGCACCGTCTGGCACGTCTCCGGGCCGTTCGACTGGTTCGACAGTGTCGGCCGGATCGACGGTTGGCGGGAGGCGCTGCTGGCGGCCGGGGTGGACCCGCCGCCGCTGATGCCGGGGGACTGGTCCGCCGCATCGGGTTACCGGTGCGGGCAGATGCTGGCGAGGATGCCGGAGGTCACGGCGGTCTTCACCTCGAACGACCATCTCGCGCTGGGCGTGCTGCGGGCGTTGCACGAGTTCGGCAGACGGGTACCGCACGACATCAGCGTGGTCGGCTTCGACGACGTGCCGGAGGCGGCGTACTTCATTCCGCCGTTGACCACTGTCCGCCCCGACTTCGACGCGGTGGCGCGGGCGAGCCTGCAGATGCTGCTGGCCCAGATCGAGACGGGCACCGGCGGGGCAATGCGGCAGACCATCGCCCCGGCCCTGGTCGCCCGCGAGAGCGTCGCCCCACCGCGGAGTTGACGTCGGTCCCAGCCGAAGGCTGTTGGGCGGAGTGACCGGCGTTCGCGCACCTCGCCGTGCTGCTGGCTCGTCACCGTCGGTAAGACGCCGCTCAATCGGGAGCTGATTTTTTTCATCGACCGAGGGCAATGCAACTACCGACGAAGTATTGAACCTCGTGAAATGTGGCCGTAACATGATGGACGTCTCTGTTAACGCTAACAAGATTTGGCGTCCAGCTATCGCCCCACCAGTCAGATCGTAGTCACGGGCGGGCGCCACCGACAAGGAGGCTCGATGAACCGCATCACCCGAGGTCGACGCTGGGGGAGCGTACTGGCGGCCGGAGTGCTTGTCGCCGGTGCTCTGGTCGGCCTCCGCGCCCCGGCGGCGCAGGCACTGGACAACGGGGTGGCGCGTACTCCCCCCATGGGCTGGAATTCGTGGAACTCGTTCGGCTGCAACATCAACGAGGCGCTGATCCGGCAGACGGCGGACGCGATCGTCAGCAGCGGCATGCGGGACCTGGGCTACAACTACGTCGTGGTCGACGACTGCTGGTTCAACCCCAACCGGGACAGCTCCGGCAACATCCAGGGCGACCCCACCCGGTTCCCCAGCGGGATGAAGGCGCTCGGCGACTACCTGCACGCCCGGGACCTGAAGTTCGGCATCTACCAGGTGCCCGTCGACAAGACCTGCGCCCAGTACTTCGGCGCCTACCCCGGAGCAACCGGCAGCCGGGGCCACGAGGTGCAGGACGCACGCCAGTTCGCCGCCTGGGGCGTCGACTTCCTCAAGTACGACTGGTGCTCGCCGGAGGGCAGCATCAACGACCAGGTGGCGACCTTCGCCAAGATGCGTGACGCGCTGGCCGCCACCGGCCGACCGATCGTCTACAGCATCAACTCGAACAGCATCCACGCCAAGACCGGCCCGCAGCGCAACTGGGGCGACGTGGCCAACATGTGGCGCACCACCGAGGACATCACCAACGCCTGGGACACCGGCCAGACCAACGGCTACCCGATGGGCATCCAGAACATCATCAACGTGACCGTTCCGTTGGCGTCCTACGCGAGGCCGGGCGGGTTCAACGACCCGGACATGATGGAGGTCGGTCGCGGCGGCATGAACGACACGGAGATGCGCAGCCACTTCGCCATGTGGGCGATCATGGCGTCTCCGCTGATCGCCGGCAACGACGTCCGGAACATGAACTCCGCGACGCAGACCATCCTCAAGAACGCCAACCTGATCGCGATCAACCAGGACTCGCTCGGGTTGCAGGGGACGCAGGTGTCGTTCGACGGCACCCGCCGGGTGCTGGCCAAGCGGCTCGCCAACGGTGACGTCGCCGTCGCCCTGTTCAACCAGGGTGGCTCGACGACGACGATCTCGACCACGGCCGCCGCCGTCGGCAAGTCCGGGAGCTCGTTCACGCTGGTTGAGGCGTGGTCCGGTGCCACCACCTCCAGCAGCGGCACCATCAGCGCCAGCGTTCCGGCGCACGGCACGGTGGTCTACCGGGTCAGCGGTGGGGGGACGACTCCTCCGACGACCACGCCGCCGACCACCCCGCCGCCGGGCACGTCGAGCGCGCTCGCCAGCGCCGCCTCCGGCCGCTGCCTGGACGTTCCGAACAGCAACACCACCAACGGCACCCAGCCGGTGATCTGGGACTGCAACGGTGCCGCCAACCAGCGCTGGACCGTCAACGGTCAGACCCTCCAGGCGCTCGGCAAGTGCCTGGACGCGCCCACGAACGCCGCGGCCGGTTCCAAGGTGCAGATCTGGGACTGCAACGGTGGGGCCAACCAGCGGTGGACCATCAACGCCAACGGCACGATCAGCGGCGCCCAGTCCGGGCTCTGCCTCGACGTCAACGGCAACGGCACGGCCAACGGCACCACGGTGATCCTCTGGAACTGCACCGCGGCGGCCAACCAGCGGTGGACGCAGCGATAGCCGACCGGGCCCGTCGACCGACCAGGTCGCGGCAGCCCACCTGATCCGGTTCCACCCCCGGTGCCCGCGGACGACCCCCGTCGTCCGCGGGCACCGTCGCGTCCGCCGGCCGGCCGGGCCGGCGGTTCTGCCACGCCGCGGCCGTTCTGGCGCGGCGGTCGTGCGCGGCGGCGGTCCGGGCCGGGTGGTTCGGCGCGGTCGACGGTCCCGCCCGACGGCTGTTCGCTCCGGCGCCGGTCACCGCTGTGCTCCCAGGTCCGGGCACCTCCGAGCGCTGGTCCCGTCCGTGGAGACGCCTCCGTTACGAGACCGTGACACCGGTATTTCGGATCAAGTGTTGACGTGCCGGATGTGAGCGCTAACACTACCCCGAAAGGTGACAGTTTTGGCCCCGGCACTCGACGGGGGAGTCCAGAGAGGAGAAGCCCGTGGGCAGGAGATTCCTGGTTGCTCTCGGCGGCGCGATGCTGACGCTGAGTATGGCAGCGTGCAGTGGCGGGGGTGCCGGCAGCGGTGACGACAAGAGCAGCGCGAAGCCTGGCGACCTGACCATCGGTGTGTCGATGCCGACCCAGACCTCGGAGCGGTGGATCGCCGACGGCAACGCGGTGAAGTCCAAGCTTGAGGGCAAGGGCTACAAGGTCGACCTCCAGTACGCCGGCGACGACATCCCCACCCAGTCGCAGCAGGTCGACCAGATGATCACCCAGGGCGCTGACGTCCTGATCATCGCGGCGATCGACGGCACCGCGCTCAGCAGCCAGCTGCAGGCCGCCGCGTCCGCGAAGATCCCGGTCATCTCCTACGACCGGCTGATCCGCGGTAGCAAGGACGTCGACTTCTACGTCAGCTTCGACAACTACAAGGTCGGCGTCGCCCAGGGCACCGCGCTGCTCGTCGGGCTCGGCCTGCTGAACAAGGACGGCTCGAAGGGCACCGCCAAGGGGCCGCTGAACGTCGAGCTCTTCGCGGGCTCGCTGGACGACAACAACACGCAGTTCTTCTTCAGCGGCGCGATGGACACGCTCAAGCCGTTCGTCGACGACGGCACGCTCGTCGTCAAGTCCAAGCAGACCACCCCCGAGCAGGTCGCCACCCTGCGGTGGCAGCAGGAGACCGCGCAGAAGCGCATGGAGAACCTGCTGACCTCCAGCTACAACGACGGCTCGAAGGTCGACGGTGTGCTGTCGCCGTACGACGGCATCTCCCGGGGCATCATCACCGCCCTGCAGAACGCCGGCTACGGCACCGGCGCGAAGAAGCTCCCGGTGGTGACCGGCCAGGACGCCGAGATCGCCTCGATCAAGCTGATCAACGACGGCGTGCAGAGCTCCACGGTCTTCAAGGACACCCGTCTGCTGGCCGACCAGGCCGTGAACGCCGCCGAGGCGTTCCTGCAGAAGAAGGAGCCGGAGGCCAACGACACCAAGACGTACAACAACGGTGTCAAGGTCGTCCCGTCGTACCTGCTCCCGATCGTCACGGTCTACAAGGACGACATCAAGACCGCGCTGATCGACTCCGGCTACTGGACGGCGGAAGAGGTCGCCGCCGGTCAGGCCAAGAAGTAAGCCTATCGTCGGGCCCGGCGGTCGCCGCCGGGCCCGACGTCTGGGCGTACCGTGTCCAGACCTGACGGAGGACAGTGACCATGGACGACACCATCCTCGAGATGCGTCGCATCACCAAGACCTTCCCCGGCGTGACCGCGCTGGAGGACGTCACCCTCGCAGTGCGCCGTGGGGAGATCCACGCCATCTGCGGTGAGAACGGCGCCGGCAAGTCCACCCTGATGAAGGTGCTGTCCGGCGTCTACCCGTCCGGCTCGTACGACGGCGAGATCCTCTTCGACGGCAAGCCGATGCAGTTCCGTGGCATCCGCGACAGCGAGGCCAACGGCATCGTCATCATCCACCAGGAGCTCGCCCTGGTGCCGTACCTGTCGATCGCGGAGAACATCTTCCTCGGCAGCGAACGGCGCAACCGCCTCGGGCTCATCGACTGGAACCTGGCCAACGCCGACGCCGCCAAGTTGCTGGCGTCCGTCGGGCTGCACGAGAACCCGGTCACCCCGGTCATCCAGCTCGGCGTCGGCAAGCAGCAGTTGGTGGAGATCGCCAAGGCGCTGTCGAAGAAGGTGCGTCTGCTCATCCTGGACGAGCCGACGGCCGCGCTCAACGACATCGACTCGGCTCACCTGCTCGACCTGCTGCGGGCGCTCCGCGACCAGGGCATCACCTGCATCATGATCTCGCACAAGCTCAACGAGATCACCGCCATCGCCGACTCGACCACCGTCATCCGGGACGGGCGCGCGGTGGAGACCCTCGACATGCGCTCCGACGAGGTGACCCAGCAGCGGATCATCCGGGGCATGGTCGGGCGCGACCTGGACAGCTTCTACCCCGACCGCGAGTCGTCCCCCGGCGAGGAGGTCCTCCGGATCGAGGACTGGACCGTGCGGCACCCGGTGCAGGACCGGATGGTCGTCGAGGACGTCGCCCTGTCCGTCCGCGCCGGCGAGGTCGTCGGCATCGCGGGCCTGATGGGCGCGGGGCGCACCGAGCTGGCGATGAGCGTGTTCGGTAGGTCGTACGGGCGCGACATCCGGGGCCGACTCTTCGTGCGCGGTCGGGAGGTGCAGGCACGCACCGTCGCCGAGGCGATCGACAACGGCATCGCCTACGTCACCGAGGACCGCAAGCGGTACGGGCTCAACCTCATCGACGACGTCCGCCGCAACGTCTCCGCCGCCGCGTTGGACCGACTGTCCCGCCTGGGCTGGGTGAACGGCAACGAGGAGATCAAGGTTGCCGAGGACAGCCGGCGGGAGATGAACATCCGGACGACGAGCGTCATGGCGGTGGTCGGGAAGCTCTCCGGCGGCAACCAGCAGAAGGTCGTCCTGTCGAAGTGGCTGTTCACCGACCCGGATGTGCTGATCCTGGACGAACCCACCCGGGGGATCGACGTCGGCGCGAAGTACGAGATCTACACGATCATCAACCGGCTGGTGGCCGCGGGCAAGGCGGTGATCGTCATCTCCTCGGAACTGCCGGAGTTGCTCGGGATGTGCGACCGCATCTACACCCTCTCCGCCGGCCGGATCACCGGTGAGATGCCGGTGGCCGAGGCGACCCAGGAGAGCCTCATGGAGCTGATGACCAAGGACAAGGAGCTCGTGGCGTGACCACCATCAAGACCCCTCCGACGGAGAGTCCGGCGACTCCGGACGGCACACCCGCCGCCGCACTGCACAGCGGGACGAACGACCTGCGGGCGCTGGTGTTGAACAACCTGCGGCAGAGCGGGATCTACGTCGCCCTGGTCGTCATCGTCGCGTTCTTCGCGATCCTGACCGACGGGGTGCTGCTGAGCCCCGGCAACATCACCAACATCGTCCTGCAGTACTCGTACATCCTGGTCCTCGCGATCGGGATGGTCATCCTGATCATCGGCGGGCACATCGACCTGTCGGTCGGATCGGTCGTCGCGCTGACCGGAGCGGTCTCCGCCGTACTGGTGATCCAGCAGGGCTATCCGTGGTGGGTAGGTGTCGTGGCGGCGATCGCCGTCGGCGTCGCGGTTGGCGCGTGGCATGGCTTCTGGGTGGCGTACGCCGGCATTCCGGCCTTCATCGTGACCCTGGCCGGGATGCTGCTGTTCCGGGGTCTCACCCTCCGGGTGCTCGACAACATCTCGCTGTCGCCGTTCCCGGCCGAATACCAGAAGGTCGCGGCGGGCTTCCTGAACGGTCTGCTCGGCGGGCAGGGCTTCGACGCCTTCACGCTGCTGATCGGCGCGGTCGCCGTGGCCGGGTACGCGGTGAGTGGTTTCCGCACCCGCGTGGCGCGCATCCGCTACCAGCAGCCCGTCGAGTCGTTCCCCTTGTTCGTCGCCCGGGTCGTGCTGGTCGGCGCGGTCATCATGTACTTCGCCTGGCAGTTGGCGCACGCCCGCGGCCTGCCGATCGTGCTGATCATCCTGGCGGTGCTCGTCCTGGTCTACGGCCTGCTCACCCGGCGCACCGTCTTCGGTCGCCAGGTCTACGCGATCGGCGGCAACCTGTCGGCGGCGGCGCTGTCCGGGGTGAAGGTCCGTACCGTCAACTTCTGGATGTTCGTCAACATGGGCTTCCTGGCGGCGGTGGCCGGCGTCATCTACTCGTCGCGGTCGAACGGCGCTCAGCCCGCCGCCGGCAACATGTTCGAGCTGGACGCGATCGCCGCGGCCTTCATCGGCGGTGCGGCGGTCACGGGCGGGGTGGGCACCGTGGTGGGCGCGATGGTCGGCGGTCTGATCATGGCGGTGATGAGCAACGGCATGCAGCTGATGGGCATCGACCAGTCGACCCAGTCGGTGGTGAAGGGCCTCGTCCTGCTCGTCGCGGTCGCCTTCGACGTCTACAACAAGCGCCGGGCCGGCACGGCCCGCTGACGCCGGAACCGAACGTGGCCCCTGACTGCTCTGCGGTCAGGGGCCACGGTCGTACCGACCAACTCCGCGATCTTGCACTTTGTGTCGGCGATCTGCGGCTTATGCAGCAGAAAGTCGGGACAGGAAGTGCAAGATCGGCGGAGTCACGCGGTCAGTGGCAGTTGGCGGTGCCGCTGTCGGTGTAGGTCTGGCCGGCCACCGGTACGAACTGCCAGTCGTAGCTGTTGGAGTGCAGGGTGAACTTCAGGACTCCCCAGGCCGAGCTGTTGCGTGCCTCGCTGTTGGGCTGGATGGTGCCGAAGCCGTAGTGGCTCGCACCGCCCATGCCGGCGACGAAGCTGCGCATGCCCCGGCTGGTGTCGGCGCCGCCGGACGGGTTCATCGGCGCGAAGCGCTCGTACACGTGGTTGTGTCCCCACACCACGACGTCGGCGTTGTAGTCGTAGAGCGCCTGGTACAGCGGACGCGTGGACGTCGACGGCGCGTGGTTGGAGCTGGACGTGAACAGCGGGTGGTGCCAGTACGCGATCGTGCACGGCTTGCTGCTGGCGGCCAGGTCGGCCCGCAGCCACTGCTCCTGGGTCGAGCCGGCGGACATGCTGATGTTCGAGTTCAACGACACGACGTGCCAGTTGCCGAGGTCGAACGAGTAGTAGCCGCGCCCGCTCGGGCCGGCCGACGTACCGAAGTAGTTGTAGTAGCCGGTCGCGCCCGACGTGTTGTAGTCGTGGTTGCCCGGGGACGGGCGGGTGCGGGACTTGTGCCGACCCCAGGTGGGCTCGTAGTAGCTGCTGAACTGCGACGCGGTGCCGCTGTCGTAGACGTTGTCGCCGGTGGTGAAGACCGTGCCCGGGATGTTGTCGAGCAGCGTGGCGGTGGCGCTGTCGCCGGAGCCGGAGTCGGCGATGTCGCCGGCACCGACGAACACCGGATCCCCGGACGGCGGTGTGGTGGTGCCGGTCGCGACCACCAACTGCGGGGCGTCCGCGCCGCTCTCGCGCGTGTCGTAGTAGGCGCCGTCGCCGCTGGCGGAGGTCGCACCGAAGCTGTACGTCCCGATGCCGGTGACGGCGGCCGTGACGTCGACCTCGTACCAGGTGTTGCCGCTGACCGCGCCGATGGTGCCGAGCGTGGCCCCGTCGATCGTCGGCTGGTTGTTCCAGGTGGTGCCGGTCTCCGACCACGTCGTGTTGGACATCCGGCGGAACGTGCCGCCGGCATCGCTGCCGCTGTTGCCGCTGATGGTGCGCAGTCGTAGCTTGGCGCTGGTCACCGTGCCGCTGACCCCGCTCACCGTGAAGCGCAGGAACGAGCGCCGCACCGGCGAGTTGTCGACCACGACCTGCGTGGACGTGCCGTAGTTGGTGGCGGCCGTGTCGCTCTGAACGTAGGTGTCGGCGACCGGCGTGAACGTCACGCTCGCCGCCGACGCCGCGACCGAGCCGGTGAGGACGACGGCGGCGCTGGC
The DNA here is from genome assembly GCF_040649655.1 of Micromonospora sp. NPDC048905. NCBI lineage: Bacteria > Bacillati > Actinomycetota > Actinomycetes > Micromonosporales > Micromonosporaceae > Micromonospora > Micromonospora sp. NPDC048905. The sequence continues at coordinate 538,272 of NZ_JBEZFV010000001.1, read as the reverse complement.
GACGACGAGCACCGCGACCGTTCCCAGCGTCAGCGGTGGGCGGGTGATTCGAATGTCCATCCAGGATCCCTTCTCTGCGGGTGGAGAGCGCAAGGAATGTAGGAAGGCCGATGAACCGGCGCGCTGCCGCCAGATGAACAGTACGCTCGAACAACGAAACTCCTCGATGTTTGTCGCTTGTTCACCCGTCGCATGTCTGCTTGACGCCCACGGTCCCTTGCGACCCTTCGGACCCGGTCGCCACGATGGCTGACCGTCAGTCGTCGACCCGAGGAGATGCTCGTGTACCTGTCGACCGTTTCCCGGCCGGTCGCCGACCCGCCCGGATCCGGGCCACGGCGTCGACGACTCGCCCTGGTCAGCGGCAACGTGGTCGCACTCGGCACGGTCAGCCTGATCACCGACATCTCCGCCGAGATGGTGGCCGCCGTCCTGCCGCTCTATCTGGTGCTGGGCCTCCAGCTCAGCCCGGTGGCCTTCGGCGTGCTCGACGGCGTCCACACCGGCGCCACCGCGCTCCTGCGGGTCGTCGGTGGGTTCGCCGCCGACCGGTTCCGGCGGCGCAAGCTGATCGCCGGCATCGGCTACACCCTCTCGGCGGTCGCGAAGCTCGGCCTGCTGCTCGCCGGCCGGTCGATACCCGCGATCGGCGCGGTCATCGCCGTCGACCGGCTCGGCAAGGGCGTGCGCAACGCCCCGCGCGACGCGCTCATCACGCTGTCCACGCCGCCCGAGGCGCTGGGCCGGGCGTTCGGGGTGCACCGGGCGATGGACAGCGTGGGGGCGTTCCTCGGGCCGCTCGCCGCGTTCGCGGTGCTGCTGGTCGTCGGGCAGTCGTACGACGCGGTCTTCGTCACCAGCTTCTGCGTCGCCGCGCTGGCCGTCGTCGTGCTCGTGCTCTTCGTCCGGGAACGCCCCGCCGAGCAGGCGACGGCCGGCCCGGACGAGCCGGCGGTCTCCGTGCGGGAGGCGTTCGGCCTGCTGGGCGGGGGACCGGCTCGCCGGCTCGTGCTGGCCGCGGCGATGCTCGGGCTGGCCACCATCGGCGACGGTTTCGTCTACCTGCTGCTGCAACGCCGCGAGGACCTCGGTCTGCGCTGGTTCCCGCTGCTCGCGGTGGGAACCAGCCTGGCCTACCTGCTGCTCGCCGCCCCGCTGGGCGTACTCGCCGATCGGATCGGCCGGCTCCCGGTGGTGCTCGGCGGCTACACCGCCCTCGGTGCCACGTACCTGCTGCTGGCCGGTCCGGTCGACGGATGGCCGCTGATCGTGCTGACCCTGGGGCTGTACGGCGCGTTCTACGCCGCGACCGACGGGGTGCTCATCGCGCTCGCCGGACCGGTGCTGCCGGCACGGCTGCGCACCACCGGCATCGCGCTGGTGCAGACCGGGCAGGCCCTCGCGTACCTCGTCTCCTCCGTCCTGTTCGGTCTCGCCTGGCAGGCGTGGGGGCCGGAGGCGGCGATCCGCGCGGCGGCCGTGGCCGTCGCCTGCGTGCTGGTCGGCACGCTGCTCCTGCTGACCGACCCATCCCGACTGACCACCCGGAAGGTGCCCCAATGACCGCGATGTCGACCCGAGCGAAGATCGGCGTGGTGGTCGCCTCGGCCGTGCTGCTGGGCAGCGTGGCGGCCGGTTACGTGGCCATGGCCGCGGAACCCGCCCCGACACCGCCCCCTGCCTCCGGCGACCAGGCGGTCACCCTGACGCCCGGCCCGCGCCTGCTGGCCATCACCGACCGGCACCTGTCCACCGTCGCCACGGCCGACCCCACCGGGCCGCGCACGGTCTCCGGCCTGGAATGCCTGCGGGTGTACGCCGCGGCCGGCACCGGTGTCTGCCTGAAACCGGAGACCGCCTGGTCGTACCAGGTCGTCGTGCTCGACGCGGCGCTGCGGCAGACGCGGACGGTCGGCGTGCCGGGCCTGCCGAACCGGGCCCGGGTCTCGGCCTCCGGCCGGATGGTCTCCTGGACGACGTTCGTCGGCGGGGACTCCTACACCGCCAGCGGCTTCTCCACCCGTACCGGGATCCTCGACACCACCACCGGCGCCACGGTGACCTCGCTCGAAGAGTTCGCCGTCACGCGGGACGGCCGGAGCTACCGCAGCCCGGACGTCAACTACTGGGGCGTCACCTTCACCGCCGACGACAACCGCTTCTACGCGACCATGTCCACGGCAGGCAAGCGCTACCTCGTCCGCGGTGACGTCGCGGCCCGGACGGTCGAGACGGTGAAGGAGAACGTCGAGTGCCCGTCGCTGTCCCCCGACGGCACCCGGATCGCCTTCAAGGAGGCCGTCGACGCCGACCCGGCGAAGGGCTGGCGGCTGTCGGTCCTCGACCTGGCGAGCATGCGGGTCACCGCGACTGCCGAGACCAGCAGCGTCGACGACCAGGCCGCCTGGCTGGACGGCCGGACACTCGCCTACACGAGACGCCAGAGCGACGGCCAGCCCGACGTCTGGAGTGTCCCGGCCGACGGGTCCGGTACGCCGAAGCTGACCATCCCGGGCGCGGAGTCCCCGGCACCGCTGAGCTGACGGTCCGGCTGCCGGGCGGCCCGGACACCTGACCGCCTTGGTGCGGACAGCCTCCCGTCATGCGGGATTCCGCGCCGCACCCATCGCCGTTCATCGACGTTCTCAAGGCTGTTGACCATGACAAGGTTGAGCCGTCGCATCTTCGTCCTCGGTGGACTGGTGACCGCCGGAGTCGCGGTGACCCCCCGCCAGGGCGCCCGCGCCGCGGTGCCGTACCCCTTCAAACTCGGCGTGGCGTCCGGTGACCCGGCGCCCGACAGCGTGGTCCTCTGGACCCGGCTGGCACCGTCCCCACTCAACGCCGACGGGCAGGGCGGCATGGCCAACGCCGACGTGCCAGTCGAGTGGCAGGTGTCCACCACCGACCGGTTCACCTCGCTCGTCGCCTCCGGGTCGGTGGTCGCCCGCTACGCCGACGCGCACTCCGTGCACGCCATCGCGGGCGGGCTCGCCGCCGACTCGGACTACTACTACCGGTTCCGGGCACAGGGCCAGATCTCGCCGGTCGGACGGACGCGGACCGCCCCGGCGCCCAGCGCCTTCGGCCGCGACCTGGTGATGGCCTTCGCCTCCTGCGCCCACTACGAGGCCGGCTACTACACCGCGTACCGGCGGATGGCCGAGGACAACCCGGGGCTGATCCTGCACCTCGGCGACTACATCTACGAGGGCGGCGTCGGCAGCTCCACGGTCCGGCAGCACGTCGGCGCCGAGATCGTGTCACTTGCCGACTACCGCCGCCGGTACGCGCTCTACAAGTCCGACCCGGACCTGCAGGCGGCACACGCGGCGGCACCCTGGCTGGTGGTGCCGGACGACCACGAGGTGGAGAACAACTACGCCAACATGGTGCGCAACGACAGCAGCCCGACGCTGACCGCCGCCCAGTGGACCGCCCGGCGGACCGCCGCGTACCGGGCCTACTACGAGAACATGCCGCTGCGGCCGGCGTCCGCCGCCAGCGGCAACAGCATCCCGCTGTACCGGCGCATCCGGTGGGGTCAGCTCGCCACCTTCCACATGCTCGACACCCGGCAGTTCCGCGACGACCAGGCGTGCGGGGACGGTTGGAAGGTCTGCGCGGACGCGGACCTGGCCTCCCGGTCCCTGACCGGCGCGACCCAGGAGGCGTGGCTGCTCGACGGACTTGCCCAGCGCTACGGCACCTGGGACATCCTCGGCCAACAGGTCTTCTTCGCCCAACAGCTCGACGCGAGCGGGGCGGCGAGCATGGACGCCTGGGATGGCTACCGGGCCTCCCGCAGCCGGATCCAGAACGGCTGGCAGCAGCGCGGGGTACGCAACCCGCTGGTGCTCACCGGGGACGTGCACCGGTCGTGGGCCAACGACCTCAAGGCCGACTACGCCAACCCCGCCTCGGCCACCATCGGCACCGAACTGGTCTGCACCTCGATCACCTCGACCGGCAACGGCAGTGGCAGCACCACGGTCCCGAACGCGGCGGCCAACCCGCACCTGAAGTTCTACTCGGACCGGCGCGGCTACGTGCGGACCACGATCGGTCGCAGCCAGGTGCGCGCGGACTTCCGCACGGTGAACACGGTGACCGAGCACGGCGCCGCGGCGGCCACCGCCCGCTCGTTCGTCATCCTCGACGGCCAGCCCGGCCTGCAGGCCGGGTAGAAGGAGACCCACCATGACCGCACTCACGACACTGCTCGCCGCCTCCCTGCTGGTCGGAAACCTGGCACCGGCCCCGATCGCGGTCACCGCCGAGGCGATCACCTGGACCCCCGCGAACAGCGTGGCCACCGGTGACCAGGACCTGCCCGGCATCGCCACGAACCGCAACGGCCACGTCGCCGTGGTGTGGGAGGACGACCGGGACAGCACCGCGCCCGAGGACGACACCCACAGCGAGATCTACCTGCGACTGTTTCGCGACGGCACACCCGCGTACGAGCTCAAGCTCTCCGGCGGGGGCACCAGCGGGGCCGCCTGGCGGCACATCAGCCCCGACGTGGGGCTCGACGACCGGGGCAACGCCGTGGTGGTCTGGGCCACCGACGGCGACGGCAACGGCGTCTACAACATCCAGTACCGGGTGGTGTCGCCCACCGGCACCGTGCTCGGCTCGGGGCAGGCCAACGCCAGCGACGCCGGGCAGCAGATCTGGCCGAAGGTGGCCGTCGACCCGGACGGCGCGCCGACCACCGGCGCGGTCGGGTTCACCGTCGTCTGGGAGGACATCCAGGGGACCGCTCCGGCCACCGTCAAGGCCGCCGGCTACACCGCGGCCACCACCAAGGGGTACGAGGTGACCGCCTCGCAGACCACGGGCACGCACCACCGCCCCGACGTGGCGGTGTCCGCCACCGGTGAGGCGCTGGTGGTCTGGGACGAGGACGCCGACGCGAACGGGTCGTACAACATCGGGTTGACCCGCCTGGCCCGGTCCAACGGCGCGGTGGTGCTGTCGCGGCGGACCGCCAACACGCAGAGCGGCGGGCAGCAGCAGCGCCCCTCGGTCGCGGCGAACGTCGTCGGAGACTTCACCGTCGGGTGGGAATCCGACCACAGCGGTACCCGAGGCGTCTGGGCGCGCTCGTTCACCGCCGCCGGCACCGCCCGGCACGACGAGGTCCAGGTCTCCACCGGGGCCGGGGCCGTCGCACCCGGGGTCGGCATCGACGACCAGGACAACGTGGTGGTGGGCTGGACGGTGTCGGGCGCCAATCCGGACGTCTGGGCGCGTGGTCTCAACCCGGACGGCACCTCCACCGGCCGGCTGGCGGCCCAGGCGCTGAGCCAGACCACGACGGGTCGGCAGGAGCACCTGGCCATCGCCTCGTCGCCCTGGGGCGAGGTGAGCCTGTGCTACACCGACGACAACGACGGAAACGCCTTCGACCAGGTGCTCCTCGGGTTGGGCGCGACGAACTCGACCTGGCTGCTGTCCGCCGACGAGCTGCGCCGCCTGAAGGCGCGGGGCACCAGGGCGAGCTGACCCCGTCGACCCGGGTCGTCTGACACCTCCCGGTCGGGGAGGGGTCAGCCGGCCCGGGGTGGCCGCTCGTACCGGACCAGGGCGGTGAGGAGGGCCGCCAGCAGGCCGAGGGCGGCCAGCGCGGGCAGGATCCGTGCCGCCGGCAGCAACAGGAGGACGACGCCGATCGCGGCGAGCTGGCCCAGCGAGCCGCCGACGGTCAGCCGGAGGAACAGCAGACGACCGACGAGGTAGAGCGCGGCACCGCCGTAGAGCACCGTCGTCGCCGGCCATCCCATCGGCTCACCGGCGGGGTGTCGGGGCTGATCCGTCAGGTTCGCGAGGATCAGGTGGATGCCCAGGGCGAAGTAGACGACCCCGGCGACCAGCGGCAGGTGCGCCAGCGTGTACGCGTCCGACGCCAGTTGCTGACGGCGGCGGGTACGCGGCGAGGCCGAGGTCAGCACCTTCGCGGCCGCCGGGGCGACGCCCACGAAGTAGAGCCACCACAGGCACACGGTCGCGGCGAAGCCGAACACCGCGGCCACCAGCACCGGCCAGGCGATCGTGGCCCGGCCCACACCGGCCCCGGCCGACAGCAGGGACTCACCGAGCACGATGATCAGCACCAGACCGTGGCGTTCGGCGAAGTGCGCCCCGCTGCGGACCTCCCCGAAGCTGGCGGCGGTGGCGATCCGGCCACCGCCGTAGTCGACGAGGAACGCCACGGTCCACAGCACGGTCTGCGCGGTCCCGCCGAGGACGGCGCCCACCAGGAGCGGGACCCAGGCGAGTGTGGTGGACACGGCGAAGCGCAGGGTCTGCCGGCGGTACTGCGGGTTGCCGGACGAGGCGTAGGTCATCAGGGTGAGGTGCACCCCGCGGACCGCGATGTAGGCGATGGCCAGGGTGAGCGGCGGGCTCAACGCGCCGTCGTGGCGCTGCCAGGCTCCCGGGATCACCAGGGCGGCCACGAAGATGGCGGCCATCGCCGCGAGCATTCCGGCCAGCACGGGGCCGTTGTCCGCGCGGACCTGATTGCCCAGCCAGGCGTAGCAGCTCCACGCGTACCAGAACCAGAGCAGGAGCAGCATCCCCTGGTAGAGGGTGAGCGGTCCCAGCGACTCCGCCATGAAACCGATGAGCCGCGTCAGCGCGAAGACCAGGACCAGGTCGAAGAAGATCTCGAAGGTGGTGGCCCGGTGTGCCTCCTCGACCAGCACCGGCCGGGACCGGCGGATGCGGCTCATCCGCTCATCCTGGCCGGTGTCACCCCTCGTCCGGGGGCCAACGGTCAGCTCCGCCGGATCAGGCGAAGAGCAGGTCGAGGTGGGCGTCCAGCGCGTCCAGTGCCTGCTCGGCGGTGTACTGCCCGCCCAGCAGGTAGACGCCGAGCCCTTCCATGAGCGCCAGCAGTCCGGCCGCGGCCGCGGCGGCGTCGCCGTGCCGGTCGGGCAGAACGCCGGCGATGAATCCGGTGAGCTGCCGGGTGCCCTCCCGGAGGCTGGGCGCGGCGGCCGGACGTACCGCCGTGTAGGCGAGGAACGCGAGCGCCACCCGCCCGTCGTCGCGGGTCCCCTCGTCCAGGGGCAACAGGGCGGCGATCATCGTGCGCAGCAGCAGCCGGGGCGGCGGGTCCACACCCAGTCGCGCCAGCGCCTCGGTGACCCTGATCTGGTTGCGTTCCCGCACCACGCTCAACGCGAACGCCATCATCTCGTCCTTGGTCCGGAAGTAGTGCTGGACCATCCCGGCGGACACCCCCGCCTCGGCGGCCACGTGGCGGAGGCTGACGGCCTCCAGGCCCTGATCGGCGGCGACCCGCATCAGCGCGTCCGCGATGAGGGTGCGTCGCTCCTGGTGATCGACCTTCTTGGGCATGGCCTCGATCGTTTCACAGTGGGTGGCCCGGACAGCCCGCCAGCGGCGCGGTCACCGGCTGGCGGGGGCGCTCGCGGGGGCGCCCCGCGCGCTGCGCAGGAGGCCGTCCGGGTCGTCGGCGTACAGGCGCAGCTCGTTCATCGGCAGGGTCCCGGTCTGCGCCAGGTCGAAGGTCAGCGGTCGGCGCAGCAGGACGTCGACACTGGTCTGGCTGCCGACCGAGATGGACACCACCCGGCGGTCACCCTCCTGCTCGACCTGCACCGATCTGCTCGACGGCAGCGAGCGGTAACGCTTGCGCAGGGCCTCGACGTCGGTCCACGGGATCCAGATGTCGATGCCCGAGCTGAGGCGTACGCGCAGGCCCCGGTCGCCCACCACGTGCGGGTGGATCGTCATGCTGGCGAGGAGGCCGATCATCCAGAGCAGGCCCCAGATGCCGAGGCCGAGCACGATCCAGCGGGCCGGCCGCCACGGCACCACGTGGGTGACGACCACATCGAAGATGGGGATCTCCACGACCGACAGGCCGATGAAGATGCCCAGGATCGGCGTGACCACGCCCCGGTAGCCGAACGGTTCGTCGCCCGGTCCCAGCGGCAGGGGACGGCGGCGGGCCCAGACGTACAGGCTGCGCCACATCGCGGCCTCGGCCTCGGCGGCCCGGCGCAGCAGTGGACCCACCCGCGTCCTGGTCGGTGCCAACGTGTCGGTCATGGTCGTCCTTCTCGGTTGGGAGCCGGCGGTCTGTGGACGGTGACGGTTCCGGCGCCACCGTCCACGGTGACGAGTTGTCCGGTCGTGATCGTCCGGGTGGCGTCCGGAACGCAGATGACGGCGGGAATGCCGTACTCGCGGGCCACCGTCGGGCCGTGCGCCATGATCGCGCCGGTCTCGGTGACCAGCGCCGCCGCGGTGAGGAACAGCGGGGTCCAGCCCGGGTCCGTGGTCGCGGCCACCAGGACGTCGCCGGGTTCGACATGGGCGGTGGCCGGGTCGTGCACGACCCGGGCGGGGCCGGTCACCCGGCCCGCCGACGCGCCCACACCGATCAGCGTCCCGTCGACGGCGGGCACCGCCGGCAGGATGGTCTCGACGTCGGTGCCGTCGGACAGCAGCGCCACCGGCACGTTCCGGCGGCGCAGCTCCCGGCGGTGCGTGGCCCGTCGGGAGGTGACCGTCGCGCGCGGGTCGACACCCTGGTGTACGGCCGCGTGCGCCTCGTCGAGGGTCAGGAACATGATGTCGTCGGGTTGGTCCAGCAGCCCGGAGTCGTGCAGGTCGGCGCCGACGAGCAGCAGTTGGCGGCGCGTCTCGCGCAGCGGGTACAGCCCGGCGAACTTGCCGGCCTCGCGCAGGCCGGCGAGTGACCGCGCCCGGCGCAGCAGGAACCCGGCGATGCTGCCCCGCACCGGCCGCCGACGGCGGGCTCGCCCGACCAGCTCCCGCAGCGCCGCCTCCGCTGCCGCGCTGGCTCGCTGGAAGCGCTGGTCGGGACCCTGCCGGGGATCGGTGACCCGCAGGTAGTTGGCGAGCGCGGCGAAGACCGGGGTGGGATCCTCCGCCCAGCGCGGCACCCCGAGGTCGACCTCGGCGACGCCCCGGTGACCGTAGGCGTCCAGGAAGGCGGTCATGCCGATGTCGGGCAGCGTCCCGTGCCGGTGGCGTTCGGCCAACTCGGCCGGCGGGGTGTCGAGCAGGAGCTGACGGTGGTCACCCGCGCCCTGGGCGAGTCGCCAGAGGGCCAGGTCCATCTCGATGGTGATGTTGTGCGGCATCCCGCCCAGCACGGCGTGGATCTCGTCCGGGCCGGCGACACCCTTGAGCAGGGCGGTCGGCAACGCGGTGGCGAGCATTCCGGCGACGATCGGCCACATGATCGCGTCGGCGGTGTCGTCGGCGTCGGCCTCAGTGGCCTGGACGAAGCGCAGCCGGTCGGCGGCGGTACGCAGGTCGGCGGGGGCGGCCGAGCGAACTCTCAACTGCTCGATCGCCTCGAACATCCGGGTCCGCGCGGCCTCGGGACGGGCCAGCGCCCGCAGGATCCCCACCACCGCGCGGCCGGCCGTCCGCAGCGACGCGGCCCCCGGTGCCCGGCCGCGCGTGGCGCCGCCCTTGGTCGGGGCGAACCGGGGATCCGCGAGCACGTGCTGCATCACCGCCTGGGCGCGCGGCCCGAAGTCGACAGCCAGGAGCCGCACCAGTCGCTTACGGGACGATCGGTCCCGCGCGAGGTCGGTCAAATCGCCGTAGAGGCGGCCGCCGATGTCGACGATCTCGACCCGCACCCCGAGCGCGGCGAGCATCGCGGCGATCTGCGCCCGCAGGGTCGACATGCCCATCGGGGTGACCGGTTGCCGCATGCCCTGGACGTGCCCGAACTCCAGGTAGACGCGGGGGAGGGGCTTCCCGCTCGGCGGCGGGGCGGGGAACAGGCTGGTGATCGGCCGGGACTGGAGGAGCCACAGCACGTCGTCCGCGTCGATGGCCCACTCGACATCCTGCGGGCAGCCGAAGTGCGCCTGCAACCGTTCGCCGGTGGCGCGGAGGCGGGCCAGTTGGGCCGCCGTCAGGCAGCCGGCCTCGTCGCGCGTGACGTCGTCGAGGAGGTAGTGGTCGACGGCGGTGGCGCCGTCCACCACTGTCGTGCCGAGGCCGGCGGCGGCGTCGACGGCCATCTCGTCGCGGCGCCCGGTCAGCGGGTTCGCGGTGAACAGCACCCCCGCCACCGTGGGGGTGACCATGCGCTGCACGACGACGGCCATCAGCACCGTTCGATGATCGATGCCGTGGGCCTCGCGGTAGGCGGTCGCGCGGTCGCTGTGCAGCGAAGCCCAGCACCTCTCGATGGCGGCGATCAGCTCGGCGGTGCCGGTGACGTTGAGGACGGTGTCCTGCTGCCCGGCGAAGCTCGCGTCCGGCAGGTCCTCGGCGGTGGCGCTGGAGCGCACCGCCACCGGGCCGGCGCCGAGCCGCTGGTACGCGGCGACGACCTCGGCCGTCGGGACGACCCCGAGTCCGTGCGCCTCGGTGGTGACGCAGAAACCGTCGGGGACCTGCTCGCCGTGCCGGATCAGCTCGCCCAGCCCGGCTGCCTTGCCGCCGACCACTGCGGTCATGGCGGCGGTCACCTCGGACAACGCGATCACGTGCATGGCGACCCACCCTCGTTGCAATGCGACTGCATTGAAACGACCATACCTCTTTTGCGATGCGACTGCAATGCAACAGCGCTGGCCACCGCCGTACGCGAGACACCCGATCCGGAAACCGTGCGGCTGGGGCTCTACGAGCCTCACGCGATCGAGCTGCTGACCGCGCTGGCCAGCGGGCGCCTGGCGCTCAGCCACGAGACTCGCTCTGAGTAGCGCGTTCGCCCAGTTGCGAACAGTCCATTCGCGGCTCGGCGACGGCACGGTCTGGTTAGGATAAGACCCCCATTTTCTACCCCAATTCACCCTGAAAAGGTGTCGATTTTGCCTCACATTTCGGGTGCCGTGCTGCCGGTACTGCTGGCATTGACGCCGATCGTGCCGGCCAACACCGTTTCGCCGGACCAGTCGGACTTCTCGTTGACCGTCAGCCCCAGCCGGATGGTCGTACCAGCCCACGAGATCGGGCAGCCGCGACAGTTCACCGTGACCAACCGTGGTCAGTCGGCGATCGACGTCTCGATGCGAACGGCGAGCTTCGCGGTGGATCCTGCGGGGGTGTTGACGTTCCGCTCGGACGTGGCACACACGGCGATCGACTGGGTCACGGTGAACCCGAAGCGCCTTCGGCTCGCCCCCGGTGCGACCGAACCGGTGGACATCCGGATCGCGTTACCGGCGAACGCCGAACCCGGCGAGCACCAGGTAGCGGTGATCTTCTCGGCACCACCGCCGGCCAATGCAGCCGGGACGAGCATCCGCCGCAGTGTCGGCGCGCCGATCTATGTCACGGTGCCGGGCGACGCGATCGAGTCGGTGCAGGTAAGCGACGTCGATGCGCCCGGTTTCGCGCTGCGTGGTCCGCTGGCGCTCACCGCGACGGTACGCAACGTCGGCACCCTTCGCCGCAATTTCGTCGCGGCCGACCGGTTACGGGCCCGGGTGGCAGGGGAGGACGTGACGTTCCCCGACTTCACCCTGCTGCGCGACGGCAGCCGACAGGTCAGCGCCCGGTGGGACGATCCACCCTTCATCTGCGTCTGTCGGGTGACAGTCGCGGTGCCGAACCCGGACGGCCGGGCGGGGAGCGCGCAGGCGACGGTCGTCATCCTTCCGCTGCACCTCATCGGTCCGACGGTGGGGGGCCTCGTCATCCTGCTCCTGCTCGGCTGGATGCTCCGGCGTCGCCGGGGCGGTACCGCTGCGGCGACACCGGCGCCGTCCACGGTGGCGGGTGACGCAGCGCATCCGGCGCTGCCGGCGTCGGTTCTTGACGACCTGACCCGGTAGGCCACGTGCTATCCCTCGGTCCGTCCCGATTGGTCTGGCCGGCGGGCCGATCGCCATCCGCCGAGCGTCTTTCACGATTCACGAAATCACGCTCAGGTCCGGTCCGTGTGCCGATTCGTCCTATATTTCCCGATTACGCCCGAAAGCGGCTCATCGGCTGACATAGCCTTAGTGCGTCTTATGGGGGGTTGACGCATGTCCGTGACGATGGTGAATGGCTTTACGGCGAGACGGGGTCGGAGCGGTGCCGCGACGAACGGCGTGCGCCCCTCGTTGACTGTCGCAATCGTCGACAGCACGGACGTGGCCCGTTGAACACCCGCACCCGGTCCTCGCGACTGTTCGGTCGCCGTGAGGTCCGACGCCGAACCGCAGTTGGCGTGGTGGGCACCCTGCTGGCCACTCTGGTCGCCGTGCTCAACCCGGTCGTCGCCGAGGCAGCCGGCACCGTCCTGTTCAACCAGCCCTTCCACAACAACACCCCGGACGGACTCGGTCCGATCGTCCTGCCGGCCCTACCCGCAGCGTCCACCACCCCGAACTTCGCCTGCCTGAGCGCCTCCGGCAACGTCAGCACCGGAGCCCTGCACAGTTGTGCGACGCAGACCGACGCGCCCGGCAGCGGCAAGCTGCGACTCACCGACGCCACCCTCAACCGGACCGGTGGGCTCTTCGGGGCGACCAGCGTGCCCACCGCGTCCGGGCTGGACATGACCTTCAACCTCTACCAGTACGGCAACACCGGCGGTGCGGACGGGATGACCCTCGTCCTCGCGGCGGTCGACCCCGCCAACCCGGCCGCGCCGGCCACCATCGGCCAGTCCGGGGGAGGGCTGGGTTACACGGGTACGCGGACACTGCCTGGTCTGGCCAACGGCTACCTGGGCATCGGGTTCGACGTCTTCGGCAACTACAGCACCACCACCTACCAGGGGAGCGGCTGTACCGACCCAGCCTTCGTCACCGCGTCCAGGATTCCGGGTCAGGTGCTCGTCCGGGGGCCCGGCCGGGGCACGGTCGGCTACTGCGGCCTGAACAGCACCGCCACCAACGGATCGTCGCCAGTGGTCCCACTGCGGGCCAACAACCGCGCCGGCTCGGTCGTACCGGTCGAGGTGGTCATCAACCCGACCACCTCCTCGTTCACCACCGACTCCGGTCTGGTGGTGGCGGCCGGACGTTACATGGTGGTCTTCCGGCCGGTCGGCGCGAGCGTCTCGCGGGTGCTGGAGGGGGCGCTGCCCGCGGTCGCCGCCGGCCTCTACCCCTCACCGAGCTGGCTGAACAGCAACGGCATCCCGCGTCAGCTCGCCTTCGGCTGGGTGGCGTCCACCGGCTCGGTGGTGGACAACCACGAGGTCGACAACACCAAGGTGGTGACCTTCAACCCGGTGCCCGACCTGAACGTCACGCAGACGAGCTACACCGGCCCGAACCCCCAACCCGGTGATCCGGTCAACTACACGGTGGTTCCCTCGGTCGCCGTCGGCGCCAACGAAACCGCCCCGGTCTCGATGACCGCGACCACGCCGACGGGTGTCGTGCCGGTCGGCGCGTTCGGAAGCGGTTGGGTCTGCGCGGCGCCAACGGGGCAGACCGTCACCTGCACCAACAGCAACGGACCCTTCGCCAACGGGACCTCGCTGCCACCGATCTCGGTGGTCGGCATCGTCACCGGGTCCGCCGTCACACCGTCGATCATCCAAACCCAGTCGACGGTCACCGCCTCGTCCATCGACGGCAATCCCGGAATCTCCACCACCACGGTCGTGGGTACGCCGCCGACGACACCGAGCGGAATCACCGTCTCACCCGCGACGAGCACGATTGCCGGTGGCGTCGCGGTGACGGTCGGCGGGACGAACATCGCCGGGGCGACCGCCATCGAAATCGGCACCACGGCGCAGCAGCAGGCCGGTACGCCGGTCGTCCTCCTGCCCTGCCCGTCCGGCCCGGCGGCGGGTTGCTTCACGGTCAACGGTGACGGGACGCTGAGCATCTCGTCCATGCCCGCGCGCAGCAGCGCCGCCACGGTGAACGTCACAGTGGTCACCCGGGGCGTCGCCGCCGCCGCCAGCTACGTCTACACCGACGTACCGGCCACCCCGGCCGCGCCCACCGCGACCGCCGGCCTGGCCAGCGCCACGGTGAACTGGACGGCACCGGCGAGCAACGGCAGCCCGATCACCAGCTACGTCGTCACCCCGATCCGCAACGGGGTGGCGCAGACCCCGATCACCTACGACACGTCCACCACCAGCCGGGTCATCTCCGGGCTGACCCTCGGAGCGACCTACACGTTCACCGTCGCGGCGATCAACTCGATCGGCACCAGCGCGACGAGTCCGGCGTCCAACGCGGTGGTGCCTTACGCGGTGCCCGGGGCACCCACCATCACGGCAGCCAGCGCTGGCGACTCGTCGGCCCGGCTGACCTGGACCGCACCCAGCACCGGCGGCAGCCCGATCACCTCCTACGTCATCACCCCGTACATCGGCGGGGTGGCGCAGACCCCGCAGACCTTCGCCAGCGCGGCAACCACCCAGACGGTGACCGGGTTGACGCCGGGCACCGCCTACACCTTCACGGTGACGGCCCGCAACGCGGGCGGCGCTGGACCACCGTCGGCGCAGTCCGCGCCGGTCATCCCGAACCAGTCGCCCAGCCTCACCAACCCCGCGCCGCCCGCCGGCGAGGTCAGCGTCCCCTACAGCAACCAGCTCACCGTTAACGGCGGTACGGCACCGTTCGCCTGGTCGATCAGTGCGGGCAGCCTGCCGCCCGGGGTGACCATCAACGCGAGCACCGGTCTGCTCTCCGGCACCCCCACCACCGCCGGGACCTTCGACTTCACCGTCCGGGTGCTCGACGCCAGCAGCCAGGCAGCCACCCAGGCGCTGAGCATCGTCATCGCGCCGCTGCCCACGCTGACCTTCCCGCCGCCGCCGCAGGGGCAGGTCGGCATCGCCTACAGCACCCAGCTCACGGTGAACGGGGGCACCGGCCCGTTCGTCTGGTCGGTGAGCGCGGGCAGCCTGCCGCCCGGGGTGACCCTGAACCCGAGTACCGGTCTGCTCTCCGGCACCCCCACCCTCGGCGGCAACTTCTCGTTCACCGTCCGGGTGGTCGACTCCTTCGGCCAGGCCGCCACCAGGACGGTCGCCCTCGGCATCACCGCCTCACCGACGCTGACGTTCCCGCCGCCACCGCCCGGCCAGGTCGGCGTCCCGTACAGCACCCAGCTCACGGTGAACGGCGGAACCGCGCCGTTCGTGTGGTCGGTCAGCGCGGGCACGCTGCCGCCGGGTCTGAGCCTGAACCCCAGCACCGGTCTGCTCTCCGGTACCCCCACCACCGAGGGTAGTTCCAGCTTCACGGTGCGGGTCGTCGACGCCGCCGGTCAGCAGGCGACCGCACCGGTCACCCTGGTGATCACCACCGGGCCGCTGGTCGTGACGAAGACCTCGAACGTGAACACCGTGGCGGCCGGCGGGACGGTGAACTACACGATCAGCGTGACCAACACCGCCGCGGTCGCGCTCAGCGGCGTCACCATCACCGACCCGCTCGGCGGGGTGCTCGACGACGCGGTCTACAACGCCGACGCGACCGCCACCTCGGGCACCGTGTCGTTCGTCAGCCCAACCCTGAGCTGGACCGGCAACCTGGCCGCGGGCGCGGCCGTGACCATCAGCTACTCGGTCACCGTGGCCAGCCCGCCGACCGGCAACCTGATGTTGACCAACACGGTCACCTCGCCCACGCTCGGCACCAACTGCAGCACCGGCAGTCTCGACGCCCGGTGCACGGTCAACGTTCCGGTCTCCGCGCTCACCATCGTCAAGACGGCGAACAGGACCACCGCGACGCCCGGCGACGTGGTCAGTTACACCATCGCGGTCACCAACACCGGGCAGGCCGCCTACCCGGCCGCCAGCCTCACCGACGCGATGGGCGCGGCACTCGACGACGCGGTCTACAACAACGACGCGGCGGCGACGACCGGTGCGGTCTCCTTCAGCTCGCCGAACCTGACCTGGACCGGCGCCCTGGCCGTCGGCGCCAGCGCCACCATCACCTACACGATGACCGTTCGCGCTCCGGACCCCGGCGACAAGGTCATGACCAACACGGTCAGTTCCGGCAGCCTCGGCAGCAACTGCCCGGCCGCCGCCAACGACTCCCGTTGCACCGCGACCGTCACCGTGCTGGTGCCCGGCCTGGTCCTGACCAACACCGCGAGCACCGCGAACACGACACCCAACTCCACCGTCGGCTACACGGTCACCATCACCAACAGTGGGCAGACCGCGTACACGGGGATCAGTGTCGCCACCTCACTGGCCGGGGTGCTCGGCCGGGCCACGTACAACAACGACGCGACCACCACCGCCGGGGCGCTGTCGTACACCAGCCCGATCCTGACCTGGACCGGTGACCTAGCGGTCGGCGCGACGGTGACCGTGACGTTCAGCGTGACGGTCAGCCCGGCGACCACCGGCGACCCGGTGCTGACCAGCGTGGTCTCGTCCTCGGCGGTCGGCAACAACTGCGCCCCCGGCAGCATCGACCCGCGGTGCACGGCGTCGGTCACCATCCTCATCCCCGGGTTGACGCTGCTCAAGACGGCGAGCGTGCCGAGCGCGACGCCCGGCGCGGTGGTGGCCTACGAGATCGTGGTGACCAACACCGGCCAGTCCGCCTACCTGGGGGCGAGCTTCACCGACTCGCTGGCCGGGGTGCTCGACGATGCCGCCTACAACGGTGACGCCGCCACCACCTCGGGGACCGTCACCTACACCAGCCCGACCATCTCCTGGAGCGGTGACCTCGCCGTCGGCGCATCCGCCACGATCACGTACTCGGTGACCGTCGGCAATCCCGCCACCGGTGACCGGTCGATGACCAACCGGTTGGTCTCCCCGACACCGGGCGCCAACTGCGCCACCGGCAGCGTCGACACCCGCTGCTCGGCGACGGTCGCCGTGCTGCTGCCCGGGCTGACCCTTACCAACACCCCGAGCGCGGCCACCGCCATCCCCGGCGACACCGTCGGCTACACCATCACCATCGCCAACACCGGGGAGACGGCGTACCCGGCGACGACAAGTGTCACGAACCCGCTGGCCGGCGTGCTCGACGATGCCGTCTACAACTCGGACGCCACGGCCGACAGCGGGACCGTCGACGTGTCCGGGGCGGTGCTGACCTGGACCGGCGCGCTCGCGGTGGGAGCGACTGCCACCGTTCGCTTCTCCGTGACCGTGCAGAACCCCGACGCCGGAAACCGGGTGCTGACCTCGACCCTCAGCTCGACGGCGGCCGGCAACAACTGCCCGGCCGGCACGCCCGCCGCGGCCTGCACGGCCACTGTCACGGTGTTGCGGCCCGGGCTGACCATCGTCAAGACCGCCAACAGCGCCACCACCGTCCCCGGTGGCGTGGTCACCTACACCATCACCGTGACGAACACCGGCGAGACGACGTACGCGGCGGCAGCGTTCACCGACTCGCTGGCCAACCCGCTCAACGACGCCACCTACAACGGTGACGCGACCGCCTCGTCCGGCACGGTCAGCTACGCCTCGCCCAACCTGAGCTGGGTGGGCGCACTGGGCATCGGCGCCGCCGCGACCATCACGTACTCGATGACGATCCTCGACCCGGACCCGGGCGACAAGTCGATGGTCAACACGGTGGTCTCCACCACCCCGGGCAGCAACTGCGCGACGGGCAGCAGCGACGCGCGGTGCACCGCCACCGTGCAGGTGCTGGTGCCGGCACTGACCATCACCAAGACCTCCGGCGTGCCGACCACCACGCCGGGCGCGACTGTCGGCTACACCGTCACCATCAGCAACACCGGGCAGACGGCGTACCCGACGCTGACCGTCACCGACGCGCTGGCCGGCGTGCTGGACGACGCGGCCTACAACAACAACGCGGTGGCCTCCGCCGGCACGGTCGGCTTCGTCAGCCCCAACCTGATCTGGACCGGGCCCCTGGCCGTCGGCGGGTCAGTGACGATCACCTACTCGGTGACGGTGCACGATCCGGTCGCCGGTGACCTGATCCTCAGCAACCGGGTCAGCTCGACAGCGGCGGGCAGCAACTGCCCGACCGTGGGCGGCAGCGACGCCCGCTGCACAGTCACCGTGCCGGTGGCCCGGCTGGTGATCGCGTTGGACGCCGAACCGGCCACCGTCACGCCGGGTGGGGTGATCCGGGTCGGCGCGACCTTCACGAACACCGGCCAGGTCCCCTACCTGAACACCAGGGTGAATCTCGACTTCGGCGGCTTCATCGACGACGTGCTGCCCACCGGTGACCAGACCGCCTCCTCGGGGACGTTGACCGCAGGCGGTGGCGGTGCGGTCTGGACCGGTGACATCGCGGTGGGGCAGACCATCACGCTGACCGGCACCGCGACCGTGCTCGACCCGGACACCGGCGACCGACAGATCAGCGGCCGCGCGTTCTCCTCGGCCGCTGGCAACAACTGTCCACCCGCGAGTACGGATCCGCGCTGCGTCTTCAGCGTGGCCGTGCTGGTGCCGGGCCTCGCACTGGACGTCGTCGCGGACACGACGACCGCCGTACCGGGGCAGACCGTCGGTTACACCGTGACGATCACCAACTCGGGGACCTCGCCGTACAGCGCGATCAGTGTGGCCAACTCGCTGGCGTCGGTCCTGACCGACGCGACGTACAACGGCGATGCGGTGACCAGCGCCGGAACCCTGACCTTCGCCGGCACCACCCTCACCTGGAGCGGTGACCTGGCGGTCGGCGCGGTCGTCACGATCACCTACTCGGTGGTGGTGCGCTCGCCCGACCCGGGCAACAAGATCATGGTCAACACCCTGCAGTCCACCGCCGTCGGCAGTTCCTGTACCGCGACCGCCCAGGCGCCCGGGTGCAGCTCGACCGTGCTCGTCCTCACCCCGGCGCTGACCATCGCCAAGTCGACGACTGCCACGACCGCGCTGCCGGGCACTGCGGTGCCCTACACGTTGACCATCACCAACTCGGGTCAGGTCGACTACAGCGCCGCGAGCGTCGCCGACGACCTGACCGGGATCCTTGACGACGCCGCCTACAACGCGGACGCCAGCGCCACGGCCGGCACGGTCTCCTACGCCGAGCCGGTGCTCACCTGGACCGGCGACCTGGCCGTCGGCGCCACCGTGACGATCACCTACAGCGCGACCGTCGACAATCCTGCCACCGGTGACGACGTGCTCACCAACGTCGTCACCTCCGCTGCGGCTGGTGCCAACTGCCCGGTGGGCGGCGCCGACCCCCAGTGCACGGTCACCGTCGCGATCGTCGACCAGTCTCAACTGACGTTCGCCAAGACCGCGAGCGTGGCCTCGGCCACCGTCGGGTCGGTGGTCACGTACACGGTGGTGGTTTCCAACTCCGGGCTCACCCCGTACCTCGGCGCGGCCTTCGACGACTCGCTGGCCGACGTGCTCGGCAACGCCGTCTACAACAACGACGCCTCGGCCGGCGGGGTCGGCACCATCGCCTACACCGCCCCGGTGCTCTCCTGGACCGGTGACGTGCCGGCGGCCGGGTCGGTGACCATCACCTACAGCGTGACGGTGCAGCCGGTCACCGGTGACAACCTGATGGTCAACACCCTGGTCTCCGACTCCGACGGCGGTAACTGTGCCGCCGGCAGCGTCGACCCGAGGTGCACCACGCGGGTCACCGTGTCGCAGGTGACCATCCTGAACACCGCCGACATGGCCACCGTGCTGCCGGGCGGAACGGTCGTCCTCACCACCACCATCACCAACGACGGCGGCACCGCCTACTTCGGCGCGGTCGTCAACCTGGGCGGCGCCAACCTGCTCGACGACGCCGTGCCGATCGGCGACACGGTCACCTCCGGCGGCCTCGTGGTCGGCCCGGACGGTCTCGCGTGGACCGGCGACCTGCCGGTGGGCGGTGTGGTGACCATCGCCAGCACCTTCCGCGTCCGCAATCCGGACCCGGGCGACAAGATCATCACAAGTACGGCCACCTCGGCGATCCAGGGCAACAATTGCCCGGTCGACGGCACCGATCCGCGCTGCACCGTCCGGGTCGACGTGCTGGTGCCGGCGCTGAGCATCGTCAAGGTCGCCAACACACCCGTCACCACACCCGGCAGCACGGTCGGCTACACCATCACCGTCAACAACACCGGCACCGCACCGTACGTGGGCGCGGTGGTCACCGACGACCTCACCGGCGCGCTGGACGACGCGAGCTTCGGCAACGACGCCACCGCCACCGCGGGCGTTCTGTCGTACGCGGCGCCGACGCTCACCTGGACCGGAGGCCTCGCGGCGGGGCAGAGCGCCGTCATCACGTACACCATGACGGTGTTCAGCCCCGACCCGGGCGACAAGACGATGGTGAACGCCGTCTCCTCGACCGAGGCTGGCAGCACCTGCCCGCCGGCCAGCTCCAACCCGGACTGCTCGGTGCTGGTGCCTGTACTCACCCCGGGTCTGGGCATCACCATCACCGCCGGCACGGCCAGCACGGCGCCCGGCGCGCAGGTGGGCTACACCATCGCCATCGTCAACACCGGGCAGACCGCGCAGACGGGCGTCACGGTGACCAACTCGTTGGCCGGGCTGCTGGACGACGCGACCTACAACGGCGACGCCGTCGCGAGCACCGGCACGGTCACCTTCACCAGCCCGAACCTACAGTGGTCCGGCACCCTCGCCCCGGGGGCGACGGCCACGGTCACCTACTCCGTGTCGGTAGCCAGTCCGGACGGCGGCGATCGTCTCCTGACCAGCCGGGTCAGCTCCGCGGCGGCCGGTAGTAGCTGCGTCGTCGACAGCACCAACCCGGCGTGTACGGCCACCGTGACGGTTTCGGTGCTCAGCATCGTCAACAGCGTGGCCCCGTCGAGCGCGGTGCCCGGCGGCACGGTCCGATTCACCACCACGGCGACCAACACCGGGACCACCCCGTTGACCGCGATCGAGATCGTGGCCGACTTCGCCGGCTCGGTCGACGACGCCACCTATACCGGCGACGCGGCGGCCTCGACCGGCACTCTGGTCCTGGTGCCGGGTACGGCATCGATCCGGTGGACCGGTGACCTGGCGGTCGGTGCGGTGCTCACCGTCACCGGCTCCTTCACGGTGAACAACCCGGACCTGGGCAACCAGATCATGACCTCGGTCGTCAGCTCCGCCGTACCCGGTAACAACTGCCCGCCCGGCGGCACCGACCCGTTGTGTACGGCGACGACCACGATCCTCATCCCGGCGCTGACCGTTTCGAAGACCGCGGACCGGGCCAGCACCGTCCCCGGTGGCATCGTCGGCTACACGATCACCGTCACCAACACCGGCGAGACCCCGTACACCGGTGCCACCGTCACCGACGACCTGGCCATCCTGCTCAACGACGCCACCTACAACGGCGACGCCGTCGCCAGCTCGGGTGTCGTCACCTACGCCGCGTCGACCCTCAGCTGGACCGGTGACCTCGCGATCGACGGATCGGTCACGATCACCTACACCATCACCGCCGACGATCCGCAGACCGGCGGCCGCGTCCTGGTCAACACGGTCAGCTCCACCGCCGCGGGCAACAACTGCCCGCCCGGAGGCTCGGATCCGGCCTGCACGGCGACCGTCCAGGTGCTGCTGCCGGCCCTGAGCATCAGCAAGCACGCCAACGTCGGCACCACCACCCCGGGCGGCACGGTGGGCTACACCATCACCGTCACCAACAGCGGCCAGACCGACTACACCGGGGCCACCCTGAGCGACAGCCTCGCCGCCGTGCTCGACGACGCGACCTTCAACAACGACGCGGTCGCCACCGGCGGCGTGGTGTCGTACGCCGCGCCGACCCTGACCTGGACCGGTGACCTCGCGGTCGGCGGCAGCGCCGTGATCACCTACTCGGTAGCGGTGCACAACCCCTCCGACGGTGACCGGAGCATGACCAACGCCGTCACCTCCACCACGCCGGGCAGCAACTGCCCGGCCGGGGGAACCGACCCGGGCTGCACCGTCACCGTCACCGTGCTCATCCCGGCGCTCACCATCACCAACGTCGCCGACGTGGCCACCACCACGCCCGGCAGCGTCGTCCGGTTCACTGTCACCCTGACCAACACCGGGCCCACCCCGTACGTCGGCATCCAGGGGACGACCAACCTCGCGAACCGCTTTGACGACTCCCGGCCCAATGGGGACCAGGTCGCCAGCTCCGGCACGTTGACCGTGGTCGGCACGGTCGTCACCTGGACCGGCGACATCCCGATCGGCGGGGAAGTCGTCATCACCGGCACGGTCACGGTCAACAACCCGGACACCGGCAACCGGGTCATGGCCAACACCGTCACCAGCAACGCGCCCGGTAGCAACTGCCCGCCCGCGGCGCCCGGTCCCGCCTGCACAGTCAGTGTCGCCGTGCTGCTGCCCGGCCTCGCCATCGACAAGACCGCCGACAACCCCACCATCACGCCGGGTGGCACCGTCACGTACACCATCACCGCCACGAACACCGGGGAGACGGGGTACGTCGACACGACGATCACCGACTCGCTCGCCGGCCTGCTCGGTGACGCGGTCTACAACGCCGACGCCACCGCCAGTTCCGGGGTGGTCTCCTACACGGCGCCGGTGCTGACCTGGCGCGGTGACCTGCCCGTCGGCACCGCCGTGACGATCACCTACACCCTGACGGTCAGCGACAGCCAGGTCGCCGGGCGCACCCTCGTCAACACGGTCACCTCCGGGGCGCAGGCCAACAACTGCGCGGTCGGCAGCACCGACCCGAGGTGCAGCACCCAGGTCGCCATCCTGATCCCGGGGCTGGGCATCACCAAGGCCGCGGACACCGCCACGGTCACCGCCGGCGGCACGGTCACGTACACGATCACGGTCACCAACACCGGGCAGTCGCCGTACACCGGTGCGACAGTCGCGGACTCGCTCGCCGGTGTGCTCGACGACGCCGTCTACAACGCGGACGCCACCGCCAGTTCCGGTGTGGTCTCGTACGCCACGCCGGTGCTGACGTGGACCGGTGATCTCCCGGTCGCGGCGGTCGCGGTGATCACCTACTCGGTCACGGTCAACTTCCCGGACAGCGGGGACCGGACTCTGGTGAACACCGTCAGCTCCAGCACCGTGGGCGCCGACTGCCCGGGATCGTCGGCCTGCACCACCACGGTCGCGGTCCGGATCCCCGAACTGAGCATCACCAAGACCGCCGACACCGGCACGGTCGTCGCCGGCGGGACTGTGCGGTACTCGGTGCTGATCACCAACAGTGGGCAGACGCCCTACAGTGGCGCCACCGTCACCGACTCGCTCGTCGACGTCCTCGACGACGCCGTCTACGTCGGTGACGCCGTGACCACCACGGGCGTGCTGTCCTACACCGCCCCGGTGCTCACCTGGACCGGTGACCTGCCGGTTGGCGCCACCGCCGCGATCACCTACAGCGTCACCGTCAACCAGCCGGTCTCCGGCGACGGGACCCTGGTCAACACCGTGGCCTCCACCACCCTCGGTAATACCTGCCCGGCGGGTGAGGGCGGCGCAGCATGCACCGCAACGGTCGTCGTGGCCGCGCAGTCGATCACGTTGTCTGGCCTGCCGGCCGGGTTCGCCCTGACCGGCCGGCCTCAGCAGGTGGTCGGTCGGCCCGAGGCGGTCACGATGACCGTCACCACCAACAGCCCCACCGGATACGCCGTGACAGTGCGCGGGCTGGCGCCCGAACTGGTCGGGGCGAATCCCGAGAATCCGTACACGATCCCGATCGAGAACCTGAGGGTACGGGAGAGCGGTACCAGCGTCTTCCGCGAACTCTCCGACGTGACGCCGGTGGTGGTGCACCGCCAGCCCGGGCCGTCGGCGCCGGGCGGGGACGCGATCGGCAACGACTACGAGGTCAGCATTCCCGCGGTCGTAGCCGACGAGTACTCCACGACGTTGGAGTACGTGGCGATTACCGAGTAACAGCCTGAGGAGCATCATGCGAAG
Source organism: Micromonospora sp. NPDC048905 (assembly GCF_040649655.1). Taxonomy (NCBI): domain Bacteria; kingdom Bacillati; phylum Actinomycetota; class Actinomycetes; order Micromonosporales; family Micromonosporaceae; genus Micromonospora; species Micromonospora sp. NPDC048905. The sequence goes on along the minus strand of NZ_JBEZFV010000001.1, from coordinate 514,436 downwards.
GATCCCTGTCCTGGCGACCGCACTGGCCGCCTGGGTGCTGGCCGGGCCAGCGGTCGCCCCGGCGCAGGCGGCGGCCCCGACGCCGAAGCCGTCCGCGTCGGCCTCGCCGCCCGGCCCGCTGCTCAGCATCACGGTGGACGACGGCCGGACCGAGGTCGCCGCCGGCGACGAGCTGACATACCGGCTCACCGTCCGCAATCTCGGCACCACCAAAGTGGCGGACATCAAGGTCTCGCAGAGCCTGCCGACCGGGTTGACCCTCGTCTCCGCCGACCGCGGAGGCAAGTCTCGGGACGGCGCGGTCACCTGGGACACCGACCTCACTGTGGGTCAGGAGTCCACCTTCACCACTGTGGCCCGGGTCGGTGAGACGCCAAAGGATCTTCTGCGACTCGCCACGGTCGCGTGTGCCACCGCCAAGGACGGCAAGAAGCCACTCGTCTGCGCGACCCACTCCGATCTGCTCCCGGCCGGCGCCGTCGCCCCGGCCGCCGAGCGCTCCGGCATGTCCTGGCTCTGGTCCGCAGGTGCGGTGGTGGCGCTGCTCATCGTCGGCCTGGGCGCGATCGTCCTGCTTCGCCACCGCCGACGCCGGGTTGCGCCCGTGCCCGCCCACTCGGCGTCCCGACCGACCGAGAGCACCGACCGAATGGCCGGCGCGGTCAGTCTGGATTGAGCGAGCCTCGAGCCGCGTCGGCCGCCGAGAGGCGGTTGCCGAGCCGGCGCTTGTCGTACGGCGCCGATCAGCCGACCGAGTGGGTCACCGTTCCGGTGTAGACGCCTACCACCGTGGACGGTGACAGCTCAAAGATCAAGGTCGGGTTCCAGCTGGCCCTGTTCAGTCCGTCACCGGTGGTCCTGCTGAACGCCCTGGGTTCCGTGGCGAGTGGCACCGCCTCGGCCGCGGTGGGCTGACCCGGTACGAGGACGCCGGTGCCGACGTCCTGCGTAGCTGGTCCGGACCAGTAGTCGATCGTGCTGGCCGGGATCGTCTCTTCCGGCGTCCCGCCACCGGTGGTGAAGTCAGTCGCTGTCACGGTCGCCACCCAGGTCGCCGCGAGCTGTGCGCGATCGTCGACGACGGTGACCGTGCCGAGCTGACCGGAGATGCCCTCGTCGGGCGACCCCTGCCCGAGATCTGTGCTCGCCGGCACGATGATGGAGAGTTCGCCGCCGGCGACGACGACGGTGGCCGTGACGTCGCCGGTGCTGTCGGCCCGGGCGGGCGTGGGACAAGCCACCAGGCATGCCGCTCCGATTGCCACGGTCAGTTCAAAGGGCCTGCGCATTGTTGTTCCCGTCATCACGTGCTAATCCGCTGCGTCTCCTTGTACCGAGCCTATCGGCCGTGATCCCTGCGCACTGCCAAAGTGGACATAGTGCAGACCCGCGAATGGTATTACCGCTGGAGCCGGCGCCTCTGCCGAGGACCTAGGCGACTCGGACGGCCGTCGCCGTGCCGGCGGGGCGAATCGATGTTTGCCGGTGACGTTACGGTGACGAGTCCCCGAGCCGGGCTACCAGCAGCCGACCGTGGCGTCCGACGCGGCGGGGAGACCGGGGGCCGAGGTGTTGCCGGGATCTGCCATGCTCGGCTCGATGACGACCGGCCGCCCGCCCAGAGCCCCTTCCCACCGCCGTCCTCGCAGTCGCGCCCTTCGCATCCTCCTCGCGCTCGTCGCGGTGGCGGCCGTCCTGGGCATCGCGGTGGTCGCGGTGCCGATGCTGCGACCGGCCGGCCCGCGCCCGCTCTTCCAGATGCCGGTCTCCTGTGGCGAGACGTGGCAGCTCAGCACCTACCCCGGTCACGACGACTACGACGTGGACTTCTTTCCGATCGAGGGCGAGGCGTGGGGGCGGCCGGTGCTCGCCTCCGCCGCCGGCACGGTCACGGTGGCGGGCATCAACGGGTCGTTGGGCGACCGCACCCCGGAGAACCCGGACGGCCCACGGGGGCGCGGTGGCGGCTACTGGGTGAAGATCGACCACGGCGGCAAGTGGGAGACGCAGTACCTGCACATGCTCGAACCGCCCCTGGTCGCTGTCGGTCAGAAGGTCGCCCAGGGTGACCAGCTCGGGCGGCTCGGCAGCACCGGCAACTCCGGCGCGCCGCACCTGCACTACGAGCAGCGGCGCGGCTGGGACAAGGTCGAGACGTACTTCGACGGCACGGCGTCGGGCATCACCACCGACGAACGTGAACAGATCCTCCGGCGGGTGAGCAACAACTGCCCGGCCGTCTCCTGAGGACCGCGGTTTGCCCGGCCCGGCTCGGGGCACTGACTGGGGGGACAGTTCAGACGCGGAGAGGAGCCGGCCATGGTCAAGGGTGACGTCGACACGTACCACGAGGACGGGCAGTGGAAGAACAAGGCGGAGGGCAACGAGCGGGCCAGCAGCACGCATGACGTGAAGGCTGACGCGCAGGCCCAGGGCCGGGAGATGGCTGCCGACCGTGGCGTCGAACACGTGGTGAAGAAGCAGGACGGCACGATCGGGGAGAAGAACACCTACCCCCGCAGCCGCGACCCCCGCGACATCGAGGGCTGACCGCCCCTTCGCGGACTGACCTCCTCGGCTGCGCCGACGAGGTCAGTCCGCGTCAGCCCAACCGGCGAACAGGCGTGCTTCGTGCCCGTTGTCGACGGGCGAGATACCAGCCGACCAGCGCGACCAGCACCAGCAGTGCCACGATGCCGACCGCGTAGGCGAGCCAGACCGCTCTCGGGGACTTCGCGACCGCCATCGGTGCCGCGACGGGCAGGGTGATCCGTCCCTCCGCCTTCCGTTCCACCAGCCCGCTGGCGAGGAGCACCTGTGCGTCCCAGACGCCCGCTGGCAGGGACTGGTTGACCTCGATGCGGACCATGCCGTTCTGGCCCGGCAGGATCGTCACGCCGTTGGTGACCTTGAACGGCCCGGCCTGGACCGCTCCCTTGCTCAACGTCAGGCGTCCGGTCATGTCCAGCGCCCGCTCGCCGGTGTTGGTGACGAGCGCGGTGACCACGGGCAACCCGCCTGTCCCGCGCTCTGCGCCCAGCTCGTCGATGCGAAAGTCCGTCGGCGGCTCACCGCCCGGACCGATGTCGAGGTAGACACGGACACCCACCCGGTGCACCTGCACGACGTTGCCGTTCGGCTTCGTCGCGCTGGTCACCTGCGCCCAGATGGCGGCGTACCGCTCGCCCTTGGACGCGCTCTTCGGGACGGCGATGTCGACCGCGACCGGCTGCCGCTCGCCTGGGGCGAGGTCGACAGCGTGCGTCTTCAACGTGATCCAGCCGCTGAGCTCGTTGCCCGTGCGGTCATCGGGAATGGTGAAGGCGTTCTCCTCGACCGACGCTGCCCCGGCGTAGAGCTCGATCTTCTGTGACACCGGGGAATCGTTGCGCACCTCGACCCGCCGGCTGATCGTCGCGCCCGGCTTGAGGTGGTCGATGATGTAGACCCGGGCGCGCGGGTCCTCGGCCCGTTTGGCGGGGATGTCCAGCAGTTGGAGGCTGATCGCGGCCGGATCGTCCCCCGGCTCGTATCGCTGCTCCCGCGCGGCAACGGCTGGTGCCGCCGACGCCCCGACCGCTACGAGAGCGACCGAGGCCAGCAGCACCAGCCGGCCGAGCGGCTCAGACCACCGAATGTGTCACCGTCCCGGTGTAGACACCCTCGACGGTTCCGTCCGGAATGTTCACCTGCAGCGTGGGGTTCCAGCTCGCGAAGTTGTTGCCGGTACCACCCGTCTTGCTGAACGCCGTCCGGGGGACATTGATGATTACCGCCTGGGCCGCGGTCGGCTGCCCCGGCGTGAAGGTGCCGGTGCCGGCCGTTCCGGTCGCGTTACCCGACCAGTACAGGACGTTGATGGACGGGATCGTCTCTCCGGAGCTGCCGCCGCCGGTGACGAAGTCCGTGGAGACGACGGTGGCGGTCCAGTTCGGCGTGAGCGAACCGCGCTGGTCCAGCACGGTGACCGGACCCAGCTGGCCGGAGACGGTCGTGCCCTCCACGCCGTTTCCGATGTTCGCCGTCGCGGGCACCGTGATCGAGAGGCCGCCGGCGGCGTTGACGGTGAGGGTCACGATCGTGTCGCCGGTCGTGTCCGCGGCGGCTGGCCCCGCGAGGGCGGCGGCTGCGGCGATACCGGCCAGGCCGGCGGCGAGAACTTTCCTGCGCATCAAGTCTCCTTCATCCTGAAATCCCCCATGGGATGCACCGAGAAGACTATGTGCGCAAGGAGCCTAATACCGGATAAATAGGATGCATTCGCCCATCGAGGGACCATGGGCCCGAGCGAGATGAAGGTCAGGCCGGCACCACGTACGGGAAGCTGGCGGCGCGGGCGGCCTTGGTGACCTCCGGGGTGAGGCCGGACGTGGTGCCCGTGTTGAGCACCAGGGAGAACATCACCTCCGGTGCGTTGTCGGCCATGCCGCGCCCGTTGCGGACCGCGAAGCCATAGTTGGCCGCCGTGCCGACCCGGTACGAGAGTAGGTCGGGGTAGAGCTGCCGGGCGACGCTCCACCCGTACGCCTGCGGGTCGGGGGCGGTGCCGTTCGCCTTGACGACGCCGGCGACGGCGCTCGCGATCTCCTCGCCGTTCTCGGAGAGGTCCTTGCTGGGGTGCCGGACGTTGGCGGGGTCGGAGAAGTCGGTGTCGTGCGGCCAGAACAGGGGCCACATCATCGGGTGGCCGGCGCGGTTGATCTGTCGCCACCCGCCGGCGTCGGTGGCCAGCATCGTGCGGCACCAGACGCCGATGTCGGTGCCGTCGCGCAACAGCGGCTCGTCGTGGGAGACCTCGAGGACGATCGACTCGACTGTCGTACCGGCGAAGCTGTTCTTGGCCTGGTCCATCCGCCAGGCCGACCGGTCCACCCGGGCGCCGTTCTTGATCGCGCCGTTGATGGTGGCGAGTTCGTCGAGGTCGACGTAGAACGGGTCGGTGATCCGCCCGGCCCAGATCCGGACGTTGCCGCCGGTCGACACCTCGCCGGTGTGTCCCTCGGCGATGGGAGTGCCCATCGCGGCGTCGTCGCGGGCATCCGCGCCGGCGAGCTCGTACAACTGGAAGGTCTGCCTGCCGTTGCCGTCGGGCTCGCCGAAGGCGAACCGGTAGGTCAGCCCCTCCATCTCCGCGCCGTTGAAGTGGATCTTGATCTCGTACCGCGCCTCGGCGTGGAAGCCGCGCTTGATGTCCGCCTTCGTCACCGAGCTGTTGACATCCATGACGAACACCGTGGCGCGGTCGCCGTTGAAGACGTACAGATCGTCGATGTAGAGCTGGCCGCCCTGCGCGGCGAGGGGGGTGTCGAGATGGTGCGACATGAGCTGACTCCCGAAATGCCGGATTCTGGACGTATCCGAACATAGCGGGGCGTCACGCGGTCCTTTGTCCTATCGAGGTAAACCCGAGCACCGGACGGTGGTGGGCCATCCGGAGGTGCTGTCGGACGGCCCACCCGCTCGTGTCGGTGTCCTCAGACGCGGGACCACTTCTGGTTGGCGGCCCCGATGCAGTCCCACAGGTGCAGCTTGCCGCCGTTGTTGGGATTGGCCTCCCGCACGTCCACACACCTGTTGGCGTTGACGTTGACCAGGTCGCCGGCGCCGTTGAGGGTGAAGCGCTGCGCGGTGTTGCCGTTGCAACTGACCAGGTTGACCTCGGTGCCGTTCGCCGTGCCGGCCCAGGCGGGGTCCATGCACTTGCCCATCGCGCGGACCGTCCCGTCGGAGGCGAAGGTCCAGGACTGGGCCGCGGTGGTGTTGCAGTCCCAGATCTGGAGCTTGGCGCCCTCGACCGGGTTGGCGCTGGGGATGTCGATGCACCGCCCGCTCTGCGCGCCCCGGATCCGGCTGGTGCCGGGAGTCGGCTCGCCGCCGCCGGAGGTGTAGCTGGACACCCGGACGTAGTCGACGAGCATCTGCTGCGGGAACTGCGTGGAGCCGTCCGGGTAGCCGGGCCAGTTGCCGCCCACCGCCACGTTGAGAATCATGAAGAAGGGGTGATCGAACACCCAGCGGTTGCCGCCGAGCCGCGCGGGGTCGACCCGGTGGTACTGGACCCCGTCCAGGTACCAGGTGATCACGTTCGGCTCCCAGTCCACCCGGTAGGTGTGGAAGCCGTCGGCGAGCGGCGCCCCGATATTGCGGCTGCCGGTGATGCCGCCGCCGCCGGAGTAGCCGGGCCCGTGCACGGTGCCGTACACGGTGTTGGGCTCCCGGCCGATGTTCTCCATGATGTCGATCTCGCCGGCGTCGGGCCATCCACCGCCTGTGCCGAGCATCCAGAACGCCGGCCAGATGCCCTGGCCGCGTGGAATCTTGATCCGGGCCTCGAACCGGCCGTACGTCTGGGTGAAGGTGGCCGCCGACAGCAGCCGCGCCGACGTGTACTCGCAGCGCCCGTAGTGGCACTGGTAGTTGGCGGGATTGTCCCGGCGGGCCGTGATGACCAGGTTGCCCTGGCCGTCGTGGACGGCGTTGCTGGTGCTGCTGGTGTAGTACTGCCGCTCGTTGTTGCCCCAACCACTGCCGCCGATGTCGAAGCGCCACTTGTTCTGGTCGACGGGCGTGCCGGCCGGGGAGTTGAACTCGTCCTGCCAGCTGATCGAGCCGATGGCGGCCTCGGCTCGGTCGGGATGGGCCGGGACGAGCGCCGCGGCGGTCGCGACGAGGGCGACCGCCAGGAGTACGAGGGGACGAGACCGGGTGCGGGCTGTGAACACGGGAGGCTCCTCGGCGGGGAGTGGTGGAGGCTGCGCGGCGAAGGGCGGAGAGCGCTCTCCGTAGAGAAGCATGTCGATATCAAGTCTTTCTGTCAAGAGTGTTTCCAATACGCCCGCAACGCCCTTCGCGCCGTCGCCGTCGTCGTCGGGCGGGGGTTACTCGATAGCGGTCGAATCGACCCTTCCTATTGCCGTGGGGTGTCCACCCGGGACAGGATGGCGAGGCGTGCGGGAAACCTTCTCGTAACCCGCGCGCTGCTGGTCTCTGTCACAAGGAAGTGGGAGTCAGTCATGAGCGACGCGTCGACGGCGCTGGGTGTGCGCCTCTACCCGGATCTGGTCGAGCGAGGTGGTCTGGCCCCCGCGCTCATCGACACCGCTGCCCGCCACGGGCTCGAACTCGGCCAGGTCACCGCCCCCGAGCAGGGGCGGGGCCGTTTCACCTGCGCGGAGTTGCACTCCGGGCAGGGCGAGGTCTGCGTGAAGCTGGGATCGCAGGCCCGCTACTTCATGATCGATCTGCGGGTGTCCGGCGAGGTGCTGGCGCGCGGCGACGTGATGGACCTGTTGCAGGTCGCCAAGGTGGCCGCGGCCTGGCAGGCCGGGCTGACCATCGCCGAACTCACCGCCCAGTTCCCGTTCATGGAGGAGATCAGGCACCGCCCGGCACCGGTGGTCCAGGTCAGCTAGCCGCGCCGCCTCGTCCGCGTCAACACCGCAACCGCGGTGGCAGCGACGCCTCGACGCCGGCACCACGGTCCAGGTAGGTCGACTGGACGAAGGCGACGAACCGTTCCGCGTCGGTCGCGGTGGACGCCAGCCCGAACGAGACACGGACGGCGCCGCCCGTCGGCAGGCGCAGCGCGGCAAGGTACTGGTCGATCGTGTCGACCTGCGCCAACAGCCGCCGCCGCACCGAGTCCCGGCTGATGCCGAACGCGCCCTCGCCCGCGCCCGGGTTGCAGAAGCAGCCGGTTCGCAGGGCGAAGCCGGCCTCCGCCGACTCCCGCGCGACCAACCGCTCGTCGACCAGGGCACCGTCCGGGTCGCGCAGGTTGAACGTCACCGTGCCGCCACGGCCCGCGCCCGTCGTCGGCCCGTACACCTGCACCAGGGGTTGACCGCTGGCGTGCCGCAGCGTGGTCAGCCGCGCCAGCAGCCACTCGGTGAGCAGACCGACCCGGGCGTGCACGAGGTCCACGCCGATCGTGTCCAGCCACCGCAGTCCGAACTCCACGTCCGGGATGCTCAGGAAGTTGAGCGTGCCGTCCTCGAACGCCGACTCGTCGTCCATCGACCGGTGCCAGTCACCCTGCACGCTGACCGCGCGGATCGTGCCACCGGCGAACCACGGCCGGCGCAGTCGGGCCAGCGCGTCGCGGCGGGCCAGCAGCGCGCCGATCCCGGTCGGGTAGCCGAAGAGCTTGTACCAGCTCAGACACACGAACTCCGGCCGGACGACGCGGAGATCCAGCCGATTCGTCGGCGCGAAGGCGGCAGCGTCGAGCAGCACGTCGTAGCCGTGCTGGTGGGCCACCTCCACCCAGTCCAGCGGGTGCCGCACGCCGGAGAAGTTGCTCTGCGCCGGGTAGGCGAACAGGCCCCGACCCCGCCGCGCGCCACGGCCGGCGTGCAGCACCGTGGCCAGGTCCGACTCCGCGACCCGCAGCTCCGGCCCACTCAGCGGTACGTAACGTACGGCCGCGCCGGCCGCGCGGGCGTACTCGCGGATGCCGTTCACCGAGTTGTGGTTGTCCCAGGTCAGCACGAGCGGAGCGGTGCGGCCGAAGTCGTACGCCTCACCGACCAGTCGGCAGGCGCCGCTGGCGTTCGGTGTGAAGACCACCGCGTACTCGGACGGGTCCGCGTGGAAGAAATCGAGAACCGCGCGTCGTGCCGACTCCACCAGGGAACCGGCCGCCGCGCTGCCGGGGTTCTCCGAGTGCGGGTTGCCGTACAGGCCGGCCAGCAGCCGGTCGTGATGCTCGCGTACCTGGGCTCGCGCCACGACCCCGGCACCGGCGTAGTCGAGGTACACCTGCCCGGCGGTGTCCAGGTGGCGGTACTCGGTGGCGCGCAGCTCGTCGATCCGGCCGGTGGCGGCGTATCCCGGCAGCGCCGCGGGGGAGGCGTGCGGGATCAGTTCAGGACGCATGACGGGAGTCCCGTCGGGCCAGCACCGCCCAGGCGGCGACGAGGAAGAGCACCGTGAAGCCGCCGAGCACCAGCCAGTTCACCCAGACCGGCCGGGAGAAGCTGTCACCGTACGTGGCCAGCAGCGGCGGGCCGAGCGGGGAGCCGCCGTCGCGCCAGAGCCGTTCCACCCCGGCGGTGTGCCCCAGACCCTCGAACGCCCAGCGGTTCGACATCGCGACACTGAGCCACTGACCGCCGACCGCCATGGCCGGCACCGGCAGGATGGCACCGACGAAGAGCACCTGCGGAAAGCAGAGCATCGGCAGCAGCAGCGTCGCCTGGGCCGCGTCGGAGACCGCCGCCGAGCACAGCAGGCCGAGGGTGAGCGCCGCCGCCGAGGAGAGCAACAGGGTCGCGTACAGGGCCGCGAAGTCGGTGCCGACGACCGGCGGCAGCCGGTCGATCCCGCGCAACACCCCGAGCAGCGCCAGGTCCACCAGGGCCAGCAGCGGCAGCAGCACCGCGACCTTACCCAGCAGGTACGGCAGCAGCCGGACACCCGCCAGTCGCTCCCGGCGCAGGATCGGCAGCTCGGTGCAGATCTGCAGTAGCCCGTAGGTCAGCCCGAAGAAGAAGCCGCCGAACGCGATCCAGAACAGGATCATCACGGTCACGGTCGGGCTCGGTCGGGTGGGCTCGAACGCCCCCGGACGGAACAGCAGCGCGAACATGCCGAGCACCAGCACCGGTGAGCCGAGCAGGATCGCCAGGGTCAGTCGACTGCGGACGACGATCTCCACGTTGCGCGCGGTGAGGACGGCCCACTGGCGCAGCCGGCCGACCCGCCGGGGCGTTGGCAGGGCGCTGTCACCGTCGCCGATCGCACCGGCCGCCGGGCTGGCGTCACGCCGCGCGGCGAAGCGGTCGGGCCACTCGGCCGGATGTGCCGCCTCGTCGAGCCGCAGGTGCACCTCGACGAGGGACGGCAGGTCGAAGAACTCCCGGGCGGCGGCGGGCGTGCCGGTGAACGCCAGACGGCCCTGACGGGTCAGCACGACAACCCGGTCGCAGCGGTCCACGTCGGTGATCTGGTGGGTGGTGAGCACCACAGTGGTCCCGGAGTCGGCGAGCGTACGCAGCACTCGGAGCAACTCCACGGCGATCGCCGGGTCCAACCCCGAGGTGGGTTCGTCCAGGAAGAACACGCCGGGCCGGGTGAGCAGCTCGACGGCGATGCTGGCGCGTTTGCGCTCGCCACCGCTGAGCAGGCCCACCGGGGTGTCGGCCCGGTCGGTGAGGCGCAACTCGGCGAGCACCTCCGCGACTCGGTGGGTGGCCTCGGCCGGCCCGGTGCCGGGCGCCAGACGCAGCCGGGCGGCGTAGCGCAGGGTGCGGGCCAGGGGTAGCTCGCGGTGGATGATGTCGTCCTGCGGGACGAAACCGATCGCTCCCGCCGGGGCGGTGCCGTCGTAGGTCACGGCGCCCGCCGTCGGTCGCCGTACCCCGGCCAGCAGCTCCAGCAGACTGGTCTTGCCGGCCCCGCTGGCGCCGATGATCGCGACCAGTTCGCCAGGTGCGATGGCCAGCGAGACGTCGGCCAGGATCTGGCGACCGCCCCGGACGCTCTGGCCCAGGGCACTGGCGGCGATGCCGACGCCGGTACGTGACGGAGAGGTGGTCTGCTCGGTCGTCATGTCGGGTGCCCGATCCGGTCGGGGGAGTGGTCCGCACGAACATCGTCCCCTGCCGATGCTACTGAGTGACAACGCAGTTTTGTGCGACCGTTGGCCGGTGATCACCACACGGTTGGTCACGCGGAAGGGGACTGTCTCGTGGATCTGCCCGATGACCTGCTCACGCTGCTGCGCGAGCCGAGCACCTGCTTCGTCACGACGCTGATGCCCGACGGCTCGCCACAGCTCACCCAGACCTGGGTGGACACCGACGGCACGTACATATTGATCAACACGGTGGAATCCCACCAGAAGACGCGGAACGTCCGGCGGGACCCACGGGTGGCGGTGGCGATCTCCGACCCGCAGAAGCCGGGCCGCTACCACGAGGTTCGGGGGCGGGTGGTGGGGGCCAGCACCGAGGGCGCCGCCGAGCACATCGACACGTTGGCGCAGCGCTACCTCGGTGGGCCGTACCCGTGGTTCGGTGGCCGGGACCAGGTCCGGATCATCCTCACCATCGAGCCCGACCGGGTGCGTTCGATGGGCTGACGGCGGTCACCGTTTCGCGGAGTCACCGGCGAAGAACTGCCGCAGGGCGTCGGCGACCAGGGTGGGTGCCGTCATGGTCACGAAGTGCGACTGGCCCGGCCAGACGACGTGGCGGGCTGCCGGAATCGTCCTGGCGAGAGCGTTCATCGTGGTGGGCATCGGCTCCCAGGTGTCCGCGCCTGCCAACAGGAGAGTCGGCACGGCGATCGCGGACCACCGCGCGATGTCGGTGCTGTCCTGCGCGAGGGCCTCGAGATCGTGCAGCCAGCCGATCGCCGAGCGGCGCGCCTCGACCGGGTCGGGCACCCGATCGGCCGCGCCGGCGGCGATCGCGGCGACGATCTCGGCCGGGACCCGCGTCACGTCGTTCAGAACCGCTGCCATCGCGGCGGCGTCGTCGCGCTCGAAGGCGGCACGGTACCGGTCGAGCAGCGGCACGATCTCCGCCCCGGCCGCGAAGAGCGGTGGTTCGAAGATGGCCAGGGAGCGGACGTGGCGCGGATCGGCCAGGGCGGTGTGCAGCGCCACCGTCGCTCCGTAGGACGCGCCGACGAGATGGACCGGTCGACTCGAGGATTGGCGGGCCGCCTCGATGACGGCGTGCAGGTCGGCGGTCTCGTCCCGGAAGGATTTGGTGCCGGCCGGGACGTCACTGGGGCCGTAGCCGCGCCGCGCCGGCAGCCACACCTCGTGGTCGTGGGCGAGGTGCTCAGCCACCGTGGCCCAGGAGTGCAGCCCGCCACCCGAGCCGTGCACCAGGATGACGGGGTCTCCGACGCCCAGGCGTCGCACCACCAGGCGGGTGCCGTCGGCCGACTCGGTCGACTGGTCACGACTGTTCACTGCTGCTCCCGTCTGTGGGTTGGCCAGGTGCTCAAGGTGGTGTGGACCGCGTCGAGGATCGAGTGCCACGACGCGTCCACGGCGCGCGGATGCCCGAATCCGTCGACGACTTCGAGACTCGCGAAGCCGTGCAGGGTGCTGCGGACGAACCGCATCGCGTCGGTCAGCGCCGGCTCGTCGAGCCCGTAGCCGCGCAGCATCGCGTAGCTCAGCTCGATCAGGCGCAGATGCCCGGCCGAACTCGTGCCGACCTCGGGCGGAAGCGGGAGCTGCGTCGCGGCGTACTGCCCCGGGCGCGCCACGGCGAACGCGCGCCAGGCGTCGGCGAACCCGACGAGAGCCCGGTGGCCCGATCGTCCGGCCACGGCCATCGCGAGCTCGTCGGCGAGCGCGGCCGCCGCCCGGACGGCGACCTGCTCGATCAACGCGTCGCGACTGCGGACGTGCACGTACAGCGCGGCGTCCGAGACGCCGAAGTGCCGGGCCACGGCCGCGACGGTCAACCGGGACAGGCCGACCGCGTCCGCCAGTTCGGCCGCGGCGGCCGACACGCGCGCGCTGGTGAGTCCCTGCCGTGGCATCCCGAACCTTTGTCTCGCTAGGAAGTAACTTAGGAGCCCTAAGATAGCACCGCGCTCCAACGCCCCCGGGCATGAACGGCCCGGTCGGGGGAAGACCGGCTCTTTCGTCACCGAACAGGAGACCCGGGATGCGAGCCGTCGTCTACACCGACGTCCGGACCGTCGCGGTGCGGGAGGTGCCCGACGCGACGCTGGAGGCGGAGACCGACGCGCTCGTGCGCATCACCTCCACCGCGCTGTGCGGCACCGACCTGCACATGTACGACGGACGGACCGGTGCCACCCCCGGGCTGGTGCTCGGCCACGAGCCACTGGGCGTGGTGCGGGAGGTGGGCCGGGCGGTGCAGACGGTCCGGCCGGGCACCCGGGTGGTGATCCCCACGCACCTGTTCTGCGGGACGTGTGTGATGTGCGCCCGAGGGCTCTCGGCTGCCTGTCTGCGGGCGCGGGCGGAGGGGCCGGGCGCGGCGTACGGCTACGCCGGGATGGGCCCCTATCGCGGTGCCCAGGCCGACCTGCTGCGCGTGCCGTGGGCCGACGCCAACTGCGTACCCGTGCCCGGTGAGCCGGGGGACGGGTACGAGGACGACTTCGTGCTGCTGGCCGACGCGTTCGTCACGGGGTGGCACGCCGCCGCCACCCTCGCCGGGGTCGAGCCCGGTGACACGGTGGCCGTCTTCGGGGCCGGAACCATCGGCCTGCTCGGCGCCTACGCGGCGCTGCTGCGGGGCGCCCGGGTCGTCTACTGCGTCGACGGTGTCGACGCTCGGCTGGACAAGGCCGGGGAGATCGGTGCCGTGCCCGTCGACTTCCGCCGGGGGGATCCGGTCGAGCAGATCCGCGCCGACCGGGCGCGGGTGGGGCTGCCGCTCGGGGAGGAGAAGCTGGGCGGAGTCGACAAGGTGATCGACGCGGTCGGGTTCCAGGCCCGCGACCGGGAGCGCCCCGACCGGGAACGCCCGGACCAGGTCATCGCGGACGCCGCCCGGCTGGTCAACCCCGCCGGGGCGATCGCGGTCGCGGGCGTCTATCCGGAGAAGGACCTGCGCCCCGGACCCGGCGCGGACGCCCACGAGGATCTTGTCGCACCGTGGGGGACGCTGTTCGCCAAGGGCGTCGCCGTCCGGTTCGGCCGCACCCACGACCGCCGCTACACCGTCCTGCTGCGCGACCTGGTCGTCGCCGGTCGCGCCCGGCCCAGCGTCGTCGTGACCCACCACGGCACCCTGGCCGACGCGCCGGAGTTGTACCGCCGCTTCGACCGCCGCGACGACGGGGTGATCAAGGCGGTGCTGCGCCCGAGTTGACCGGTCGGCACCGGGGCGTGAGCCCGGTCGGATGGCCCCCGATCCGCCCTTAAGGGACGTTAAGCCACGGATCCGTCTCCTGGTGGCGGCCCTGAGGCGACGATCATCGTCGATCCGTCCCGGCGATTGAGGCGCGGGTCACACCCCTGCCCGGCGGTCGCCGGGCCGTTCCGGGCGCGGCGTCGGTGTCGCGGTTTCATCATGATCATTCGATGGTGCCGAGCGCGCGGCGTGGCACCCCCTTTCCGGCCTGCCGCGGATCGTGGCTGGTCGCGGGCCTGTCGAGGAACAGGGGAGCCGGGCGCGGCGTTGTCTCCATTTGACAACGTTGCCACCGACGGGCCAAGGTGCCGGGAGGGGCTGCGGAGGCGGCTGTGACAGGCGAAAACTGTGCGTCGTCGATATTGCCGGATTGTTACATTTTCAACAGTCCCTCGCCTTGCGGATGGCCCTTCGGCCGCAATACGTTGCCGACAACAACAAAACCAAGTGAAGGTTCAACCTTCCGGAGGCAACCGATGACGTTGGCGAGGTGGTACGAGCGATGAGCAACGTGCCGACCCTCCTTGAGATGCGCTCCATCACCAAGGAGTTCCCCGGAGTCAAGGCCCTCTCCGACGTCAACCTGGTGGTTCGCGCCGGTGAGATCCATGCCATCTGCGGCGAGAACGGTGCGGGCAAGTCCACGCTGATGAAGGTCCTCAGCGGGGTCTACCCGTACGGCAGCTATGACGGCCAGATCGTCTACCAGGGGTCGGAGACCAAGTTCTCCGACATCCGGGCCAGCGAGAGCGCCGGAATCGTGATCATCCACCAGGAGCTCGCGCTCATTCCAGGCATGTCGATCGCCGAGAACATCTTCCTCGGCAACGAGCCGCGCAAGCGGGGCGCGATCGACTGGAAGGCCGCGAACCGGATGGCGCTGGACCTGATGGCCCGGGTCGGTCTCCAGGAGGACCCGGACACCCTGATCAAGGACATCGGTGTCGGCAAGCAGCAACTCGTGGAGATCGCCAAGGCGTTCGCCAAGGACGTGAAGCTGCTCATCCTGGACGAGCCGACGGCCGCGCTGAACGAGGCGGATTCCCGGCACCTGCTGGACCTGCTGCGCGGCTTCCGCTCCCGCGGCATCACCTCGATCATGATCTCGCACAAGCTGAACGAGATCGAGGCGATCGCCGACCAGATCACCATCCTGCGCGACGGCCGGACCGTGGAGACCCTCGACGTCAAGGCGGACGGGGTCGACGAGGACCGGATCGTGCGGGGGATGGTCGGCCGTGAGCTGGGCAGCCGGTTCCCGGACCACACCCCGAAGATCGGTGACGTCTTCTTCGAGGTCCGCAACTGGAACGTCCGGCACCCGATCTCCGCCGACCGGCAGGTCTGCAAGAACGAGAGCTTCGTGGTGCGCCGCGGCGAGATCGTCGGCTTCGCCGGTCTCATGGGCGCGGGCCGCACGGAACTCGCGATGAGTGTCTTCGGCCGCTCCTACGGGGTGTACGAGTCGGGCACCATCATCAAGGACGGCAAGGAGATCGTCCTGAAGTCGGTCGCGGACGCGATCGACAACGGCCTCGCGTACGTCAGCGAGGACCGCAAGGCGATCGGCCTCAACCTGCTCGACGACATCAAGACGTCGACGGTGGCCGCCAAGCTGTCCAAGATCCGGCACCACGGCGTCCTGAACGAGGTCGAGGAGTACCAGGCGGCCGAGGCGTACCGCAAGGAGTTGCGGACCAAGGCCCCGACGGTCGACGAGGGCGTCTCGAAGCTCTCCGGCGGCAACCAGCAGAAGGTCGTGCTGGCGAAGTGGATGTTCACCGACCCGGACCTGCTGATCCTCGACGAGCCGACGCGCGGCATCGACGTCGGCGCCAAGTACGAGATCTACGGCATCATCCAGCGGCTCGCCGACCAGGGGAAGGGCGTCGTCGTCATCTCCTCGGAGTTGCCTGAGCTGATCGGGCTCTGCGACCGCATCTACACCGTGTTCGAAGGCGCCATCACGGGCGAGATCGCTCGGGCGGACGCCACCCCGGAAAACCTCATGAAGCAGATGACCTCGACGAAGAAGTTGGCCTCCCGATGAGCCGTATCAAGGACCTTCAGAAGAATCTGTTTGGAGGTACGACCTCCAACGCGCGCCAGTTCGGGATGATCTTCACCCTGGTGGCGATCGTCCTGATCTTCCAGATCTGGACCAACGGGCTGACGCTGCGCTCGGACAACCTGATCGCGCTGTTCCAGCAGAACTCGTACATCCTGATTCTGGCCATCGGCATGCTCATGGTGATCGTCGCCGGGCACATCGACCTGTCGGTCGGCTCGGTCGCGGCCTTCACCGGCATCCTGGTCGCCAAGTCGATGACCGAGTGGGACCTGCCGTGGCCCGCCGCCATCGTGTTCGGTCTCGCCATCGGCGCGGTGATCGGCGCCTGGCAGGGCTTCTGGGTGGCGTACGTCGGGGTGCCGGCGTTCATCGTCACCCTGGCCGGCATGCTGCTCTTCCGCGGCGGCAACCAGTTCATCGGCAACGCGCAGAGCATTCCGGTGCCGGAGGGCTTCCGGGACATCGGCTCCGGCTTCCTGCCCGAGTTCGGGCCGGACACCGGCTACAACAACGCGACGCTGCTGCTCGGCCTGGCCGCCGCGGTGGCCGTGGTGTGGCGCGAGCTTCAGGCCCGTAAGACCCGGCGGGCCATGGACGCCGACCCGGCACCCATGTGGATCTCGGTCCTGCGAATGGCCGTCATGGTCGGCGTGATCGCCTTCGCCTCGCTGCGCTTCGCCAGCGGTCGGGTCGGCACCAGCTTCCCGATCTCCGGCATCATCCTGCTGCTGCTGGTCATCGCGTACTCCTTCTACACCCGCAACACGGCCGGTGGCCGGCACATCTACGCGGTGGGCGGCAACTCCCGGGCGGCCGAGCTGTCCGGCGTGAAGCTCAAGCGGGTCAACTTCTTCGTCATGATGAACATGTCCGTCCTGGCCGCGCTGGCCGGCATGATCTTCGTGGCCCGTTCGGCGGCCTCCGGACCGCAGGACGGCAACGGCTGGGAGCTGGACGCGATCGCCGCGGTCTTCATCGGTGGCGCGGCTGTCGCCGGCGGTATCGGCACCATCAGTGGGTCGATCGTCGGTGGTCTCGTGATGGCCGTGCTCAACAACGGCCTCCAGCTGCAGGGCGTGGGCACCGACAAGGTCCAGATCATCAAGGGCCTGGTCCTGCTGCTGGCCGTCGCGATCGACGTCTACAACAAGAGCCAGGGGCGCTTCTCCATCATCGGGAGCCTGATGCGGCCGTTCCGCCGCGAGGACTCCGCTCCACCCGCCTCACCGCCGGACGCGGAGCGCGAGCCCGCCAAGGCAGCGGTGTCCAGCTGACGGTCACCGACCCCTCACCACCCCGTTACACATCCAGAAAGGCAAGTCCTCACCATGCGTAAATTCTTCGGCACGTCGGTGGTCGCCATCAGCGCCGCCGCGATGCTGGCCCTCGCCGGTTGCGGCTCCGGCCGTGACGGCGACTCCGGTTCCAAGGGCGACGCCGCCAAGGGTTTCCCGGCCAACTCGCTGATCGGCGTGGCCCTGCCGGCCAAGACCTCCGAGAACTGGGTCCTCGCCGGTGACCTGTTCAGCAACGGCCTCAAGGAGGCCGGCTTCGAGGGCAACGTGCAGTACGCCGGCGCGTCGACCACCGTCGCCGACCAGCAGGCGCAGATCACCTCCATGGTGACCAAGGGCGCCAAGGTCATCGTCATCGGCGCGACCGACGCCGCGCAGCTGTCGACCCAGGTCGCGGCGGCGCACGCCGCCGGTGTGAAGGTCATCGCCTACGACCGGCTGATCAAGAACACCCCGGACCTCGACTACTACGTCGCGTTCGACAACTTCAAGGTCGGCCAGCTCCAGGGCCAGGCCCTGCTGGACGGCATGAAGGCCAAGAAGCCGAACGGCCCGTACAACATCGAGCTGTTCTCCGGCTCGCCGGACGACAACAACGCCGGTGTCTTCTTCGACGGCGCGATGAGCGTGCTGAAGCCGGAGATCGACAAGGGCAACGTGGTCGTCGCCTCGGGTCAGAAGGACGTCAAGCAGACCGCCATCCAGGGCTGGAAGGCCGAGGGTGCGCAGGCCCGCATGGACCAGCTGCTGACCTCGACGTACGGCAGCAAGGAGCTGGACGGCGTCCTCTCCCCGAACGACACGCTGGCCCGCGCCATCCTGACCTCGGTCAAGGGCGCTGGTAAGCCGACCCCGATCGTCACCGGCCAGGACTCCGAGGTCGAGTCGGTCAAGTCGATCGTCAAGGGCGAGCAGTACATGACGATCAACAAGGACACCCGCAACCTGGTGAAGGAGACCATCAACATGGTCAAGGCTCTCCAGGCCGGTAACGCCCCGCAGGTGAACGACACCAAGTCCTACAACAACGGCAGCAAGGTCGTCGACACGTACCTGCTCCCGCCGGTCGCCGTCACCAAGGCGAACGCGGCCGAGGCGTACGCCAACGACCCGAAGCTCGCGCCGCTCACCAAGTAATCACCGCACGGTAGGCAGCAAGGCCGATGGGTCCCGGATCTCCTCTTCCGGGACCCATCGTCGTCCGGACTGCCCCGCGCCACCCGGCACCGACCCGGAAGGAGGTCTGACCGTGGCAACACCCGTCCGGTCCAGGCCTGCCGGCGTCGGACGCCAGACCGAACCTCCGCTGCCGTCGGTCCCCGGCGCCAGCCAGGAGGAGATCCGGCGGCAGAATCTCGGCGCCGTGCTGCGCTACGTCCACGTGCACGGGCCGACGTCCCGGGCCGAACTGACGAGCCGGCTCGGCCTCAACCGGAGCACCATCGGCGCGCTCGCGGCCGACCTGGTCGCCGGCGGCCTGGTCACCGAGGAGGCGCCGACCACCGCCCGCCGCGCCGGCCGGCCCTCACTCGTGGTCAGTCCCCGCTCCGACCGGGTCTACGCCCACGCGTTGAGCATCGACGCGGACCGGCTCCGCGCCGCACGAGTCGGCCTCGGTGGGCAGATCCTCGATCGGCGGGAGATCCCGCGACCCAGCGGCCTGTCGGCGATCGACGCCGTCCGGCCCCTCGCCGACCTGGTCCGGGACATGGAACGGTCCGTGGTCACCGACGCGCTGCTGGTCGGCGGCGCCGCCGCGGTCACCGACACCACCCGTGGTCAGGACGGCCGGATCCGGATCGCCAGCATCGACGAGACGCTCGGCGTCGCGCTGGAGGCGGAGTTCAGCGGCGGCCCCGGTTTCGTGGCCGGTGACCTGGCCGACATCGCCGGGCTGGCCGAGCACGTCCGGGGCGTGGCGGTGGGCATCGACGACGTCATCTACCTGCACGGCGACCTGGGCATCAGCGCCGGCATCATCGTCGGTGGCCGGCTGGTGATCGGGCACCGCGGGCACAGCGGCAAGGTCGGCCACATGGTCGTCAACCCGAACGGCCTGCCCTGCGGCTGCGGCTCACGTGGCTGTTGGGAGACCGAGATCTCCGAGGCCGCCCTGTTGCGGCACGCGGGCCGGGATCCGAGCGACCGCGCGGCGGTGGCCGAGGTGCTGCGCGCGGCGGCCGACGGCGACCGAACCGCCCGGGCCGCCGTCGAGCAGGTCGCCGGGTGGCTCGGCTTCGGCGTGGCGAACCTGGTCAACGTGGTCAACCCCGACGCCGTGGTGTTCGGCGGGTCGCTTCGCGACATCTTCACCGCCGGAGCGGACGTCGTCCGCGAGCGGTTGGACACGATGCCGCTGCCGGCCTCCCGCGAGCACCTGCGCCTGCGGGCGGCGGCACTCGGCCGCGACGCCGTCCTGATCGGGGCGGCCGAGCTGGCCTTCGACAAACTCCTGGCCGATCCGCTGAACGTCGGCGTCGCGGGCCAGGTCGGGACCACCGAGCCCGCGTAGCCGCGACCGCCCCCGTCGACGAACCGTCAGGGACTCGGCACCTCTTCCACCACGCTGCTGCCGCTGCCCGGCCGGGACTCCCAGGACCAGGTCTCGTGCAGCCGCACCCGGCCGTCGGGCAGCACCGACACCTCCGAGACGCAGTGCCCCGAGGACGTCTGACCGTCGGCGTTGAGCAGGACGTACCGGAAGTCCAGTCGGTCGCCCTCCCGGGTGCCGACGAGGTGGCCGCGCCGGATGGACCCGCCGGCGTACTCGGCCCACACCTCGCCGGCCCGCTCGTGGTACGTGAAGACGGTCTGCGTGCCCACCTCACCGGCCACCACGTCTGCCACGGCCCGGAACCGCCGACCGTCCACGGAGATCGAGATCGTCATCTGCCGAACCTAGTCGAAGCATCGTTCCCGTAATCCCTACCGTATGTTGTACGGTAGCGCGGTTGAACGCCTGCGGAAGGGGAGCGCTGTGCCGACAAGAGGTGACGCGATAGTGGCGGACGGGCTGCGTAAGCGGTATCGGGACCGCTACGCGCTGGACGGCTTCGACCTGCGGGTGCGGCCGGGGACGGTGTGTGGTCTGCTCGGCCCGAACGGGGCCGGCAAGACCACCTCGGTACGGATCCTGTCCACCCTGCTCCGGCTGGACGGGGGGCGTGCCGAGGTCGCCGGGTTCGACGTGACCCGCCAGCCCGACGAGGTGCGCTACCGGATCGGGCTGGTGGGGCAGCATCCCGCGCTCGACGAGGCCCTGAGCGGCCGACAGAATCTGGTGCTCTTCGGCCGGCTGTTCCACCTGGGCCGCCGCCGTGCCCGGCAGCGAGCGGTCGAGCTGCTGGAGCGCTTCGGTCTCGCCGATGCGGCCGAGCAGCCGGTCCGCACGTACTCGGGGGGCATGCGGCGCCGGCTCGACCTGGCGGCCGGCATGATCCTGGCCCCCGCGGTCCTCTTCCTCGACGAACCCACCACCGGGCTGGACCCGCGGGGCCGCAACGAGGTGTGGGAGTCGGTCCGGGAGTTGGTGCGTACCGGCACCACCGTGTTGCTCACCACCCAGCACCTGGACGAGGCCGACCAACTCGCCGACCGGATCTCGGTGGTCGAGGCCGGCCGGGTGATCGCCGAGGGCACTCCGGACGACCTCAAGACCCGCCTCGGTGGCGACCGGATCGAGGTGGTCGTCGCGGCCCCGGCCGACCTCGCCGCCGCCGTCGCCCAGGTACGCCGGGTGGCCGGCGACGAACCGACCGTCGACGTGGACCGGCGAATGGTGAGCGTCCAGGTCGGTCACCGGGCGGGCGCGCTCGTCGACGTGTTGCGGGCGTTGGACGCCGAGCACGTACCGGTGGCGGACGTCGCACTGCGCCGGCCCACCCTGGACGACGTGTTCCTGCACCTCACCGGGCACCGCACCCGGGCCACCGAGGAGGTGGCCGCATGAGCGCGGTGAGCACGCCGGTCCCGGGGGTGGACCTGACGCCCGGCCGGCCCGCCCTCCTGGCCGACAGCGCCACGTTGATCTGGCGCGGCCTGGCCCGGTGGCGACGCGACCCCGGCCCGCTGATCGCCTCGCTCGGCTTCAACATCCTGATCGTGCTGATGTTCGCGTACCTGTTCGGTGGCGCGTTGCAGGTGCCCGGCGGTGGCAGCTACCGGGAGTTCCTGATGCCCGGCATGTACGTGATGACGATGGTGTTCGGCATCAGCCTCACCACGATCGCTGTCGCCGAGGACCTGGAGCGCGGGGTGACCGACCGCCTCCGGTCGATGCCCGTCGCACCGCTGGCCCCGCTGGCGGCCCGGGCCGTGGCCGACATGCTGTTCGCCGTGGTCACCCTCGGGATCCTGCTGCTGACCGGTCTCGCGATCGGCTGGCGGGCGTACGGCGGGGCCGGTGCCACCCTCGCGGCGGTGGGGCTGATCCTGCTGCTGCGCTTCGCCCTGATCTGGGTCGGCATCTTCCTCGGGCTGGTCACCCGCGGGCAGACGGCCGTGGTGGCCGTGCAGACCCTGGAGTTTCCGCTCGGCTTCCTCTCCAACGCGTTCGTCGCACCGTCCACCATGCCTGCGTGGCTCGGTGCGGTGGCGGCCTGGAACCCGCTGTCGGCGACCGTCGGGGCCACCCGGGAGTTGTTCGGCAACCCCGGCTGGGGTGGTGACTCCTGGGCGGCGCAGCACTACCCGTTGCTGGCGGTGCTCTGGCCGGTCGTCCTGGTCGCGGTCTTCCTGCCGCTCTCGGTCGCCCGCTACCGCCGACTGGCCGGCTGACCCGCCCGACGGACGGGCCGCCGGTGGTCGACCCACCGGCCCGGACGGGTGATCGCCGAGCCCCCGTGGCCCGGCGATCACCCGCTCGTCGACTACGCGATCCGGCGCACCCGGCGGATGGCGAGGTAGAGCAGGAGCAGGGCCAGGGCGACGAAGATGCCGGTCTCGATTCCCTGGAACAGCCAGAACCGGTCCGCCGGCTGGTACAGCTGCCAGTTGTACGCGCCCGGCTCGAGTCCCAGTTCCGCACCGCAGACCCGACCCTCCGGCCCCTTACCGCCCGGCGGACACTGGATCCGGCCGCCCTCCGAGATCATCGTGCCGTCGGGGTTCCGGACGCCCTGGGCGAGGACCCAGTCGCCCCGGCTGATCTCCGGTGGCCCTTCCCCCTCGATCGGGAAGGTCTGGGTGTGGGCCGGCTGGTAGTGCCGTCGGGCCAGCAGCTCCACCGCCGTCCGGACGCCGATGAAACCGGCGAGGGTGATGCCCATGGCGGGCAGCATCCGCTTCCAGACGGTGCCGGCGAAGACGCCGAGCGCCACGGCGAACAGGGTGTACCCGATCGGGACGATGCCCTGCAGATCGAAGACGATCATGCCGAACCGGCCCTCGTGCGCGGCCTGGGTGAGCGGATCGACCCACCAGGACATGCCCAGCCCGTAGATCGTCGCGAGGACCAGGACGGCCCCGCTCACCAGCCCGAACTTCACCAGCGCCCAGCGGGTCCGGCCGACGCCCTGGGTCCAGACGAACCGGTGCGTGCCGTGCTCCACCTCGCGGGCGACCAGTGGGGCGCCCCAGAAGAGGCCGACAAGGGCCGGCAGGGTGATCAGCAGTACGGCCACCAGACTGAGACTGCCGTACTGGTTGCCGAAGCGCCGGAAGCCCGCATCGCAGGTCTCCCGGGTCGTCTGGGCCACGTCGGCGCGGGCGAGTTGGCTGGCGCAGTCCGTCAGCCCGAGGTCGGCGAAGGTGTTCCGCATGGCCAGGCCGATGGGCACCAGCAGGGCGGCGAGCGCCACGAGCCCCAGCAGGGTGTAGAGCGCCTGCTTGCGGTGTTGCCGCCAGGTCAACCAGATCATGCTGCCACTCCCCACTCGCTGTGCCGGGTCTGCGTGGTGCCGTCGGCCAGGTAGGCCAGCACGACGTCCTCCAGGCTGACCTCGCGGACCGTCCAGGCCGGGTCGGTGACCGGGCCGTCGGTGCGGACCAGCAGCGTGGACTGCCGATCGGTGTGGCTGGCCCGGACCACGGCGGCGACGCCCCCGATGACGCCGTCGTCGTGCCGGGGGCCGACCAGTTGGCGGTGCTCGGCGACCAGGTCGTCGACCGCGCCGGTGAGCTGCACCTGGGCGGAGTTCAGCACGATCAGGTAGTCGCAGACCCGCTCCAGGTCGGCCAGCAGGTGCGAGGAGAGCAGGACCGTGGTGCCGGATTCCGCGACGCTGCCCATCAGCGACTGGAGGAACTCCCGTCGGGCCAGGGGGTCGAGGCTGGCCACCGGTTCGTCGAGCAGCAGCAGCCGGGGCTGCTTGGCCAACGCGAGGGCGAGCGCCACCTGGGCCCGTTGGCCGCCGGAGAGTTTGCCGACCGGTCGGTCCGGGGGGATGCCGAGCTGGGCCAACCGCTGACGGGCCAACGTGGCGTCCCACCGCTTGTTCAGCTTGCCGCCGGCGATGACCAGCTCGGCCGCGGTGAAGTCCCGGTAGAGCGGGGTGTCCTGGGCGACGAACCCGATGTCGGCCAGCCCCTCCGTGTCGCCGTAGGGGGATCTGCCGAAGACCCGGACCGCGCCCGCGTCGGGCTTGAGCAACCCGACGGCCAGGTGCAGCAGGGTGCTCTTGCCCGCGCCGTTCGGCCCGACCAGCGCGGCGATCCGGCCGGCCGGCAGGTGCAGCGAGCAGTCCCGCAACGCCCAGGTGCTGCCGTACCGCTTGCCCAGCCGGTCGGCCTCCAAGACCATGTCCATCCTCTGTCCTCTCGATCCGGCTGCGCCCGCGGTGGGGGAGCAGCCGTTGCTTCGGTGCCTGGTGGTTCGCTTGCCGGGCACGCTCAGGCGGGCTCCTTCTGCGGGGCGTCGTCGGCGAGGGTGGCGCGCAGCGTGGTCTCCACCAGGGCGATGACGTCCTCGGCCGAGAGGCCCGCGGTCTGCGCGCGGTGCAACCAGGCGACCAGGTCCTCGCGGAGCTCGGCCTGGTTGGGCAGGGACGCGCCGGCCAGGGTGCGCTGGACGAACGTGCCCACCCCGGGTCGGCCGCCGACCAGACCCTCGATCTCCAACTCCCGGTACGCCTTCAGCACCGTGTTCGGGTTGATCGCCAGTGACTGCGCGACGTCCCGGACCTTCGGCAACTGGTCGCCCGGCGTCAGCAGACCGACGCGCAGCGCCTGCTTCACCTGCTGCACGAGCTGCATGTAGGTGTTCACCTTCGACCGGCTGTCCAACACGAACTCGATCACTCGGGATGATCCTTCCTGTTGTCCTACGACAGTAGGACTAATAGACAGCTTCGTCGGGGACCCCCGCCGCTGTCAAGCGCGCGGCGCGTCGCGATGCATCCGGCGCGTCGGTCTCGGTGGCACCGGCGGGCCAGAGGTTGGCACCAACGGGCCAACCAAACGGGAAGGGACCGGCACGAAAGTCGTGTCGACGGAGAGGTGTTCGATGGTCACCAACGACGTGGCGACGTCGACAGCGACTCCACTACAGGTGGCTCGCGCCCGGGGGCGGGTACGCGGCCGGCTGATCCTGCTCGGCCCGGCGTTCGTCGCCGCCGTCGCCTACGTCGACCCCGGCAACTTCGCCACCAACTCCGCCGCCGGCGCCCGCTACGGCTACCTGCTGGTCTGGGTCGTGGTGGTGGCCAACCTGATGGCGATGCTGGTGCAGACCCTCACCGCCAAGTTGGGTCTGGCCACCGGGCGCAGCCTGCCCGAGCTGTGCCGGGAGCGGCTGCCCCGGCCGCTGAACCGGCTGATGTGGGTGCAGGCCGAGTTGGTCGCCATGGCCACCGACCTGGCCGAGGTGATCGGTGGCGCGGTCGCCCTCTACCTGCTCTTCGGCATCCCGCTGCTGCCCGGCGGGCTCATCATCGGCACGGCGGCGTTCGCCGTGCTCGCCCTGCGCTCGCGCGGGTTCCGCGCCTTCGAGATCGCCATCGCCGTACTGCTCGGTGTGATCGTCCTGGCCTTCACCGCCAACCTGCTCGCCTCCGGCTCCGACCCCGGCTCCGCCGTGGCCGGTCTGGTGCCCCGGCTCCAGGGCACCGACAGTGTGCTGCTGGCCGCCGGCATCCTGGGCGCCACCGTCATGCCGCACGTCATCTACGTGCACTCCGCGCTGACCCGCGACCGCATCCCGGCCACCGACGACACCGAGCGTCGGGTCCTGTTCCGGGGCCAGCGCACCGACGTACTGCTCGCCCTGAGCGCGGCCGGCGCGGTGAACCTCGCCATGCTGCTGATCGCGGCGGCCAGCTTCCGCGGCGGCGGCCCGGGTGGCGCGGACAGCCTGGAGGGTGTGCACGCCGGGCTCGGCCAGAGCATCGGCACCGCCGCGGCGTTCGGGTTCGCCGTCGCCCTGCTGGTGTCCGGGCTGGCCTCCACGAGCGTCGGCACCTACGCCGGCGAGGTGATCATGCAGGGCTTCCTGCGGCGGCGGGTCCCACTGCTGCTGCGCCGGCTGGTCACCCTGGTGCCGGCCCTGGCCGTGCTCGCCATCGGCCTCGACCCCACCCGAGCCCTGGTCCTGTCCCAGGTCATCCTCAGTTTCGGCATCCCGTTCGCGCTGATCCCGGTGGTCGCCTTCACCCGGCGGCGCGACCTGATGGGCAACCTGGTCAACCATCCGCTCACCACCGCGGCCGCGTCGCTGGTGGCCGTACTGGTGGTCGCGCTCAACGCGTTCCTGCTCTGGCAGGTAACCGCCGGCTGAGCCGGCGTGGCCGGTTAAGCCGGCTGGCCGGCTCGCTGGCCAGCCGTCCAGATGCGGACGTCCGCCCGAGCGTGATGCCTGTGAGTCATCTTGATGACTCACAGGCATCAGACGCGTTGGCGACCCTGCCCCCGGCTTCGGGCGGCCGGGCCGGTGGTGCG
The DNA here is from genome assembly GCF_040649655.1 of Micromonospora sp. NPDC048905. Lineage (NCBI taxonomy): Bacteria > Bacillati > Actinomycetota > Actinomycetes > Micromonosporales > Micromonosporaceae > Micromonospora > Micromonospora sp. NPDC048905. The sequence goes on along the minus strand of NZ_JBEZFV010000001.1, from coordinate 488,343 downwards.
CGCGGTCAGGTGCGCCGGCCCTCGTCGCGGGTGGGGATCTCCTGGCGCTGTTCCAGGGCGTCCGCCGGGTTGGCGTCGGCCGGCAGTGACGTCACCTCTTCGAGCGTGCCGGCCGGAAGGGCGCCCTGCTCGGCCAGGTCGGCCTCGGACGCCTCCGGGTCGACGTCACCCGACACCCGGTCCGGCGGCCCGTAGTCGACGGCGTCCTGTCGCTGCTCCTGGGCGTCCGCCTCCGGGGGAGGAAACGTGTCGCCCTGGTCGTCCCGGTACGTGCTCATCGGAGCCTCCCACCCGGCGGGTGTCGACGTGCCGCCGGGCCACTGCCTACCCGGCATCGCGGAACTCAGACCTGCCGCTTCGATCCGAGCCGCTGGCAACGAGTGACCGGCCGGGGTGGCCTTTCCTCGACGACAGGCCCGGCCACGTCCGCGCGCTGACCCCGCCGGTGGCCCGGATCGGCCAGGATGGGCAGGTGGCCCGGGGCGCGGCCGTGACGAGGAGGGTGGGCGATGCGGGTACGCGGGCGGTTGACCTGGGGGCGGCGAGCCCGTGCGGGTGCGGCGCTGGCGGCGCTGCTCGCCGGCGCGGGGGCGTCGACCATCGCGCTGACACCGGCAGTGGCGGCGGGTGCGGTGGCGGCCGGGACGCCGGTGTGCCAGGTGCGTGACGACCGGCTCCGCGAGATCTCCGGGATGGTCGCCACCGACGACGGGTACGTCATGATCAACGACGGTGCCGACGACGAGGCCCGCCGCCGGATCTTCTTCCTCGACGAGCGATGCGCGGTGGTCCGGGCGGTGGCCTTCCCGTCCCGGCCCCGCGACACCGAGGACCTGGCCATCGGTCGCGACGGCACCGTCTGGGTCGCCGACATCGGCGACAACGACCACTCCCGGTCGACGATCGCCATCTGGCGACTCGCTCCCGGAGCGGACGAGCCGGTGCTGCACCGGATGACCTACCCGGACCGCCCGCACGACGCGGAGGCGTTGCTGCTGGACGCGTCCGGTCGGCCGCTGATCATCACGAAGGGCGGCAGTGGCACCGTCTTCCTGTACGCCCCGACCGCCGCACTGCGGCCGGGGGCGACGACGCCGCTGGCCTCGGTCGGCCAGGTGACCCTGCCGACGACGAGCACCAGCAACCCGTTCTCGTTCCTCGGACGGGGTGTGATCACCGGGGCGGCGAGCGCACCGGACGGGCGTCGGGTGGTGCTGCGCAGCTACGCCGACGCCTTCGAGTACGACGTGCCCGATGGCGAGGTGGTCCGCGCGCTGACCGCGGGCACCGCGCGGGTCACCCCGTTGCCGGACGAGCCCCAGGGTGAGTCGGTCACCTACAGCCGCGACGGCAGGTCGTTGCTCACCGTCTCCGAATCCGCCGACCAGCCACCGGGCACCCGCCCGACGATCCTGCGCTACCCGACCACGGACGGACCGGCAACCACCGCGCGTCCGACGGGGCCAGCCGCGTCGGAGTTGCCCACCCTCGTTCGTCCCATCGCCGAGGACACCACCGGCCTGAGCCGCCGGACCTGGGTGCTGGCGGCCGGGGCCGGAACACTCGTGGCGCTGCTCGGCCTGGCCGGCGTGCTGCGCTGGCGGCACACGGCGCGCCGGTGAGCGAACGTCGGCGGTGCGGCAGGATGGTGGGATGTCCGTGCTGTCCACGTTGCGTCACCCGATCATCGCGGCTCCGATGGCCGGTGGCCCGTCCACGCCGGCGCTCGTGGCAGCCGTCTCCGCCGCCGGTGGACTGGGCTTCCTGGCCGCCGGGATGATCGACACCGAGCGGTTGGCCACCGACGTCGCGCAGGTCCGCGCGCGCACCGACCGGCCGTTCGGCGTCAACGTCTTCCTGCCCGACCCCGGTGGCGTGGACGACGCCGCCGTCCGGGCGTACGCGGAACGGCTCGCCCCGCAGGCCGCCGAGCGCGGGGTGAGCCTGGGCGAGCCGGTCGGCGGCGACGACGCGTACCCGGAGAAGGTGGCCGCGCTGCTCGCGGACCCGGTCCCGGTCGTGTCCTTCGTGTTCGGGCTGCCGGACCGGGCGACGGTGCGCGCCCTGCGCGAGCGGGGCACCGAGGTGTGGGCCACCGTCACCCGCCCGGACGCGGCGACGGTCGCCGCCGACCTGGGTGTGGACGCGGTGGTGGTGCAGGGCACCGAGGCCGGTGGGCATCGGGGTGGCCTGCCGGACGACGACGACTACGCGCTGTTGCCCCTGCTCCGGCTGGTCGCCGCCCGCTGCGACCTGCCCCTGGTGGCCGCGGGCGGCATCGTCGACGGTCCCGCGCTGGCCGCCGCGCTGGCCGCCGGTGCCGCCGCCGCGCAGCTCGGCACGGCCTTCCTGCGCTGCCCGGAGGCGGGCAGTTCGGCGATGCACCGGGCAGCGGTGGCCGGGGCCGCGCCGACCGCGCTGACCCGGTCGTACACCGGTAAGCGAGCTCGGGGGGTGGCCAACGACTTCCTGCGCCAGCACGACGCGTCGGCGCCGACCGGTTATCCCCAGGTGCTGCACCTGACGCGTCCGCTGCTGGCCGCCGCCCGGCGCGACGGCGACGCGTCGGTGGCGAACCTGTGGGCGGGGCAGGCGCACCCCCTCGCCCGGGAGCTGCCGGCAGCCGACGTGGTCACCGAGGTGAGCGCCGGTGCCCGAGCCGCGCTGGCGGCGGTGGTCGAGCGGTCGGCACGCTGGGGCTGACCGGCGGCCTCGGGTGGGGCGGGACGGGCCGGTCGGGAAACCCGTAGAGTTCCGCCGTGATCGAGATCGGTGCGCAGGTCGACCTGTCCCACCCGCCCGACCGGGTCTGGCTCGCACTGACCGACCGGAAGCTGCTCGGACGGTGGTTCGCCGAGGCCGACACCGTCGAGGGCGTGGCGGACCGGCTGCTGCTGCGCACGGCCGAGTTGCCCGGCTTCGAGGCCGACGTCGAGGTCGAGGTGACCGAGCGGCGGGAAGCGGCACTCCTCGTGCTGGCCTGCGACGAGGCCGGCCGGCTCAGTGAGCTGACCTGCGTGGTCACGGCCACCAGCCAGGGCTGCCGGCTGGAGGTGCGGGAGGTCACGACGCACGGCGCGTGGTCCGCCGAGCAGCACGACCCACGTGAGCAGCAGGTGCGGCAGGCGCTCACCGTACGACTCCCGGCCATCCTCGACTGGCTCGCGTTCCAGCAGGTCGACCTGCGCCGCGGCGACGGTGCGATGACCACCGAGCTGCCGCTGATCGCGCTCCGCACGTCCGGGCGCACCCGCCGTCGGCGTCGGACCCTCGTCGCCCTGATCGGCGGGGCCGCGCTGCTGGCGGGGACGGCGGCCTGGATAACGTTGCCGCCCGAGTCGACACCCACCGCCGCGCCGGCATCGGCAGGCGCGCCGTCGCCGTCCGGTACGGCCGGCACGACCGCCGCCGCCCGTAAGGCGACCCCGTCGGTACGCCCCTCGCGGAGCACCGCGTCCGCGACCACCCGCCCGAGTCCGACCCCGACGGCGACGGCCACGCCCCCGAGTCCGGCCGCGTCCGCTGTGCCACCCCCGCCGCCGGCGTCGCCGGTGCCCATGGTGGCCCGCTACGAGACCGACTCCAGCCGCCTGTTCGGCTACACCGGTGCGGTCGTGGTCGAGAACCCGAGCGGCGTACCGGTGGCGGACTGGGCCGTGGTGGTCACTCTCGGCGAGGGCACCACCGTCGACGACGTCGACGGCGCGAACTGGCGACAGGACGGGAGGTCGATCACCTTCACCGGCGCCGCGGTGGTGGCCGGAGGCTCGCAGACGATCAGCTTCGACGTCCGCGACAGCCGGCCGAAGGCCCGGCAACCGGAGAGCTGCACGATCGGGGGGCAACCCTGCGCGGGCCTCTGACTAGGCTGCCGGCATGGCACTGCTGCACAAGGCGACCCTGAACCCCACGAAGCTCGACCTGCTGGCGACCTGGCTTCCCGACCGACCCTGGTACGCCGGGTCCGCCGGCGTCGAGCTGGTGAGCCGAGGCGCCTACCGCTTCGACGATCCGGCCGGCGAGGTCGGCATCGAGACCATCCTGGTCAGCACCCCCGACGGGCCGGTCCATCACGTCCCGCTCACCTACCGGGCCGGTCCCCTGGACGGTGCGGACGCCTGGCTGGTCGGCACCACCGACCACTCGGTGCTCGGCCGGCGCTGGGTGTACGACGGCTGCGTGGACCACGTGTACGCCGCCGCGCTCGCCCACGCGATCCGCACCGGCGCCGGCCAGGCAGAGCAGTACTTCGAGGTGGACGGTCGGCGTGAGGTGCGCGAGCCAAGTGTGACGATCACCGCCAGCGGCGCCGTGGACGCCGACGCGGCACCGGTCGGTCCCGTGCGCCGGGTGGTCGACGAGGACAGCACGCTCGTCGTCACCGACACCGTCGAGTTGGTCGTCGTCCGCCGCCCCGGTGCCGCCGAGGCCGCCGGGGCGGCCCTGCTCGGCAGTTGGAGCGGGCAACCGACGAGCGTGCCACTGGCGTACGTCCGGACGCGCTGAGCGTGCGGTGGGCGGCCCGACGAGTCCGGCCGCCCACCGCGTTCACCACTGCGCCGGAGGCGGGGGCGGCGACACGGGCGGCCGGTCGTCGCAGGTGATCGTGTTGGGCAGCAGCCACGGCGCGAGCCACCCGCCGTCGTTGCCGCCGAGGTCGGTCAGTGTGAACTCCGAACCGGCCGGGGTGAAGTGGAACGAACCGCAGTTGTTGACAGCCACCGCGCCCACGTGGCGGGCGTCCACGTTGGCGAACGAGGCGGACCCCGCCGCGCGGGCGCTGACCACCGAGGTGCCGGTGCCGTCGACCCGGATGTCCCGGAACCGTACGTTGGAGATCGAGTAGAGGTCCTTCACCGGCCAGTCGCTCACCAGCATGATCGCGTTGTAGGTGCTGTCGAGGTACGCGTCGCCGGTCACCTCGATGGCCGCGTCGATGCTGCGGTCCAGGGCGAAGAACCAGATGGCGCCCAGCCCGATGTTCCAGTTCAGGTCGTACGTGCCGGCGCGGGCGGTGGTGTTGTCGGTGATCCGCAGGTGCCCGGTGAAGGGCTCCGCGCCGAAGCGGGCGCCGACGTGGATGCCGCTGCCCTCGCGGACCGGGTCGGCGACGAGGTTGTGCGAGACGGTGGTGTCCGTACCGCCGTAGATGGCGATGCCGTTGGCCAGGGTCGGTGACTGCACGGTGTTGTGGTCGAACGTGTTGCGCGCGTTCGCCGTCTTCTCCGACCACATCGCCAGACCGTCGTCGCCGGTGTTGCGGACGAAGTTGTGCGCCACGAGGGAGTCGGTCACGCCGGTGTGGAAGTTGAGCGCGTCGGCGATCTGGTCGACGACGATGTTGTTGGTGACGCGGACGTTGCGCATCGGCCCGTCGAACCACAGGCCGGCCTTGGTGTGGCGCAGGTAGAGCCCGTCGATCGTGGAGTCGCTCATCGCCCCACCGATCGCGTTGACCTGGTCGGTGTCGATGCGCTCCCGGACGTCCCCCTCGATGGTGAAGCCGGAGAGGTGGACGTTGCGGCTGCCGCCGTCGGCGGCGTCACGGCCGTAGAACCCGACGCCGGTGTGCACCGAGCCGTCCGGTGCGGGGGTCGGCAGGGCGACCTCGCGGCCCTTGATGATGGTGTGCCAGTTGCCGGCGCCCTCGATGGTCACGTCGTCGACGATGATGTGCCGGTTGACCTGGTAGGTGCCCGGCGGGAGGTACACCTTGAGGTGGGCGCGCCGGGCGAAGGCGATGGCGCGGTCGATGGCGTCGGCGGAGTCCCGTCGTCCGGTGGGGTCGGCGCCGAAGGCGAGCACGTTCGCCGCGAGCAGCCGGACGCGCGGCGGCGCGACCAACTCGGAGTCGAGCAGGTCGACGACGGTCCAGGCGGCGGCGCTGCCGGTCGGCGCGGTCAGGCGGATCCGGTCGCCGGCCCGGTAGGTGCGCCCGAGCAGCAGGCGTTGCTCGTCGTAGAAGTGGGTGGGCCGGAACGGCTTGTCGATGACCGGGGCCGGGGTGGTGGCCGCCGGCACGCACTGGCACTCGGTGATCCACCAGTCCGGGTGCAGCAGCCCGGCCTGGGGGTCGTTGGTGAACGGGTACTGGTTGTAGAGCCACGAGTACTGCGAGGTCAGCGTCATGGTGCGCGCGTGCTTGCCGTTGACCGCGACGCGCAGCGGAGCGGTGATCCCACCGCCTTGCGGCGCGTCCGGGATGCTGTACCGCACGCTTATCGCGTTCGCCGCGCTGGGTAGGACGAACTCCACGTACTCCCCGGGGGTGAGCCGGACCGCCCGGCGGCCGGAGGCCTCGGCGGGCAGCGTGTAGGCCGACCGGTCGGGGCCGATGATCTCGCCGTTGGTGCGCGCGTTCTCCGCCTCCTGTTCGACGAAGTCGACGTCGGCGCCGCGCCCGGCGACGAGTGCCGGGTCGAGGGCGGCGCGGGTGACCACCGGCCGCGCGCCGGCGGGCGCGGATGGGCCGGCGACGGCCACGGTGGGCACGGCGACGAGCACGGCGAGGCCGGCCGCGAGCGCCACGGCGGTGCCGGCAGGTCGGCCGGGTCGTCCCCGGGCCGACATGAGGCTGTGAATCATCGGTGACCCTCCTGGGTGGGTGGTGGTGGTGGAGGTCCGCCCGGCGCTTCCCCCGACGCCCGACATTGATCGTCATGATGCAGCACCGACCATCCCACTGCAAGACGACAATCGAAGTACGAAAATAGACGACCATTAGACCGCAAGAAATGGACGATCGGTGAGTTGAGGTGTCGCGCCTCGCCTGCGCCGCGACCGCCCACGGCCGGCGTACGCTGGGCCGCGTGGATCAAGAAGATCGGATCGCCCTGTTCCTCGACTACGAGAACCTCGCGTTGGGGGCGCGTGATCACCGTGGCGGCGCGGAGTTCGACTTCCGGCCGATCGCCGACGCGCTCGCCGAACGGGGTCGGGTGGTGGTCCGCCGCGCGTACGCCGACTGGTCCTACTTCGACGAGGACCGCCGGATGCTCACCCGGTCCCACGTCGAGCTGATCGAGATTCCGCAGCGGATGGGCGCGTCCCGGAAGAACGCCGCGGACATCAAAATGGCTGTCGACGCGATCGAGTTGGCGTTCGAGCGCGACTACATCTCCACGTTCGTGATCTGCAGTGGCGACAGCGACTTCACCCCGCTCGTGCACAAGCTTCGCGAGTTGAACAAGCGGGTCATCGGCGTCGGGGTCGAGGGGTCGACGTCGGCGCTGCTCCCGCCGGCCTGCGACGAGTTCCTCTACTACGACCGGCTGGAGGGTGTGGACATCCCGCCGACCCGCAGCCGGCGCGGTCGCCCGACCCGGCCGGCCGGCACGGAGCAGCGCCCGCCCGAGCCGGAGTTGGAGCGCGAGCCGGAGCCGGAGGTGGGCCGCCGGCCCGCCGGTGAGGAGCCCGGACGCGACGTCGACGCGCTCGCCGTGCTCGTCGCCCAGACGGTGGCCGGGTTGCAGGGCAGTGCCAACGGTGCGGTCACCGCGTCCCGGCTCAAGCGCACCCTGCTGCGCAAGGACCCGACGTTCAGCGAGTCCGACTACGGTTTCCGCACCTTCGGGGAACTGCTGCGGCACCTCGCCGAGCACACGGTGATCGAGCTGGCGGAGGGTCCCGCGAAGGGTGACCCCGAGGTCTCGCTGCCCGAGCACGGCGACCGCGAGGTGGCGTTCGGCCTGCTGCGTGGCGTGGTGGCGGAGCTGGGCAGCAGCGGTAACCCGGTGGCGCTGTCCGGCTTGAAGAACCAGCTGCGGCGGGCCCGGCCCGACTTCAGTGAGAAGAAGCTCGGCTACCGCAGCTTCCTGCAGTTCTGCAAGGCGGCGGCCACCAGCGGCGCGGTCGACCTGCGGTGGAGCCCCGAAGCCGACGACTACCTGCTGACCACCCAGGGCTGAGCCCCACGCCCGGCGCGTCCGGCGTCGCATCGACCGCTGTCGAGCGGGAGTGCCGGAACTCCCCCTAGGGTGAGCGGTAGGGCTGCCCGAGGGCGAGGTGAGGGTCGTCATGCCGGGACGTGGCGAATGGACGCTCGTCGGCCGCGACGACGAGCTGAAAATCATCGAGGACGTCGTGTCGTCGCGGATGCCGGGGCTGGTGCTGGTCGGTGACGCCGGGGTGGGGAAGACGCGGCTGCTGCGGGAGGCGCTCGCCCGCGCGGCTCAGGACGGCGTGGAGTGTCACTGGGTCTCCGCCACCGGGGCGGCCCGGTCGATTCCGTTCGGCGCGGTCTCGCACCTGATCCCCGCGCAGACCCGACCGCGTGCCGATCCGGTGGGGCTTGTCGTCACCGTCGAACGCGACTTCGCCCGGCGCGGCGGTGGCCGCCCGATCGTGATCGGCATCGACGACGCCCACCTGCTCGACGAACCCTCGGCCGGGCTGCTGCACCAGCTCGCCGTGCACGGCCTGGCCGTGGCGGTGGCGACCGTCCGGGCGGGCCTTCCGCTCTCCGACGCGCTCACCTCGCTGTGGGCCGGTTCCGGCCGGCGACTCGACGTACGCCCGCTGCCGGCCACCGCCGTGGAGCATCTGCTCGACGAGGCCGCGCCCGGTCCGCTCGACGCGATCAGCCGCCGCCGGCTGACCCGGCTCGCCGACGGCAACCCGCTGCTGCTGCGGGAGTTGCTGGCCGACGCCATGGACACCGGCGGGCTCCGCGAGTCGCGGGGGGTCTGGCGGTGGCGCGGCACTGCGTCGGGCAGCCCCCGGTTGGCCGAGCTGGTCAGTGCCCGACTGCGCGCCCTGGAACCGGCCGCCCGGCAGGTGCTGGAGGTGGTCGCCTGCGGCGAACCGCTCTCCCTGGCGCTGCTGGAACGGTTCACCGACCCGGTCGCGATCGAGGCCGCCGAACGCAGCGGCATGGTGGTCGCGGAACGCTCCGGCGCCCGTACCGCCCTGCGCATGGCCCACCCCCTCTACGGGGAGGCGCTGCGCGCCAGCATGCCGGCCAGCCGGTCCCGCACCGTGTTCGGGCAACTCGCCGACGTGCTGGCGAGCATGCCGCTGCGCCGGCGGGACGACGCGCTGGTCGCCGGGGTGTGGCAGCTCCGGTCCGGCAGCGTCCGGCATCCGGGCATCGCGCTGGCCGCCGCCCGACAGGCGATCGACAGGTTCGACATCGACCTGGCCGAGCGGTTGGCCCGCACCGCGTACGACGCCGCGCCGGGCTGGGAGGCGCAGTGGCTGCTGGCCCGGGTGTTGCAGTACCAGGCGCGCAGCCAGGAGGCGCTGGACATGCTCCCGCCGGCCCCACCGCCGGGCAGCAAGCGCCTCGCCATCTGGGCGATCACCCGTGCCGGCCTGCTCTACTGGGGCCTGGACCGGATCGACGAGGCGCACGAGACGCTGCGGATGGTGCCGGCGGGCTCACCCGGCCACGACCTGACCGAGGCCACCCGGTCGTGGGTGCTGTTCTACGACGGCCGGTGCGAGGCCGCGCTGTCCGTCGGCCAGGCCGTGTTGGCCCGGCCCGACACCGGCGTACGGGCGGCCAGTTGGGCGACCATGGGCGCGGCGTCGGCGGCCGGGATGCTCGGCCGGCTCGGGCTCGCCGCCGAGCTGGCGGAACGGGGCCGGGCGGTGCTCGCCGCCGAACCCGAGCGGATGCCGTGGAACGAGGCGCAGGTCGGGCTGGGGCTCTGCTACGCCCGGTACGCTGCCGGCGAGCTGGCCGGCGCCGCCGACCTGGCCGATCACGGCTACTCCGCGGCGGTGGCCAGCGACGCGCGGGGCATGGTCGCCGTGTGGGCCGGATTCCGGGGGATCGTCGCCAAGACCCAGGGACGGCTCGACGCCGCCGAGGCGAACCTGCGGGAGGCCATCGCGCTCGTCGAGGAGAACGACCAGTACCACCTGGTGCGCACGTACTGGGCGGCGCTGGCGGGAGTCCGCGCGCTGGCCGGTGACCCGTCCGGCGCCCGCCGCTGGCTGGCCGCCGCGGACGCGCGGGAGCGCGCCGCGAACCGGATCTTCCACCCGTGGGTGGAGCTGGACCGCGCCTGGGTGCAGGTGGCCGAGGGTGATCTCACCGCCGCGATCCGTACCGCCCGTACCGCCGCCGACCTGGCGCGGGGCAGCGAGCAGCCGACGATCGAGGCGGTGGCGCTCTACGAGTGCGCGCGGCTGGGCGCGCCCGAGTCGGTACGGGAGAGGTTGGGCGCTCTCGCCGACCGGCTCGGCGGGCTGGCGTCGACGCTCGCCGGCGCGGCCGACGGTCTGGTACGCGATGACGGGCCGGCACTGGAGACCGCCGCGGGTGACCTCGTCGCCCGTGGGCACACCCTGCTCGCCGCCGAGGTGCTCGGTGCCGCCGCCCGGGCGTACGCGCGGCGCGGCCGACCCCGGGTGGCGGTGACGCAGCGGGCCGCGACGCTGGCCCGGGACTGCCGAGGGGTTCGGACGCCCCTGCTCACCGCGACCGCCGCGGGCACCGAGGAGGCGACGCTGACCCGTCGGGAGCGGGACGTGGCCCTGCTCGCGGTGACGCTGCCGAGTCGCGGCATCGCCGACCGGTTGGGACTGTCGGTCAACACCGTCAACAACAACCTGGCCCGCGTCTTCACGAAACTGGGTGTGCGCAACCGCCGGGAGTTGGCCGTGGTGCTCGGCCACGACCGACCGGGGGCGCCGGACAGGTCACCGGGTGCGATCCGGCCTCCACAGTAGGTAAGGGCGACTGATCTACCGGGTTACCGCACGCCTGCCTACCGTGCGGTAACAACTACCGGCGCACCTCAGTCCCTGGAGGACGGCATGAGCCAACTGCACCTGGGTGGACCGCCAGGACCGCGACCCACAAGGTCGCCCCGCGTCCACAATGCTCTCTTCGCCGCCGGGGTGGCGTTGTCGGTGGCCATGGTCACCGCACTTGTCGCCCCGGCCGCCGGCGGCGCACCGGCCGCCCCCGCCGCCAGCGCGGAACGGGCGTCGTACGACGAGCCGCCGTGCACCCGCGAGTTGGAGGGGACGACCTGGTTGCTCGACCCGTGCGTCAAGCCGGGCGGGAAACTTCCGGTGGAGGTCGAGGCGCGGCTCGCGCAGATCCGTACCCAGAAGGCGGCCGCCGCTGCCGACTGCCCGGACCCGACCGGAACGCCGTCGGCCTCGACCGCGCCGACCCGGGCGACCCGGCCGCCCGTCACGGCGGAGCCGGTCGCGAAGCGTGCCCCCGCCGCCACCGCGACCGCACCCACCACGACGGGCTCACCCAGCTCGACGGCGTCACCCAGCTCGACAGCCTCGCCCACCGGAACGCCCTGCCCCTCCGGCAGCGCGTCGCCGTCCGGCAGCGCGTCCCCCTCGGGCAGTGCGTCGCCGTCCGGCAGTTCCTCCCCGTCGGGCAGCGCGTCGCCGTCGGGCAGCTCTTCGCCGTCGGGCAGCGCGTCGCCGTCCGGCAGTTCCTCCCCGTCGGGCAGCGCGTCCCCGTCGGGGAGTTCCTCGCCATCCGGCAGCGCGTCGCCGTCGGGCAGCTCTTCGCCGTCGGGCAGTGCGTCCCCGTCGGGCAGTTCCTCGCCGTCCGGTAGCGCGTCGCCGTCCGGGTCCGCGTCGCCCAGCGGCAGCGGCTCGCCGGAGCCGACCGACCCGCCCAACCCGACCGACCCGCCCACCGGGCCCACCGGCGGGCCGCCATCGCCGCCACCCCCGCCGCCGACCGGCTGCCCCAACGTGGCCGGCAATCCCACCCTGGTGGACGCCAACAAGGACCGGATCCGCTGCCGCGAGGTGCAGACGGTCACGGACGACACGGTGCTGACCCTGACCGGGGACTCGATCAGTTCCGCGCACCACCAGTTCGGTTTCGGGGTGGGTCCGGGCTGCCCGATGACCTCGTTCGACGGCCGTGGCATGCCCGGCAACAACGGCGTCTACAGCTACGGCCGGCGGTACTTCGATCTGGACACCAGCGTCGTCGACTACGACAACTACGCGCGCACCGGGTACGGCACCGGGGACATCATCGCCGGCCGCGCCGGCCCCGACGCCTGCGGAAACGCCTGGGGTCGGGTGGCCAGCCCGCTCGGCCTCGCCACCGCGCGGATCGCGAAGGCCAAGGCGGACGGGCACCACGCCTACCACGCCACCACCGGCGGCGTGAACAACACCAACTGGAACACCGTGTTGATCCGGCTGGCCATGTGTCGCGCGCTGGAGTTCGCCGGGGAGAGCCTGAACCCCACCGGACTGTTCCGCTTCGAGTGGGCGGCGGTCGGCGGCAAGCAGGGCATCGTCACCAACGGTGGTGGCTGCAACTTCTGGATCGACCTGCCGGCCGGCGAGGACTACTACATCAACATCGGGGTGCCGCGTTACAACGGCCCGGCCCAGTACGCCGGCATCACCGCCGACGCCACCTTCATCGTCAACTCGTTGCTGGCCGCCGGCGCGGACAAGGTCGTCTGGATGCTGTATTACGACATCACCCCGGCCAACGTCGACATCGGCCAGTATTCTTGGGCGAAGCTCAAGTCGTTGCTGCCGACCGGGTTGCAGTCCTACGTCCCGGCGGCCCCGGTGTCGACGCTGCAACCGCTCATCGACCCGCTGTGGGTGGGCACCGTGCGAACCGTGATCAACGATCTCAACTGGGCGGTCCAGCTCGGCGTCCCGTTCGATCCGGCCGTGCGGGTGGCGTTCCCGCCGCCGTTCACGCCCGGTGACATCCAGATCACCGCCGAGGGTGGTTCGCCGCATCCCAGCCCAGCAGGCCAGGACGCGTTGGCCAACACCCTGGCCGGCGTACTCAGCGACATGTGAGCGCGCCCTGATTGGTCGCTCAGGACGGGGAGGACCTGCCGTTGCGGGTCCTCTCCGTCAACGCATAGGCCGAAATGCGCCGGAATTACGGCTATCGCCCTGGTATAAGCCCACCTGCGCCGTACCCTCGGCGCAAAATTTGCTATACGGTCGGCGAATGAAGGTCGAGGAGCATTGGTGGAACGGAGACACGACCCCGCGCGGACGCCGGGACGTGTATATCCGTACTGACGGGCAGGGTTGGGAGGTCCGCGCCCAGATCGGTGGGGCGTCGGGTCGTGAGCGGGTGCAGCAGTGCCCAAGCCGGGCCTCGGCGGCCATCCTCGCCGATGCGTGGCGCGGCACCCACCCATCCTGGCGCGAGCTGAAGCAGCGCTGATCCGGCACCGGGCCGGGCCGGCAACGCTCCTGGGTTCCCCGCCCGGTGCGCTCCCCGGCCGGCCCGGCGCTCGGCTCTTCGGCCAGCCGGCGACGTGCACCTCACCGCTTCTGGAGCATCACCGAAGCGACGTGTGCCATCAGCGCCAGCGCCCAGTCAAGCTGTGGGCAGTCGTAGCGACCTCTGCACTCGAAGCAGCCGCCCGCTCGCCACGGCCGGTCGAGAGCCCGCGTCCAGTGCGAATCCAGTACCCGTTCCGCGGTGAACAACTCGGTCGCCGTGGATACGGGCTCATCGATCGACATCGTCGATCCCCTTCGTAGACACGATCAGGCCCCGCCCAGGCGACGTCTCCGCCGCACTGAGCAAGGGTGGCACGATCCGCCGCTTGCCGAACGAAGGAACCGACCACATCCACCGATGTTAGAGACCTTTAGTACCTAAGGCAATGATGGTCTTGAAGAGCAATGGTCGGCGTGGTCGGATGGAGGGTGCCGAACGAAGGAACCTTCACATGCCCATACCTACCGGCGGATACCGCGAGGTGGCCGAGGACCTCGCCGCCCGGATCAAGAGCGGGGAGTACGCGGCAGGCGAGCGTCTGCCCACCTACAACGAACTCGCGGGCCTCTACGACGTCAGCGTGACCACGGTGCAGAGGGCGATCATCGTTCTTCAGACACGTGGCCTGGTGGTGGGTCTTCAGGGCCGTGGCCTGTGGGTCGCCGAGGACGTCGGTGCACCTGATCAAGGGGCGCCGTAGCTGATCAAGGGACGCCCCAGGTGGCCCGTGTTCCCGCCCTCAGGCCGGGTACACGGAGACCTGCCGGTCGTGCCCGATGGAGGTCGCCAATGTCGCAGAGCCCCGACGAGGAGAACCCCGGCCTCGACGAGGAGGTCCGGGAGGCCGAGCGTCGGCTCGGCAACCTCGGCACCTCGTCGGACGACGCGCTGACCGACGACGACGCCCGGGCGCCGGACGAGGCCCCCTCCGAGCAGGACGACGCCCCTCCCGAGCCGGAGGAGTTCCTCTCCGAGCCAGACGAGGCACTTTCCGAGCCGGACGCCGACCTGTAGATCCACTCGGCTTCGGTGACATCGGGGTATCCGGGGCGGTCTGACACCCCGACATCACGGAAGCCGAGTCGATCATCGACGTGGCGGGACGAGTCGCAGGCGGTCGGCCCGGTCAGGTGGTCGGGACCGGCAGTACCGCGCCCTCGGCGGCCGACCGGTGCGCCAGCTCGATCAACTCGACAGTGGCGACCGAGTCCCGAGGGTCCACCGGCATCGGCGTGCCGTCGCGCAGGGCCGTCGCCACCTGGGCGTAGAAGCTCTGGTACGCGCCGGGCTCGGTCGGCACCGGCCGCAGGTCACCGTCGACGCCGAGCAGGCCGTACCGCTCCGGCGGAACCTCGCCCCAACCCGCCTGGTCCGGTCGGCCGCCCCCGTGCAGCGCCGCCTCCTGCACGTCCAGGCCGTACGACGTGTAGCCGGCCCGGTCGCCCAGCACCCGCAGCCGCGGCCCGAGCTGCGCGGTCACCGCGCCCATCCACAGGTGCGAGCGCACCCCGTTGGCATGGGTCAACGCCACGAAGGCGTCGTCGTCCACGGCCGCACCCGCGCGGCGGCGGTCCACCTCCGCGTAGACGCGGTCGACCCGGCCGAACAGCTGCACCGCCTGGTCGACGAGGTGGGCGCCGAGGTCGAAGAGGGCGCCGCCGGCCTCCTCGGGACCGGCAAGCTCCCGCCAGCCCGGCTTGATCGTCGGACGGAACCGCTCGAACCGGGACTCGAAGCGCAGCACCCGCCCCAACTCGCCCTGCTCCACCAGCCGGCGAGCGGTCCGGAAGTCGCCATCCCAGCGCCGGTTCTGGAAGACCGTCAGCGGCACCCCGCGCTCGGTCGCCTCGCCGATCAGCGCGCGGCCCTCCGCGGCGGTCGGGGAGAGGGGCTTGTCCACGACGACCGGCAGCCCGGCGGCCAGCGCCGCGCGGGCCATCGGCACGTGCAGCCGGTTCGGCGTCGCCACCACGACCAGGTCCAGGGCGTCCGGCGTACGCCACAGCTCGTCGGCGTCGTCGACCAGGCGGGCGTCCGGGAAGTGCTGCCGGGCCTGCTCGCGCCGCTGCGGATCGCGGGTCACGATGGCGTCCAGCCGCAGCCCGGGGGTCGCGGCGATCAGCGGTGCGTGGAACACCCGACCCGCCAGCCCGTACCCCAGCAGACCGACCCGCAGCGCCTCCGTCATGCCGTACCCCCGTCTCGCCGGCCCGCGCCCCTCGCCGGCGGCGGTACCGCTCGCCGAATCTACGCCCCACCCTCGGTCCGGCGCTGGTCAGCCCACCGGGTCGCTGCGCAGGTAGGTGAGCACCGCGAGCACTCGCCGGTTGGTGTCGTCGCTCGGTGGCAGGTCGAGCTTCAGCAGGATGTTGCCGACGTGCTTGCCGACCGCCGCTTCGCTGACGTGCAGTCGGCCGGCGATCGAGGCGTTCGACCGGCCCTCGGCCAGCAGCGCCAGCACCTCGCGTTCCCGGGCGGAGAGCGCGGCGAGCGGATCACGCGGTCGGTGCAGTAGCTGGCGCACCACGTCCGGGTCGATGGCGGTGCCGCCGGCCGCGACCCGGCGCAGCGTGTCGACGAACTCGGTGACCTCGGCCACCCGGTCCTTGAGCAGGTAGCCGACCCGCTGACCGTCGCCACTGTCCAGCAGCGCCGCCGCGTACCCGGTCTGCACGTACTGGCTGAGCACCACCACCGGCAGGTGGGGTCGCTCGGCGCGTAACGCGACGGCTGCCCGCAGCCCGTCGTCGTGGCGGCCCGGCGGCATCCGGATGTCGGTGAGCACCAGGTCCGGTGTGTGCTCCCGGGCCGCGTCCAGCAGGTCGGGCGCGGAGCCGACGGCGGCGCACACCGTGAACTCGAAGCGGGTCAGGAGCGCGACCAGGCCCTCGCGCAGCAGCACCTCGTCCTCCGCGAGGACCACTCGGGTCATCGACGACACGGTAGCTCCACCCGGACCAGGGTAGGCCCGCCAGGCGGGCTGGACAGCAGCAGCCGGCCGTCCACGGCGGCGACCCGGTCGGCGAGACCGGTCAGGCCGGTGCCCCGGGTGGGGTCGGCGCCGCCACGGCCGTCGTCGCTCACCTCGACGACGAGGTCCCCGCCGGCCTGGCTGAGGCGCACCTCGGCGTGGGTCGCCCGGGCGTGTCGGGCGACGTTGCCCAGCGCCTCGGACACCACGAAGTAGGCGGTGGTCTCGACGATCTCCGGCAACTCGCCCTCGACGTCGGCGTGCACGGTGACCGGGATGGTGGCGACGTCGGCCAGCTCGCTCGCGGCGCCGGCCAGACCGAGGTCGGTGAGGCTCTGCGGACGGATGCCGTGCACCAACTGTCGCAACATCACCATCAGGCCCTGAGCCTGGTCGTGTGCCACGGCGAGGGGCCGGGCGGCCGGGGAGTCCTCGGGTACGTCCAACCGGGCCAGGCCCAGCTGAAGGCTGAGGCTGGTCAGTCGTGGTTGCGCGCCGTCGTGCAGGTCCCGTTCGATCCGTCGCCGCTCGGCCTCGTACGCGCCGACCAGTCGGGTGCGTGACCGGGCGACCTCGCGCAGCGCCGTCGCGTCGACCGGCCAGGCCAGTGCCCAGCGGGTCACCTCTGCCTGGGCGACGGCGATCAGGCCGGCCGCGTAGCAGAGGACCGGCAGCAGCAGCACCGCCACGATCGCGTACGGGATGGCTTCCCCGGTGGTCTCGATCGGCTGCCAGATGACGACCGGCTCGGCGTCGCCGGCCAGCCAGGGGCTGGTGATCATCCCGAGGTCGAGTAGCACCAGCAGCAGGAACACCCAGTACACGACAGGCACGAACCCGCCCAGACAGAACAGGTACGCCACCTCGCGCCAGGCCCCGGCGCTGCGGTAGCGGGCGACCAGACCCGGCCACGGCGGTGCGGGCAGCGGGCGGTCGTCCACGAGCCGGAGCCGCCACCGCTCGATGACGGCCACCGGGAAGCTCACGATCGGCGCCACCGCCAGCAGGCTGAGGCTGCCGACGGCCAGGAACAGCAGGAGCGCGACGCCGGGCGGCCGGCCGTGCAGCAGCAACCCGTTGGCGGCGGCCAGCAGCGGTGCGCCGATGATGAGCAGTCCGGTGGCGAGGATGCCCGCGATCGGCAGGGTGCTGATCGCGTAGGCGAGTGCCCGCCAGGGCCAGACGGAGATCAGCCAGTCGCGGCGACGCAGCGCCTCGGCCAGCCGAGTGGGGGGTTCCGTGGTCATGCCGCAAACGCTAATCGCGGACGACGGGGCGCCCCAGCCGTCCAGATCGACTTTCCGAGGTAGGTCCAGCACTACCGACCCATCGCGTGTGCGGCCTCCGGAAACGGGAAGAACGCGGCGTACGTGACCTGTTTCGGTCGGCGGCTGGAGAGACATGGGTGCCAGGACCTTCGTGGTTGTCGGCGGTACCAGCGGCCTCGGCCTCGCGGTGGCTCGGCTGCTCGTCGACGAGCATCAGGTGGTGGTGTTCGGCAACGTGCCGGCCGAGGTCGCCGCCGCGACCGACGAGCTGGGGTGCGACGGCGCGGTCTGTGACATCTCCTCCTACGAGCAGGTCCGCGACGGGTTCGCCGAGGTGGTCGAGCGCTACGGCACGATCGACGGGGTGGCGGCCTGCGCCTCGATGTGGGCGGGCGGCGAGCTGGGGGACCTGTCGGTGGAGCACATCCGCCGAGCCGTGGAGATCAACGTCCTGGGCCTCACGTACCTGCTGCGGGAGGTGGTGGGGCACCTGCACCGGCAGGGCCACGGGAATGTCGTGTACATCGGCGCACTGGCGCTGGCGGCCCCCCGGCCCGGCATCCCCGTCTACCGGGCCACCAAGAGCTACGGGAACAGCCTCGTCGACTCGCTGGCCGAGGCGCAGCACAGCAACCGGGTGAAGGTGATGCAGTTGCACCCCGGGCCGATGCCGACGCGGTTGCAGGAACGGGTGGGTGCCGAGTTCCTGGACGAGGTGTACGCCTTGCCGGAACAGGTCGCCACCGAGGTCGTCCGGTTGCTGCTGCTCGCACCCGACGATCTCTACGTGTCCGGTGAGCGCGTGCTGCGCGCGGACGGGCGGTGGTGACGGCCGGAGCCGGACCCGACGAACGTCCGGCGTCGGCCTGGGCACCGCTGCGGACCGCGGTCTACCGCAACCTGTGGTTGGCCCTGCTCGCCGCCAACATCGGCACCTGGATGCAGACGGTCGGCGCCCAGTGGCTGCTGATCCACCACTCCAACGCGTCCACTCTCGTTGCGCTGGTCCAGACCGCCAGCCTGCTGCCGGTGCTGCTGCTGGCGTTGCCCGCCGGGGTGCTGGCCGACAACTTCGACCGCCGGCACCTGCTGATCGCCGTGCAGCTGTTCCTGGTCGCGGTGGCGGTGACGTTGACGCTGCTCACCCTGACCGACCGGATGCCGCCGGCGTTGCTGCTCACCCTCACCTTCGCGTTCGGGGTCGGGCAGGCGTTGACCCTGCCGGCCTGGGCGGCGGTGATCCCGGAGCTGGTGCCGCAGGACCAGCTCCGGTCGGCGTCCGCGCTCGGTTCGATAAGCGTGAACGTGGCGAGGGCCGTCGGGCCCGCGGTGGCCGGCGTGCTGATCGCCCGTACCGGCGTCGCCCCGGTCTTCGGCATCAACGCGGTCGCCTTCGGGATCTTCGCGTACGCGCTGTGGCGCTGGCGGCCCCGCAACGCCCGCGCGGTCGAGGTGCCCGAGCGGTTCACGGCCGCCCTGCGCGCCGGCAGTCGGTACGTACGCCACTCGCCGACCGTGCGCCGGCTCCTGCGTCGTGCGCTGGTCTTCGTGGTCCCGGCCAGCGCGCTGTGGGCGTTGCTGCCGCTGGTGGCCGCCCGGCGGCTGGGGTTGGGTTCCGGCGGGTACGGGCTGCTGCTGGCGGCTCTCGGCGTGGGCGCGATCACCGGCGGTGTGCTGCTGGCGGTGATCCGCACCCGGCTGTCGGCCAACCAGCTCCTGCTGATCGCCGGCGTGCTGTTCACCGTGGCGTTGACAGTGCTCGGCACCGTGCGGGTGGTACCCCTGGTGCTCCTCGCCCTGCTGCCCGCCGGGATGGCCTGGGTGACGGTGCTGGCCAACGTCAACGCCGAGATGCAGCTCTTCCTGCCCAGCTGGGTACGGGCCCGCGGCCTGGCCGTCTACCAGGTGTGTTTCGCCGGTGGGCAGGCGGTCGGCGCGCTGATCTGGGGACTGGTGGCCGACATGGCCGGGCTGGTCCTCGCCTATCTCGCGGCGGCGGCGCTGATGCTCGTCGGCACCGCGTCCAGCCGGCTCTGGCCGTTGCCGGACCTGCGGTCGGTCAACCGTGAGCCGGCGGCCTACTGGCCGCAACTGCACCTGGCGCAGGAACCGGACCCGGGGGTGGGGCCGGTGCTGGTGACGGTGGAGTACACCGTCCGGCCGGAGCGGGCCGGGTCGTTCCTCGCGGCGATGGACCAGGTGCGCGGGGCGCGGCAGCGGACCGGCGCGATGCGGTGGGGACTGTTCCGGCCGGCCGAGACGACGGACCGGTTCGTCGAGGTGTACCTGGTGCCGTCCTGGGACGAACACCTGCGTCAGCACGGCGGTCGGTTGACCGGCGAGGATCGCGCGGCCGAGGAACGGGCCCGGGAGTTGACCGACGGCGAACCGGAGGTGCGGCACCTCGTGCCCGCCGCCGCCGGCCCGACGTTGTCCGACGACCGCGAAGAGCTGTGATCTCGGCCAGAGGTCGGGCCGGCGGCCGACGTACGGCGTACGTCGGCGTTGTTAGGATGGCCGGACCATGGCGAGTGAACGCAAGGCGACCGCGGACCCGGCCCGCAGCCTGGCCATCCTCTGGCGCACCCGGGAGCCGACGAGCCGCAGCGCCGGCCCGGGGCTCAGCGTCGACCGGATCGTCCGGGCCGCGATCGACATCGCCGACACCGAGGGCCTCGACGCGCTGACCATGCGCCGGGTCGGCGAGGCGTTGGGCGTCGGCACCATGTCGGTCTACACCTACGTGCCGGGCAAGGCCGAACTCGTCGCCGTCATGATCGACACCGCGTACGGCGAGATGCCACGCCCCGCCGCCGAGGGGGACTGGCGGGCCCGGCTGGAGCGGGTCGCCCGCGACAATCTCGCGCTCTACCAGCGGCATCCGTGGATGCTGCGGGCCGAGACGACCCGGCCCGTGCTCGGCCCCCACCTGATCGCCAAGTACGACCGCGAGCTGAACACCGTCGCCGACATCGGGCTCACCGACGTCGAGATGGACGCGGTGCTCACGCTCGTGCTCGGGCACGTGAAGAGTGCCGCCCGCGCCGCCTCCGAGGTGGTCGACCTGGAGCGGGAGACCGGCATGTCCGACGGCCAGTGGTGGCAGTCGCACGCGCCCTGGCTGGAGACGTTCCTGACGGCCGGGGCGTACCCGACCGCCTCCCGGGTCGGCACCGCGGCCGGCCAGCAGCACGGTGCCGCCTACGGCCCGGAGTACGCCTTCGAGTTCGGCCTGCAACGCGTCCTCGACGGGATCTCGGTGGTGGTCGCCGAACGGGCCATCGCCGGCTAGGGCGTTGACCCGGCCGGGCGGGGCGTCCCGCCGGCCGCGTGCCGGGCCAGCCGGGCGAGCGCGCGCGCCGACGGGCTGCCCGGCTCGGCGTGGTAGACGACGAGCGACTGGGTCGTGCCGGCGATCGTGAGCTTCTCGTAGCGCAGCTCCAGCTCACCCACCCGGGGATGACGGAACACCCGGACCCCGCCACTGGCGCGGGCGGCCACGTCGTGCCGGGCCCACAGCCGCCGGAACCGTTCACTGCCGGCGGACAGCTCCTCGACCAGGTCGGTGAGCCGGGGGTCGTCGACCTCGGCGCCGACCTGCGCGCGCAGGCCGGCCACCGCGTTGGCCGCGACCGCCTCCGAGGCGGGGTAGAGCGACGGCACGACCGGGTCCAGGAAGACCGCGCGCAGCAGGTTCACGCCGACCGCGTAGATCGGCGCCAGCGCGGTCGCCACCGGGTTGGCGAAGAGGACGTCCAGGTGCCGGCCGTGCACCAGGGCGGGGGTCTGCGTCCACGAACCGACCAACTGTCGGATTCCCACCGGTACGCGTTCCGGCCGTCGCGCCGGGCGGCGGGTCGACGCCTGCTCACCCAGCCGGCGCAGGTGCGTCGTGGCCGCCGCGTCCAGCCGTAGGGCCCGGGCCAGCGCGTCGAGCACCTGCGTCGACGGGTGCCGGTCCCGCCCCTGCTCCAGCCGCAGGTAGTAGTCGGCGCTGATCCCGGCCAACAGCGCCAACTCCTCGCGCCGCAGGCCGGGCACCCGCCGACGGCCGTGCGCGGGCAGCCCGACGTCGCCCGGTCTGATCAGCTCGCGCCGGGCACGCAGGTACTCGCCGAGCGGACCGGCCGTGCGCACCAACCCATCGTAGGAGCGGCCGACGGCCGCCCATCCTGGTCCTGCCACTACCAGGAAAACCAGGAACCCGGCTAGCGCCGGCCGCCGGGGTGACAGTTTGTGGCGTAGGCGTCAACGAGAGATGGGACAGATGAGCGAGCGAATCACGACACCGTTCGGCTTCGCCTCGACGGCCGACGAGGTCCTCGCCGGAGTCGACCTGAGCGGCAAACGGGCCGTCATCACCGGAGGCGCCGCCGGCATCGGCGTCGAGACCGCCCGCTCGCTGGCCGCCGCCGGTGCCGAGGTGGTGCTCGCGGTACGTCGGGTCAGCGCCGGCGAGCAGGCCGCGGCCGACATCGCGGCCGGTCTCGGCGCGGAGCGGGTCACCGTCCGCGAGCTGGACCTGGCCAACCAGGATTCGGTACGCCGGTTCGTTGCCGGTTGGGACCAGCCGCTGCACATCCTGGTCAACAACGCCGGGATCATGGCGCTGCCCGAGTTGGAGCGCACCGCCGAGGGCTGGGAGATGCAGTTCGCCACCAACTTCATGGGGCACTACGCGTTGACCGTCGGCCTGCACGACGCGCTCGCCGCCGCCGGTGGCGCCCGGGTCGTGTCGGTCAGCTCCAGTGGCAACCTCTTCTCCCCGGTGATCTTCGACGATCTGCACTTCGCGTTCCGGCCGTACGACCCGCTGCTGGCCTACGGGCAGTCCAAGAGCGCCGAGGCCCTGCTCGCCGTCGAGGCGACCCGCCGCTGGTCCGGCGAGGGCATCTACGCCAACGCGCTCAACCCGGGTGCGATCGCCACCGGACTGCAGAAGCACACCGGCGGGCTCAAGTCGCCGAAGGAGATGCACAAGACCCCGCAGCAGGGCGCCGCGACCTCGGCGCTGCTCGCCGCGTCCCCGCTGCTCGACGGCGTCGGCGGTCGCTACTTCGAGGACTGCGCCGAGGCGCCGGTCGTCACCGAGCGGCCCGCCGACTACACCGGGGTGGCGGCGTACGCGGTCGATCCGGCCAACGCGCAGCGGCTCTGGGACGTGGCGGCCGAGCTGGTCGCGGCCGGGTAGCCGCCCGATGCCGCAGAGGCCAGCCCGGCACGGCGACCAGCCCCGACGCGACGACCTGGTGGAGTTGCGGGTGCACGGCGTGTCGGGGGCCCGACCCTCGGTCGTGCTGCACGAGACGCGGGTGCGGCAGGTCGCGGGCGACGACAGCGGGGGCTTCCACCGCCGCGCCGGACCCGACGGCACCGACCCGGACGGGCTGACGCTGGAGGCGTACCGCTGGGGTGACCTGCCCTCGGGCACCGTGGCTCGGACGCTCTCCATGGTCTTCCTGCTGCCGTTCATGCTCAGCAACCTGGCGGTGTGGATGCGGCCCGCCGGCCGCGCCGCCGCCGGGGTCACCGTCCTGTGCCGGCTGCTCGCGCTGAACCTCACCGTGGTGTACGTGGTGTCCATCGCCGGGGTCGCCCTCGACCTGCTGGCCTGGCGGTGTCTCGGCGCGGCCCACTGCCGGGCGCCCTTCGACACGCCGGCCGGCTTCGACGACCGACACGTCGGGCAGCGGCTGGCCGTGCTGGCGCTGCTGCCGATCGCCGCGGTCGCGCTCCTGCGGCTGCTCGGGACCCGCCGGTCCCGCCCGTCCGGCAACCCCCTGTGGGCGGTGGAGCCGCTGGTGGGGCGGCTGCGGGCGATCCACGTCGCCGCCGCGCTCGCCGTCCTCGATCTCCTGTTGCTCACGGCCCGTCGCGGCGGCGGCGCGACGCCCGCGACGACGCTGCTGCTGACGCTCAGCGCGGCGGTCCTGCTGGCCAGCGTCGGTCTGCTCGCCGTGCCAGGGCTGATCGACCGCGCGACGACGGCGCGGATGTCCACCTGGGCCGCCCGCGCGGTGGGCGTGGTGGCGGCCGCGCTGACCGTGGCCACCCTCGTCGCTGTCGCGAGCGACGAGCGGGGCTGGCCGTCGTCGACCGCGCTCCCCGGCTACGGCGCGATCACGGGCGCGGCGCTACTCGGCCAGATGGTGCTGCTGGTGCTGCTCTGCGGGCTGGTGCTGTGGCCTCTCGGTCGCGCCCGGGACCGCTCCGCCCTGCCGCGCGGACTGGGCGCGACGGTCATCGCGGCCATCGCGGTCGGCCTGACCGGTGCGCTCTCCGCCGGCCTCGTCTACCAGACGGGGGGCCTGCTCGGCGGCTTTCGCAGTGACGGTGGGCCGGCACTGCCGTACCGGTGGACGATCCTGGCGGTGTTCCTGCACGTGGCCGCGGCGGTGCTGGCGTGCGGCGCGGTGACCCTGCTGTCCCGGGGCCGCCGGCGCCGTGCGGCGGAGGACATCACCGCCCGCGACTTTCCCACCTCGCCGCCGGAGGCGACCGGGCGGCTGCGGGAGGTCAGCAGGGCCGTGGCCCGGGCGCGGTTCACCGAGTGGCTGGGTCGGCTGGCCACCGTGTACGCGGCGCTCGCGGTGATCGGGCTGGCCACGAGTCTGCTCGGGCAGTTCGGGCGGGAACCGGGCGAGGTGGCGTGGCAGGTCCTCGGGCTGCCGACCTGGTTCGTCGGAATGGCGCTCACGGGGGGCACCTACCTCGTCACCGCGGTGGGCCTCGTCCTGCTGTCGGGCGGTGTGTTCGCCTACCGGACGCCATGGTTCCGCCGGCACGTCGGGATCCTGTGGGACCTGGGCACCTTCTGGCCCCGGGCCGCCCACCCTTTCGCGCCTCCCAGCTACGCCGACCGCGCGGTGCCGGAGCTGGCCGACCGGATCACCTACCTGGCCGACCGGCACGCCGGGGTGCTGCTGTGCGGGCACAGCCACGGCTCGGCGTTGCTGGCCCTCGCGGTGCTGCGGCTGCCTCCGCGTACCCGCCGACGGGTCGCGCTGCTCACCTACGGCTCCCCGCTGGACCGCCTCTACGCCCGGCTCTTCCCGGCGTACCTGAACGAGACCGTGCTGCGTGAGGTGGGGGAGCGGATCGGCTGGCGGTGGCTCAACCTCTGGCGCGACACGGACCCGGTCGGCGGCTGGATCTTCGCCGCGCACCGGCCCGGCGATCCGCCGCCGGACGCCGCCGACCCGGCCGGGCGGGTCGACCGGAGGCTGCGCGATCCGCGGGACCTGCTGCCTCCGCCGGGGAAGCGTCGACCGCCACCCCTGCGCGGGCACCACCCGGACGAGTCCGCGCCCGAGTTCCGGGCGGCCCTGCGGGAACTCGCCGGCCGGTTGCGCGTCCCGGACGGCGAATGAGCCCTCACCGGTCCTCGGACAGTCGCTCGGACTCCGCGACCACCGTGCGGATCTTGCGCAGGGTGGCGTCGGGGGCGTGCACGGCGGTACGCCACCTGTCGAGCGTGCGGGTCAGCACCCGGACGACGAACTGCAACTGGTTGACCTGCTCGCGCAGCAGCCCCAGTTCCGACCGGGCGCTCACCGCCTCGCTCTCCAACTCGGTGATCCGCATCTGGAGGGGCTGCACGAGCGTCAGGGCGGCCTCGGTGAGCGTGTCGGCGGCGTCGGCCTTGAACTTGCCCCGCTGCGACACGACCGTGGCGATGGCGGCCAGGCCGGTCGTGCCGCCGAGGACGCCGAGCAGACTGAGTAACACCTGCACCCAGTGCGGCGCCTCGGGTGTCGATACCGAGATCACGTGACACCTCCCACGACCCGTCGGTGGGTCGCGCACTGGTGCCCGTAGGCCAGGCAGCGGAGGTCGACGGCGATCTGGGCGATCCGCCAGAAGGACCCCAGCGGTACCGCGCTGATCAACGACGCGGCGACGATGCCCTGCTGGCCCGCCACCGCCACCAGCGCCACCGCGTACATGCCGGTGATGGTGCCGAGCATCAGCACGGACGCGAACTCGATGCCGAGACCGGTGGAGAGCCGACCGGGCCACAGGATGCCCAGCAGCCCGCCCACACCGACGGCGATGAGGGCGACCTCCCAGCCGAGCTGGATGGGTTCCGGCATGGACAGCTGTACCGACGGTGGTCGGACGTCGAGCGCGAGCAGTAGGACCCCACAGACGGGCGTCGTGATCAGCGCGGCCACCTCGAACGGTTGGTGCTTGGCGCGGTTACGCAGATGCCCCACGGCGACTCCTTGGTCGATGACCGTGCTCACCAGCCCGCCACCGGGGCTTGAGCCGTGGGGTGGGTCGCGGCCGCGTGGCGGTCCGTGCGGCGAAGCCCGAGGCGGCGGTGCAGGAAGACGGTCGATGGACGACGCGCCGCCGTTGGCTGCCGATATCTGCCTGTTTATCACCGCCGGGCGGTTCGCGTCCACCCGCGCTTAGTCGCATTTCCGCAGGTCAGAGGCGACCGGTCACCGGCGCAGCAGGTCGCGCAGCGCCCCGACCACCACCGCGGGGGCCTCCTCCGCCATGAAGTGCCCGCAGGTGACCGTCTGGTGGTCGAGGTCGGGCGCCCAGGCCCGCCACACTCCGGCCGCGTCGTAGCCGAGCGCCGCGCCCCAGTCCTGCTGGAGCACGGTCACCGGCATCCGCAGTTGGTTGCCCGCCGCCCGGTCGGCGGTGTCGTGGGTGACGTCGATCCCGGCGGACGCCCGGTAGTCGGCCACGATCGAGGTGACCGCGTCGCGGGACGCGCGCAGGTAGGTGGCGCGTACCTCGGCCGGCAGGGCACCCGGGTCGCGGGTCCAGACGTCCAGGAAGTGGCCGAAGAAGGCGTCCGGGCTGGCGCCGATCAGCTCCTCCGGCAGTCCGGGCGGCTGCGCCATCAGGTACAGGTGGAAGGCGACCGCCGCGTTGACGCCGTGCAGCACGTCCCACATGTCCAGGGTGGGCAGCACGTCGAGCAGGGCGAGGTGGCTGATCGCCGCCGGGTGGTCGAGGCCGGCGCGGAACGCGACAAGGGCGCCCCGGTCGTGCCCGGCCAGGGCGAAGCGCTCGTGACCGAGCGCGCCGGCCAGCGCCACCACGTCGGCGGCCATGGTCCGCTTGGCGTACGCCGTGCCGTCGGCGTCCACCGGCTTGTCGCTGTCGCCGTAGCCGCGCAGGTCGGGGCAGATGACCGTGTGGTCGGCGGCCAGGTCGGCCGCGACGTGCCGCCACATGAGGTGGGTCTGCGGAAAGCCGTGCAACAGCACGATCGGTGGCCCGGAGCCGCCCACGGCGGCGGCGAGCGTCACGCCGTCGGCGACGGTGACGCGCTGGTAGTCGAATCCGTTGATCCTCGGCTCCACGGGGAACCTTCCTGGTGAGCAGGGTCGGCGCGGGCGGTGACCCGTCGCCGTCGTACGGTGTCGAGCCTGCCCGGTGGTGATCAGCAGCCGGTCAGCGCCGCATCAGTGCCCGCCTGCACGGCCGCCTAGATTGGTGTCATGACCAGGCAACCGACGTCGCCGATGGAGGTGACGTTCGGCGTACTCGGGCCGGTGACCGCCGCCACCGAGGACGGCCCGGTCCCGCTGCGGGGGCACCGGCAGCGCCTGGTGCTGGCCCGGTTGGTGATCGCCCACGGCCGGGTGGTGCCGGTCGACCGCCTCGTCGACGACCTGTGGGAGGTTCCGTCCGACGGCGCGGTGGGCGCGATCCGGACCTTCGTCGCCGACCTGCGCCGGGCGCTGGAGCCCGACCGGCCGCCCCGGCAGCCGCCCCGCCTCCTGGTCACCGAACCCCCGGGGTACGCGCTGCGGGCCGCCCCGGACGCGGTGGACGCCGAACGCTTCGAGGCGGCCGTCGGCGAGGCGGGACGACTGCTCACAGCCGGACTGCCCGCACCGGCCCTGGCCGCGCTGGACACGGCGCTCGGGCTCTGGCGCGGACCCGCGTACGCGGACTGTGCGGGCGCACTCTGGGCCGTCGCGGAGATCAACCGGCTGGACGAGCTGCGGATGCTCGCCGTCGAACGGCGGGCCGAGGCGTTGCTCGCGCTGGGTCGGCCGGACGAGGCCGCCGCCGACCTGCCCGCCCACCTCGCCGGCCATCCGTTGCGGGAGGACGCCTGGCGGCTGCTCGCGTTGGCGCGCTACCGGGCCGGGCGGCAGGGCGAGGCGCTGGCCGCGCTGCGCGACGCCCGCGACGCCGTGGTGTCCGCGCTCGGGGTGGACCCGGGGCCCGAGCTGCGCAGGCTGGAGGCCGACATCCTGGCCCAGGCGGCACACCTCACCCCCACCCCCGTGGTGGCCGGCGCGGCCGGACGCGTTCCAGGTGGCGGGCCCGAATCGCGACCGTTCGTCGGGCGGGACGCGGAGTTGGCGCGGCTGCGGCACGCCGCCGAGGCCGCCACCCAGGCCGGACGGCCGACGCTCGCCCTGCTCAGTGGGGACCCGGGCGCCGGCAAGTCCGCCCTGGCCGAGGAGCTGGGCCGGCAGCTCGCCGCCGAAGGCTGGAGCACGGCCTGGGGTCGCAGCCCCGAGTACGACGGCGCACCGGCCGCCTGGCCGTGGACCCAGATCACCGACGCGCTCACCGGGCCGGCCGGATCGGTGGGTGGCGGGCTGGCCGAGCCGGTGGTGGCCGATGGCCCGGGTGATCCCGCCGTGGCCCGCTTCCGTCGGCACCGCGCGGTGGCGGCGCTGGTCTCCGCCGTCGCCGGCCGCGGACCCCTGCTGCTGGTCCTGGATGATCTGCACCGCGCCGACGGGGACACGTTGGATCTGCTCACCGGCCTGCTCGCCGGCCCGCAGCCGGCCACCGGCCCGATGCTGGTCCTCGGCACCTACCGGGCCACCGAGATCAACCCGGAGCTGACCGCCGCGCTGGCCCGCGCGGCCGGACTCGAACCGGTGCGGGAATACCTCGGCGGACTGTCCGTGGAGGCGACCGGCGAGTTGGCCCGTGCCGTCGCAGGGCCGGAGCTGGACCCGCCCACCGTCCGGCTGATCCACCATCGCAGCGGCGGCAACCCGTTCTTCGTCCGGGAGCTGGCCCAGTTGTCCGCGAGTTCGGGTCAGGCTGCGCTGGCGGCGGTACCACCGGGGGTACGCGACGTGATCCGGCACCGCCTCGCCCAGCTGCCCGCGCCGACCCGTACCGTGCTGCGGCAGGCGGCGGTCCTCGGCCGGGACCTCGATCCGGTGGTGCTCGGCGAGCTGGCGGGCGACCCGGCGGCGCTTCTGGACGCCGTGGACCGGGGGTTGCAGGCCGGGTTCCTGAGCGAGCAGGAGCCCGACGGACGACTACGGTTCACCCACATCCTGGTCCGCGACACGCTCTACGCCGACCTGTCCGCGTCGCGTCGCGCGGCCTGGCACGCCGCCGTGGCCGAGGCGATGCGACGGCAGCAGCCCGTCGACCCCGCCGCGCTCGCCCACCACCTGCTGCACGCCGGAGGGCGGGAAGCCGCCCACCGCGCCGCCGGCTACGCCCGAACCGCTGCCGAACAGGCCGAACGCGACGGCAACCCGCACGAGGCGGCCCGGCTCTGGGCGCAGGTGCTCGACGCGTACGACCGGGCCGGGCGGGACGAGCGGCGCGAGCGACTCAGCGCGGTGCTCGGTCTCGGGCGCGGGCTGGCGGTGACGGGTCGGTTGGCCGAGGCGCGGCGGTACCGTGCCGCGGCGATCACCGACGCCGAGGCGGTGGGTGACCCGCGGCTGACCGCCGAGGTGCTCGCCGGATTCGACGTACCCGCCGTCTGGACCCGCAACGACGACGAGGCGCTCTCCGAGCGGATCGTTCGCGCCGCCGAGCACGCCCTGACCGGCCTCGGCCCGACCGGCTCGGCGCAGCGCAGCCGGCTGCTGAGCACGCTCGCGCTGGAGCTGCGGGGGAGCACCGGCGACCGGGGCCGCCGGGCCGCGGTCGAGGCCGAGCGGATCGCCCGGACCGTCGGGGATCCGGGGCTGCTGGCGTTCGCGCTCAACGCGCGTTTCATGCACGCCTTCCACCGGGTCGGGCTGGCCGACGAGCGGGCCCGGATCGGCGCGGAGCTGGTCGACCTGGCCGCTCCCCGTCAGTTGGTGACCTTCGAGGTGCTGGGTCATCTCGTCCTGGTCCAGGCCTGCTGCGCGCGGGCCGACCGGGCCGGCGCGGACGCGCACGCCCGCGCCGCCGACCGACTCGCGCAGCGGTACGAGTTGCCGCTGGTCGGGGTCTTCACCGGCTGGTACGCCGCGCTGCGCCTGGCGGTGAGCGGTGACCAGGACGCCGCGGTGACCGCGTACCGGGCCGCCGCCGAACGCCTGCCCGCCGACGCCATGCCGGGACTGGCCCGAGGGCTGCTGCCGCTCGCCCTGCTCGGCCTGCGACTGGCCGACGCGGTCAGCGAGGCCCGGCTCGTTCCCGGACGTCAGCGCCCGATCCCCGGGCCGGACGAGGGCTGGGCGCAACTGGACTGGGGGCCACACGAGCCCTGGGTCCGACCACTGCTGCTCGCCGCCGCCGGCGACCGGGTCGCTACCGGAGCGGCGCTGCGGGCACTCCCGGACGGGCCGCACGACCTGCTGCGGGAGGTGCGGCTGTGCCTCACCGCTCGGGCGGCGCTCGCCATCGGCGACCGGCCCACCATGGAGCGCGTCGCCACCGTGCTCCGGCCGGCCGCCGCCGAACTGGCCGCCGGCAGCGGGATGGTCACCGCCGGCCCGGTGGCGGGGCACCTCGCCGAGATGGCCAGCGCTCTGGGTCGCGACGAGGAGGCCGCCGGGCACCGCCGTACCGCCCGCGCGCTCACCGCGCGCGCCCGCGCCGACGACCCGACCTGAGCGCGCGGCGGCGCGGGCGTCACATTCGAGATCGTTCCGGTGGTGAGCAGCGCCGACACCCGAGAGGCCGTAGCGCCCTATCTCGACGGAGACTGACTGGTGTCGAAGGCCAGGGTGTACTCCAGGACATAGGAGTGGCCGCCGTCGTCGGACTGGATGATCTCGAAGGTTCCCACGATCCCGGTGAGGTCACCGGAGCCCGTTCCCGGGACGACGCGGATCGCGAGGTGCTCACCGTGGCTGCCGGGTGCGCTGTGTTGGAGGACGAACGAGCCTTTGCGGCCGTCGAGTTCGCCGGTGAATCGCTCCACTGCGACATAAGCAGCGGGGCTGCCCTCGATGTCGGCCACCGACAGCATGGTCACCGTACTGCTGCCGGCCAGGCCACCCTGGAAGGTCTTGGTGATCCGCACCTGGCCAAGCGCGGCCCCCGGGCCTTCGTCGAGCACCTCCGGCTCGAATGAGGTGAGTTCAAACGTTCCGTCAGCCTTCGCGCTCATCTCGCGCCCCCTCTCCGCTTGATCGCATTCATCGTGAGCAGCCTTGCAGACGGCACCGACATCCCCGGGCTACCCGGCGACTTGCCGGTTTCCGCTGGAACCAGCCGGCGAGTGCGGTCAGATTGAAGCACCGGCGCGTCCACCGTCGCGCCAACGATCGAGGGGGTACGCGTGGAGGTGCTCGTCCTGATCGTGGTGCTGGGCGGCACCGTCCTGATCGGCACCACCCTCGGTGGTCGGTACCGGGTCGCGCCGCCGGTTCTGCTCATCGCGTTCGGGGTGCTGCTCGGGCTCACGCCGCCGCTGTCCGAGGTGACCCTGGAACCGGACCTGGTGCTGCTGATCTTCCTGCCGGCGATCCTGTACCGGGAGAGCCTCACCATCAGCCTGCGGGAGATCCGTGCCAACCTGCCGGTGATCGGGCTGCTCGCGGTGGTGCTCGTGGTGCTCACCATGGTGACGGTGTCGTTCACCGCGCAGGCGTTCGGCGTGAACCCGGCCGCCGCCTGGGTGCTCGGCGCGGTCCTCGCGCCGACCGACGCCGCCGCGGTCACCGGCCTGGCCAAACGGTTGCCCCGCAAGCTCCTCACCACCCTGCACGCGGAGAGCCTGATCAACGACGGCACGGCACTTGTGGTCTTCGCGGTGGCGGTGGGTCTGCTCAGTCAGAGCGCCAAGCCGGGTGTGCTGGGCATCAGCGAGGAGTTCGTCGGCGCCAGCGTCGGCGGTGTCCTCGCCGGTCTGCTGGTGGGGGCGGCCGTGGTGCTGATCCGCAAGCGGCTCGACGATCCGCTGCGCGAGGGCGCGCTGAGTGTGCTGACACCGTTCGGGGCCTTCCTGCTCGCCGACTCGGTACACGCCAGCGGCGTACTGGCGGTGGTGGTCGCCGGGCTGGTGCTGGCCTACGCCGGCCCACGGGTGATCCGCGCCCGGTCCCGGGTGCTCGCGTACGCGTTCTGGGACCTGACCACGTTCCTGATCAACGGCGGGCTGTTCGTCCTGCTCGGCACGCAGATACCCCGGGCGGTGCGGGGCATCACCAGCACCTCGCCCGAGCGGGCGCTGGTGATCGTGCTGGTGGTCACGGTGGTCGTCGTGGCCACCCGGCTGGTCTTCATCTACCTCACCGCGCAGTCGGCGCGGCTGCGGCGTCGCCGGATGATGGACGAGGACTCAGGTCCGCCCAGTTGGCGGGTGGGGACCGTCGCCGGCTGGTCCGGTTTCCGGGGGGCGGTGTCGCTCGCCGCCGCCCTGGCCGTCCCGACGATGACGGTCTCCGGTCGGCCGGTGGTCGAACGAGACCTGATCATCTTCGTCACCGCGTTGGTGATCGTGCTGATCATGCTGGTTCAGGGCACCACCCTGCCGCTCGTGGTGCGCTGGGCGGGGCTGGTCGGTGACCCGGAACGCGTCGACGAGACCCGGCATGCCCGGCGGCGGGCCACCGAGGCGGGTCTGGCCGCCCTACCGCAGGTCGCCGCCGAGGTCGGTGCCCGCGAGGAGTCGGTACGCCGGTTGCAGGCCGAGTACCAGCGGCACCTGGCGGACGTCAACGAGACCGGAGGGAACAGCGCCGAGGAACGTCGCCTGGAACATCGCCTGCGCCTCGGGGTCCTCGCGCACAAGCGGCGGGAGGTCACCCGACTGCGCGACAACCGGGAGATCGACGACCTGGTCTTGCAGGAACTCCAGGCCGCGCTGGACAACGAGGAGATCCGGTTGCTGGGGCGCGGGCCCAACGACTGATCGGCCGCCTCGTCAGAGCACCTGCGCGAGGAACCGGCGCAGCCGAGGATGCTCGGCCCGTTCGAAGATCGCCTCGGGCGGGCCGGCCTCCAACACCACGCCCCGGTCCATGAAGGCGACGGTGTCGGCGACCTGCCGGGCGAAGCCCATCTCATGGGTGACCACCACCATGGTCATGCCCGCGGCGGACAGGTCGGCCATCACCCCGAGGACACCCTTGACCAACTCCGGGTCGAGCGCCGAGGTGGCCTCGTCGAAGAGCATCACCTCCGGCCGCAGGGCCAGCGCCCGGGCGATCGCCACGCGTTGCTGCTGACCGCCGGAGAGCTGCGCCGGTCGTGCGTCGGCCTTGCCGGCCAATCCCACCAGGTCCAACTGGTTCCGCGCGACGGTTTCCGCCTCGTCCTCGCCGAGCTTGCGGAGCCGGCGCAGCGCGAGGGTGACGTTGCGCAGCACGCTCATGTGCGGGAAGAGGTTGAACTGCTGGAAGACCATGCCCACCCGCTGCCGCAGCGCGTCCGGGTCGTCGCCCAGCACGCTGCGCCCGTCCAGCAGCACGTCGCCGTGGTCCGGCTCGATCAGTCGGTTGATGGTGCGCAGCAGCGTCGACTTGCCCGACCCGGACGGGCCGATCACGCAGGCCGTCGCGCCGCGCGGCACCGTGAGGTCGACGCCGCGCAGCACCCGGTTCGGTCCGAAGGCAAGGTGCACGTCGCGTACGTCGAGGCTGACCGAGGTGGTCGTGTCGGTGGTCATCACCGGTGTCCTTCCGTCGCGGCGTACGCCGAAGCGGTGTCGTCGTCGTCCTCGTCTGTCGGTGCGGTCGCCGGCCGGCCGTTGCGCAGCCGCCGGTCGATCCAGTTGACGACGTGCGTCAGTGGGACGGTCAACACCAGGTAACAGAGCCCGGCCAGCAGCAGCGCCGACTCGTTTCCGGTGGTGGCGGCGTAGTCCTGCCCGATCCGGAACAGCTCCCGTTGACTGGCCACCAGGCCGAGGAAGTAGACCAGGCTGGAGTCCTTGATCAGGGCGATGAGCTGATTCACCCAGGCCGGCAACACCCGCCGGATGCCCTGCGGGATGATCACCAGCCGCATCGCGTCGGTCCAGGAGAAGCCGAGGGCGCGGGCGCCCTCCAGTTGGGCGGCCTCCACCGACTGGATGCCGGACCGGAAGATCTCCCCGATGTACGCGGCCGCGATCAGCGACAGCGCCAGGATGCCCAACGGGTAGGGGTCCGGTCCCCAGACCTGCATGCCCAGCGGCGCCAGCCCGACGCCGATCAGCAGGATCGTCGCCGCGGCCGGAAGTCCTCGGAACACGTCGGTGTAGACCCGCGCCGGCCAGCGCAGCCAACGGCTGCGCGAGATGCCGGCGACGGCCAACAGCAGGCCCAGCACCGAGCCGAGCAGGGCGGCGGAGACCGCCAGGATCAGTGTGTTGGGCAACCCGACGGTCAGCATCTCGGGCAGCGCCTCGCGCATCGCGTCGATGTCGAAGAAGGTCTCCCACAGCGTGCTCAACGGATCCATCGGTCGCCTCTCCTACCGCCCTGCTCGCTCGTCACCGGGTCAGGACGCGGCCGACGCGGACGCCGACGGCACGGCCGACGCGGACGCCGACGGCACGGCCGACGCGGACGCCGACGGCTTCGACGACGTGCCCGACGCGGTCGGTGCCGACACGGTGCCGCTGCCCGGCGTGAAGTCCGCCGGGATCGGCCGACCGGGGTAGTACTGCGCCTGCAACCGGCTCCAGGTGCCGTCCGCGATGACCTCGTCGAGGCCCTTGTTCAGCGCCTCGCGCAGCTTGTCGCTGCCCTTGGCCACGGCGTACGCGGTCGGCGCCGGGCTGAGCTGCTTGGCCGCCACGGTGATCTTGCCGGTGCTGTCGGCGGCCGACTTCTCGCCGATTTCGGCCGGAGCGATCCACGCGTCGGCGGTGCCGGCCTTGAGCTGGTTGATCGCGCCGTTGTAGTCCGGCACCCGGACCGGGTCGAGCTGCTGACCGGTGGCGTAGTCGTCCTGCACAGTGCCCTGCACCACCACGACCCGCTTGCCGGCGAGCTGGTCGAAGCCGGTGATCGGCGAGCCGGCCGGCACGTCCAGGCCGAAGTAGCCGAAGTCGTAGCCGTTGCCGAAGTCGACGGTCTTCTTGCGCGCCTCGGTGATGGTGATCGAGGAGCTGCCCACGTCGAACTTGTGGTTGTTGACCTGGGACAGCAGCGCGGAGAAGTCGGTGCCGACGAACTCGACAGTGAGGCCGAGCCTGCCGGCCACGGCGGTCAGCAGGTCGTTGTCGAAGCCGGTGAACCTGCCGTCCTTGAGGTACACGTTCGGCGGGGCGTCGGTCAGCGTGCCGGCCCGCAGCACGCCCGGCTGCGCCAGGCCGTACGGGTTGGCGGTGGCGTCGGACGAGGTGTCGTCGCCGCAGGCGGTGAGAGCGGTGGCGGCCAGGATCGTGGCCGCGCCCAGGGCTGCGGCACGGGTCAGGGCAGGAAGGATTCGCACGGGTGTCTCCGAAAGGGGTCATGTCTCGGCGGGCACGGACGTGTGCCGCCGACGGTGCGCCCGATGGGCGTACCGCTGGAAAGGCTCGGAAAAAGAGAGGTGTGCTAGTTAGTGCCGAGGGCCGCGTCGACACGCGGCGCTGCACATTCGCATCATGTCCACGTGCCGCCGCCGGGTCAGTGCCGGCGTGGGCTGACCGGCGCGGAGTTGCGCGACATCGGTCGGTGGGGCGGTGCTGAGGATGCGCATGGGTCTCCCGGGTCTGTGCTGACCTGGGTGCCAGGCCACGCTTGCACCGACGTCGTGCCGGTGCCTGGTCTTCACCCGGGGCACCCCACCGCGGAGGAGGGTTGCCGGCCAGCGAGCCGGGGCTTCGCGCTGGCACTCATGACCTGCAGCGAGGCTAGCAGCACGCACGGGTGGATCGTCCAGTCGTTATGACCACGCTCACCGTGCGCGGAGGATGCTCGGCCCGCAGGTCAGCCGGCGTGCACGTGCGGCCGGCGACACGGGTCGGGTTCCTGGCGGCGCAGGATCTCCCGGGTGACCGAGGCGATCGCGCCCTGCCCGAACGCCAGGTAGCGCAGGAAGTTGCGGGCCGGGCCGCCCTCGCTCCACTCGAAGTAGATGTGCGGTCGCCGCCCCGTGCGGTCGCGGATCTCCAGCAGCAGGACGGCGAGCGCGTTGGGCACCGAGGAGCTGGTCAGACTGAGCACCGCGAAGCTGTCGTCGGCCAGGCCGCCGCGTACCAGCAACTCGGTCTGGAAGTCCGACGGGTCGGTGACGTGCACCTCGACGAAGATCACGTCGCTGTCGTCGGGGAAGTCGTTGTCCGCCATCGTCTGTGCCAACTTCGCGCGGTACTCGGCCTCGTCGTGCCGGTCGGGCTCGTGGGCGACGAGCCGGATTCGCCGTCCGGCGCGTTCGTCGATCATCCGGGTGGCGACCGGATCCAGCTCGATCCGGTCCACCCGCAGCTCGTAGGCCCGAGACACCCGGGACAGCACCGAGACCACGATGATCCCGCCGATGAAACAGGCCGCGATCTTGACGCCGTCGGGGCGTTCCACCACGTTCGCCAGGGTGGTGTAGACGAAGACCACCGCGATGACGCCGAACGCGACGGTGCGACCGCGCTGACGCCGCCGGGCCGCCGCGAGCGTCACCGCCGTCGCCGCGGACGTGATCAACACCAGCACACCTGTTGCGTACGCGCCGCCCTGCGCGTCCACGCTGGCATCGAAGACGACCGTGATCAGGAAGGCCACCGTGGTGAAGACCAGCACGAGCGGCCGGACGGCCCGCGCCCAGGCCGGTGCCATGCCGTAGCGGGGCAGGTAACGGGGGACGAGGTTGAGCAGTCCGGCCATCGCGGACGCCCCCGCGAACCACAGGATCCCGATGGTGGACAGGTCGTAGACGGTGCCGAACACCTCCCCGAGGTGCTGGTGCGCCAGGTAGGCCAGCGCCCGGCCGTTCGCCGGCCCGCCCGGCCGGAAGTCCTCCGCCGGGATCAGGATGGTGGTCGTCACGCTGCTGGTGATCAGGAAGACACTCATGATCACCGCGGCGGTGGTGAGCAGCCGGCGCGCGCCGCGGATCCGGCCCAACGGTCGATCCTCGGAGTCCTGTGGGTCGCCCCGTACGCTCGGCATCACGGCCACCCCGGTCTCGAAGCCGGACAGGCCCAACGCCAGTTTCGGAAAGACCAGCAGCGACAACCCGACCACCAGCCAGGGATCGCCGTGCCCGGTGGTCAGCATGGTCGTCCAGTCCCCGACGGCGCTCGGGTGCGTCACCACCCGCCACAGCGCGTCGACCACCACCACCGCGTTCAGCGCCAGGTAGGCCGCCACCAGCACGACGGCGATGCCGATGGCCTCGGTGAATCCCTTGAGGAACACCGCGCCCAACAGGGCCACCAGCAGCAGCGTGACAAGTACCTCGTGCCCCTTGAACCCGTCCGGCCAGAACGGGTTCTCGTCGATGTGCGCGGTCGCGTCGGCGGCCGACAGGGTGATGGTGATGATGAAGTCGGTGGCCGCGAAACCGAGCAGCACCAGCACCAGCAACTTGCCCGGCCAGTAGCTCAGCAGGCGTACCAACATCGCGATGGAACCCTCACCGTGCGGGCTCTCCACGGCCACCCGCCGGTAGACCGGCAGGGCGCCCAGGAGCGTCACCAGCACCAGCACCAGGGTCGCCACCGGCGACAGCGCCCCGGCGGCCAGCGCCGCGATGCCCGGCTGGTAGCCCAGGGTGGAGAAGTAGTCGACGCCGGTCAGGCACATCACCTTCCACCACGGATGCTGCCGGTGCTCCGGCGGGCGTCCGTGCGGCCCCGGGTGCCGCACGGCGTGGTCCGAGCCCGCGTCGAGCAACCACCCCCGCAGCCGACCGCCGCGTCTGTCCACCTCCATCGGCGCGTCCCCCGTCATCCGCCCATGGTCACCGTGAGTATCCGCCCGTCGGGCCGCGCCCGTCCCCGGGTGCCCGGAACCCACCCGTCGGCGGGCTGGTTTCGGGTCGTGGGCACGGGGGATGCAGCCCTCCCGGATCGGCGGGAGCGCACCGGGCCGGACGGCGCCGGGGGAGGGGACAGGCATGGTCGGTGGCCGTCGATTCCGCCCCGGTGGTGGCTTCGGTCGCCAACTTGACGAGCACGAGAGCACGGATGGCGTGCCGCCGTCGACGGTGTCGCCCGACCCGCCCACCGGCGGTCTGGTGGACAGCGCGGTCTACGTCCGAGGGCACCGCTTCGCCTCACCGTCCGGGCTCGCCGAGACGTACCGCTGCCTGCAGGAGCAGGACGCCGCGATGGCCTGGATCGGGTTGTACCGGCCCGACATCGAGCAGATCACCTCGCTGGCCCGGGAGTTCCGGCTGCACGACCTGGCGGTCGAGGACGCGATCAACGCCCACCAGCGCCCCAAGCTGGAACGGTACGGGCACACCCTGTTCGTGGTGCTGCGCGCCGCCCGCTACGACGACCTGCGCGAGGAGGTCGAGTTCTCCGAGCTGCACCTGTTCATCGGGCCGGGCTTCGTGGTCACCGTCCGGCACGGTGAGGTCCCGGACCTGGCCGCGGTGCGGCGGCGGATGGAGACCGACGCGCCGATTCTCGCCCGGGGACCGGAGGCGGTCCTGTACGCGATCCTCGACCAGGTCGTCGACGGGTACGCGCCGGTGGTGGCCGGGCTGGAGAACGACATCGACGAGATCGAGACCCAGGTGTTCGGCGGCGACCCGAACGCCAGCCGGCGCATCTACGGCCTGAGCCGCGAGGTCATCCAGTTCCAGCGGGCCGCCCGGCCCCTGCTCGCCGTACTCGACGCACTTGCCGACGGCGCCAGCAGTGCCGGCACGGACGAGGAGCTGCGCCGCTACCTGCGGGACGTGACCGACCACCTGACCCAGGTGGTGGAGCGGGTGGACGGTTTCCGGCACCTGTTGCAGAACATCCTCACCGTCAACGCCACCCTCGTCTCGCAGCAGCAGAACGAGGAGATGCGCAGCCTGACCGCGGCGAGCTACGCGCAGAACGAGGAACTGAAGAAGGTCTCGTCCTGGGCGGCGATCCTGTTCGCGCCCACACTCATCGGCACCGTGTACGGGATGAACTTCGTCCACATGCCGGAGTTGAACTGGCGTTTCGGCTATCTGTTCGCGTTGCTGCTGATGCTGCTGGTCTGCGGCACCCTCTACGTGATCTTCAAGCGGCGCGGCTGGCTGTGAGCCACCCGCCCCGGATCACTCGATGCCGCGCAGGATGTGCCGTTCGTCCTCGACGTCGTCGTCACCGGCGGCGATCCGGCCGAGAAGGACGGCCGCGGCCCAGATCGTCAGCGGCGTCGCCGCCCCGGTCATGCCGCCGCCGGTCCGGTCGTCCCGGGCCTGGCTCCGCTCCGCACGTGCTGGTCTGCGCTGAGCCTGCATGGGCCCCGCCTCTCCTCGTCGACGCCGTCGTCGGTGGCGCGGCGTCAGCGCGCCACCGGTCGGGCGATCCACGCGCTGGCGGGTCACACCGGTACGACAGCCACCTCGAACTTTCCCACGCCCGGCCGTATTCGCACCGCTTGTTTTCGGGTTTCCGACTGCGGCCTGCCAAACCGGACATAACGCATCAGCGTTGTCGAGAGTGGTCGACTGGGTAGGGAGACCGGGTGAGCCGAGCTGCGGAGATGGTCTCGTCCGTCGTCCCCGCTCGCCGAGCGTTGCCCCGCTACCTCGTCGCCGCGACGCTCGCCCGAGGCGCGGACGCCGGCGGGGCGGTGGGAGTGGTGCTGCTGGCCACCCTGCCGGCGGTGGGGGCGACCCGTCCGGCGCTGCTCGGCGGGTTGTTGGCCACCTGCCTGACGGCACCGCACCTGCTCGGGCCGCTGCTGGCCCGGTGGCTGGACCGGGCCGAGGACGGCCGGGGCCGGCTGGCCGTCGGCTTCGTCACGTACGCCGCGGCGGTCGCGGCGGCCGGGCTGCTGCTCGGTCGGGTGCCCGTCGGCGTGCCCGTGGCCCTGCTGATCGCGGCCGGGGCTTGCGGGCCGCTGCTGACCGGGGGACTGAGCAGCCGGCTCGCCGCGCTGCTCGCTCCGGACGAGCGGGCGCAACGTCGGGGTCAGGGCTGGGACGCGGTGACGTACGGGATCGGCGCCAGCGCCGGCCCGGCCGTGGTGGCGACCCTCGCCGCGCTGGTCGGACCCCGGATGTCCCTGGTCGGGTTGGGCGCCGCCACCCTGCTCGCGGCGGCCCTGGTGGGCACACTGCCGCCGCGGGTGCCCGCTCGGGACTCGCCAGCGCGGGTCGGGCCACCGGCGCGGGGCGCGCTGCGGGCCGTGCTCGGCCCCGGGCCGCTGCGCCGGGTCACCGGGGTCACCACGGTCGCCGCGCTGACCGGTGGGGCGATCTCGGTGCTTGCCGTCGCGCTGGCAGCGGACCTCGGCCGGCAGACGGTCTCCGGCGCGCTGCTGGCGGCGGTCTACGGCGGTGGAAACCTCGCCGCCGCGCTTCTGGTCACGGCGTTCCCGCTGACCGGTGCGCCGGAGCGACTCACCGTCCGCTGGGCGGCCCTCGGCG
Source organism: Micromonospora sp. NPDC048905 (assembly GCF_040649655.1). Classification (NCBI taxonomy): domain Bacteria; kingdom Bacillati; phylum Actinomycetota; class Actinomycetes; order Micromonosporales; family Micromonosporaceae; genus Micromonospora; species Micromonospora sp. NPDC048905. The sequence goes on along the minus strand of NZ_JBEZFV010000001.1, from coordinate 448,283 downwards.
CGGTGGGGATCGCGCTCTGCGCGGCCGTGCCCAGCTTTCCGTTGGCGGTCGTCGCGTTCGCCCTGGCCGGGGCAGCGACCGCGCCGCTCTTCGCGGCCACCCTGGCGGCTCGATCGGCGTACGCGCCGGACGCCGTGCGGGCGCAGGTGTTCGTGTCGACGGCGGCGATCAAGGTTGCCGCCGCCTCGCTCGGCACCGGGTTGGCCGGGGTGCTCGCCCCGCTGGGTCCGCGCCTGCTGTTGGTCGCCGGAGCGTCGGTCACGCTCGCCGCCGCGGTGGTGGCGGCGGTCTCCGCGCGGCAGTGGCGCGACAGGTGAACACACGCGTCCACGTGGGCCGTCGGTGGTCAGGGCAACGGGTGGGCGATGCCCCGGGCGTGGTCGGTGAGCGCCGCGCCGACCACCGTCGCGGCCAGCGGCAACACCTCAAGACAGCGGCGCACCGCCGCGGCCATCAGCACGTTCGGCACCCGCATGGAGAGTGTGCAGTGCGGCACCCAGCGGCCCGGCCGGTAGTGCTCGGCCAGCGGGATGCCGGCGGCGATGAGCCGATCGGACACCATCCGCTGGTGGGTCAGCAACTCCGCGGTGGGGGCCGGGCCGAGCCAGAGCACCCGGCCGACGAACTGCCCGGCGTGCTGGAAGTCCAGTCGCAGCGGGGCCGCGACGACAGTCCCGCGCAGCGCCTCGGCGACCTGCTCGGGGTTGAAGCGGGGCGCCACCGCGAGCGAGACGTGCGGCCGGTGGCGTCGCTCCAACAGGGAACGCATGCTCTGCACGCCCTCAGCCTCCAGGGCGTCCCAGAGCGCCCGGATCCGCCGGGTGGCGTCCGGGTCCAGATACAACTCCAACGCGGCGACCACCCGATCACAGTAGTGGCCGAGGTTTGATCGCACGCGCCAGCGGTACCTGAGGGGGACACCGACCCGAAGGGCGTGCCAGTGGACGTGAGTGACCTGCTGACCGAGGCGTACGACCGACTGCCCGACCTCGTGCGCGCGGCCGTCGACGGCCTCAGCCCCGAGCACCTGCGCTGGGCGCCCGGCCCGGGCGCCAACTCGATCGGCTGGCTCGTCTGGCACCTCACCCGGGTGCAGGATCACCACGTCGCCGACCTGCTCGACGCCGACCAGGTCTGGGTGAGCGGCGACTGGGCGGGCCGGTTCGGGCTCACCGCCGACCCGGACAACACCGGCTACGGTCACTCGGCCGTCCAGGTCGAGACGGTGCGGCCGGAGAGCGCGCAGGCGCTCGTCGACTACTACGAGGCGGTGGCGTCGCGGACCGGATCGTTCCTGGCCGGCCTGCGCCCGGCGGACCTGGACCGGGTGGTCGACGAGTCGTGGGACCCGCCGGTCACCCTCGGCGTCCGGCTGGTCAGCATCGTCGACGACGACCTGCAACACGCGGGCCAGGCCGCCTACGTGCGCGGCCTGCTCGAGGCCGACGCGTCCACCGGGGCCGGTCGGTAGGACCTCAGCCCATCGTCTTCGCGCCGTCGATCGACTCCCGCAGAATATCGGCGTGCCCGGCGTGCTGGGCTGTCTCGGCGATCAGGTGCAGCAGCACCCGGCGGACCGTCCACCTTGCCCCCGGCTCGAACCAGGGCGCCTGCGGCAGCGGATGCGCCGAGTCCAGGTCGAGGGTGGCGACCAGCGCGTCGGTCTGGTCGGCCACCTCCTGGAACCGCGCGACCAGACCGGCCAGGGTCTCGCCCGGCGTCATCCGGAACTGACCGACCCAGTCGATCTCCTCGCGCTGCATCGCCTCCGCTCCGCCCACGGCGAAGAGCATCCACCGGTGCTCGACGCCGGCGACGTGCTTGATCAGGCCGCCGAGGCTCAGCTCGCTGGCCGTGGGACGGGCGGCGGCCTGCTCGTCGGTGAGCCCGCCCACCGTGTGCAGGAGGAAACCCCGGTGCCGGCGGAGCGTCTGCAGGAGATCGGCCCGCTCACCGGTGAGCTGCTCCGTGCTGGTCATGCCGCCACCCTTCGTCGATGTTCACCAGCTGTCACCCTAGGGCGAGGCACCGACACTTCCGGCGTCGCACACCAGGTGCGACATGTGAGTCGCCAGCGGTTGCCGATTCGCGTCGGTGGCGGTCCACTGAATGACATGGGTGTGATCAAGGTGGGCACGTCGTCCTGGGCCGACCAGTCGCTGCTGCGCTCCGGGTGGTATCCACGCTCGGCCAACACGCCGGCCCGTCGACTCGGTTTCTACGCCGGCCGGTTCCCGTTGGTCGAGGTGGACACGTCGTACTACGCGGTCCCGGTTCCGGAGACCACGTCGGGCTGGGTCGACGCCACACCTGACGACTTCACCTTCGACGTCAAGGCGTTCAGTCTCTTCACCGGCCATCCGACGCCGGTCGCCGCGCTTCCCCGGGACCTGCGTCCGGCCGGCGGCCCGAGTCGGATCCGCCGTCGTGACCTGCCCGAGCGCGCGTACGACGAACTGTGGACCCGGTTCCGCGCGGCGCTCGCGCCGATCGCGGCGGCCGGCAAGCTGGGCGCGGTGCTGTTGCAGTTCCCACCATGGCTGGCCCGCGGTGCCGCGGCCGAACGCCGGATCGTCGAGCTGGCGCAGCGCTGCCGGCCGTGGCGGGTCGGCGTGGAACTGCGGCACGCCTCCTGGTTCGACGGTCCGGCGGCGGTCGAGACGCTGGACCTGCTGCGCGCGCACGATCTGTCCCTGGTCTGCGTCGACATGCCACAGGGGCACCCGTCGTCGGTGCCGCCGATCCTGACCAGGACCGCCGAGCCGGCGATCGTCCGCTTTCACGGCCACAGCCCGGCCTGGGGTGACGGCGACAAGCAGGACAAGTTCCGGTACGCCTACGGCGACGACGAGCTTCGGCACTGGGCCGGGCTGCTGGCTGACCTCGCCCGCCCGGCTGACGACCTGCACGTGCTGTTCAACAACTGCTGCGCCGGTCAGGCCCAGCGCGACGCCACCCGGCTGGCGCAACTGCTCACCGAGACGATGATCGCCGATCGGAGTGTCCCGGCCGGGTCGACCGGCTGACCGTCCACGTTGGTGTCAGGAGCGTCGGCCCCGGCTGCGCAGCGCGTCCTGCGTCGACTCGCCGATGTCGGCGTCGTCCGGGAAGGTCCGGCCACTGGGCGCCGGGTCCGGTGGGGCACCGGGTCCGGCCATCGTCGTGCGGGTCGGCTCCACCGAACCGAAGCCGTGCCGTCCCGCCGGATCGGTCCGGCCCGCCGACGCGCCCGCCCGCCGCTCCCCGCGTCGTCCCTCGGGCACCGCGGTCTCCTCGCTGCCCTCGTCCATCGGCGAGTCCGCATCGGTGCCCCAGGGCGCGTCGGCGTCGAAGCCGTCGCCGCCACCCCACGGCTGAGTCGCCTCCGGCTCCTGCCGGTCGTTGTCGCCGCTGCGTCCCTTGTGCGCCGTCATGGCCACCCCGCTCCTCGGTCCGCCGCGGTCGGCGGACGGTGTGCTGATCTCCGGCCGCGCGGTGTCGTCACCCGACCTTGTCGCAACGCTGAGCGCGCAGGGCCGGCCTGCGCCCCGCCGTCGAGAGGGCGGCGGGACGCCGGCCGGCCCGGCGTTCAGCGTCCGGCCATCGCCATCGGTCGCTTGCCGTTGCTCATGCCGGCCATCTTGATCATGCCTTTCGAGGCGCCCTTCATGGTGCCGCCCCGGCCGAGAATCCCCTTGAAGACCTGGCCGGGCTTCTGCTGCTCACCCATGTACGCGGTGACCACCACCAGGGCCCCGGTCAGCGCCGGGATGGCCCACTGGAGCAACTTCATCTGCCGCTGCGAGGAGGCCACGCTCGCCGGAGTCTGGTGGTTCGGCTCGGTGGTCCCGCTGACCGGTGACGCACCGGCCTTCTCCAGGCGCATGCCGATCAACCGGCTGTAGCCGGTCACGGCGAGCGCGCCGATCGTCAACGCCGTCTTGATGGCGCTGGTCCGGCCCACCCCGGACTGGGCCGCCACGCGTGGGCTCTCGGTCACCAGTTCGCCGACCGCACCGGCCAGGTGCGCGCCGATGGCGGCCGCGTTGACCGGGGTCCATCTGGACCATCCCGCCGACGCGACCGAGAGTCGCTGCGTCGAGTCGCTGATCTTCCCGGCTGCGCCGTTGACGCCGAAGGCACCCATGAGGGAGCCGCCGAACCAGGCCGCGAGACCCAGATCGTGCATCGAGCGCAGTGCGGTATGCCGTTCGGACATGTGATCCCCTTCCGCCGTGTTGGGCGCTGCGGCTTACCCGCCGCCCGGGCGGCTAACCCCGTCGTCCGGGGGCTGATCCGCGCCGCGCCGGTACGACCGGGACGTTCGGGTTTCGACGGGGTCCACGGCCGCCGGCAGGAGTCGTCCGCGCGGTGGCGGGTAGATCCCGAGCGACGCTGACGGAGAGGGGAACGGGATGTCGCAGCCGGACGAAAGTCGGGAGAAGACCCCGAAAACCGACGCGGTGCTCATGCACCCGGACAACGACCCACACCGGAACACCGCGGAGGTCGCGCCCCGCAAGGACCACGCGGAGATCCAGGTGGAGCGCGACGGTGAGCTGGTGCCGCTGGACCAGGACGAGTGATCCGTCCGGGCGGTCCGGTGCGGCTCAGCGGGACGGCAGGTCGCCGACGAAACCGGCGATCCGCCGCGCCAGCGGGGTGCTCGCGCGGACCCAGGTGAAGTGGTCCAGAGCGGCGCCGGCCTGCGCCGAGGTGTAGCGCTCGCGGGTGAGTGGGGCGGCGGCGAGCTTCGCGCAGAGCGCGTCCATCGTCTCGTGCGGGGTGAACTGGTCGTCGTCCACACTGACCGCCAACACCGGTGTGCGCACCGCGCGTACCGCCGCCTCGGTGTCCGTACCGTTCAGTCGGGGGAAACGGCCGGTCCGCGCGGTCTGGGCCCAGTCGCGGATCACGCCGCGTGCCTGCCGGCCGCCGAAGCCCCAACCCGGCCAGACCCCGAGCAGGGCCGTGGTGGCGGCGATCCCCTGGGTGTACGGCAGCACGCCCAGGCCGCGCAGACCCGGGTAGCTTCGCCAGTACGGGATGCCGACCGCGATCAGCGCCAACGCGTCCACGTCGTCGCCGCCGTGCAGGGCGAGGTGCAGCAGCGCGGCCTGCCCGCCGAGCGAGTGCCCGACCAGCAGCCGGGTACGCCCGTCCAGTCGTGGCTTGAGCGCGGACAGCACGGCGCCGACGTCGTCGGCCAGGTCGGCGTAACCGTAGCGGTCGGCCCGGCTCGGCGTCGGGGTGCTCGCCCCGTTTCCGCGCAGGTCGGCGACGACCACGGCCAGTCCGGCGGCGCGCAGCTCGGCGGCGAAGGGCCGGTAGTAACGGGCGCGGACCCCCATCGCGGGCCAGATCACGGCCACCGGCGCATCGGTCACACCGGTTGGCTCCGGATAGATCTGCACACCCAGCCGACCACCGGCGACCTCGACGAACTCCTGTGCGTACTCCGGCTCCCCGTTCATCGGCCCAGCTTACGGCCTGACGTTACTGGCGGGTAGCCGCAGAGTGGTCGGGCGCGACGGAGGCCCCGCCGACCGGCGGGGCCTCCGAGTTGACGCGGCGATCAGGAGACGGAGATCGTCCCGTTGCCGGCCCGGACGCAAGCCACCGACCGGGCGCTGGTGGAGGCCGCGCCGCTCAGGCACTGGCCGAGGACCTGGTGCCCGGTGGCGTTCGGGTGCCACGACTCCTGGCAGGTCTGGAAGTAGCTGACGCAGGTGTTGGCGATGCGCTGAATGGCGATCTTGTCCTTGCCGGCGAGGCTGGTGACGAAGGTGCCGGTCGCGCCGTCCTGGAGCCGGATCGGCGTGGCCAGCGTGCCCGTCGGGCTGCCCGTCTGCTCGCAGAGCCGGGCGCCGTTGAAGGCCTGCTGCACGTTCAGGTACACCAGGTCGTCGGCGGGGAACTCGGCGGCCAGGGTGTCCCGGGTGGACTGCACGATGGCGCCCAGGCCCTGGGAGAACCGGTGGCCCGGCGCCAGGCTGGCGCGGTGGATCGGGCAGCCGCCCGCGTAGCGCTCGGCACCGAGGTCACGGAACTTGTCCCGGGTGTCGTCCCGGCCGTCCTCCTCGTGGTACGCCGGGTTCAGGTCCAGCGGCAGCGGGTTCGTGTAGTCCTGGAACACCACCCGGTGCTGTCCGTCCGCGTCGATCTGGTCCAACGTGGTCAGCACCTGGCGGACGGCGGCGGTGGTCTCCGCGGTCGCGGCGCTGATCTGGGCGGCGGTGGCCAGGTCGGCGTCGCTGCACGGCTTCTGCTCGACCGGGCCGTTGAGGTACGCCCAGAACTCCCACCAGCCGGTCCACGCGTCGGCGATGAACCGGTTGGCGCACTTCTCCGCGACGCTGCCGAAGGTGAACGAGCTGTTGTTGGAACCCAGGCCGATCAGCACCAGGTCGATGTCCTGGGTCTGCGCGACGGCGCGGAGCTGGTCGAGCTGCGCGGCCACGGTACGGCCGTTGGTCCGCGCCTGCGAGGCGTTGGCGATGTCGTGCGGCTGACCGCCGGAGCAGGCCAGGTTGAACCGGTTCTGGATGCCCGGCAGGTTGGCCTGGTTGAGCGAGGCGTTCGCGGAACGGTGGCAGAAGTACGCGTTGTTGTTCGCGGCCGTCCAGCCGGGGAAGCCCTGGGCGACGCCGTTGACGTCGACCACCGGGGTGTACGCCCCGGCGCCCTCACCGCTGATGAAGCTGTCCCCGAGTGCCACCGCGGCGGTGGGCAGCGCGGCGGACGCGGGTCCGGGCAGCGCGACGGCTGTCGACAGCGCGGCCATGGCGATCGTTAGTCCCGCGGCGAGCGCGGTACGGCGGAACCTGGGCATGGGGCCCCCATCCATCGAAAGATGAAAGATTCTCTGAGAGCGCGATCAGATCACCCCTGTGCAACGGGCGTCAATGGCCCGTAACAGAATCGTTCGATGAAAGACACGCGGCCCCGCCGGCTGAAAAGGGGTGTCTGTGCGTGGTCCCGTGCGCACTGGTTGACTGTTCCGTGGCTCACGTCCGGCGGCTGCCGCGCGGCGGGTCGCGTAGGTCCTCCGGGAGTTGTCCTAGCCTCGGGCTAGGCTCGCTGCGGCGCGCCACGCCGGCTGATGTCGCCGGTGACCGGCAGCACACAGCCGAGACCGGGGAGTACGACCAGTTGACCGCAGAGCCTGACACCCTGTACGGGGCCGATGACCTCACCCACCTTGAGGGGCTGGACGCTGTCCGCAAGCGGCCCGGCATGTACATCGGCTCCACCGACAGCCGTGGCGTGGGTCACCTCGTCAACGAGATCCTCGACAACTCCACCGACGAGGGTGTCGCCGGTCACGCCAGCGCCGTCGAGGTGATCCTGCACGCCGACGGCTCGGTGCAGGTCGACGACGACGGGCGGGGCATCCCCACCGACGTGCACGCCAAATCCGGCATCTCCGGCGTCGAGCTGGTGCTCACCCGGCTGCACGCCGGCGGCAAGTTCGGCGGCTCCGGCTACAAGACCTCCGGCGGCCTGCACGGCGTCGGCGCCTCGGCGGTCAACGCGCTGTCCCGACGGTTCGACGTGACCGTCCGTCGAGCCGGCAAGATCCACACGATGTCGTTCCGGCACGGCGTACCGGGCATCTTCGACGGCGCCGGGCCGGACGCGCCCTTCACCGCCGGTCCCGGCCTCCAGGTCATCGGCGCGATGAAGCGCGGCCAACGCACCGGCACCTCGATCCGCTGGTGGCACGACGCCCGCTACTTCGAGACCGGCGCCGCACTCGACGTGGACGCGGTCCGCACCAAGCTGCGGAACACCGCGTTCCTGGTCCCCGGTGTGACCTACCTGCTGCGCGACCTGACCGGCGAGGCGCCCGCCGAGGAGCGGTTCCACTACCCCAACGGGCTCAGCGACATGGTGGAGTTCCTCGCCCCGGCCGGCGACCGGCCCGTCTCCGGCACCCTGCTGGTCAACGGCGAGGGCACCTACCGGGAGAACGCCGCCGACGCCAACGGCGTGATGCAGTCCAACGTGCAGCGGCGCGCCGAGGTCGAGGTGGCGTTCCGGTGGGGCACCGGCTACGACCGCACCGTCGAGTGCTTCACCAACACCATCCGCAACGCGCACGGCGGCACCCACCGCAAGGGCTTCGAGCGGGCTCTCGTCCGCGCCCTCGCCGACGCCGTCCGCAACACCCGCGGCCTGCTCAAGGCCAAGGAGGAGCCGCCCCTGCTGGACGACGTCCTGGAGGGGATGACCGCCGTGGTGCACGTGCGCATCCCCGAGCCGCAGTTCACCTCGCAGACCAAGGACGAGCTCTCCACCCCGGGGATCACCAAGGTGCTCCAGAGCCTGGTCGACGCGCACGTGAAGGCTTGGCTGGAGGACCGGCGCACCAAGGCCGAGGCCCGCACCGTCCTGCAGAAGATCGTCGACGCGGCCCGGGTACGGCTCACCCAGAAGCAGCAGAAGGACGCCGCCCGGCGCAAGACCGCCCTGGAGGGCGCGTCGATGCCGCCGAAGCTCGTCGACTGCCGGGCCACCGGTGTGGAACGGAGCGAGCTGTTCATCGTCGAGGGAGACAGCGCCTTGGGAACGAGTCGCATGGCTCGCTCCTCGGAATACCAGGCGCTGCTGCCGATCCGAGGCAAGATCCTCAACGTGCAGAAGGCCAACCTCCAGCAGGTTCTGGACAATGCCGAGTGTGCGTCCATCGTGCAGGTCCTCGGCGCCGGCTCGGGGCGCACCTTCGACCTCTCCGCGCTGCGCTATGGGCGGGTGCTGATCATGGCCGACGCCGACGTGGACGGCGCGCACATCCGGACGCTGCTGATCACTCTCTTCGCCCGGTACATGCGGCCACTGATCGAGGCCGGTCGGCTCTACGCCGCGATGCCGCCCCTGCACAAGATCACCACCAGGGGGCGCAGCCCGCAGACGGTCTACACCTACACCCAGGCCGAGATGGAGACGACGGTCCGCAAGCTGGAGAAGGCCGGCAAGCAGATCGTCACGCCCATCCCACGGTTCAAGGGTCTCGGTGAGATGGACGCCGACGAGTTGTGGGACACCACGATGAACCCGGCCACCCGGGCCGTACGCCGGATCACCCTCGACGACGTCGACGCCGCCGAACGCATCCTCGAACTCCTGATGGGCGAGAAGGTCGAGCCGCGCCGCAACTGGCTCATCGACTCCGCCGACCGGGTCGACCGGGATGCGATCGACGCATGAGCGCCCGTTCCGTTGCAGTTCCAGTGGAGAGCTGAGTCATGGCACGCCGTAAGGAAAACAAGGTCGACCTCTCCTCGTTCGACCAGGCCGGCGCGCGGGTCTTCGACAACCCGCTGGTCACCGAGGTGTCCGACTCCTACCTGGAGTACGCGTTCTCGGTCATCCACTCCCGCGCCCTGCCCGACGCGCGCGACGGCCTCAAGCCCGTGCACCGGCGCATCCTCTGGTCGATGTACGAGCAGGGCTACCGCCCGGACCGCGCGCACGTGAAGTCTGCCCGAATTGTCGGGGATGCGATGGGAAAGTACCATCCACACGGCGACACGGCGATCTATGACGCCATGGTCCGCCTCGCGCAGGACTTCTCGCTCAACGTGCCTCTCATCGACGGGCATGGAAACTTTGGCTCCCCAGACGATGGCCCGGCTGCCTCGCGTTACACGGAAGCGCGAATGTCCCGCGAGGCCATGCTGCTGGTCGGTGAGCTGGGCGAGGACACCGTCGACGTCGAGCCCAACTACGACGGGTCGCTGACCCAGCCGACCGTGCTGCCGGCCGCCTTCCCCAACCTGCTGGTCAACGGCGCGTCCGGGATCGCGGTCGGGATGGCCACCAACATGATCCCGCACAACCTCGCCGAGGTCGTCTCCGCGGCCCGCTGGCTGATCAACCACCCGGACGCCACCCTGGACAAGCTCATGGAGTTCGTCCCCGGCCCCGACCTGCCCAGCGGCGGGGTGCTGCTCGGCCTGGACGAGGTGCGCCGGGCGTACGAGACCGGGCGCGGTGTGGTGCGGATGCGCGGCAAGGTGGAGATCGGCCCGATCGAGGGCAGCCGTGGCCGCCAGGCGATCACCGTGGTCGAGCTGCCCTACGGCGTCGGCGCGGAGAAGGTCATCGCGGCGATCACCAACGAGGTCACCAAGACCAAGCGGCTGACCGGCATCGCCGACGTCAAGGACCTCACCGACCGGGAGAGCGGCACCCGACTCGTCGTCGAGTGCAAGGTCGGGGTCAACCCGCAGGCGTTGCTCGCCGACCTCTACCGGCTGACCCCGCTGGAGCAGTCGTTCGGCGTCAACAACCTGGTCCTGGTCGACGGGCAGCCGCGCACGCTGGGGCTCAAGGCGCTGCTGGAGGTCTTCCTGGCGCACCGGTACGAGGTGGTCACCCGACGCACCTCGTACCGGCGGCGCAAGCGTCAGGAGCGGCTGCACCTGGTCGACGGTCTGCTGATCGCCCTGCTGGACATCGACGAGGTGGTCCGGCTCATCCGGGGCAGCGACGACGCGCAGGCCGCGAAGGACGGGCTGATGAGCCGGTTCGGTCTGTCCGACATCCAGGCCACCTACATCCTGGACACCCCGTTGCGTCGGCTGACCAAGTTCGACCGGATCGAGCTGGAGACCGAGCAGGAGCGGCTGCGCGGCGAGATCGCCGAGTTGAGCAAGATCCTCGACGACGAGCGGGTGCTGCGAAAGCTGGTCTCCGACGAGTTGGCCTCGGTGGTCAAGCAGTTCGGTACCGAACGTCGGACGACGCTCGTCGACGGCGACCTGAAGGAGGTCCTGGCGGCGTCCGCGCCGGCCGGCCCGTTGGAGGTCGCCGACGACCCGTGCCAGGTGATCCTTTCCGCGACCGGGCTGGTCGCCCGTACCGCGGCCGAGTCGGAGGAGAGCGCCGAGGGGCGTCGGCGCAACGGCCGGGTCAAGCACGACACGGTACGCGCCATCGTGCACTCGACGGCCCGTGGTCGGGTGTTGTTGCTGACCAGCGCGGGTCGGGCCTTCAAGGTCGACGTGCTGCCGCTGCCGGTGCTGCCCGAGCAGGCCGGCACGGTGTCGCTGCGCGGTGGCATGTCCGCGGCCGAGTTGGTCCCGTTGGCGGCGGGGGAGACCGTCGTCGGCCTGGCCCCGTTGGGTGGGCAGGCGGAGGGCTCACCGGGGTTGGCGTTGGGCACCCGGCAGGGCGTGGTGAAGATCTGCGCGCCGGAGTGGCCGGTGCGCTCCGACGAGTTCGAGGTGATCGGTCTGCGGGACGGCGACGAGGTGGTCGGTGCGACGTGGTTGGCCGACGGCACCGAATCGCTCACCTTCGTCACGTCGGAGGCGTCGCTGCTGCGTTTCCCCGCCGGGCTGGTCCGTCCGCAGGGCCTCAAGGGCGGCGGGATGGCCGGCATCAACGTGCCGGCCGGGGCGCGGGTGGCGTTCTTCGGCGCGGTCCGCACCGACGACCCGGGGCATGGTGAGCCGATGGTGGTCACCTCCACCGGGGCGACGGTCAAGGTCACGCCGTTCAAGGCGTACCCGGCGAAGGGCCGGTCGACCGGCGGCGTGCGCGCACACCGCTTCCTCAAGGGTGAGACGGACGTGGTCGTCGCCTGGGTGGGTCCGCGCCCGGTCGGCGCGACCGGCACCGGTGATCCGGTGGAACTGCCGGCGGCGGATCCCCGCCGCGACGGTTCCGGCTTCGCCGTGATGCTCGGCCCAACGGTGGTCGGCCACCTCATCGAACGCGATTGATCGGGTTGCCACGCCGCGCGCCCGACCCGCCCGCGCGCCCTTCCCCAAGAGCCGCGCAGGTGGGGGAAGATCGTGCTCGATCCGGGAAGTAGTGGCATCACCGACGCGGCGATACCACTCGATCCTGGATGGAGCACGATCATGCGGAGAGGGCGCGTGCGCGGGGTATGGTGAGGGCTCCTGTTCTCGGTGATGGCCCGGGTGCGCCGCCAAGCACCTCTCACATGATCTTTATCTTGTCCGGCGGAGTCGCCGACGCGGCGTGAGCGCCGCCATCCGGGTCCGGCCCAGGCGCGAGCTGCGTGCCGCCCGCCGACCCCGCCAGCATCGCTGCTGGGGTCATCTGATCGCCGCCCCGCTCTGGCCGCTGCACGGCGCGAACCTGGGCACCCTGCTGCGTACCTGCGACGCGGTCGGTGCCTGCCTGGCCGTGCCGCCCTTCCGGTGGGTGGACGAGGCCCTGGCCCGTGGCAACACCCTGCGCCGGCCGGGCTGCGTCCACCGGGTCGGCAGTCCGCTGCGATGGCTGGCCGCCGAACGGGCCGCCGGCACCCGGATCCTCGGGGTGGAGTTGGCCGACGAGGCCGTTCGGCTCGGTGACCTGCCCGCCGCTCGGGGCCGCACCGTGGTGCTGCTCGGGCGCGAGTCGACGGGCATCCCGCCCGAGGCCCTCGACCACCTGGACGCGGCCGTGGAGATTCCCATGGTCGGGCACGGCCAGAGCCTGAACGTCGCCGTCGCCGGATCGCTGGTCCTCTACAAACTCGCCGGCCTGCTGTAGAGCAGGCCGGGGCGGACCCGGGTGGGAATCAGGCCACGCCGACCGGGCGGAACTGGACGCTCACCCGGGGGCCGACCGGGCGGGTGGTCTTCGGGATGGCGTGCTCCCAGGTGCGTTGGCAGGAACCACCCATCACGATCAGGTCGCCGTGGCCCACCGGGAAGCGGAGGCTGTCGCCGCCGCCGCGAGGGCGCAGGAGCAGGGGTCGGGGCGCGCCGAAGGAGATGATCGCGACGATGGTGTCGGTGTGTGCGGAACGGCCGATGGTGTCGCCGTGCCAGGCGACGCTGTCCCGGCCGGACCGGTAGAGGCACATGCCCGCGGTGACGAAGGGCTCGCCCAGCTCGGGGGCGTAGTGCCGGGTCAGCGCGGCCCGTGCCTCGGTGAGCACCGGGTGGGGCAGGTGCCGGTCGCCGTCGTACCAGCAGAGCAGGCGGGGCACGTCGACCTCGCTGTCGTACATGGTGCGCCGCTCGGCCCGCCAGGGGACCTCGGTGAGCAGGGTGTCGAGGACCGCGTCGGAGCCGTGCACCCACCCGGGAAGGTGGTCGACCCAGGCGCTGCGGCTGAGCTGGTGCCGGCGGATCAGACCGGGCAGGGACCCCAGGGTCGGCCCGGCGTCGGCGAGGTCGAGCATCGACGGCTGGTAGGCGGCCTGCGTCATCCAGCCACCCTAGCAGCACTTTCGTACACCCGTGCTAGGTGCGGGCCGCGCTGGTCGGCTGGGCTCAGCCCGGAACGGCGGCGGCGCGTACGGCGTCGAGCACCGCGTCCACGACCCGCGCCCGGCCCTGCCCGTCGACGGTCGACCAGGCCTGCGCGGCGAGCGTCGCGCGGCGCTGCGGTGAGCTGAGCAGCCCGTGCAGGGTCCGTGCCGCCGCCGCGCGGGCGGCCCGTCCGGCGACGCCGGCGGCGGTCAGCTCCGGCAGTTCGCCGAGGCCGGCGGCCAGGCCGTGCCGCACCACCCGGGTGTACGACTCACGTTGGTTGTCGACCACGCACACGAGCGCGGCGGGCGCGCCCAGGCAGCAGAGTTCCCAGGTGGACGTGCCGGCGGCGCTGACCACCAGGTCGGCTTCGGTGATCAGTGCCGGCAGCGCGCCGGTGGGTGGCACCGGCCGGATGACCTGTCCCCGGCCGGGGGCGACGTCCTCGACCTCGGCCTCGATCTCGGGTCGGCCGACGATGACCGTGAGGTCCATCGGATGGCCGGTGGCGACGAGCACCCGGGTCAGCACCGGTGCCGCGCCGACCGCGTCGGTGCCGCCGAAGAAGGCCAGCACCCGGGGTCGGCTGACCGTCGTGACGGGCGGAGGCGCCGACGGCCGGGCGGTGATCACGGAGTCGCGCAGCAGGGCGTACCCGCTGCCGGCGAGCAGCCGGCCCGGCAGCCCCGGCAGCTCCGCGCCGAAGTTCTGGTCGAGGTAGAGGTCGGCGACCTGGCCCCGGCTGTCCCCGTCGATCACGGCGAGGGTGAAGACGCCGGCGGCACGCAGCGCGCCCGCGCCGGCCGGGTCCAGCTCGTAGGAGTCGAGGACCAGCACGTCCAGCTGGTGTCGGCGGGCCGCCTCGACCAACTCGGCCGGCGAGTCCGGACCCGGGTGCAGGGGGATGCCCCGGGCGGCCAGTTCCGCGGTGGCCCAGGGGAGCCGTTCGACGGTGCCGAACACGGCGACGTGGACGCCCCGGGCGAGGAACTCCTCGGCGAGGGCCAGGCAGCGGACGAGGTGGCCGACGCCCCGCCGTGGGCTGGCGTCGCAGCGCAACCCGACCCGCGGCGTGCTCAGCACTCCTCCAGTTGCTTCTGTCGGACGTCGGCGTTGAGCGCGCGCAGGTGGGGTTGCCCGTGCAGCCAGTCGGTGAGCGTGGCCAGTGGCACGCTGACGTCGCCGAAGTGGTCGACGACCGCGCTGACCAGTGCCCAGTCCCGCTCGGTGTCGAGGGTCAGCCGCAGCGCCGACCGGTCCGGGGTGAGCGTCACCCCGAGCACCCGGAACAGCTCCGGATAGGTGTACGCGTACGAGGTCACGTGCACCCGGTGGTGATCGGTGGCGAGCCGGTCCAGGGTGCGCAGCGTCTCCGCCCGGATGATCTCGACGTCGAGCCCGCGGGGCAGGGTGCGGGCGATCGACGTGCTCGCGTAGTCGAGCCCTGGGACCGCCCGGTACACCGACGCGACCAGGGTGATGATCTCCGGGTCGAGCAGCGGGCAGTCGGCGGTGAACCGCAGGACCGCGTCGCCCGGGTGCGCCGCGAGCGCACCCACGAACCGGCCCAGCACGTCGTCGACCGGCCCGCGGTGACACGCCACGCCCAGCCGCGCGCACTCGGCCACCACCGCGTCGTCGACCGCGTCCGTGCTGGTGGCGACCACCAGGTCGGCCAGGACGCCGCTGTCGCGGGCGGCGCGCACCACCCGGCCCAGCACGGAACGCCCGGCGAGCGGGCGGAGCACCTTGCCGGGCAGCCGGGACGAACCCATGCGCGCCTGCACGATGCCGACGATCCGTGGTCCGGCGTCGTCCGGGGCGACTCCGGGCACCGGTACGGCGGTCACTGCTGCTCCTCCTGTTTGGGGGCGAGCACCGCGGTGGCCCGGCGTTTGGCGGCGCGGGCGCCCCGCTTGGCCAGCCGGGCCGGGGTGATGGCGAGCCGGCCCACCCGGTAGCTGAGCGATCCGCTGAGCAGGCCGATCGTCGTCTCGGCCCGCCGCAGTGCCCGTTCCCGGGAGGTGAGCAGCTCCTCGGTCCACGCGGTCAGTGCCGCCAGCCGGGCGAGTTCCTCGCGTTGGCGCAGCCATGCCTCGTGCAGCTGTTGGTAGCTGCGCGCCGCACCGACCGGCGGGTCGGTCGGCGTGACGGCGTGCAGCTCGGTGGCGAGGTGGGCCCTGCCGTCGGTGTCCAATCCGTGCAGCGCCGCGGCGATGGCGGCCTCGGCCTCCACCGCCTCGGCGACGGTCGCGCGGTCCAGGTCGTGGCCGGCGAGGCCACCGAGCACCACGGTCAGGCCGGCGACGTCGAGGGTGGACGACCACGGGTGGGCGTACCCGCCGGTGAGCAGGCCCGCCGCGAAACGCCACAGCCCGCGGGCCAGCACCACGTCGGCGGGCAGCGGATCGGTGGCCCGCCAGCTCGGGTCGAGCACCGCGTACCGCTCGCCGTCGACGACCACGTTGTCGGTGCCGGCCAGCGCCGCCGCGCCGGCGATCCGGCCGTCGGTGTCGGCCTGGTCGGCGAGCCAGCCCGCGTACCCGTGCAGCAGCGTGCGCAGGGCGGCCAGGTCGCGGCGCAGGGCCGCGTCGAGCAGCAGGGTACGCAGCAGCCGGCCGGCCGGCACCGGCCCGGACAGCGCGTCCGCGTCCCGGTACGCGGCCTCGCGGCTGGCGAACGGCGCGGCGGCCGGCAGGTCCGTGCCGGTGGTCGCGAGGCGTCCCCACCGCCATCCCGACGGACCGTGCCGCACCTCCAGCACGCCGATCCCGGGCCGCCCGGTCTGCACCAGCGCCACCGGCAGATCCCCGTCGACGGGCGGCGTGCCCGGATCCGCCGGGTCGTCGGGCCGGTGGGCGAGCACCAGCCAACCGGGCGCGAGGTCGGCGGCGCGGCCGGCGTACAGCGCGTCCACCGCCAGCCGGGCCGGGTCCTGGAGCACGGTGTCGCCGGTGAAACCGCCGGCGCACGCGCCGTGCAGCACCGCGTCGAAGAGGCCGGAGCCCGCGTCGGAGTCGAGGTGGTCGGCGTCGAGCAGCGCCGTCGGGGTGCCGGCGTCGGGGTACGCGGCCCAGCAGGCGCCCGCCCGCAGCCCCGCCGCGGTGAGCCGCTCGCGCAGCTGCTCCCGGTTGGCCGGGTGGGTCCGGTCGAGGACCCCGCCGATGGTCCACGCCGAGTCCTCCCGGCCGGCGTACCAGGGGGTGGTGGCGACGAGTCGGTGCAGGCCGAGCGGGTTGTCCACGCGCAGCAGCAGCGCACCGCCCGGCCGCAGGGCGGCGACCAGTCGCGCCAGCACGCCGTCCCAACCGAGGCGGGTGCCCTCCACCGACTCGACCGGGTCCAGTCCGGCGGCGGCGATCACCACGTCGTACGTCTCGTCGTCGGGCAACCCGGCCGGGCCGCCCACCACCAGGTGGGCGGCGCGCTGGGCGAGCGCGACCGCGTCCGGGTGGCTGCGCAGCAGGCATGTCACCTCGGCGTGGCCGAGTTGGTCGAGCAGGGCCGGGTCGTGCGGGCCGGCCACCAGCACCCGGGCGCCGGGCGGCACGAGCCGGGCGGCCAGCGCGGCGAGGGGTCCACCGTCGGCCAGGCGCTGCTGCGGCAGGTCGGACCAGGCCAGCATCTCGCCGCCGGGCAGGGTGATCCGGCCGGCGGGTGCCGTCTCAGTCGTCACGGTGGTCCTCTTCCTCCTGGAGGTTCGCCCAACCGAGCAGCTCGCGCAGCTCTGCCGGCGTGCAGCGGTGGTCGGTCCCCAACTCGGCGCGGGCGATCTCGACCGCGGTGGGCAGGTCGACCTCGGTGCCGTGTAACTGCGGCCACTGCCGTCGGATGCGGGCCGTCCCGCCGAAGGTCGGGTCCTCGTTGGACAGGATCATCGGGTCGCCGTAGACCGCCGATTCGCAGCCGGCAGCGATGCCGTAGAAGATCGCGCTGGTCAGCCGGTTGGATGCTACCCGCCGGTGTCGACGCAGCTCGGTCAACTGCTTGTCGAGGAACTCCGGGTCGGTGTCCTTCCACCAGTGTCCCCGGTAGCCGTGGCAGATCACCCGGAAGCCGGCGCGCTCGTAGAGCCGGCGGACGCTGCGCATCCGGTACTCGTGCCAGTAGAGGCAGACGGTGACCGGGCCGGGCTCGGTGTCCTGGATGAGCGCGATCAACTTCCGGTGGTCGCCCTTGACGTGCTGGCCCTCCCACCCGTGGAACGGGTACCAGATGGTGCCCTCCCGCTCCTCGACCGCCGGTTGCTCGGGTCGCAGGGCCAGCAGGTAGGCGAACGGAGCGCCGATGACCACCACGTTGCGCCGCCCCACCGACCAGGCCCGCCGGCGGGTCTGCTCCGACCAGAGCAGGCTGGGGGAGCGCTCGGCGTACGGGTGACCGGGGGCCAGGCCGTCACCGATGTTCCAGCCGTGCTGCACGTACCCGTTGATCCGCGGTGGGTGCCGGTCGCCGAGACCGGCGTAGCGGGCCAGTACGTGCGCGTGGCCGTAGAAGTGGTTGGCGTGGTGCATCAGGTTCCCATCAGGCGGCGGAACGCACCGAGCCGTACCGCAGGGCCGTGGTCAGCGCGTCGATGACGCGATCCTGGTCGGTGTCGCTGAGTCCCGGGTAGAGCGGCAGGGACAGTTGCTGGGAGTAGAACGACTCGGCCACCGGGCAGGATCCGCGCCGGTAGCCGAGGTCGGCGAAGGCCGGGTGCCAGTGCACCGGGATGTAGTTGACCTGGACGCCGATGCCGGCGGCGCGCATCCGGTCGTACACCTCGCGGCGACGCCCGTCGAGCACCCGGATCGGGTAGAGGTGCCAGGCCGGGTCGGCCCACGACCTGCGGTTCGGCCGGAGTACGCCGTCGAGGTCGGCCAGTGCCTCGTCGTAGCGGGCGGCCAGGGCGGCCCGCCGCGCCGTGAACTCGGCGAGCCGGCGCAGTTGACTGCGGCCCAGGGCGCAGAGCACGTCGGGCAGGCGGTAGTTCAGCCCGAACTCGTGCACCTCCTGATGCCAGCCGCCCTCGTCGGCGAAGCGGAACTCGTCGCGTTCGCGGACCATCCCGACGCCACGGAAGCGGCGGGCCCGCGTGAGGATCCGCGGGTCCAGCGCGGCGACGGCGCCACCCTCGGCGGTGGTGAGGTTCTTGGTGGGGAAGAACGAGAACGTGGTCAGGTCGGCGAGCGAGCCCACCGGTCGACCGTGGTACGTCCCGCCGATCGAGTGCGCCGCGTCGGCGAGCAGCAGCGCGTCGCTGCCGTCGACCGACGTGCGCAGCGCGTCGTAGTCGGCGGGGTGGCCGGCGTAGTCGACCGCGGCGACGACCTTCGTCCGCGCGGTGACGGCGGCGGCGGCCGCGGCCGGGTCGAGGCAGAACGTCTCGTCGTCGACGTCGGCGAACACGATCTTCGCGCCGAGGGCGACCGCGCTGCTGGCGGTCGCCACGAAGGTCATCGGTGGGACGACCACCTCGTCGCCCGGTCCCACGCCGGCCGCCGCGTACGCCACGTGCAGCGCGGCGGTGCCGTTGGCGACGGCGGCGACGCCGACCCCGCCGGTCCAGGTGGCGAGGTCGGCCTCGAAGGCGTCGACCTGCGGGCCGGTGGTGAGCCAGTCGCCGCGCAGCACGTCGGCGACGGCGGCGATGTCGTCCTCGGTGATCGAATGCCGGCCGTACGGGAGCATCCCCGTCATGCGGTGAGGCCGAGCATGTCGCGCAGTTGCTCGACGGTGAGCCACTCGTCGTTGGTGTCCGACTGGTAGGCGAAGCCGTCCGGCACCGGGTCGCAGTCGACCGGCGGCTGGTAGCCCCAGGTGGCGATGGTCGGCTGGACGATGAACCGGCCGTCGGCACGCAGCGTGCGGCGGCTGTCGTCGGGCGCGATCATCTCCTCGTGCAGCTTCTCGCCCGGCCGGATGCCGATCTCGTGGGTGGTGGCGTCCGGGGCCACGGCCTCGACCAGGTCGAGGATGCGCATGCTCGGGATGCGGGGCACGAACAACTCGCCACCCTGCATCTGGTCGAACGAGTCCATGACGAACTGCACGGCCTGGTCGAGCGTGATCCAGAAGCGGGTCATCCGCTTGTCGGTGATCGGCAGGCTCTTGCCCTCGGCGGCCAGCCGGCGGAACAGCGGGACGACCGAGCCGCGGCTGCCCACCACGTTGCCGTAGCGCACCACGGAGAACCGGGTGGGGTGCTGGGCGGCGTAGTGGTTGGCCGAGACGAACAGCTTGTCGCCGACCAGCTTCGTCGCGCCGTACAGGTTGATCGGGCTGGACGCCTTGTCGGTGGAGAGCGCGATGACCTTCTTGACGCCGGCCTCGATCGCGGCGTCGACGACGTGCTGGGAGCCGGTGATGTTCGTGGCGATGTACTCGGAGGGGTTGTACTCCGCGGTGTCCACCTGCTTGAGCGCGGCGGCGTGCACCACGTGGTCCACCCCGTGCATGGCCCGGGTGAGGCGGTGGCGGTCCCGGATGTCGCCGATGAACCAGCGCAGCCGTGGGTCGTCGCCGAGTTGCTGGCGCAGCTCGTACTGCTTGAGCTCGTCGCGGGAGAACACGACCACGCGCGCGGGGTCGGCCTCGGTGAGGATGTGCCGGAGGAAGGTCCTGCCGAAGGAACCCGTTCCCCCGGTGATCAGAATGGACGATCCATTCAACTCACTCAATTTGGTGCTCCCGTGATCGTGGATGAACGGGCGGCCTTCGGCCGGCCGACCGGGGTGAGACGCTAGCCATGGCGGGTTAACTCCCCGACGCTCGCGGGTTAACCGCACCCCCTGCTCCTGTGAATGCCGAGCACCGCGTAGGCAAACACTTCCGTCCGGCCCGTAACCGGCCTGACCTGGCCACATTGGGCCGTTACAGTGACCCGCGCGAGTGACCCGCCAGCCCCGCTTCGCGGCCGGTTCCGCGTTCACCCGACATCCGCATCGGCTCGGTGCGAGCGGGTCACCCCACGCGTCACCGGCGCGGACCGACAGCCCCTGCCGGTCCACGCGGGGACCGGTCCGACCGGCAGATCTGGAGGCGTTGATGGCATCCGGTAGCGACGTGATCGAACGGCCGGAGGTGGTGGCGACGACGTCCGACGCCGCACCGGCGCGGCGCTGGCTGGTGCCGGTGCTGCTCGTCGTCGGTTGGGTGCTCAGCGTCGCCTGGCGGATGTGGCTGTCCCGGCACATCGTGCTGCCGATCGCGCACACCGACGAGGACAGCTACCTGAACACCGCCCGCGCGCTGGTCGGCGGGCCGGGCGGGTTCAGCAGTGAGAACGACCTGCTGCGCCGGGTCGGCTACCCGATGTTGATCTCACCGGCGTTCCTCGGGGACCGGGACTTCGGCGACAGCTACCGGATCGTCCAGCTGGTCAACGCGATGGCGAACTCGACGCTGTTGCCGCTGGCGTACCTGCTCGGTCGCCGCCTGCTCGGGCTGCGCCGGTCGTACGCGCTGCTCGGCGCGGTCGCGGCGGCGACCCTGCCGGCCACCGCCTTCTACGCGGGCATCGCCATGATCGACACAGTGATGGCCCCGCTGGTCGTCGCCTGGCTGCTCGCCGTGCACCGCTGGATCTCCCGGCCCGGCCCGCTCGCCGCCGCCACCGTCGGCCTGCTGGTCGGCGGGTTCCACCTGCTGCACTCGCGTGGCCTGGTGATCGTGGCGGTGCACGCCGGATTGGTCCTGCTGCTGCTGGTCCGCCGCCGGATCGGCCCGCCCGCGGTGCTCGCGGCGCTGCTGCCGGTGCTCGCCCTGGCGCTGCTCAACGCCGCCGTCATCCACCACCTCGGCGACAGGGTCTACCTGCTGGGCAGCACCCCCGGCGGCGGCACGGTCGAGGCGGTCGCCTCCGTGCGGGGCGTGGTCCGCGTCGGCGCGGGCGTCACCACCCAACTCTGGTACCTCGTGGTGATCACGTTCGGGATGGCCGGAGTGGCCTGGGCCGCGGCCGTGCGCGAACTGTGGCGTCCACGGCACGGCGACGCGGCCCGCTGGACGATGGGCGTGGCGCTCGTGGTGACCGTCGGGGTGGCCGGCGGCGCGTCGGTGATCCTGGCCGGCATCACCGGCAAGCCCCTGGACGCGATCTACGGCCGCTACGTGCAGATGCTGGCGCCGTTCTGGCTGCTGGTCGGCCTCGGGGTGCTGCTCACCGCCGGCCGCCGGGTGGTGCTGCGCCGGGCGGCCGTCGCGGTGGCCCTGCTGGTCGGCGGTGGAGCGCTGATCGCCGCCCGCCTCGCGTACGTGGCCAGCCAGGGCCACCGGTTGCGCTACGGCGGTTTCAGCGCGCCGGACCTGGTGGCGTTGACCGGGGGCTGGCGGGAGATGCGCCCGGTGCTCGGGTCACTTGTCGGGATCGGCGGTTGCCTGCTGCTCGTCGCCGCCGCGCTGGTGCCCCGACTGCGGTTGCCGATGTTCGGCGTGCTCGTCGTGGTCAACCTGGTCACCATGCAGGTCATCGAGCACCGCATCGTGCGGCCGGCCGTCGCGAGCACCGCGCCGACGCCCCGGGTGGCCGACGTCGGCGTACGCCCCGGCGAGCGGGTCTGGGCCTCGACCGGCGTGCACTACGTCCTGCGGTTCAACCTGAGCCACCAGGTGACCTGGACCGACGTCCGGTGGTTCGGCGAGCAGCCGCCGGCGGCGGCGCAGGTGGTGTTCGCCCGCTGGGCGCCCGGTCAGCCGGACGACTGGGACGGCACCGCGTACGGCTTCGTCCGGCTCGGCGGCAACCCGGTGCAGCACTGGGCGGCCTGGCGGCGGGGCTGACCCGGCCGGGCGCCGCTATTCGTGAACGGCGGATGTCCACCGGGAACACCATCGGTTAATGATTCGGGGCCATTATCCGAATGGGTCCGACAATCAGCGTTGGCGGCGGTCGGCCCGAGCCAGGGAAATCGGGATGACGGTGATTTCCCGCCCGTCGGACAGCTCCTGTCTCGGGGTGCCCTCGACGAATCGGAAACGCCGGTTCATCTGTCGTACGACGGTATTGTGACCGAGCACCTCGCCGTCGAGCCGGTCCAGGTGCAACCCGTCGAACGCGTACTCGACGGCCTCCCGCATGACCCCCAGCCAGGCGGGCAGCGTCTCGTCCCGGCCGGCCAGCCCGTCGGCGTCCAGATAGAAGCCCCACGCCCCGGTGCGAGGGCGGTCGAACCGCAGGTCGAAGAAGGTGACCACGCCGCAGGGCCGGTCGTCGCGGACGTACACCAGCACGCGCCGGGACCTGTCGTCGCGGACCGCCGACCACCACCGGGCGTGCTCGTCGGCGGTGATCTCGTGGCTGGTCTTGCTGACCTGTCGGTTGGTTTCCTGATTACGCCAGGACAACATCAGGTGAACGTCGTCCGCCGTCGCTTCGCGCAGCACGTGCGTCTCGCTTTCTTAGCTGTTCACGTCCGGTCGGAGCACCTTACCCGGGCGCACCGGGAAAGCAGATATGCATTCGATGGGTTGTAGACTGCGCCGCATGAACGAATTGAGTCGCGCGCAGATCCGCGACCTCATGGCTCAGGTGCTGAAGAACCAGGACAAGGAGCTGCCCGCGGACGACGCGGCGCAGTTGCGGGAGATCGGTTTCCGGTCGCTCGACTTCTCCGAGTTGGCCCTGCGGGTCGAGGACGAGACGGGGGAGGAGCTCAACTTCGACGCCCCCGGCCTGCGCCGCATCGCCACCGTCGGAGACGTCCTCGACTTCCTCGTCGAGCTTCAACACCAGTGACAGTCGCGACGGCGCGCGACCGCGCACCCGCGCCCCGGGAGCCGGCGGGCGTCGACAACCGGATCGTCGTCGGTGGCGCCGCGCTGACCTGGCGGGCACTACCGACGCCGACGCTGCCCGATCCGGCAGCGGTGCTCGCCCACCGTGGCGTGCACGCGCTCGCCGCCGCTCGGCAGCACGCCGTGCACGGCACTGAGCTGCTGCTCAGCACGCCGAGTCGAGTCGACTCGACGATGCGGACGGAGTTGCTGGAGGCCGGGTTCACCGTCGGCGTCCTCGACGACGGCGGCGTGCAGCGGAGCGTGCCGGCCCGGCCCCGAGCCGCCGAGCCCGGCCGGCTGTGGCTGCTGACGTCGGGCTCGACGGGGCGTCCCAAACGGGTCGGGCACACCCTGGACACACTGACCACCGTGCGGGCCGAGCAGCCCGACCGGACCTGGCTCTGCCCGTACGCGCCCGGCACGTACGCCTGGTGGCAGGTGGTCACCCTGTCACTGACCCAGCCCGGCCAGCACCTCGTGGTGGTCGAGCCCGACGAGCTGGACGACTGGCCCGCCGTCGCGGCCGCGCACGGGGTGGACGCCGCCTCCGGCACCCCGACCTTCTGGCGTCGCACCCTCCACCGCGACGCCGCCGCCCTGGCCCGGGTGCCGCTGCGGCAGCTCACCCTCGGCGGGGAGCCGGTGGACCAGGCGATCCTGGACCAGCTCCGGGAGGTGTTCCCCGCCGCCCGGATCTCCTGGATCTACGCCTCGTCCGAGGTGGGGGCATCCATCGTGGTGCACGACGGGCGGGCCGGCTTCCCGGTCGACTGGCTGGACCGAGAGACCCCGGGCCGGCCGACGCTGTCCGTTGTGGACGACGAGCTGGTGGTGACCTCCCCGCACCACGGGGCCGGGCTGTCCGGCCCGATCCGCACCGGGGACCGGGTGCAGATCCTCGACGACCGGGTGCTGATCACCGGCCGCCTCGACTCCGACGAGATCAACGTCGGCGGCAGCAAGGTCTCCGCCGGGGTGGTCCGCGGTGTGCTCGCCGGACATCCGGCGGTGGCCTGGGCCCGGGTGACCGGACGCCGCGCCCCGGTGCTCGGCCGGATGGTGGTCGCCGAGGTGGTCCTCAACCCCACCCACCCCGCCAGCCCGCCTTCGGTCGGCACCGGTGTGCCCGACGAGGCCGCGCTGGTCCGCTGGTGCGCGGACCAGCTTCCCGAGTACGCGGTGCCCCGCCGGATCCGCGTGCTCACCGAGATTCCCGTCAAGGAGACCCTGAAGAGCGATGTCTGATCCCGCCGTCACCCCACTCGTCCCGCCCAGCACCGTCGTCCTCGTCTCCGGCGGCTCCCGTGGGCTGGGCCTGGCCATCGTCACCGACCTGCTCGACGCGGGCGTACGGGTGGCGGCGTTCGCCCGTACCGTCACGCCCGAGTTGGCGAAACTCGCCGCCGAGCACCCCGACCGGGTGCACGTCGGCTCGGTGGACGTCACCGACCTGCGGGCCGCGCAGAGCTTCGTCCGCGAGGTGGAGCAACGCCTCGGCCCGATCGACGGCATCGTCAACAACGCCGCCGTCGGGCAGGACTCGCTGCACGTGCACACCGCCACCGACGACATCGCCCGGATCATCGAGACCAACCTGACCGCCCCGTTGCAGTTGACCCGGCTGGTGGTCCGCCGGATGCTCGGCAAGGGCATGCGCGGGCGGATCGTCAACATCACCTCGATCTGCGGGCAGCGCGGTTTCCCGGGTCTGGTCGCGTACTCCGCCACCAAGGGCGGCATGGACGCCGCCACCCGCTCGCTCGCCCGGGAGTTGGGCGGCCGGATGCTCGTCAACTCGGTCGCCCCCGGCTTCTTCGCCTCGGAGATGTCCGCGGTGCTCGGCCCGACCCAGCTCGACCAGATCGTGCGCCGCACGCCGACCGGTCACCTGACCGAGCCGGCGGAGGTCACGCCCGTGGTGCGGATGCTGCTGCGGGAGCACACCAACATCAACGGCCAGGTCATCGTGGTGGACGGTGCCGCCGCCATCTGACCTGGACCGGCTGCTCCGGCCCCGTCCGGTGCCGGGGCTGCTGGCCGTCGCCGAACGACACCTGCGTATCGGTGCTCCCGCCGCCCTGACCGACGCGGTGACCCGCAGTCACCTGGACGACGGACGCTGCGTCGGCTGGTACGGCCCGCGGACGCCGGGGTGGCGGGTGGCCATCGACGCGGAACGGGCCGACGCCCCGGTGCCCCCGGCGCTGGCCCGCCGGTTCGGTGTGGAGGACTTCTGGGCGCGGTGGACCCGCGCCGAGTGCTGCTGCAAGCTGACCAACGTGCCGGTGGCGGCGTGGTGGCGTCGCCACGGACTGAGTACGCCGGCCGACGGGTCCGCGGTCTGGCGGACCCTCTGGCTGGCCGACCTGGTGGTCACCGTCGGCTTCGTGCCCGACGGTCGGGGCGCTGCTGCCGGCGCCTAGGGGCGTGCACCGGGCCGGGCCGCACCCACTCGGCGACCCGGCCTCGGACGACGGTCAGATCAGGTCCCAGCTCAGGGGAGTGCCCCGGGAGACGTCGGCGGTGAAGGTGCGGCCCAGCACCCGGTCGATCTCCACGGGAGGTAGGCCGCCGGCCGGTCGGATCGACCGCACGTTCTGCGCGGACACCTGGTCACCGGCGCGGACGTCCTCGACCACGAACAGGGAGCGGCGGAACCGTAGCCCCTCCCGCTCCGCCGGGGTCGGGCCGATCGCGGTGCCACCCAGCGCCTCGTACGCCCGGCCGGACTCGGCGACGAGCGCCGTCAGCTCCGCCGGGTTCAGCGAGAAGTCCGAGTCCACGCCGCCGTCGGCCCGGTCCAGCGTGACGTGCTTCTCGATGAAGCAGGCGCCGAGCGCCACCGAGGCGACCGCCACCCCGATGCCGGGCGTGTGGTCGGAGAGCCCGACCGGCACGTCGAACGCGCCGGCGAGCACCGGCAGTCGGCGCAGGTTGCTGTCGGCCGGTGGCGCCGGGTAGGACGCGGTACAGGCCAACAGGACGATGCCCGCCGCGCCGCCGGCACGGGCGGTGCGCACCGCGGCGTCGATCTCGGCGACCGTCGCCATCCCCGTGGAGATCACCATCGGCTTGCCGGTGCTGGCCACGAGCCGGATCAGCGGCAGGTCGACCAGCTCCGAAGAAGCGATCTTGTACGCCGGCGCGTCCAGCGACTCCAGCAGTCGCACGGCGGTCGCGTCGAACGGGGACGAGAAGACGGTCAGCCCGTGCTCCCGCGCCCGCTCGAAGATCGGGGCGTGCCACTCGTACGGGGTGTGCGCCCGCTCGTAGAGGCGGTACAGGTTCTCCCCGCCCCACAACTCGTGCCCGCCGGAGATCCGGAACGCCGGAGTGTCGACGTCGATGGTGATCGTGTCCGGCCGGTACGTCTGGAGCTTCAGCGCGTGCGCCCCGCTCTCGGCCACCGCGTCGACGATGGACAACGCCCGGTTCAGGTCACCGTTGTGGTTGCCGGACATCTCGGCCACCACGAACGGTCGCTCCCCGGCACCGACCAGGTGTGGTCCGATCTTGATTGTCGCCGTCATTCCGACCTCTGCTCAGGTATGCCCGCACCCGCGTGCGGTGGTGCTGCTGTCGTCGTCCACCCGGCGGGTGAACGACCTGGAAAACCCGCGTGCTGTGCGCTGGTCGCGGTCACGGCAGTCGACCCCCGGCCAGCGCGTCCCGCCGCTCCGTCGCGATCCCGCCGCCCCGCGTCGTCGCGACGTCCGCCCCTCGACCCGGGTCCTCGTCGGCAGTGACCGGACCGGCTCCGGAGCCGGCCCCACCGGCCGGGCCGCCGCGGCGCAGGCGACCGGCGATCCGGTGCGCCTGGCGCAGCGCCGAGTACGCCAGCCAGTCACCGCGACCGACGAGGCGGTGCTTGAGCCCGGTCGCCCCGGCGGGCAGCGGATAGCCGCCGGTGGGCAGGTACCGGCGGTAGTGCTCGGCGGCCCGGTGGAAGAAGTCCCGCCGCAGGTGCGGGTGCAACCGGTCGTCGTTGCCCACCACCACCAGGTAGTGGCTGATCATCAGCTGGAACAGTTCGGCCTGCAACCGCTCGTCCGGGTGCCTGCGGGCGACCCAGTCCAGCAGGCGCTCGTACTGGGCGAAGGCGTCGAAGTGCCGACCACTGCGGGTGGAGGTGATCGCGCCCTGTCGGCCCTGCCGGTACAGGTAGCAGACCCGGTTCAGCACGGAGATCTTCTCCGCGCCGATCAGCAGCGGATGGCTGAACGGGATGTCCTCGTACCAGCCGGGGAAGAACCGCAGCTCCAACCGGTCCAGGAAGTCCCGGCGGACCACCTTGTTCCAGGCGGTGTGCTGCACCCGCAGCAGTTGCGGCTGGTCGTCCAGGCGGGTCACGCCGGCGATCCCGTGCAGCAGGTGACTGCTCGCGTCGATCTCCCGCCGGCCGTCCTCGTGCACCCGCAGGTGGTCGAGCATCAGCACGTCGGGCTGGTGCTGGCGCAGCCGGTCCAGCACGGCCGCGATCGTGCCCGTCGGCACCCAGTCGTCGCTGTCGATGAACCAGACGTACCGGCCGGTGGCCACGTCGAGCCCGGCGTTGCGGGCCAGACCCAGACCCACGTTGCTGCTCAGGTGCACGACGCGGACGCGGTCGTGGCCGGCGGCGTACGAGCGGAGCATGTCGCCGCAGCCGTCCGGGGAGGCGTCGTCGACGGCGATCAACTCGACCGCGTCCGACTCCCCGGCCGGGATGTCGGCCCGGATCGACTCGAGGCACTGGTACAGGTACGCCTCGACGCCGTACACGGGCACGACGATGCTCAGCAGCGGTGCGTGCGTCGGCTCATTGACCACGCCCGCCACCTTCGACGACCCGGATGGCCGGCCCCGGAACCGCGCGTGACCGCGGATGGTGGAGTCGCTGAACTCCCGCCCAGCAGAAGGTTAACGCCGGCCGGCGGGACCAGGCCCGCGACGGGCGGGACTCGTCCGGTTCACCCGGGAGTGACCCGGTAGGGTGCCCCGGTGCGGCCCCGCCGGGCCGTCGCGGGCGTCGCCGTCGTGCCGTCCACGCCGCGCCGAGGAGGATACGAACGTGCTGGTGACCCTGCCAAGCCTCGGTATCCGCCGATGACGAGCGCCGCCGCGGCGTCGACCGCCCGGCCCGCCCCCGCACCGTCCCGGCTGCCCTCGCTGACCGGGCTGCGCTGGATCGCCGCGCTGCTGGTCTTCGGGTTCCACGCGGGCACCATGCGGATCATCGCCGAGCCGGACGTCAAGGCCGTTGTCGACAAGGTGTTCAGCCTCGGCCTGTCCGGGGTGCAGTTCTTCTTCATCCTCAGCGGGTTCGTGCTGGTCTGGTCGGCCCGCCCCGGCGACTCCCGGCGCACCTTCTGGCGGCGACGGGTTGCCAAGATCTACCCCAACCACCTGGTGCTGTTCATGGCGACGGTGCTTGTCGCCTGGTGGTTCGCCGACCCGGTCCTGCCGGCCGCCGCGCTGGAGAACCTGCTGCTGTTGCAGGCCTGGGACCCCCGGCCGGGCTGGTTCTACAGCATCAACACGGTGAGCTGGTCGCTGTCCTGCGAGTTCTTCTTCTATCTCTGCCTACCGTTGGTGCTGCCGCTGCTGCGCCGGGCCCGGCCGAAGCTGCTCTGGGCGCTGGTCGTCGCGATGCCACTGCTGATCCTCGCGCTCTGGCCGGCCCAACACCTGGTGCCGGAGGTGAGCCGGTGGTGGTTCACCCAGATCTTCCCGCCGGTCCGGTCGCTGGAGTTCTGGTTGGGCGCGGTGGCGGCCGAGCTGATGCGCCGGGGTCTCTGGCGTGGCCCCGGGCTGACCTGGGCCAGCGTCATCTTCGTGGGCGTCTGGGCAGCGGCCGCGCAGTGGATTCCCGCGGAGCTGTGGACCACGCTGCTCGCGGTCGCGTACCTGTTGGTGATCACCGCCGCCGCGGACGCGGACGTGCGGGACCGGCGGTCGCCGTGGCGGTCGCGGCCGCTGGTCTGGCTCGGTGAGGTCTCCTTCGCCTTCTACCTGGTCCACGTGCTGGTGATGACGAGCGTGCTGCGCTTCACCGGCGACTGGGGGATCGGCTTCGAGGGGTGGCGCGGGCCGGCCGTGGTGCTCGGCTTCCTGCTGGTGACCCTGCTCCTCGCCGCGCTGCTGCATCGCTACGTCGAAACCCCGATGATGCGCCGGCTCGCGCCGCGCCGCCCGGCCCGATCGGCGTCCGTCCCCGGACAACGCACGGCCGGAACCCGGGCCACCGGCGACGTCGCCCCCGACACCGGCGGACCCGACCAGACCGACAGTCGATCAACGTACGCGGACACCCGCTGACACCGTCCACCCTGGTCAGGGGGCTCGGCGCGGCGCGCGTCGACACGCCCGCGGTCGATGCGCCCGGGTCGGCACGACGGTAGCGTGGGGACGTGGCTTCCGGTCGCGCTCACCGTGGCCAGGTGGCCGACGGGGCTCCCCATCGCTCTGCTTCCTCAGCGAGGTGCCGACCATGGAGACCACCGTCTTCTACCAGTTCGTAACCGAGGTACCGCAGGCCGCTGCCATCTGGTCGGCCCTGTTCCTGCTGGCGCTCGGCGTGCTCGCCGTGCTTGTCGCCCGGCCCGAAGAGGACCGGCCCACCGCCGACCCGTCCCCGGCCGTGCCGACCGCGCGTGAGGTGGCGGCGGCCGCGATCGTCGACCGGCGCCGGTACGCCGAGGAGGTGGCCGTCGCGGCGGCCGGCGCGGCCCGGACGGCCCAGCGGCGACGCGATGCCTGGCTGGCCAGTCAGGAGCAGGCCGAACGCGCCTGGGCGCGCTACGACGAGGCGGACACCGCCGCGCGCCGCTTCGCGGGGTCCGGGGCGCTGCCCAGCCCGGCCACGCCCCGCACCCCCGCCGAGTACGCCGCCCGGGAGCGCTACCTGCACCGCGCGGCCACGGCGGCGTACTGGCGGGGCGACCTGAGCATGGCGCAGCTCAGCGACGTGTTCGGGCACCGGCACGGCTGGGATCCCCGGCGGCACCCGGTCGAGCAGGAAGCGCTGCTCAGCCGGTCGATCCGGGACGCGAGACGGGCCGACCACCAGGCCGCCGCCAGCGCGGAGCGGGCCGCCTGGCGGGCTGCGGAACTGGCCGCCGAGTCGGCGCGCACCCTTGCCGAGGAGGCGTGCGCGGCAACGGCCCGGCTGCGGCCGAGTCGGGCACCCGCCCGCCGGCTGGTGCGCGGGGCGGCCCGTCCCGCCGTGGTGGCACGCTGGCGCCCGGCCCGCGCGGGTTGAGCCCGATCTGTTGTGTGAGCCCGGTCACGGAATGTGGAATCGGGCGTCCGGCACGTTCGGCGCGATTGTTCCCGGGATTCTGACCGCAGTTTCGGCGACCTGTCCGGTTGTCGCCCACAGGCGTCACCGTAACCGCTTGTCCCATCGAGTCACATCAGCGGCAGAACGCGCAGAAATTGTCGCGCCGATTCGGGTTTACGCAGGTGAACCTGGCTTGGCATGGTGTGAACGGGCCAGTAGTGTCGTCCCGTCCGGTGCGGTAACCGATCGCAACAGGCGACGCCGCGCCGACCCGCTCAATCGTCATGAACGAACCGGGGACCCATCAGTACGTCCGGGGTGAATCCGCGAGCCACGGCCCGCGGTAGGGCGATCTTCCCGCCCGAATCCGTCAGCTAACCCGGTAGGCGGTGTCGGAAGGAGTTCCATCCTCGTGCAGCACCTCTCCACCCCTCGGCTGTTCCCTCGCCTCCACGGCACAGCGGTGCCCCCGCTCATCCGTCCAGTGACGGTGAGCTGACCCCCCGGGTCATCGCCTCACCGCCCGGCCACGCCGGGCGTTCCCCTGAGCGGTTCACCACCCGCGGACCACCGTCCGCGCGATGGCGCCTGCCCGGATACCGGTCCGGCCCCGGTGTGCCGCTCTCCCCCCGACCGTGGAGGACCCCGTGAAGCACACCATGCAGCGTCAGCTCCGCCGCCTCGCGACCGAGCGCCCGTACCAGATCGTCGCCGCCTCCGCCGCGGCCCTCGTGCTCGCCGCCACCACCGGCACCCTGCTCGCCACCGCCGACGACGCGCCGGCCGGCCAGCGCACCGCGACCACTGTCGCCGAGATGCGCACCGACGTCGCCGCCTCCCGGGGCGAGGTGCGGGACGCGTCTCCGTCGGCGAGCGCCGCGCCGAGCAGCGCCGCCCCGGCCACCAGCGCCGCGGCGCCCGCCGCCAAGGCCAGCAGCAACCCGGACCTGACCCGGAAGCCGGAGCGGCCGAAGCCGCCCGCGACAAAGGTGCTCGACTACGAGTACGAGGCGCAGAACACGTACTACAACTGCGGCCCGGCGGCCACCCGCAACGCGCTCAGCGCCACCGGGATCGACCGGACCCAGGAGGAACTCGGCGCCGA
Organism: Micromonospora sp. NPDC048905; assembly: GCF_040649655.1. Taxonomy (NCBI): domain Bacteria; kingdom Bacillati; phylum Actinomycetota; class Actinomycetes; order Micromonosporales; family Micromonosporaceae; genus Micromonospora; species Micromonospora sp. NPDC048905. The sequence goes on along the minus strand of NZ_JBEZFV010000001.1, from coordinate 416,959 downwards.
ACTGGGCACCACCGAGATGGGCACCAACTCGGCCGAGGACACCACCCGGGTGCTCAACGCCGAGGTGAAGGGCTCCCCGTACCGGACCCGGATGTTCGTCGGCGCGCCCAGCCCGGCGCAGATGGACCGCCTCCAGGCCGACGTCGTCAAGGCCATCACCGACGGCCGCGGCGTGGTCGCCAACGTCGTCGGGGACGCCACCGACACCGACGGCTCCTGGCACTCCTACGGCGGCGGCCACTACATCGCCGTCGTGGGTTACAAGGACAACGGCCGCACGGTACGCATCGCCGACTCGGCGAACCCGGCCGACCCGTCGTACTGGGTCACCACCATCGACCTGGCCAACTGGATCGCCAGCCGGGGCTACTCCGCCTGACCCGGCACGCTGACCGCCACGGGCGCCGTCCCTCACGAGGGGCCGGCGCCCGTCGCGTCCTCCACGGCGGTACGCCCCCGTCGACGACTCTCGTCCCTGGCCGTGAACCGTGGGAGACTGCGGCCGTGGTGGATGAATCGGGTGGTCACGCCGGTCGACGGCCGGTCCTGCTGCTGTTGCACGGCCTGGGGGCCACCGGTGACGTGTGGTTGCCCTGGGCGCCGTACCTGGAGCAACACTGGCCCGGCCGGTGGCTGGCACCGGACCTCGCGGGCCACGGCTGGGCGTCGCCGCTGCCGTCGTACTCCTTCGCCGGCTTCGCCGAGCGGATCGCGCCGGCCCTCGCCCCCGACGACCGGCTCGTCGTGCTCGGGCACTCGCTGGGTGGCGTGGTGGGCCTCGCGTTGGCCGCGCGCGACGCCGGTATGCCGGTGGACGCGGTGGTCGGCTTGGGGATCAAGGCGCTCTGGTCGCCCGCCGAACTGGAACGGGCCGCCGAACTGGCCGCCCGCCCGGTGAGCTGGTTCGCCAGCCGTACCGAGGCGGCCCGCCGCTACCTGCGCGTCTCCGGGCTGGCCGGCCTGCTCCCGCCGGACCACCCGGTGGTGGACGCCGGCCTCCGTCAGGTCGACGGCCGGTGGCGGCTCGCCATGGATCCGAACGCCTTCGCCGTCGGCGAGCCCGACCTGACCGGACTGCTGACGGCGACCGACGTACCGGTGCTGCTGGCGCGCGGCGAGCACGACCCGATGGTCACCGACGCGCAGCTCAAGGAGTACGGCGTGCCGGTCGCCACGCTGCCCGGTCTCGGGCACAACGCGCACGTGGAGAACCCGGCGGCCGTGCTGGCGCTGCTCGACGCGTACCGCTGAGGGTTTGGGCCGTCAGCCCGGGTCAGGCGAGGGGGGAGAGCTGCGGCGAGCGTTCGGCCGCGGGGTCCTCCGACGCCGTCAGCTCCCGGCGCGCGGCGGTCAGGAACGCCTCGGCGTACGACGTGGCGGGGAAGTCACCCAGGTAACGCCGGCGGGTGGCCCAGCGCTCCGCGGCCAGCGGGTCGGTGTCCAGCAGCGCGGTCAACACCTCGTCCACGTTGGACAGATCGCGGCGCAGCACGTAACCCGACGCGGCCAGCGGGAACCGCTCGGTGAACCGGTCGCCCTCGTCGCCCATGTCGGTGACCGCGTACGGCTTGCTGGAGTAGAGGTAGTCCGAGATCACCCCGGACACGTCGGAGATCAGCGCGTCGGACCGGTTCACGCACTCGGTCAGGCTCAGCTCGCGGGCCGTCGCACCGACGACGTGCTGGCGTCCGCTGCGGGCACGATCGGCGACGAGCATCTCGGTCAGCCGGCCCAACTGCCGTGCCGAGGCCGGGTTCTGCGCCGTGTACGGGTGGGACCGCAGGATCACCGTCGCGCCGCGCTCCAGCAGCCGCCGCAGCAGCCCCTCGGCGACCGGCAGCGAGCAGTAGTCGGCGTCGGCGTGGTGCCCGGTCCAGGTCGGGGTGTAGAGCACGGTCGGCGTCGTCAACCCCCGGGCCGGCTCGGGGCGTACCTCGATCGACTCCACCTGCGGGCGGCCCACCACCACGAACTTGTCCGCCGGGATCCGCACCCCGGCGCGGGCGTACCTGTCGATCGCCGCCGGGCCGGCCACGAAGATCCGGTCGAAGATCCCGGACACCGGGTTGGCGCTCGGCGCCTTGTCGCTGTCGCCGTGGTGCAACTGGACGTGGGTGAGCTGGGTGAAGCGGATGCAGTGGCTGTTCTTCGCGCCGTGGTTGACGTAGAACGCCGCCCGCAGGCTCGGCACCAGCGCCTCGTCCATGGCCCGCAGGGTGGGGCAGTAGACCACCGGCGCGTCGGTGGCCGCGGCGATCGGGGCCAGGAACTCCGGCTCGCGCAGCACGACCAGGAACGGCCGGCCGATTCGCTCCAGGTACGGCAGCCACATGGTGACCTGGTATTCCGAGCCGGGCGGCGCGGAGAAGTAGAGCAGGAACTCCGGTTGGTGCCGGCGCAGTGCCCGGGCCGCCGGCCCGCCGCCGGCTCCCGGCCGGAACCGCCGCCGGGCCAGGTCCAGGGCGACCACTCCGGTGCCCGCGGCGACCAGCAGGCTGGCGGCCAACGCCACGCCGGCCGGCAGGGTGAGCGCGGCGGCGAGCGCCAGGACGGCGAGCAGCCCGAGCAGGGCGGTGCCGAGCCGGTCGGCGATCAGTGGCGTCCAGGCCCGGACCGGCAGGTTGGCCGTGCGGATCTCCAGGTTGCCGGCGGTACGCAGGGGCCCCACCAGCAGCACCAGTCCCAGCAGCACCAGGGCGGTGGCGACGAGCGTGAGGTGGAGCCCGTCGTCCAACCGCCGGGAGTAACCGACCAGGATCGCGGCCGCGATCAGCGTCGTCTCCGCGACGAGGTCGGCGTTGGGCCGGATCCGCTGCTCGGCGGCCGAGGCGGCCAGCGCGGCGACGGCCAGCGCCAGCCCCCAGCCGGTGGCGCCGGTGAGCGCCAGCACGGCAAAGGCCAGCACGGCCAGTCCGGTGCTCAGGCACCGGGCGGCCAGCTTTCGGACCAGGTCGCCGCGCATGTCGCTCCGTTCGTGGTTCCGCCGCCGGCCGGGGTCAGTTCGTCGACGCCGCGCCGACCGGCGCGTCGACCTGACCGGTCTGGGCCGGCACGCTCGGCGTGGGACCGTCGCCGGGCGCTCGGCGTACGTCGATGACCTGGCCGGTCAGGTCGGAGATCAGCACGTCGAGTGACGACTGGGCGACGGCCTCGGCGGCGAGCAGGGTGTGCTCCGGCTCCTCGCCGAAGGCCCGCGTGCGCATCGGCGTGGCGGTGCGCTCCGGGTTGATGCAGTTGACGCGGACGCCGACGTCGGCCCACTCGTCGGCGAGCGCCTGGGTGAGGTTGACCAGGGCCGCCTTGGTGGCCGAGTACAGCGCGTAGCGGGCTCGCCCCCGGGTGTAGGAGCTGGACGTGTAGAGCAGCAGTTGGCCCTTGGTCTGCTGGAGGTAGGGCAGCGCCTGCCGGGCGATGGTCACCGGGCCGACGAAGTTGACCTGGAGTACCCGGTCCATCGTCTCCTCGTCCATCTCGGCGAGGGCGCCCTTCTCCAGCACCCCGGCGGTGACCACCACGTGGTCGATCCGGCCGGTGGCCTCGAAGGCGGTCGTCAGCGCGGCCTCGACGTCGGCGGCCCGCTCCACGTGGGTGCCGGTGCTGGAACGGCTGAACGGGAAGACCTGTGCGCCGTAGCGTCGGGCCAGCTCGGCCAGTTCGTGACCGATGCCGTAGCTGCCGCCGAACACGACGATGGTGCGGCCGGTCAGCTCCTCCGAGTAGCTGCGGTGGTCGGTCAGCCGGGGCGCCTGCGCCGCGGCGAGCTGGAAGAGCTTGTCCGCCAGGTGCACGTCGACCGGGTGGGTGACCTTGATGTTCTCGTCCGAGCCGTCGATCACCTTGATCGGGGTGCCGGGCAGGTAGCGCAGCACCACGCCGCAGTCGTCGGTGGCGGCGAAGTCCTTGTCGTTCTCGGCGATCCGGTACGCCTCCCGGATGGTGGGGGAGCGGAACGCCTGCGGGGTCTGCCCGCGGCGCAGCCGGGAGCGTACCGGGATGTCGGTGATGCAGTCGTTGTCGTCCACCTGGATGATCGTGTCGGCGGACGGGATGGCCACGTCCACGGCGTCGTACGTCCAGAGCGCGTTGACGCACTCGCGCACGATCCGCCCGCTGAGCAGTGGGCGTACCGCGTCGTGGAAGAGGATGTTGCAGTCCTCCGGGCCGACCGCGTCCAGCGCGATGCGGGTGGTGGCGTTGCGGGTGTCACCGCCCTCGATCACCTTGGTGACCTTGCGCAGGCCGGCCTTCTCGACGATCTGCCGGGCGTCGTCGACGTGGCCGGTCGCCATCAGCACGATGATCTCGTCGATCTCCGGTGCCGCCTCGAAGACCGCCAGGGTGTGCTCGATGATCGGCTTGCCGGCGATCTTGAGTAGCTGCTTGGGGATGCCGAGGCCCAACCGGGTCCCGGTGCCGCCGGCCAGAACCACGGCCACCGTCCGCGAGGGCCGCCACGGCGTCGGGGTCTCCGCTGCGGCGTCCGGGCCAGTGGTCTGGTCCTGCGTCATTGCCGGATCCTCACTCTCAGGGATGCGTTAACGGAAGGTTCCGCCCGAGCGGCGACGGAATGAACCTTAACGCGCGGACCGCGCCGCCCCAACGCGGGCGACGCGGTCCATGGCGCCGTGTCGATGCCGGGTGTTCGCCGGCGCTCTACTTGCTGTTCGCGTACGCCTCGTAGGCCCGGATGACCTCGTCGGTGGGTCCGTCCATCCGCAGGACGCCCGATTCCAGCCAGATCGTTCGTTCGCAGGTGTCGCGGACCGAGGAGAGTTGGTGGCTGACGAGGAACACCGTGCCCGCGCCCTCCCGCAGCTCCCGTACCCGCTGCTCGCTGCGCTTGCGGAAGCCCTTGTCACCGGTGGCGAGCGCCTCGTCGATGAGCAGCACATCATGCTTCTTCGCGGCGGCGATGGAGAACCGCAGCCGGGCCGCCATCCCCGAGGAGTACGTCCGCATCGGCAGGCTGGCGAAGTCGCCCCGGTCGTTGATCCCGGAGAACTCGATGATGCCGGCGGCCTGCTGGGCCACGTCGTCCGGGTGCATGCCCATAGCCAGGCAACCGAGGGTGACGTTGCGCTCGCCGGAGAGGTCGTTGAGCAGGGCGGCGTTCACCCCCAGCAGCGACGGTTGTCCCTGGGTGTGGATCGCGCCCCGGTTGACCGGCAGCAGGCCGGCGATGGCCCGCAGGATGGTGGACTTGCCGGAGCCGTTGCTGCCGATCAGCCCGATCGCCTCACCCCGGTACGCGGTGAAGGAGACACCCTTGACCGCGTGCACCTCCCGGATGTTCGGGGCGTTGGTGCGCTTGACCAGCCGGCGCAGCGCGGCCACCGGGGTGGTGCCACCGCCGGCGCCCTGGTGCACCCGGTAGATGATGTGCGCGTCGTCGACCACCACGGTCGGGATGCGCTCCTGCGTCGACGTCATCGTCGCGGTCGCCTCGGTGGGGGCCTCGAAGTGCTCAACCACGGCCGTACTCCTGTTCGCCGCGCCAGAAGTAGATGAAACCGCCCAAGCCGGCGAGCAGTGCCCACCCGCCGCCGACCAGCCAGAGCTGGGCCAGCGACTCGTTGAGCAGCGGTGCTTCCTCCAGCAGCGTGTAGCGCGCGAGCTCGATGTAGACGAGCAGCGGGTTGTACTGCACGAGCGTCGTCGCCCAGCTCGGCAGCTGCTCGAAGAGACTGACGCTGTAGAGGACGCCGGAGCCGTACATCCAGGTGCGCATGATGAACGGCATGACCTGCTTCAGGTCGCTCGACTTGCTGCCCAACCGCGCCGCCACGAGGACGACGCCGGCGTTGAACACCGCCTGTAGGAGCAGGGCCGGCACCAGCAGCAGCCACTCCAGCGTGATCGGTTCCCCGGTGACCAGCACGATGCCGATCAGCACCACCATCGACGCCAGCAGTTGCTGGAACTGGGTCATCGTCGTGGACAGCGGCAGGCTGGCCCGGGGGAAGTGCAGCGCCCGGATCAGCCCCAGGTTGCTGCTGATCGACTGGGTGCCGGCCAGGACCGCGCTCTGGGTGAAGTTGAAGATGAACAACCCGGTGGTCAGGTAGGCGATGTAGTTCGGAATCTCGTTCTGACTCAGCACCACCCCGAAGATCAGGTAGTAGACCGCCGCGTTGGTCAGCGGGGTGAGCACCTGCCAGAGCTGGCCCAGCTTGGCGTTGCTGTAAGAGGCGACCAGCTTGGCGTTGGCGTACGCGGCGATGAAGTGCCGGTAGGCCCACAATTGGCGGCTGTACTCGACGAGGGTCGGTCGCTCACCGGCGACCCGTAGCCCGTGCCGAGCGGCCAGCTGCGCCTGGGTCAGGCCCGTGTCGGGGTCGACCAGCGCGGTGGTGGCCATGGAAATGGCGCTCCGATCTTTCGTGCAGACGGGTGGCTCACGACGATGGAATCCTAGTGGGAGATGTGCGCGGGGCGCCGCCTCGTCGCTGCGAGGACAGTAGTCCGAAACACGTCGGGACGCAACCGTATCGTCGTTGCGCTACCCTGGGCACCGTGACCTGCGATAAGAGTCCCTGGTGACCACCGAGAAGAGGCGCGCCCCGGCCGGTGCGGCAGTGCTCCGTGGCGAGATCACCACGGCCATCCGGCGTGCGCTGACGCAGGAGCTCGCCGCGGTCGGCTACGGCCGGCTCTCCATCGAGGCGGTGGCGCGTCGTGCCGGTGTCAGCAAGACCGCGATCTACCGGCGGTGGAACTCCAAGCTCGACCTGGTGCTGGAGATCGTCGCCGCGGCGGCCCACGGCAAGCTGCCGGCCCTGGACACCGGCACCCTGCGCGGCGACCTCGCCCTGCTGTTCCAGGCGGTGGCACACGCGCTGCGCCACCCGCTGGCGTCGCAGATCATCCCGGACCTGCTGGCCGAGGCGGCGCGCAACCCCAGCATCGACGCGACCCTGCGGCAGGTGCTGCACGCCCGTCAGCAGGAGATCGGCGGTCGCCTGGTCGCCCGCGCCGTGCAGCGCGGCGAACTGCCCACCGACACCGACCCGGACGCGGCGGTCGACCTCATCGTGGGCCCGCTCTACTGGCGGCTGGCCATCGCCCGTCTCCCGCTCACCGACAGCTACCTCGACAACCTGGTCGAATCCGTGGCCGCCGGGCTCGGCGCCGACAGCGCCCTACCCCGTCCCCGAACAGCCCCGATATCGGGTTGACCAGCCTCCGACACTCCGCCTCCCGCAGCGGCGGTCCCGCTGTCCGATTCCGCTACGCTGCCCCCTGACCCCCGGCCGGTCACCGGTCAGACATCCGCTTCTCGCCCCCAACCCGCCGCCGGACGACAAGGACGCCCCGTGACGCAAGTCGAAGACGCTGTTGTGGCCTCAGCGGCAGGCAGCCAGAAGGACACCCCGAGCGCGGGTGCCCGACCCGGACGGGGCCGCGGTCTGATCGGGCGGTTCAACGCCGCGGTGGCGGCCGCACCCGTGGTGTGCACCGACGCGGCGGTGGTGAGTTTCGCCATCTGGACGCTGCTCTACCACCTCAACCTCGGCCTCGACCTGCGCCCGTCCGTCGTCTTCCTCATCTGGGTCGTCCTGCAGCCGGTCGCGGCGTACGCGGCCTGGCGGCTGCGCCGTCACGACCCGGTGGCGCGGCAGGCCGACGACGAGGCCGCCCCCGCCCCGACCGAGGTGCCCGCCGACCGCGCGGCGCTGCTGCGTCGGTACGCGCTGCCGGTCGGTGCCGCACTCGGCGCGGCGTTGTTCGCCGCCCTCGGTCGTGGCGCGGTGAGTTGGTGGTTGGCCGCCGGGCTCGGCCTGGTCTCGGTCGTCTCCGCCTGGCTGACCCTGCCCCGCCGCGGCGGGGCGACCGACGCGGTCGCCGCGCCGGCCGGCCAGCGGACCACCCCCGTGCAGGGGTACGTGGTCATCGTCGTGTCCCTGGCCGCCGCCTACTTCGCCACGTTGATCGACCGGGTGTCGCTCGACGATGTCTTCTACGTCGGCAAGTCGGTCTGGGTCGCCGACCGGGACAACATCCCGTTCAAGGACTTCCTGTTCACCGAGGGCGTGCTGCCGGGCGGTTCGGCGAACCCGCCGCTGCCCTCCTTCGAGGTGTTCATCGGGGCGCTCGCCCGCGCCCTGCACGTGCACACGGCGTCGGTGATGTGGTACCTGCTCCTGCCGGTGCTGGCCGTCTTCGCGGTCTTCGCGCTGTGGCGGCTCGTGCTGCGCTGGGCCCCGCGACGCCCGCTCGTCGCGTTCGGCGTCGCGGCGGCCTACATCCTGCTCGTGGCCTACTACGCCGACGCCCTGAACACCTACCACCTACCCCGGCTGACCCAGGGCAAGAGCGTGTTCGTCCACGCGCTGATCCCACTCGCCTGGGTGTACCTCACCGACTACCTGGAGCACCGCTCGCGGCGGGCACTGCTCCTGCTCACCCTGCTCTCCGTCGCTGCTGTCGGCTACACCACCACCGCGGTCTTCCTGCTGCCGCTGCTCGCCGCGGCGGCCGGCGCGGTGCTGCTCGCCACGCGGCGCACACGCGAGGCCATCGTGTGCTTCGCGGTCCTCTCGGTCTACCCCCTGCTGTCCGGCGTGCTCGTCCAGGTCCTGCGCGGTGGGGTGGAGGAGGCCGCCGCGACGTACTCCCCGCTGTTGCCGCTGCGGACCATCTACGAGCTGACGCTGTGGCTCGGCGTCCTCGGCGTGATCGGTGGGCTCGCCGTCTGGTGGTCGCCCCTCCTGCTCCGTCGCGGTGTGCCGCAGCAACTGGCCGCCGGCGCCGCGCTGGCGACCACGGTGCTGATGGTCCCCGGCGTGTTGAAGTTCGGCGGTGATCTCAGCGGACTGACGGCCGTGCTCTGGCGGGTGCCGTGGATCCTGCCCGTGCCGGCGCTCGTCGGCGTCCTCGCGGTCATCCGCCTGCCCGGGCTGGCCCGGACGAGCCGGGTCCTCGCCTTCGCCCTTCCCGTCGTCCTGGTGTTCCTCTTCTTCACCCAGGGAAAGCCGATGTGGGAGGGGCAGGTGATCCAGACGACGCCGACCTGGCGGATGCCGGAGAACCGCAAGGCCGCCTCCTTCTGGATCGAGAGGCTGGACCGCCCCGCCGGCCTGGTCCTCGCACCGTCGTCGGTGATGCGGTCGCTTCCGCAGGTCACCTCGGAGGTCCGCGTGGTGCTGCCCCGCGACCTGTATCTCACCGACTACGGACCCGAGACGCCGTTCGCGCAGGACAGGCTGCTGCTGGCGAGGTTCGCCGACGGCACGGAGCCCGTCTCCGTTCCCGCGGTCGCCGAGGCTATGGCCAGGGTCGGCGTGGGCATGGTGTGCCTGTGGAAGGGCAACACCGCCAGCGCGGCGGCGACTCCCGCCCTGGGGCTGACGCCCTTCGCGTCGCGCAAGGCGCCGGGCGCGATGGTCTGCTATCGCCCCGGCTCGCCCACCGGCGGATCCTGAGGCGGGTCGGGTTGGCGGTCGGTTTGGTCGGTTTTCCGTACGGATACCCGCTCGATACCATCAGGCGGTCTCGCGTTAGGGTCGCAGGCACGTTCGTCCGCCGAGGGCTGCCGTGACGGGACGAGCGTCCACCAGGGGCTTCGGTCTCGGCTCCTGGTCCGCGCAGACCCAGCCCAACCCGATACGGAAATCGTAGGGAGCGAACTCGTTGTTCGGCACGTTCTCAGGTCGCATCGGAGTGGCCGCCAGCGCCGCGCTGCTGGTGCTGGCCTACCTGGTCATGCTCGTCGCGGGTGTCTTCGGCTGGGTGGGCCTGTTCGCCGTCGCCGGACTGGCCGCCGTGATCGGCGAGTTCGCCGCCGCCCGCTGGTCGCCGACGTCGCAGCTGTTGCTGGAGAAGGTGGGTCTGCACTGGTCGTACCGGCAGCTGACCCGGGACCTCGCGGCCGTGCTGCTCGTCGCCGCCGAGGTGCGGCTCAGCAGCGGTGAGCTGACCCTGCTGCTGGCGCTGCCGGCCTTGGTGTGGGTCGTGTCGGTCTTCGCCGGGGCGCTCTCCGTCATGATCGAGCGTCGTAACCCACTCTCCGCCATGGTGCGCAACATCGAGTTGGGTGAGCTGCGCTCCGCTCCCCAACTGCCGGGCTGGGTGGCGACGGTGGCCGGTGACCGGATGCCGCTGCTCAACCTGCTTCTGGTCCCGGCCGCCGTGGCCGCGGCGGTGCGACACGACCTGACGCCGTTCTTCGCCGCCGCCGCGGTGGCGGTCGTGGCGACCGGTGTGGTGGGCGCCATCACCGCGCTGACCTGGCTGCGGGGTCGGGGCCGGAGCACGGGGGAGGGCCCGCTGCTGCCCGCCGTGCAGCGGTGGCTGGACAACTACCGGCCCGAGGTGGCGCTCTACTTCGCCGGGCCGGCCAAGGACGTCTACCAGGCCAACATGTGGCTCGCCCCGACCGAGGCGCTCCAGCAGCGCGCGGTGGTGCTGCTGCGCAGCCGGGACGCGTTCCTCGAGTTGGCCGACACCCGGCTGCCGGTGATCTGCGTACCGACCGGTGTCGACTTCATGAACCTCGATCTGCGCAACATCCGTGCGGCGCTCTACGCCGCGAACGTCGGCGCGAACATCCACATGCTGCGTGAGCCGAGCACCAAGCACGTCTTCGTGGGGCACGGCGACAGCGACAAGCAGGCGAGCGTCAACCCGTACAGCAAGGTGTACGACGAGGTCTGGGTCGCCGGCCTGGCCGGCCGGGAGCGTTACGCCCGAGCCGGTGTGGGTGTCCTCGACTCGGACATCGTCGAGATCGGCCGCCCGCAGCTCGCCGGTGTGCACACCTTCGGTGCCGAGTCGGTGGACCGGCCGTTCACCGTGCTCTACGCCCCCACCTGGGAGGGCTGGCTCGACGACGACCCGTACCACACCTCGCTGGTGCTGATGGGCGAGCGGATCGTCAAGGGACTGCTCGCCACGACGCCCCGGCTGCGCCTGATCTACAAGCCGCACCCGCTCACCGGGTCGCGGTCCCGGGCGGCCAGGGCGGTGCACGACCGGGTCGTGGCGGCCATCCGCGCCGCCGGCGGCGACCCGAACGCGTCCTCCCTGGACGGCACCGCGCACCTGGTGGTCACCGGCCGCACACCGGCGCTGTTCGACTGCTTCAATCAGACCGACCTGCTGATCAGCGACGTGTCCAGTGTGGTCTCCGACTTCGTGCAGAGCCAGCGGCCGTACGTGGTGGCCAACCCGTCCGGCCTGTCGGAAGACGACTTCCGCCGGGAGTACCCGACGGCTCGGGCCGCGTACCTGCTCTCCAAGGACTGCGGTGAGCTGGAGAAGATCGTGGCACTGACCCGGGCCGGCGACGACCCGATGACCGAGGCCCGTCGGGAGCTGAAGACCTACCTGCTCGGTCCGGCCGAGGCGAACCCGATGGACCGGTTCCAGGAGGAGATCTCCCGGCTCTGCCGCTGAGCACTGTTGTGCGGCTCAGCCGCTGAGCCCTCCGTTGTGCGTTGCGCGCCCGGCCCGACATCGCTCGGGCCGGGCGCGACCGGCTCAGCCCAGCAGGGCGGCCACCGCGTCGGCGGCCGGAGTGTCCGCCGGCAACGCCTGCGCCGCGACGACCGCCGCAACCGGCAGCGGGCCGTACACGTGTGGAAAGAGTTGCCCGCCGCGCGACGGTTCCCACCGCAGCGCGTCACCCAGTCGCTCCTCCTCGACGCTGAGCAGGGTCAACCCGGTCGCCCCGGCGAAGTGCCGCCGCGCCGTCTCCACCACCTGGTCACCGCCGGAGAGGTGGATGAAGCCGTCCTGCCGGTCCACGGCGGAGCCGGCGAAGGCGCCGGCGGCGAGGGCGTCGTCCCATTCCGTGGTCGACAACAGTTTGTAGATCACCACCGCAGCCTACGGGGACGCCGGCGGCCCGCTCGCCCGGTTTTCGCCGGTACCGCCGCGCCCGTCGCCCCGGGCCGGGCATGCTCAGGTCACGGGCCGCGGAGGGATGGGCGATGCAGAGCTACGACGACGACTGGACCGACAGTCAGCGCGCGCTGTACGACGAGTGCTACCGGGCTGGCGGCGAGTGGGCCGAAGATCCGGACACTCCGTCCGATGACGTACAGCACGTGATCAACCTGGCCGAGGCGGACGACGACGCCTTCAACGACGCCGAGATCGACTACCCGCCTCTGGTCGACGCGGTCACCCAGGCCAGCGGGGTCACCGTCACCAGCGTGCCGGCCAGCCACGAGGACCCGGGTTTCCGCGGCTTCACCGACGGCGTCCGGGACGCCACCGCCGACGACGTCTTCGGCTTGTAGGTCCGACCCGACACGCGGCTTCCCGCCGGGCGTGCGCTTCTGCCACCATTCGCAGAACAGCGCTGCGACGAACGGGGGCACGGGTGCGGATCCTGCTGGTGGAGGACGACCGCCGGGTGGCCGCCGCGCTCTCCTCCGCCCTGACCCGCCGGGGCTACGAGGTCGAGCACGCCGCCACCGTCGCGGCCGCGCTCTCCGCCGCCCCGTGTGACCTGGTGCTGCTCGATCTGACCCTGCCCGACGGCGACGGCACCGACCTGTGCCGGGAGCTGCGCCGGCGGAGCAGCCAGCTCGGCATCATCGCGGTGACCGCCCGCGGTGAGGAACGCGACCGGGTGCTGGGCCTGCGTCTCGGCGCCGACGACTACGTCGTCAAGCCGTTCTCGATGGTGGAGTTGCAGGCCCGGATCGAGGCGGTGCTGCGCCGGGCCGCGAACGCCACACCGGAGCGGCACGTCATCCAGGCCGGTTCGGTGCGCATCGACGTGGCCGCTCGGACGGTGGCCGTGGACGGCCGCGCCGTCACGTTGACCCGCAAGGAGTTCGACGTGCTGCTCTCGTTGGCCCGCCAACCGGGGGTGGCGGTGCCCCGCGACCGCATCCTACTGGACGCCTGGGGCACCACCTGGGCCGACCGGCACACCGTCGAGGTGCACGTCGGGTCCCTGCGCGGCAAACTCGGCGACGCCCGCCTGGTGGAGACCGTCCGTGGCGTCGGCTACCGGCTGCGCGACGCGTGAGGGGCTGACGTGCGTCGTCGACTGGTGATCAGCTATCTGCTGCTGATGGTGCTCGTCCTCATCGCGTTGGAGACGCCGCTGGCGGCCACCATGGCCAGCCGCGAAACCGAACAGGTCCGGGCCGACCGGCTCGCCGACGCGACCCGGTTCGCCTCGCTGGCCGGGCCCGCGCTGCGCGACGGTGGACCGGGTCCGATCGAGTCGGAGCTGACCAGCTACGACGACCTGTACGGGATCGGCGCCGCGATCGTCGACCGGGACCGGAGCACCCTGTTCGCGTCGCCCCGGTACCAACCCGGCCCGGGGACCGCGGCGACGCTGGACATGGCGCTGGCCGGGCAGCAGACGAGCGCCCCGGAGTCGGTCTGGCCGTGGAGGACCGGCCCGGTGGTGGTGGCGGTGCCGATCAACGACGGTGGTGAGGTGCTCGGCGCGGTGGTGATCGTGACCCCGGCCGACCCGATCCGCCGGGAGGTCGCCGTGTGGTGGTCACTGCTCGCCCTGGCCGGCCTGCTCGCCGTGCTGGCCTGCGTGCTCACCGCGTTCGGGCTGGCGGGTTGGGTGCTGCGCCCGGTCACCGAGCTGGACGCGGTCACCCACGAGATCGCCGAGGGCGACCGGGGCGCCCGGGTGCAGCACCGCCTGGGTCCGCCGGAGCTGCGTCGCCTCGCGGCCAGCTTCAACCACATGGCGGACGTGGTCTCCGACGTGATGGACCGGCAGCGCGCCTTCGTCGCGCACGCCAGCCACCAGCTGCGCAACCCGCTCACCGCGCTGCGGCTGCGGGTGGAGGAACTGGGTCCCAGTCTCACCGACCCGGAGGGCCGCGCGGAGCACCAGCTGGCCCTGGAGGAGACCGATCGGCTGGCGTTGGTGCTCGACGCGCTGCTGACCCTCGCCCGCGCCGAACGGGAGGAGAACGAGAGGGTCACCGTGGACGCCGCCGCGGTGGCCGCGTCCCGGGTGTCCGCGTGGGCGCCGCTGGCCCGGCACCGTTCGGTCACGTTGCGGCTGACCAGCACCGACGCCCCGGCGTACGCGCAGACCGTGCCGACCGCCGTCGACCAGGCGCTGGACGCGCTCATCGACAACGCGGTGAAGTTCAGCGGGGCGGGCGGGGCGGTGACGGTGACCGTGGCCCGCCGCGACGACGGGGTGGCCCTGGAGGTGCGCGACTCCGGCCCGGGCATGACGGGCAGTCAGCTCGGCCAGGCGACCGAGCGGTTCTGGCGGGCGCCGGACGCGCAGAACGTGGAGGGCGCGGGGCTCGGCCTGACCATCGCCGCCGTGCTGGTGGACGCGTCTGACGGACGGCTCACCATGCGCCCGGGGGAGACGCGCGGGCTGGTCGCGGCCCTGTGGTTTCCCGCCCCGGACCAGGACCCGGCGACCGAGCCGGTGGACGGCGAGCCGGCGGACGACGAGCCGGCCACCGACCGCCGGCCCACCCTGACGCGGTAGCACCCGCCGTCAGGGTTTGTCCTCCCGGTACCAGGCGGCGGCGCCGGGGTGCAACGTCAGCGGCGCGGTGGCGATCGCCGAGCGAGGGCTCATCCGCCCCGCCGCGGGATGCGCGGCGGCCAACTCGGCCCGCCCGTCCATCAGCAGGCGGGTCACCTCCCGGACCAACGGCTCCGGCAGGCTGGCGCTGACGATCAGATAGTTCGGGTCGGCCACCGTGGTCACCGCGTCCACCCCGTACACCGAGCGGGGGATGTCCCGGGAGACGTACACCTGGCCGTAGCGTGAGCGCAGCCGCTCGGTCCAGTCGCTGAGGTCCACGATCCGGGTGGCACGCTGCCGGGCCAGGTTCTCGATGCCCCACACCGGCAGCCCACCGGAGAAGAAGAACGCGTCGATCTGCCCCGAGCGCAGCGCCTCCACCGAGTCGTCCAGGCCGAGCCGCGTACGGCGTACCGCGTCGCCACCGAGGTCGGCCACCTCCAGCAGCCTCGTCGTGGTGATCTCGGTGCCCGATCGGGGTGCGCCGACGGAGACCCGCCGGCCTCGCAGGTCGTCGAGTGTGCGCACCGGCCCTCCACTCGTGGTGACCAGGTGGAGTTGGTCGTCGTACACCCGGGCGATCGCCTTGACCGAGCTGCTTTCCTCGGCGTTCGCCGGCAGCACGTCGGCCTGGGTGAAGCCCAGCTCCGCGCTCCCGGACCGGACCAGTTGGACGTTCTCCGCGGAGGCGGCGGTGACCACCACGCGGGCGTCGACGTCGGGCAGTTCCCGGTTGAGGATGGCCGCGAGCGACTGCCCGAACGCGTAGTAGACGGCGGTGGGGCTGCCGGTGGCGATCCGGATCAGCACCTGCTCGGTGGGGGCGTCCTGGCAACCGGCGGTGCTCGTGGTCGCGGTCAGCAGCACCGTCAACAGGGCCGCCAGTCCCGCGGCATGACGCCGGGGCCGGCGGGATGAGGTACGTCTCACGCGGTGCACTGTGCGCCGTCGGACCGGTGCGCGCAACCTCCCTGCCGACAGGTGTGCCGAGTGGGTGTGGACCGAGCGCCGGTCAGCAGGTCGGGCGGGCCGGCTCCAGCGCCGCGTTGCTCAGGATCCGCGCCCGGTCCGGACCGTCGGCCACGCTGACCAGAAAACAGCCGGTGCCCGCTCGAAGCCGGGCCGGGACGTCGAGCACGGCGGCGCTGCGAATCAGCACGGCAGCCAACTCCCGGTCGGTGAGCCGAACGCCGAGGATGTGTCGGCGAACGTGTCGGCCGGCGGCCAGCAGCGCCGACCGCCAGGCCGCCGCCGCGAGTCGGGTCACCAACTGCCGGCGGGCCGGCGAGGTGCCGGGGGGTGGGCCGCCCAGCAGCGCGCGCCGCCCCTGCCACCAGCCCGCCTCCAACAGCCGGGCGTACGTGCCCTGCTGCTCCTGGGGCACCCAGAGCCGGTGCAGTTCGTAGCGGCGGCGCAGGCCCCCGACGGCGACCTCGTGCGTGACCGGAATATCCAGGCGGGCGAGCAACTGCCGCATCCGCTGCGCGGCGTCCTCCCGGTTGAACTCCACCCCCGGCGCGTGCGCCGGGTTCGGCCGGGCGGTGGTCGGCGGCGGCGTGCAGCGCAGCAGGCAGGCGGCCTCGAACGCGTCGCCGAGCGTCAGCCAGTCCAGCGGGGGCGGCGGCGCCGACGAGCGCGGCCGGTCGAGCAGGGCGGTTTCGCGGGTCAACGAAGGCTCCCTCGTCGGAGTCTGGGTGCCCCTACCGTGGCCCCTGCTTCGTCGTTACGGAACTCTTCCGGCCCAGCCTTGAGCAAATCTTGCGACTGTTCGCACCGCTACAGGTCGGTGACCACCAGGTCCACCTGACGCACCCGGCCCGGCGCGGCGGCCTGCTCCTCGACCGTGTACTTCAACTCCCGCAGCGTGCCGAGCAGCTCCGCCGCCGAGCGCGGTCTGGCGCCGGCGACGAGGAGATCACGGACCAGCCGGCCCTTGGTCGCCTTGTTGAAGTGGCTGACCACAGAGCGGACCGGCACGCCGTCGACCTCCCGCTCGTGCAGCACCCGCACGCTGACGGTCCGTTCGGCCAGCCCTCCCCGCGGCGTCCAGGTGGCCGCGTACGCGCCGGAGCGCAGGTCCAGCACCGGACCGCGGCCGGCGGCGGCGTCCAACGCCTGCGTCAGCTCCCCACGCCAGTACGCCGACAACGCCCCGACGCCCGGCAGGCGGGCGCCGATCGGGCAGCGGTACGGGGGGATCCGGTCCGCCAGCCGGACCGCGCCCCACAGCCCGGAGCTGATCAGGATCGACCGACGGGCCGCCCGCTGCGCCGCGACCGGCAACGAGGTCAGCTCCAGCGCCTCGTAGAGCACCCCGGTGTAGAGCCGTTCCGCCGGCGCGGTGGCCGCCTCCCGCAGCCGGGCGTTGCGGCGCAGCTCGTCCCGCTGGCCCTCGCTGAGGCCGAGCGCCGCCCGCGCCGTCGCCTCGTCCGGCCCAGCGCTCAGCGCCACCAGCGCGTCCACCACCCGCTCCCGGGCCGGGTTCAGCTCGGGCAGCGAGAGCCGGTCCGGGGCCCAGCGCCGCCCGGTGCCGGCGTCGGCCTTGCCCTCCGAGGGCGGCAGCAGGATGAGCATCGGGTCTCCTCGACGGGCGGGACGGCGGCCCGGCCAGCGTACGACCCGCCCTCAGCGCCAGGGCCGCACCGGGGTCTCGGGGTGGTACACGCGATAGCCGCCCACCTCGCGCACCGGTGTGGCGTCGGCCCGGTCGGCGAGCAGCCGGCGCAGCCGCCGATCCATCGGGGAACCGGCCTCCACCACGTAGCCGGGCCGTGGAGCCCGCCCGACCTGCCGCCAGTACGGCCGGTAGCGGTTCTGCCCGGGGGACAGGTCACCGTCGAGCACCGCGCAGACCACCGTCTCGTCCGTGTTGAAGATCAGTCGGTTGCAGGTCCAGTAGTCCCCGTACACCTCGTGGGGTCCGTCGGCGCGCAGCGCGGCGGCCAACTCCCGGGCCTGGCGTTCCTCGGTCCGCGAGGCGGCGGTGCCGGTGGCCGCGAAGAGCACGGTGACCACGAGCGTGGTGGCGGTCAGAGCGACGAGCGCGGCGGCGGACAGCGCTCCGGTGAACCGCCCCAGCACGCTGCTGGTGCCCCGCCAGGCGGTCAGCGCCGCCACCCAGAGCGGCCAGAGCACCGCCGGCAGCGACAGTTGCAGCACCGACAGGTAGCGGGCGTTGTCCAGTGGGCTGGTCGCGGCGAGCGGACTGCGGACGTACGACAACAGGGTCAACGCGGCACCGGCGACCAGCGCGAGTTGTACGACCGGCCCGACCCGCTCCCCGCGCGGGCTCGCGGCGGCCCGGCGGTACGCGAGCACCGCGAGCACCGCGCCGACCAGCAGCAGCAGCGGATACACCACCCCGAACCACTGTTGCCAGCGTCCGCAGCCGTCCACCGGGCAGAGCCCGTGCGCCAGCGGCACTCCCTCCAGCAGGCCGCCCCGGAGCCGCTCCGACCACGGCGGCGACGGCCCCGCCTTGGTGCTGACCTCCCGGAACACGGTCCACGAGTCCTCACCCGGCCCGGCGCGCAGGTTGTCCCAGACCATCGGCGCGATCCCGACCACGACGCCCGCCACCAGCAGCAGGCCGGACCAGCCGAGAAGCTCGCGCCGCAGCGCCCACACCAGCGCCAGCCCGGCCACCGCCAGGTACGGCAGGATCAGCCAGTCCGACCAGGCGGCGAGCCCGACGAGCAGGCCGAACAGCGCGACGGCGAGCCGCCGACGGCGTACGGTGCCGGTCGCCAGCCCCACCGTGATCAGCAGCATCAGCAGCACCGCCGGCTTCACCTCCGGCCGTCCCCCGACGACGGTGAGCTGGTCGCGGACCACCCGCTCACCACCGAGCGCGAGCAGGCCCACCACGAAGGTGGCGAACCAGGGCGCGCAGAGCCGGCGGGTCAGCCGGTGGATCAGGTAGAGGAACAGCGCGTACAGCGCGAGCATCGGCAGCCGCAACACCGGCCAGCTCGGCCCGGCCACCGCCACCAGCGGCGCGGCCAGGTACGACTCCAACATCCCCATGTAGTGCTGGCCGTACAGGAAGACCGGGCGTTCCCGGCCCTGCCCGATGTGCAGCGCGGCGAGGCCGAAGGTGGCCTCGTCGCTGTTCGACACCGGCACCGTGTACAGCGTCAGGACCAGCCGGTAGACGACCCCGGCCAGCCCGAACAGCAGCGCGACGAGCGCCGGCCGGTCGAGTCGCGGGCGCCATCGCCCACGGTGCTGCTCTGGATGCGACACGACCAACGCCCCCGTCGTCGTCCCGACCGGAGTGTTTCACGACCGGACGGGCCGCCGAGGTGGATCGGCGCAGCCGGGGTTGTCTGGGCCGGCTCCGCGGTGGCCGGGCCGCAGCGGCACGGCCGGGGTCGGCTCGCGTGGCCGTGGCTGTCAACGTGTGGCAGGGTTGGCGCGTGCCACCCACTCCCGCCGGTCAACTGGCCGTTCCGAACCTGCACCGGGCTGCGCGGATCGAGGACGCCGTGCACCAGCTCGTCCAGCGCCGGCTGCGGCGAACCGGCTGGCGGGTCAACATCGTCGCCTACACCGGTTACGGCGCCCCGGGCTGGGTGCGGGTGATGTGTCGGGTGCTGCTGGGCCGACCGGACACCCGGCAGCGGGGTCGGCTCGACAAGGTCCGGGGCTGGCGCAGCTTCACCACCCTGCCCAACAAGCACGTCACGGTGACCATCGAGGCCGGTGGGGTACGGCACGAGACGCAGGCCGACCGCAGCGGCTTCGTCGACACACTCGTCGAGGCCGACCTGCCACCCGGCTGGGGCACGGTCCGGCTCAGCGTTCCGGACGCCGAGCCGGTCGACGCGCCGGTGCGCATCCTCGACCCGGAGGTCAAGTTCGGCATCATCTCCGACATCGACGACACGGTGATGGTGACCGCGCTGCCCCGACCGCTGCTCGCCGCGTGGAACACGTTCGTGCTCGACGAGCACGCCCGCAACGCCGTGCCCGGCATGGCCGTGCTCTACGAGCGGCTGGTCACCGCGCACCCCGGCGCGCCGGTCTTCTACCTCTCCACCGGCGCGTGGAACGTGGCACCCACCCTGACCCGCTTCCTGTCCCGGCACCTCTACCCGGCCGGGCCGCTGCTGCTCACCGACTGGGGGCCGACCGCCGACCGCTGGTTCCGCAGCGGAATGGAACACAAGCGGGTCACCCTGGCCCGGCTGGCCCGGGAGTTCCCCGACGTGCGCTGGCTGCTGGTCGGCGACGACGGCCAGCATGACCAGGAGATCTACCGGGAGTTCGCCGCCGCCCACCCGGAGAACGTCGCCGGGGTGGCGATCCGCCGGCTCTCCCCGACGCAGTCCGTGCTGGCCGGCACCCTGCCCGCCCCGGCGGGTCGCCCGTCGTCGGGGCCGGTGGGGCAGAAGTGGCTGTCCGCGCCGGACGGCGCCGGCCTGTGGCAACTGCTGCGCGACGCCAACCTGGTCTGACCATAAATCTGCCACTGCTAACGTCCGAAAATAGGCACCCCGGTTTCCGGCGGACGAACCTTGCAACACCGTCATAAGCTGGCCGTCCTGATGGGCGCTTGATCGGTAGCGAAACGACGCGCCACTGCTGTGAGCGAACAACCAATGTTCCCGATGGTTGTCTGGTCAGGTCCCTCGACAGCGTGGCGCGAGATCAACGACGCTCCCAATCACGGCTGTCCAGCGCGCGAGGCCAGTCGGGAACCCTAGCGTGCACTGATTCCCACCGCACGACGTAGCTGACGTCAGTCGCGAAGGGGCGAATCTGATACGACGACGTAATGTGGTCAGGCTGTTTAAGGAACAAGTCCCTAACAGCCTGTTGGGCGTCTGGATCAAGATGTTGAACCGATGGAGCGACAGAAGTGCTGTACTCGAATATGCGATGTCTCACGACGTCGCAACCCAGGTGCGTGGCCAGCCTTGCCAAATCACCTTGAAGGAAGTATTGCCGGCGCGCAGGAGTCACCAAGTAGGCGTATGACTCCCAGAAGGGCAGATCTTCCGCCTGCAGCATCACAACGTTGGAAAAGCGCACCTCGCCTTTAGTGACTCTAATCATTTCTTCAACAACACCGCGGGGATTCTGGGCATAATGAAGCCCTTGACGGCAAAGTGCTGTGTCGAAGCACTTCTCCTGAAATGGAAGTGACTGAGCGTCGCCGCACACTCGGGCAATGTCTGCCGGTCCCTGCATCAGCATGCGTAAGCTCAAGTCTAGGGCTACGGTGCGGGCGTCCCGATGTCTCGCGGCATCAGCCAAAACCGATGGACCCGAACATACGTCGAGTACTTTTTTCATGCCTTGCAGGGGCTCGACCAGGTCGTCGACCAACTCGATATCGGTGATCCAGGCACTTTCCCCAAGGTACCGGTACGCTCTGTCGTCAAAAAATGCTCTGGCACCACTCAGTCCCTCTCCGCCGAGCAAGGCTAGTTGCCTATTTCTATATTCTTTCCTCCGACGAAAACTTTCCACGGATTGAAATCGCGGTCAAATATAGCAATATCGGCTATCGCTCCTACGCACAAAACACCCAGGTCGGCGTTGCGGCCGACGACCGTCGCGGGAGTAGTCGTCGCCAGTTGAAGAGCCTCTCTCTCGCCGAACCCGAGCTTGTCCTTTACATTCCCGACCATTCTGGCTAGAGGAGTAGCGGTTCCCGCCAGCACGCCTCCGTCTGTGTAGCAGCCGCCGTCTCGCACAGTCACAGTGACCCCATAGAGGTCGAATGAGCCTTGAGTGGAGCCCATCGGACTAACCGCATCCGTCGTGAGATACAATTTCTCTTTTGGCTTTGCACGCAGGACCATCGTGCAAACTTCAGGGCTCACGTGAAGTAGATCTGCAATGAGGCCTACCGTCAAACTATCGTTGCTTAGGGCGACTCCGGCGACTCCGGGGACCCGATTGTGAAGCCCCTCCATGCCGTTGAAGATATGGGTTACCCCACTCATGCCCCGGCCAGCAGCTTCATGCATTACTCGAGCATCGGCGCCAGTGTGGCCTGCTGAGACGAATACCCCTCTAGCGGCAAAAAAGTCGACGAGCTGCATTGCGCCCGGAAGCTCCGGCGCGAGTGTCACGATCTTAATCCAGCCATCGCCTCGGTCCAAGAGCTCTTCAGCGAACTCCAAGGATGGCGCACGCAGGTATCGCGGCGTGTGGCCGCCACGCTTCTCGTAGTCAAGAAACGGCCCTTCAACGTGGATTCCAGCGCACCGTGCTCGATCGGACGGGTCCTCTGCGCAAAGCGAGGCCGCCAACTCGACAGCCCGCAACATTTGTTCCGGTGGGCCGGTCACAATAGTCGGGCAGATCGTAGTCACACCAAGCCTTGCATGCGCTCGGGCGATTTCTTCGTATTGACTACGCTCATCGGCCATTGAGAACATGTACCCCCCGCCGCCATTGACTTGGACGTCTATCAAGCCAGGTGTTAGGGTGCGTCCACCGCAATCAACCTCAGTGTCTGCCTCAATACTAAGCGCATCTTCGTCGCGCCCAATAGCCACCAGTCTTCCTTCAGATACAGCCAGGAATCCCGGATCGATAAGTCCACCACGCGATTGGATTCGCGCATTGCGGAGCACTAGCTCAGCCTTCATTGCCAGGGTTCTCCTTTAGTTCGTTCAACTTGTAACCCAAACGGGTGCGCTCGTCTTTAACTAGTCGTATCTTTCTGGCTGGATTTCCAGCCACTACGACTGCGGGTGGAACGTCTCTAGTTACAACGGAACCGGCGCCGACGACGGCGCCCTCCCCGATCTCGACACCATCTAGAATGGTGCAGTTTGCTGCAATCCAAGCATTGCGCCTAACCACTATGCCGAGCCTCGCCTCACCCTGCTTGCTGTAAGGGTAGGCGTTGTTGGGGTCCGTGTACCTAGTTGCCGATACCAGGTAACTGTGGCCTGATATCATCACGTCGTCTTCGAGGGTGACACCCCCATTTCCACCGATGTATACGTACTGACCAACGCCAACGCGATCTCCGATGTGCACGTAACCGCAATCGCCGTATGCATCGATATATGATCCGGCGCGAATTATTACATCGTCACCTATGCGTATGCCGGTATCTCTGTTAGTTCGACCATCGAGGATCACTGACTCTTTAAGCCAGCAGTGATTTCCCACGCATATTTTGTGCGAGTTTCTTATACGAACACCTCGATCAACTCGAAACGATGCGCCGCAACGTTGCGTAGTTGCTGCCCAAAATGCACCACGAGAACGTCCTGAGAATTTCCAGGACGCCGACAACACCTCACTCGCATACCTAAGCATCGCTGCGGTCTCCTTGGCGATTGTCAGGGCCAACAACGGAGTTGAGGAATCTCAAATGTTTGCGCGCAAATCTAAGCCATGTCGGATCTCGGCCGAACTGCGTTAGCGCTACGGTGACCATGAGTAGCGGGAGAAGCAGAAGGCAAAGAGCCAAGGGAACGGAAGCTTCTTGCCAGTCGGCAGCCCATTTAAGGGCGTTGTCGAGCACGGAAAAGACGCTTAACGAGAGAAGGCCGACCAGTATCACCATGGCGTATATGGCCACTATCGTTGCTATGCTCCAATTTTGGAGCTTTCTTGTCGTCTGTTGTAGCTTGCCAAGCTTCGCTTGGTTGGAGACGCGGGCGGTTCTCATCTCAACCAAGTCCTCGGTCAAGGTTCTATTGCGAGCCAGAAGAGAATCAGTCGCACGCGTCGCAGCTGTCTGCCCTCGGTGTGAGGTGATCGAGCGAATGGCATCGACGATCGCTGGCGATGCCTTGGAATCAAACTCTGCTACCGCCTTGGCTGCTTTGGCTGTCGCGACAACATTGTTTCTCCATGTCCCCGAATCACGGTCGTACTGATCTAGCAAATACTCGATACCCTTGAAAAGGAGGCGTTCAATATCGTCTCCTCGGCCTTGGTCAGTGGTGTATATCTGGAGGAGTATGCTGACCGTTTCAGCCGCACCGAATACAGTTAACCACTCTTGTTTACCGCTGGCTGCCGGCAGTAGCCTGGCAATTTGGCCTTTAGCAATTTCATGGTTACCGACGGCCAGGAGAGTCTTCATATAGCGTAGGGTCTCTAGGCCTTCTTCCCAGTGGGGGACCGCCTGCACGATCTGATCG
Source organism: Micromonospora sp. NPDC048905 (assembly GCF_040649655.1). Classification (NCBI taxonomy): domain Bacteria; kingdom Bacillati; phylum Actinomycetota; class Actinomycetes; order Micromonosporales; family Micromonosporaceae; genus Micromonospora; species Micromonospora sp. NPDC048905. The sequence goes on along the minus strand of NZ_JBEZFV010000001.1, from coordinate 393,352 downwards.
ACGATTCGGCGGGTTGTGCCGTCATCGAGTGAATGCGGCGATACGCGCTTGAGTACTTCCACCGCTGTTGCCGCATTATAGAGATTTTGGGAGGCAATTGTTCCGCAAACCCAAGCGAGGGCCTTGTCGAAGTCGTCATGGCGGTAATCTAGCCACGAGAACATTTGCAGTACGGCACACGTGGCTCCGAAGACGTCGTCATAGCTACCGTTCGGTTGGAGCCGGGATTTGATATCTGAGATTAGGCCGGCCTTGTAGGGCTCGACGGTCAGCTTAACCGTCGAGAGTAGGTCGATGACGTCGTACGAACTCCAGAAGGACTTTTCCCATTGCTGGCCATCCCACAAGGAGATTAACCACGATATCGCCGACTCAACAATCGATCTATATTCGGACGTCCGGGGGATAACTGATGTAGCCTGTATCGCTGGCGTTATTGCATCGAAGAAATAAAAATTGTGCGTCGACGTCTGGCCATCTTGCTCAAAGTTCGACTTTAAGGCATTCGCTACTTCTGATCGGCTCCAGGAGGGATCAAACACGACAGAAGGGAAGAGTTGATCCTCGTCCTTCCAGTCCGACAAAACACTGGCTGAGTAAACCGAGAAGGGGACTCTCCTCTCTCTAAGGGCATGCTCTAAGAGGTCCATATTGAAGGAGGAGGTTCCTCGTCGCCGGACTATTGCTACCTCATTTAGGCCCTCGACCACAAATCGAACAGCGTTCTCCCATAGATCGTCCTGACGCTGCCAGTCAAATACCAAGGACGAGGCTACAATGCGGGGGCCCACCGCGTCTCGCGTAGCTAAAAGCAATGGCCGGCGAGTGTCGAAGCTAGGATCTTCTATGACAACGTCGTATGTATTCTCCGCGAACTCATTGTAGTAACCCCAGTAGAGTCCCGGTGCATTGTTGTTGGTTCTGCTCCGTCCCTCGAGTATGTCGACATCGATCCTGTTCGGGAAACGAAGTAGTGGGTGCCTACTGCTTCCGTTGGAGACCGCGAAGGTCCCATCTGCGGCTTGTTCACCCGAGGCGAATCTGTAGTTGCCTCTCAATTTGTAGTTGGAAGAGAGGAACGGATAGGGCCGCGCGGAACCGCGCATATCTGCCAGGGCCATCTGGAACATGATCAGTAGACCGCGATTCCGATCGCGCAGGAAGGAAGATATTTTGGCCTGACTGCGCTCCAGCCAAGCCAGAATGCGGGGATTGTTGCAAGAGTTGGTGGTGATTATGAGTGCATCACACTGGTCCAGCATTGACGTTAATGCTTCAATATTTTCAGAAGTGAAGTACAGCCACTCGTAATCAGCCTTGGAAAGCAGGTGTCTGGCATCGGCATACGAATAACGCATCAGCTCGCTCTCATTCTGGATGACAGCGACCCGATATGCCATGGATTCCCCTGCTCTGCAACCATGTGAATAGCGGCAGCCTGGCGGCTCCTTCGAAGTATGCCGGACCCAAAACCTTAGCGCTAGGGGGACCGCTTGTCATGCTTCGACTCTCAGGCGTGGAAGTTTCAGGCCTGGGAGTTTGTTGTGGTTTAGATCGCGCGGCTTCGGGAGGATGGGACGTCCCGACCGAAGCGTGTGCTCGCGCTGACGTGACTCCGCTAGGTTCCGTCTCGCAGATCATGGATCTCGCTCGTTAGGCCCGTGTGGCACGAGGAGATCTGACGAACCACGAGTGGGTTGTGCTGGCGCCACCGCTGCGGACGCAACCGGTCCGAGGTGACCAGTGGCGCGATCATCGACAGGTCATCAACGCGATCTGCTGGGTCAGACGGATCGGTTCATCATGGCGTGACCTGCCCGAACGGTATGGGCGCGGCTTCAACCGACGCAAACACTGGAGCGGCCTCGACAAACTAGCTACCCACTTCCAGGCCGCTCTCGACCTGGTCGAAACCCTTGACTGGCTACGCGCCGTCCCCGAACACCAAGATCTACGAGGCAGAACCCAGCGGGCGCGATTGGCGGTGCGACTCCTGGGCGAGACGGGGCGCAAACCAGGATGCCCACGCTGGAATACGGGCAGGAACGGCTGGGTGCGACGGCGTCGTAGTGCCCCAATTTTCCGGTGGTCGGTTGTCGCCCCCTTAAGGTCGAGTGTGGCGAGACACGTGGAACTTCGCCAGCGCTGCTAACCGGCTTATTGCCGCCCAGTTCCAGCTTCGTCGGTGATCGTCTGGGTGTCTGAATCGCACCAACCAGTCGGATTCGGGTTCCACAACACCTTGAAAGTCGTGAAGCGGCGCCCGATGGCGTTTGAGGTAACTTTCTCAGCCCTGGCGCAGCCAGACGGCACCCAGCGGTGGCACCTGGAGGGCAGCCGAGGCGACCATCCCGTGCCACGGCACGTCCTCGGCGCGCACCGCGCCCAGGTTGCCCACCCCGGAGCCGCCGTAGTGGTGGGCGTCGGTGTTGAGCACCTCGGTCCACGTACCACCGGCCGGCAGGCCGATCCGGTAGTCGTGCAGCGGCTGGGCGGAGAAGTTCGCCACGCACACCAGGGTCGAGCCGTCCGGGGCGATCCGGACGAACGACACGGTGTTGTTGGCGACGTCGTCGCCGGCGATCCAGCGGAACCCGGCCGGTTCGGTGTCCTGCGCCCAGAGCGCCGGGGTGTCCCGGTAGACCCGGTTGAGGTCGGCGACGAGACGCTGCACGCCGGCGCGGGCCGGGTCGTGCAGCAGGTACCAGTCCAGGCCGCGCTCCTCGCTCCACTCCCGGTCGTCGGCCAACTCGGAACCCATGAACAGCAGTTGCTTGCCGGGGTGCGCCCACATGTACGCCAGCAGCGCCCGCACGTTGGCCAGCCGCTGCCAGGTGTCGCCGGGCATCTTGCCGGCCAGCGAGCCCTTGCCGTGCACCACCTCGTCGTGGCTGATCGGCAGCACGTAGTTCTCGCTCCACGCGTACGCCAGGGAGAAGGTGAGCTGGTGGTGGTGGTGCTGGCGGTAGATCGGGTCCTTCGAGGTGTAGAGCAGGGTGTCGTGCATCCAGCCCATGTTCCACTTGAACCCGAAGCCCAGCCCGCCCTCCGTGGTGGAGCTGGTGACACCCGGCCAGGCGGTGGACTCCTCGGCGATCATCACGACCCCGGCGTGGTGCTTGTAGACGGTCGCGGTCACCTCCTGCATGAGCGCGATGGCCTCCAGGTTCTCCCGGCCGCCGTACTGGTTCGGGGTCCACTGCCCGTGCTCCCGGGAGTAGTCCAGGTAGAGCATCGAGGCGACCGCGTCCACCCGCAGCCCGTCGACGTGGAACTGGTCGCACCAGTAGAGCGCATTGGCGACCAGGAAGTTGCGGACCTCGTTGCGGCCGAAGTCGAAGACGTACGTGCCCCAGTCCGGGTGCTCGCCCCGGCGCGGGTCCGGGTGCTCGTAGAGCGGGGTGCCGTCGAAGCGCGCGAGGGCCCACTCGTCCTTGGGGAAGTGCGCGGGCACCCAGTCGAGGAGCACGCCGATGCCGGCGGCGTGCAGCCGGTCGACCAGGTGCCGGAAGTCGTCCGGATCACCGAAGCGGGAGGTCGGCGCGTAGTAGCCGGTCACCTGGTAGCCCCAGGAACCGCCGAACGGGTGCTCCATCACCGGCAGGAACTCCACGTGCGTGAAGCCCATCTCGGTGACGTACGCGGTGAGCTGGTCGGCCAGCTCGCGGTAGCCCAACCCGGGTCGCCACGAACCGAGGTGCACCTCGTAGACGCTCATCGGCTCCTGGTGCGGCTGCCGCTCGGCCCGTCGGGCCAGCCAGTCCGCGTCGTTCCACCGGTACGTCGAGTGGTGCACCACCGAGGCGGTCGCCGGCGGCACCTCCGCGTACGCGGCCAGGGGGTCGGCCTTGTCCCGCCACTGCCCGTCGGCGCCCAGCACCCGGTACTTGTAGCGCGCCCCGACGCGGGCGTTGGGGACGAACAGCTCCCACACGCCGCTGGAGCCGAGCGAACGCATCGGCCAGCCGTCGTCCGGGGACCAGCCGGTGAAGTCGCCGACCACCCGCACGCCGCGGGCGTTGGGCGCCCACACGCTGAAGGCGACGCCCTCGTCGAATACCCGCGCGCCCAGCGCGTCCCACAGCCGCTCGTGCCGGCCCTCCCGGATCAGGTGCAGGTCCAGCTCACCGAGCGTCGGTGGATAGCGGTACGGGTCGTCGTGCGCGGTGCCGTCGACCTCCACCCGGTAGTCGAGCACGGTGCCGTCGACCTGGGTCTCGAAGACACCCGCGTCGTGCACCCGCTTCATGGGGTGCCGTTCGTCGCCGACGAGCAGCACCACGTCACCGGCGCCCCGGCGCATCGTGCGGATCGTCGTCGAGCCCTCGGCGGGGTGCGCGCCGAGCAGCGCGTGCGGGTCGTGCGTCGCGCCGGTGATCAGCTGGTCCATCGGTCGTCCTTCGGGGCGGGGGCGGTCGGCGCGGTACCGCCGGAGAGTTCGGTGGGGACGTCGGTGACGGTGAGGTCCGCCGGTTCTACGCCGGCGGGCTCCGGCGCGGAGGGCGCGGCCGGGCGGCGGACCGTCAGCACGTGCGCCGGTTGCAGGTACGGGTCGAGCCGCACCGCGTTGCGCTGCCCCCAGTCGTAGCTGGTGCCGGTCAGCTCGTCGTACACGGTGAACCGCTCGTGCCAGTCGAACCCCAGCTCCGGCATGTCCAGGGTCGTGTTACCCCACTGCACCACACGTGAGTCGAACGAGCAGATCACGATGACGGTGTTGCCGGTGTCCGGGTCGTGCTTGGACCAGCAGAGCAGCGACGGGTTGTCGATCTCGTGGAAGCGCAGGTTGCGGAGCTGGTGCAGGGCCGGGTTGTCGCGGCGTACCCGGTTGAGGGTGGCCAGGAACGGCGCCAGCGATCGGCCCTGCGCCTCGGCGCCCGCCCAGTCGCGGGGGCGCAGCTCGTACTTCTCGTTGTCCAGGTATTCCTCCGCGCCCGGCCGGGCCACGTGCTCGAACAGCTCGAAACCGGCGTACATGCCCCAGGAGGGGGAGAGCAGCGCGGCCAGCACCGCCCGGATCTTGAACATCGGCGGGCCGCCGTGCTGCAACGACTCGTGCAGGATGTCCGGGGTGTTCGGCCAGAAGTTCGGCCGCATGTGGTCGGCCGACGCGACCAGCTCCTCGCAGTACTCCCGCATCTGCGCGGCCGTCGTGCGCCAGGTGAAATAGGTGTACGACTGCGTGAAGCCGATCTTGCCCAGGCCGTGCATGATGGCCGGCCGGGTGAACGCCTCAGCCAGGAACAGCACGTCCGGGTCGACCTTCTTCACCTCGGCGATCAGCCAGCGCCAGAAGTCGAACGGCTTGGTGTGCGGGTTGTCCACCCGGAAGATCCGGATGCCCTCGCCCACCCAGTGCAGCACGACCCGCAGCACCTCGGCCCGGATGCCCTCCGGGTCGTTGTCGAAGTTGACCGGGTAGATGTCCTGGTACTTCTTCGGCGGGTTCTCCGCGTACGCGATGCTGCCGTCGGCCCGGGTGGTGAACCACTCCGGGTGCTCGGTGACCCACGGGTGGTCCGGCGCGCACTGCAACGCCAGGTCCATCGCCACCTCCAGGCCCTGCGCCGCCGCCGCCTCGACGAAGGCGCGGAAGTCCGCAGGCGTACCCAGGTCGGGGTGGATCGTGTCGTGGCCGCCCTCGGCGGCGCCGATCGCCCACGGCGAGCCCACGTCGGTCGGCCCGGCGGTGAGCGCGTTGTTGCGGCCCTTGCGGTTGACCCGGCCGATCGGGTGGATCGGCGGCAGGTAGAGCACGTCGAAGCCCATCGCGGCGACGCCCGGCAGCCGCTCGGTGGCGGTCGCGAAGGTGCCGGACCGGTCCTGCGTCGCCCCCTCCGAGCGGGGGAAGAACTCGTACCAGGCCGAGTAGAGCGCCCGCTTGCGGTCCACCCAGATCGAGTACGTGTCACCGGAGGTGACCAGCTCCCGCACCGGGTGCTCCCAGAGCAGGTCGGCCAGCGCCAGGGCCGGGCCGACCCGCTGCGGCAGCGGCAGGTCGGTCTCGACGAGCGCGGTGAGCGCGTCGGCGATCCGGGGCCGCTCGGCGGTCGGGACCAGGTCCCGGGCGGCGGCGAGCACCCGCGCGCCCTCGGCCAGGTCGTTGGCCAGGTCCTCCGACCCCTGCCCGGCGGCGATCTTCTTCGTCACCGCGTTCTGCCAGGTCAGGTACGGGTCCTGGAACGCCTCGACGGCGAAGGCCCAGGAGCCGACGGCGTCCGGCCGGATGGTGGCGTGCCACCGGTCCTGGCCGGGCTCGCCGGGGCGCATCCGGGTGAACGGCCTGGTGACGCCATCCGGACCCATCCAGACCACGTTGCAGCCGAGCGCGTCGTGCCCCTCCCGGTAGGCGCGGGCCGACACCGGGACCGGTTCGTCGACCACCGCCTTGGCCGGGTACCGCCCGCACGAGACGACAGGGGAGACGTCTTCGATCGGGAACCGTCCAGTCACCCCGCCAACCTACTGCGCGAGATCCGTTCGCGCGCGGCCAAGCCCGCCGGTCCGCCCTACCCCGGGGTTGCGCGTCAAGATCCGTGCACGTTCGGGGGTACGTGCTGCCGCGCGGCGTCACCCTCCGACGTTGTGCGCGTCTTCGTGGCGTCGGTGAGGGGCAGATCACCTGTAGCGCCCACGGTCGGGCGGCGGCCCGGCGCCCGCGCTGGTGTTCGTCGCCCGCCAGGTCGGCCAACCGTGTGGCCAGGTGTCGGGCCAGTCGTCGACTCGGCCGGGCGGCACGCTCCCGGTGAGGCCGAGCACGTCTCGGGCGACCCTGCCGCCGATCTCGCCGATCTCCACCGCGGTCAGCGGCGCCCACCAGCCGAACCCTTTGAGGGCTCCGCCGACCACCACCCGCGCCTGTTCCGGCGGTATGCCTGTGGCGGTGAGGAACCACTGCAGGGTGAGTTGGGAGTACCCCTGCCAGCCGTCGTTGTCGACGACGGGGGCGGCGACGAAGGTCATCAACTGCTCGCCGGCGACCTCCCAGGCGACGACCTCCGCCGCGTCGCCGGCCCGCCCCGGATCGAGCGACGGCAGAAGGTGGTCGAACCGCTCAGCCAGGCTCTCCAACCAGCGCCGCCAGGCCAGCAGCGCGTCGGCGACGAACGTCGGCGCGTCCGCCGGGGCCGGGATGCGGTCGGTCACGAAGCCCACATGCTCCCTCTCCCGGGGCCCCCAGTGCCAGCGATAGGCCCACGGGCCGTACCGGTCGGACAGCAGAGTGCTGACGGAATCGACCCAGGCGAAGGCCTCTGCTCCCCCGACCCACCCGCCGTCGCGGAAGGCCGGCGGGGGAGGCGGCGGAGGGACCAACGCCCGGACCGCCACCGACATCTCGACCGGGTCGAACGGGTATCGCGCCGGGTCGACATCCGCCCACGCCGCGAGCTGCGGTGGGCTGCTCGACCCGTCGTCCGCCATGGCTCAGCATCCTGGCAGCCGACCATCCAGGCGTCGAGCCAATACCCGAGACGCAGGAGACGCACCGTGTCGGGCTTGTGTCGCGTGTCGTGTGAGACACGTGACAGGGGCCTGACGCTGACCACGCCGGACGACTGACCACACCGGGCCGCTGACCGCCGCTCCCGTCGTCCGGCGGTCGCCCGCTTGCGCGCGGCCAAGCACCTCGCCTGCCCTGCCCCGTCGCGACGATCCGCAGGCTGCAAGCTCGCACAGAATCCTGGTTGTAGTGGTCTCGGCGCGTCGGCGATGCCACTAGATCCTGGTTCGAGCGGTCTCCGGAAACCCGAGTGGGTGCGGCGCAACATGACGCAGCAGCAGTTCGCCGACCGGCTGGGCAAGTCGACGAGTTGGGTGGACAAGGTCCAGCGTGGGGTACGTCGGCTGGCCCACTGAGAACCAGCTCAGCGCGGTGGACCTGCGGGGAGCTCGGACTGGCCGTCGTGTCCGAACACGGAGTCGACAAGTGCGTCCAGGCCGGCGTGCCACCGCGCTTCGGGCCAGTCGCGCAGGTGCTCGACCAGGTCGCTGCGGACGGCAGCGAGCAGGGCATGGGCCAGATAGTCCGCCGCCTGCGGGCCGCGTGCCTCCGCGACGAGGCCGGCCAGCAGGGCGTGCCAGTGGTCGTACGCCTCATTGCGGTACGGGCTGCCGCTCCCGGCGCTCTCGAGCGCCAGCGTGAGCACCCGGTTGTCGAGCTTGAAGCGCAGCATGGCCCGCAGCAGTTCGACGGCCTGCTCCGCCGCCGGCCGGTGGGGTGACACCGCGAGCGCAGCCTGCAACCGCAGTCCCCGTTGCTCGTAGAGGGCGCGGATGAGCCCGATGCGGTCGCCGAAGCGCCGGAACAGGGTGCCCTTGCCGACCCCGGCTGCGGTGGCGATGTCGTCCATGGACACCTGGTCGGGGTCGGCTGCGGTGTCGAAGAGACGCCCGGCGGCGGCCAGCACCGACTCCCTGTTGCGTAGCGCATCGGCCCGCACCGGACACCCCTCTCGCCAAACGGACTAGCGGTCCGTATAGTTTAAGCGGACCGGCGGTCCGCATCTTAGCGCGACCGTACCGGACGACGAAAGGACGATCATGTCGGACCACCCCACCGCCGTGTTCCATCGCGGCATGGAGCTGCTGCTCGCCAAGGACATGGCCAGGTTCATCGCGCTGTTTGCCGAGGATGCGGTGCTGGAGCTCCCGTTCGCGCCGCCCGGCCAGCCGCGTCGGGTAGCCGGGCGCGCCGAGCTGCACGATTACCTGATCAACTACCCCGCGCTGCTCGACGTCCGCGAGATCCGCGATCGAACCGTGCACGAGACCAGGGACCCCGAGGTCATCGTCGTCGAGTTCGTCGCCTCCGGCTTCGTCGTCGCGACGGGTCGGCCGTACGAGGTGCGCTACATCGCCGTCCTGACCATCCGTCACGGGCGGCTCGTGCACTATCGCGACTACTGGGATCCGATCGCCGCACAGGAGCTGCTCGGTGGCGGCCTGGTGCGCTCATGATCCTGGTCATCGGTGGCACCGGGACCACCGGCCGCATCGTCGCCGCCACGCTTGCCGAGCGCGGTCACCCCACCCGGATCGCCAGCCGACGCCCCACCGCCGGAGGGGTCCGCTTCGACTGGCGCGACCCGACCACCCACTCAGACGTGCTGGGTGGCGTGCGCGCGATCTACGCCATCCCCCCGGTCGGCGAGGTCGACCCGGCGCCGATCATGCTGCCCTTCCTCGAGCGGGCACGCGACGCCGGTGTCCGCCGGGTGGTCCTGCTCAGCTCCTCGGCCGTCCCGCCCGCCGAGCACGGGCTGGGCCTGGTGCACGCACGCCTCGGTGAGCTGTTCGGGGAGTGGGCGGTGCTGCGACCGTCCTGGTTCATGGAGAACTTCGTGGGTGAGCAGCCGTACGCCGTGAGCGCCCGCGACCATGGCGAGATCGTCAGCGCCACCGGCACCGCCCGGGTCGGCTTCGTCGACCCTGCCGACATCGCCGAGGTGGCGGTGCGCGCTCTCACGGACCCGACGGCGCACAACACCGACCACATCATCACCGGCCCAGAGGCGCTGAGCTACGACGCTGTCGCCGCCATCCTCACCGAGGCCGGCGGCCGGCCGGTCCGGCACCGTGCGATCGACGCGGCGGAACTGGCCGAACGCCACAGCGCCAACGGCATACCGCCGGACTTCGCCCGCTTCCTCGCGAGCCTGGACACGGCGATCGCGGCAGGCGCGGAGGACCGGACGACGTCGACCGTCGCAGACGTGACAGGTCGTACGCCACGATCCTTCCGGGACTTCTGCCGGGACCGCCTGTGCGCCGATCGTTCTGGCTGACACTCGGCCGGCTGTCTGGCTAGTTGCGTCGGTGGTAGTGGTTGCGGCGGGGGAGTTGTTCGGGGTCGAGCCAGGCGGGTGGGATGAACTCGGGGTGCCCGTTGTCGCCGAGCCGGACGGCCCAGTCGCTGTGGTGCACGTGGCGGTGGTGGTGGCCGCAGAGTAGGACGGCATTGTCGAGGTTGGTGGTGCCGCCGTCGGCCCAGTGGTGGATGTGGTGGGCGTCGCACCAGCGGGGTGGTCGGTCGCAGCCGGGGAAGGCGCAGCCCCGGTCTCGCAGCACCAGGGCGCGTCGTAGTGAGCCGGTGATGAGTCGGCGTTGTCGGCCGACGTCGAGTGGTTGGCCGGTGCCGCCGAGGACGGCGGGCAGGATTGCCGCGTCGCAGGCGAGCCGGCGCACGGCCTCGGGTGTGAGGTGTAGGCCGGTGTCGAGAGCGCCGTTGGTCAGCTGTCGGGTCAACTCGTCATAGGTGGTGGTGACGACGACCTGAGCGAGGTCACCGCCGTTTTGGGGGATGTCGCCGGTGCGTAGGGCGAGTCGGCAGATGTCGGCGAGGGCGTCGTGGCGGCGTTGGCCTGGGGTGCGGGCGTCGTCGGGGCAGGTGGGTGTGGTGAGGGGGTCGATGGCGGCGCGCAGCGCGGCGGCGGCTTCGGTGTCGAGGACGCCGGTGAGGCGGATTCGGCCGTCGGTCTGCTCGCTGATCGTGACGTGCCGGTCCCGCATGGCCCGCGACTCCTGGGCCCGCAGGGCAGCCTCGGCGGCGGCGTCGGCGACTTCCGGGGCGACGTGGTCGAGGATCCGGGTGCCGAGCTTGCGCAGCAGGGCGGCGTCGAACTGCGCCGCCCACTCGACGAGGACACCGACGGCCTTGTCGGCAGCCTCCGTGCCGGCGGCGGCGTGGACGGTCTCGACCGTCGCGGCGATGACCCGGACCTGCTCCACGTCGACCGAACCGCCGGCCAACGCGTCCCGCACCCCGGGCGGGGCGGTGTCAAGCGTCGCGGCCAGCTCGACCAGACGGCGGGCGGCGCCGACCCCGAGGCGCAGCCGGTCCCGCAGCCACACCGCCGTCGAGGACGCGCCCTGGGTCGTCGCGGTGCCGCGGCCGTCCAACTCCCGCACGAGGGCCAGCTTGACCGCGGCCAGCCGTTGCTCGACGCGGTGCACCGCGTCCAGCGCCACCACGAGATCGCGCTCGCCGGCGGCCCAGACGGGCGTGTCGAAGCAGGCCGCCACTGCGGCCTCGGCCTGCTCCAACGCATCGATCACAGGTGGAGATTAGAACGCCTGTACGACACTTTCCGGTGTCGTTGATCGTCCCGCCGCAGGCCGATCATCAGGACCACCGGAATGCGCGGAGGTGACGTAACCTCCCGCCATGATCGAACGGGTGAGGGTCGCGGTCGTTGGTGTCGGCAACAACACGTCGGCGTTGGTGCAGGGGCTTGCTCTCTACCGCCAGAGCGGCAGCCTGGTCGGCATCCGCCGGCCGACGATCGACGGGCTCGGGGTGGGCGACATCGACGTCGTGGCGGCCTTCGCCACCTCCGCGGAGAAGATCGGTCGGGATCTGACCGAGGCGATCTTCGTGCCGCCCAACAACTTCCCCCGGCTGAACTGCGACCTGCCCCGAGCAGGTGTGCCCGTCACGAAGGGCCTCGTCGACGCGACCGGGGTGCCGCGGGTCGCGGCGGCGTTGGCCGGTGCGGAGGTGCTGCTCTACTCGGCGCCGAGTGGCCGGCCGGAGACCGCGCGGGCGTACGCCGAGGCGGCGCACACCGCCGGCGTCGCCTTCATCAACACCACCTCCGACCCGGTCGCCCGCGTCCCGCACCTGCTGGACAGGTTCACGGCGGCCGGACTGCCGCTATTCGGCGATGACCTGGCCAGCCAGTTCGGCACCTCGGTGCTGCACAAAGCGCTGCTGCGGCTGCTCGAGGAGCGGGGCCTCACGCTGGTCAGCTCGTACCAGGTCAACCTGGGCGGCACCGAGGACTTCCGCAACCTGGTCGCCAACCCCAACACGAAGAAGCAGTCCAAGCTCAACGCCCTGACGGAAGGCCACCCCGCCGGTCGACCCGCCGCCGAGCAACCCGCTGCCGAGCGACCCGCCGCCGGCAGGGTCGAGGTGGCTCCGCTCGGCTACCTGCCGCACCTGCGCTCGCAGAAGGTGGCTCACCTCAACATCGAGGCGCAGGGTTGGGGCGAGACAGCGGTGAGCCTCGACGTGAAGCTGACGGTGCACGACCCCAGCGGTGCCGCCGGGGTCAACATCGACCTCATCCGCATCGCGGCCAGCGCGCTCCGCACCGGGCGTGGTGGCCATTCCGCCGAGGTGACGTCGTTGCTCAAGTCCCCTCCGGGTACGGCGGTCTGAGGCGGTGATGACCGTCAGCCCGCCACCCGCAGCCCGCGCCGAGGCTCGCCCCGTCAGCCCGCGCCGACGGAGCGGTACACGTCGAGGGTCTGACCCGCGATGGCGTCCCAGGAGAAGTGGTCCACCGCGCGCTGGCGACCGGCCAGGCCGAACCGCCCGGTACGCGCCGGATCGGCGAGCAGCGTGTTGATCGCCGCCGCCAGGTCGGCGACGAACGTCCCCGGTTCCAACGGGGTCCCCGACCCGTCGCTGACCTGCTCGATCGGCACCAGCAGGCCCGTCTCGCCGTCGGCCACCACCTCGGGGATGCCGCCGGTCGCGGTCGCCACCACGGCCGTCTCGCAGGCCATCGCCTCCAGGTTGACGATGCCCATCGGCTCATAGATCGACGGGCAGACGAAGACGGTGGCGTGGGTGAGCACCTGGATCACCTCGGGCTTGGGCAGCATCTCGGCGACCCAGACCACGCCGGAGCGGTTGGCCCGCAGCTCGGCGACCAGGCCCGCCACCTCGGCGGCGATCTCGGCGGTGTCCGGTGCGCCGGCGAGCAGCACGAGCTGGGTGTCCGCCGGCAGCTCCCGCGCGGCCCGCAACAGGTAGGGCAGCCCCTTCTGTCGAGTGATCCTTCCCACGTAGACGACGCTGGGTCGGGACGGGTCGATGCCGAGCCGGTCGAGCACGTCGGTCGCCTGATCCGGCGCGTACTGAATGGTGTCGATGCCGTTGTAGACCACCCGGACCCGGTCCGGGTCGATCTGCGGGTAGGCGGTGAGCACGTCGTTGCGCATCCCGCCACTGACGGCGATCACCGCGTCGGCGGCCTCCATCGCGGTGCGCTCGATCCAGGAGGAGAGCGCGTAACCGCCTCCGAGCTGTTCGGCCTTCCACGGCCGCAGCGGCTCCAGGCTGTGCGCGGTCACCACGTGCGGCACCCCGTGGAGCAGTTTCGCGGTGTGGCCGGCCAGGTTCGCGTACCAGGTGTGGCTGTGCACCACGTCGGCGCCGGCCGTGCCGGCGGCCATCTCCAGGTCCACGCCCATCGTGCGCAGCGCGGCGTTCGCGCCGGTCAGGCCGGGCGGTTCGGGGTACGCGGTGACGCCCGGCTCGGTGCGCGGCAGACCGAAGCAGTGCACCCGGACGTCGGCGCGGCGGCGCAACTCCCGGGCCAGGTACTCGACGTGCACCCCGGCGCCGCCGTAGACCTCCGGCGGGTACTCGCGGGTGAGCAGATCGACGCGCAGCGGGGTGGGTTCCGTCATGACCCCGCACCCTAATGCAGAAGAGTCCCCGTACGAGTGGTGAAGTCCGACGCGGGTGGATAGCGTCGTGGCATGGCTGCCAAGGTGCTCGCGATCGTCCTGGCGGGTGGTGAGGGCAAGCGCCTGATGCCACTCACCACGGACCGGGCCAAGCCGGCCGTCCCGTTCGGCGGGATGTACCGCATGGTCGACTTCGTCCTCTCCAACCTGGCAAACGCCGGCTATCTCAAGATTGTCGTGCTGACCCAGTACAAGTCCCATTCCCTCGACCGGCACATCACCAAGACCTGGCGGATGTCCACGCTGCTCGGCAACTACGTCACCCCGGTGCCCGCGCAGCAGCGTCGTGGCCCGTGGTGGTTCGCCGGCTCGGCCGACGCCATCTACCAGAGCTTCAACCTCATCAACGACGAGCAGCCCGACTACGTGATCGTCTTCGGCGCCGACCACATCTACCGGATGGACCCGCGGCAGATGGTGGAGGACCACATCGCCTCCGGTGCCGCGGTCACCGTCGCCGGCATCCGCCAGCCGCTGTCGATGGCCGACCAGTTCGGCGTCATCGAGGTCGGCGAGGACGGCCGGAAGATCCGGGCGTTCCGCGAGAAGCCCACCGACGCGGTCGGTCTGCCGGACGCGCCGGACGAGATCTACGCCTCGATGGGCAACTACGTCTTCACCACCCGTGCGCTCTGCGAGGCGGTCGAGCGCGACGCGGCCGACAAGTCGAGCAAGCACGACATGGGCGGCAGCATCATCCCGATGCTCGTCGAGCGGGGCGAGGCGAACGTCTACGACTTCCGCGACAACGAGGTGCCGGGCAGCAACGACCGGGACCGCGGCTACTGGCGGGACGTGGGGACGCTCGACTCGTTCTACGACGCGCACATGGATCTGATCAACGTGCACCCCGTCTTCAACCTCTACAACTTCGACTGGCCGATCTACACCGAGCAGCCGCCGTGGCCGCCGGCGAAGTTCGTCCACCAGTGGGGTGAGCGCGTCGGCCGGGCGGTCGGCTCGATGGTCTCGCCCGGTGTGGTGATCTCCGGTTCGCTGGTGGAGAACTCGATCGTCTCGCCGAAGGTGCGGGTGCACTCCTGGGCGCACGTCGAGGGCTCGGTGCTGATGGAGGGTGTGGAGATCGGCCGGCACGCGGTGGTCCGGCGGGCCATCCTGGACAAGAACGTGTTCGTCCCGGAGGGCGTCGAGATCGGCGTCGACCTGGAGAAGGACCGGCAGCGCTACACCGTCTCCGACAATGGCATCGTGGTGATCGGCAAGGGCCAGAAGGTCGAGCCGTGAGCGACAGGCACTCCCCGAGGAGGATTCCGCAGTGACCCACCCCCGTGCCGGCCAGCCCGCCGAGCCCGCCGACCTGGTCGACGTGCCGCGCCTGGTGACCGCCTACTACGCCGAGCATCCGGACCCCACGGACCCGGCCCAGCAGGTCTCCTTCGGCACCTCCGGCCACCGCGGCTCCAGCCTGCGCAACGCGTTCAACTCCGACCACATCCTGGCCGTCACCCAGGCGCTCTGCGACTACCGACGGGAGCAGGGGCTGGACGGGCCGCTCTTCCTCGCCCGGGACACCCACGCGCTGTCCGCGCCGGCCGCCGTGGACGCCCTGGAGGTGCTCGCCGCCAACGACGTCACCGTGCTCGTCGACAGCCGCGACGGTTACACCCCCACCCCGGCGCTGTCGCACGCGATCCTCACCCACAACCGGGGACGCACCAGTGGGCTCGCCGACGGGATCGTCATCACCCCGTCGCACAACCCGCCGGACGACGGCGGTTTCAAGTACAACCCCACGAACGGCGGGCCGGCCGACACCGACGTGACCCGGTGGATCCAGGACCGCGCCAACGCGATCCTGGCCGCCGGGCTCAAGGAGGTCCGCCGGATCACCCACGCGCGGGCGCGGGCCGCCGACACCACCGGGGAGTACGACTTCCTCGCCCACTACGTCGACGACCTGCCCTCGGCGATCGACATCGACGCCATCCGCGACGCCGGGATCCGGATCGGCGCGGACCCGCTGGGCGGGGCGAGCGTGGCGTACTGGGGTGAGATCGCCGAGCGGCACCGGCTGGACCTGACCGTGGTCAACCCGACGGTCGACCCGACCTGGCGGTTCATGACCCTGGACGGCGACGGCAAGATCCGGATGGACTGCTCCTCGCCCAACGCCATGGCGTCGCTGATCGCCGCCCGCGCCGACTATCAGATCTCCACCGGCAACGACGCCGACGCCGACCGGCACGGCATCGTCACCCCGGACGCGGGCCTGATGAACCCCAACCACTACCTGGCGGTGGCGATCGATCACCTGTTCCGGACCCGTACCGAATGGGGTCCGAACGCCGCGGTGGGCAAGACGCTCGTCTCCTCGTCGATGATCGACCGGGTCGCCGCGGACCTGGGTCGGCCGCTGCTGGAGGTACCGGTCGGCTTCAAGTGGTTCGTGCCCGGGCTGCTCGACGGAGCGGTCGGCTTCGGCGGTGAGGAGAGCGCCGGGGCGTCGTTCCTGCGCCGCGACGGCTCCACCTGGACCACCGACAAGGACGGCCTCCTGCTCTGCCTGCTCGCCGCCGAGATCCTGGCCACCACCGGGCGCAGCCCGAGCGAGCACTGGGCGGAGTTGGCCGAGCGGTTCGGCGCGCCCTCGTACGCCCGGATCGACGCCCCGGCCACCCGGGAGCAGAAGGCCGTGCTCGGAAAGCTCTCCCCGGACCAGGTCACCGCGACCGAGCTCGCCGGTGAGCCGATCACCGCGACGTTGACGACCGCCCCCGGCAACAACGCCCCGATCGGCGGCCTCAAGGTCAGCACGAAGTCCGGCTGGTTCGCCGCGCGCCCGTCCGGCACCGAGGACGTCTACAAGATCTACGCCGAGTCCTTCCAGGGCCCCGACCACCTCAAGCAGATCCAAGAAGAAGCCAAAAACCTGGTAGACCAGGCCCTAACCCCCTAACCCCCTAACCCCCTAACCCCTGCCCCCTCCGGGTCCGCCTTGCCCAAGTTGATCAAGAAGTTTGCGTCAGGACACGCCGCGCGGGTGACGCAAACCTCTTGATCAACGGGGCTGAGGGTGGGGTGGGGGGTGGCAGGGCAGGGGGGTTAGCAGGGTGGGGGGATTTCTTGTTGGGCTCTTCGTCGTAGTTCTTCGGGGAGCAGTTCGCGGAGCTGCTCCGGCAGGAACGGCAGGTCGAGCAGGGTCATCTTCAGCTGGTTGCGTTCCTGGTAGCGCAGCGGGTCGAAGCGGACCACCAGGCCGGCGTTGCGGCGGTACGTGATGTCCACGGCCCCCTCCGTCGCGGCGTCGCGGAACACCAGCCCGTCCATCTCCACCACGACCGGCGACGAGTCGGGCCGGAGTTCCAACCGGATCTTCTCGTCCGGCGAGAGCACCACCGACCGGGAGATACCGGCCATCGGCGCCGACGGCGTGATCACCACCGAGTCCGCGGCGGGGGAGATCAGTGGGCCACCGGCCGCGTAGCTGTACGCCGTCGAGCCGATCGGGGTGCTCACCACCACGGCGTCGCTGCGGTAGTAGCCGTACTGCTGGCCGTCGATGCCGAGGGTGACGCTGACGAAGCCGGAGCCGGGCTGGCGGACCAACGCGATGTCGTTGAACGCCACGACGTCGTCACCGCAGACGTCGCAGGCGAGGCAGGCGTGCGACTCGACGGTGAAGTCCTTCGACAGCAGCCGGCTCAGCGCGTCGGGCAGCTCCGGCGGCTCGATCTCCACGAGAAACCCCAGATGACCCAGGTGTACGCCGAGCACCGGCTTCGGGTCACGGATGGCGGAACGTAGCGCACCCAGCATGGTGCCGTCGCCGCCGATGCTGATCAACGCGTTGGAGCGGGTGGCGACCTCCTCGGCCGGCACCGGTTCGACGCAGGACGGTACGCGGTGCTGGTCCTCCTCGCGCACCATCAGCGTCTTGTGGTGGCGCGTCGCCCACCGTTCGATGATCCCGACCACCTCGGTGACATCCCGGGTGGGGTGCAGCACAAGTCCCAGCCCCGACACCCGTACAGCTCACCACATTCGCGGTGGCCGCACCCGGCGTACCGCGAAGGTGCGCCGACGGTCCGGGGACCGTCGGCGCACCTCGCCGCCGTCAGGGTCGGGGTTGACCGCTGAGGTGCCTCAGCGAGCGGGCGACCAGGTCGTCGCGGGCCGCCGGGGGCAGCCCCTCCAACCCGAAGCCCAGGTAGACCGTGTCGGCGGTGGCCACCACGGAGCCCTCCTCGAACGCCCGCTGGCTGCGCGACCAGTCGGTGGCGTTGCCACCGGATCCGGCCGGCGGACCGGCGACCGTCCAGCCGTCCAGGTCGGCCGACTCGAACGAGGTCTCCGCCACGGTCGCCCCGTCGACGAGCACCCGGGCGTCGTCCACGAAGACGCCCAGCCCCTGGGTGGCCCAGTCCGAGGCGTACGTGATCGACACCTCGACCTGCTTGCCGGCGTAACCGGACAGGTCCGTCACGAACTCCTTCCAGCCGCCGGAGGCGCCGGACGCCGCGTTCCAGCTGCCGGTGCTCCCGGTGGGCGAGCAGTCCGCACCCTGGTAGTGGGCGAGGAACGGGTGCAGCCCGACCCAGTCGCTGGCACAGCTCTCCCCGGTGGACGTGCTGGTCTTGCCGTTGACGTCCGGCAGGGTCGTCCAGTTGTCGGTGCCCACCTCGTGCGCCTCGACGAAGAGGAAGTCCCAGTCCTGCTCGATGTCGTACGAGGTGAAGAAGCGCAACTCCGCACTGCTCGCCCCGGTCAGGTCCACCGTGCGGGTGAGCCGCTTGTACGACTCGTCGCTCTGCCCGCTGTGCAGATACCACTCACCGGTACGCGGATCGAACGGCGCGCCGCCCGGCCGGGTCCAGCCCACCGGCGCGGAGCTGGCGAACTGGGGGAACTCGTCCGGCGGCAGGAAGCCCGACGTGGTCAGGAACGACGCGCCGTGCTCCTGGTTCTGCGCCGACCCGGGTGCGTTGAGCTGCCCGCTGAAGCCGGCGAACGCGCCGTCGGTGCCGGCGACCGGATACGGTCCCCCCTCCGGGGAGGTGCCGCCGTCGCTGACGTAGGTGTACGCGCCCAGCCAGTACTGCTGGAAGTCGTTCAACAACGGCAGGCAGGCGGCGGACTCGGCGTCGGTGCACTCGGGCGGCGCGTCCGGGTGGTAGACGTACGACCCGTTGGCGCCCTGGGCGTACAGCGCGTACTGGCCGCTGATCAGGAGCTTGCCGCCCTCGTTGAGGTAGTCCCGCACGGCCAGTTCGGTGGTCAGCGCCGCCTTGGCCGTGGTGCCGGGCACCTGGTCGGGGGAGCGCACGATGATGTCGTCGCCGGTCTCCCAGACCACCGTCTTGTAGTGCGACAGCACGCCCAGCGGGTGGGGTGCCGCGCGCTCCATCGCGTCGAAGTCGTACACGTCGCTGCTGCGCCCGGCGGCGCTCAGCGACGCCGCGACCTCGTCGGCGTACTTCGCGGTGGTGCCGGTCTGCGTCGGGCTGAGGCCGGTGACGTCCTCCATCGCGAGGACCAGCACGTCGCCGCCGATGTCGCGGTGCACCTGGTAGGTGAAGTGTTGACTGGCGACCACCCCGGCCCGGGGTTTGTTGCCGGTGAACCAGACCTCCACCCGGTCACCCGGCTTCGCGCCGGTGACCGTGCCGCGCAGCTCGGCGTAGTAGTCGTCGTGCGTGTCGCCGTACCGCTCGCCGCCGCGCCACTCGCGGACCGCGACCGTCTTCGGTCGCCCGCCGTTGACCGTGTAGTGCATCCGGACGTTCTTCAGCGCCCGGCGGGTGATCGAGGCGACCTGCTGGGTGCGCCCGTACGAGGTGTCGAACGCGTCCACCACGAAGTCCGGGGTGCTGCGGCCGACCACCGACACCGGGTCGTCCGGGTCCGCCGCGGATCGGGCCACGGCCAGCGCGAACGGCAGGTTCTTCTGCACCTCACCGGCGATGAGGGCCTCGTCGTCGGGGAAGATGAACTCGCTCGCGCAGTCCTCCGGGCGCCACTGGTCGTCCGGGTCGACCGCCGAGGCGGCCTCGCAGGTGGACATCTCCGGCGTGAAGCCCAACGTGCCGTACTTGACGGTGGCGTGGCTGTCGGTGTCACCGTTGGTGGTGTACAGCTCGGCGGAGATGTCCGGGTCGTAGCCGGGCACCGCCGGGTGCGCGTCGTCACCGGCCATCGCCTCGTAGATCACGTCGTCCGGGGTGGGGGTGCTCACCTGCCAGCCGACGCCGTAGAGCAGCAACTGGGCCGCCGAGTGGTAGTTGACGAAGAACTCGAACCCGACCCGCTTGAAGAGCCGGTCCAGGGCCTTGGTCTCCGGCTCCGAGTTGGGGCTCGGACCCCGGTAGGTCTCGCTGTTCGGCTCCGGTGACGAGCCCTCGTTGTCGTACCCCCACTTGTAGCTGAAGTTGCGGTTGAGGTCGACGCCGTCACCCGAGGTGATCTGCCCGTCGCCGTTGTTGTCCCGCAGGTTCTTGCGCCACAGCCGGTTGCCGGGGGTGAAGGTGTGGTCGTAGCCGTCCGGGTTGGCGACCGGCAGGAACCACAGCTCGGTGGTGTCCAACAGGCGGGTGATCTCCCGGTCGGTGCCGTAGCTGTCCAGCACGTGGTGCATCAGCCGGCGGTTCATCTCCGGCGTGATCCACTCGCGGGCGTGCTGCGCACCGGCGTAGAGCACCGCCGGTCGCTTACCGTCCTCGACGGTTCGCGCGTTCTTGGTGACCTTGACGGCGAGGATCGGCTGGCCCTGCTGGGTGCGGCCGATCGTCTCCACCTTGGCCAGCTTGGGATGACGGGCCGCGGTGGCGTTCAGCTCGTCCCGGAGGCCGCCCGGCTCTCCGTAGGGACGGAACGCCGTCCAGCCGGCCGCGGCCTGCTCCCGCAGCGCCTGCGAGGCGTCCTTGCCGCGAACCTTCTTCACCGACAGGGGGACGCCCTGGTCGGTGAGCCTCTTGGCCTGCCGGCGGCTGAGCACCGTCTCGACTGTGGTCTGTCCGGCCGCGTCGGTCTTCGCGTCGTGGCCGAGGTCGACCCCCGCCGCGCGCAGTTGGTCCCGCTGTTTCGCGTCGACCGTGCCGACGTACACCTCCAAGCCGTCGCGTGCGACCGGGTCGGACGGTGGCTTCGCGCTGGCCGGCGGGGTCAACGCCAGTGCGCCGAGCAGGGTGAGCACGCCGGCGATCGCCAGTCGTCTCGGTCTCATTCGCGCCTCCTTGGGTGAAGGACCTGTAGGCGCGAGCCTTCGGTGCGGCGTGAACGATGTCAATAGTTCAATGGGCGCGAGGTGGCTGCCCGTGTTGGTGTGGGTGCCGCCTGTGATCGTGTGGTGGACTGGCTACCGGAGTGTCGCCGAGATGATGTCCGCGATGCGGTCACCCGCCGCGCCGTCCCACATCGGCGGGGTGGGCCAGCTGGCGGGTCGAGGCGCGGCCACCGTGCTCGCCACGGTCTCGGCGAGCGTCGACCGGGTGACGAGGCGGTTCGTGCCGTGCGTGATCGTGATCGGGCGTTCGGTGTTGGGCCGCAGCGTCAGGCAGGGCACGCCGAGCATCGTCGTCTCCTCCTGCACCCCGCCGGAGTCGGTGACGACGACGGCGGCGCCGCGCACCAGGCTGACGAACTCGAGGTAACCCAGCGGGGCGACGACCCGCAGCGCGCGATGCGAGAGCAGGCCCGCGCTTTCGAGGTGTCGCCGGCCGCGCGGGTGCAGCGGCAGGATGACCGGGAGTTGGTCGGCGACCGCGTGCAACGCCTTGACCAGGTCGACGACGTCTGTCGCATCGTCGACATTGCCCGGTCGGTGCAGCGTGGCCACCACGTAGCGGTCGGGCAGCGCGAGCGTCGCCCGGATGCCGGCGACGTCGAAGCGGTCGAGATTGGCCAGCAGGGTGTCGATCATCGGGTTGCCGACCAGATGGATCTTCTCCGCCGGGACGCCCTCGGTCCCGAGGTGCGACACGGCGTCGGGGCTGGTGGCGAACAACAGGTCGGACACGTGGTCGACGACGATCCGGTTGATCTCTTCGGGCATGGACCGATCGAAGCTGCGTAGCCCTGCCTCGACGTGCGCGACCGGGATGCCCAGCTTCGACGCGACGAGGGCGGCGGCGAGTGCGGAGTTGACGTCGCCGTAGACGACGGTGAGGGCCGGGCGGTCGGCGATCATCAGTTCTTCCAGGCCGGTCATGACGCTCGCGGTCTGGCTCGCGTGGCTTCCCGAACCGACTCCCAGGTTGATGTCCGGCTCGGGCAGGCCCAGCTGCCGGAAGAACACCTCGGACATCCGCTCGTCGTAGTGCTGTCCGGTGTGGACGAGGCGCTGCGTCACGCCGTGCCGCTCCAGCGCGCGGATCACCGGTGCTGCCTTGGGGAAGTTGGGACGTGCACCCGCGACGTGCAGAACGGCGTCGGCTGGCATGGCTCTCCTCGGAAATTCGGTGCGAATCAACGGCGGCGCGCCAATAGTACAAGTTATCCAGTTTAAGGCATCTAATCGTCATAGAATGCCGAATGACGGATGCATTGCGGTGTGCGTCGCCCGGACCGGTGACCTGCCGTGAATGATGTTCTCAATTCCGAAGGCAGGCAGAGCCGCGTGAAGCAGATCGTCCAATCGGTGTCCGGCGGAGAATTGCGCATCGTCGACGTTCCCCAACCGGAGCCTGGTGCCACCGAGGTGCTCGTCGCCACGCGCAGGTCCCTGCTCTCGGCGGGAACCGAGCGCGCCGTGCGCGAGCTGGCGTCGGCGAGCCTGCTGCGCAAGGCGCGGGCCCGGCCGGATCTGGTCCGCCAGGTCGTCAACCGGGCCCGCACCGGGGGAGTCCGCTCGACGCTCGCCGCGGTGCGCAGCCGGCTCGACGAGGACATGCCGCTCGGCTACAGCGCCGCGGGTGTCGTCGTCACGGCCGGCGCCGCCACCGACGGCATCCGACCCGGAATGCGGGTCGCCACCGCGTCGGTGGGGCACGCCGAGTACCAGGCGGTGCCGGGTCTGCTCGCGGTACCCGTACCGGAGTCGGTGTCCGACCAGGCGGCCGCCTTCGGCGCGGTGGCGGCGATCGCCATGCAGGGCCTGCGGCAGGCCGAGGTGGGTCTGGGTGGCTCGGTCGCGGTCGTCGGTCTCGGCCTGGTGGGGCAGCTGACGGTACGACTGGCGCTCGCCTCGGGCCTGCACGTCATCGGCATCGACCTGCGCGACTGGACCGCTCAGTTGGCCGGCGAGTGCGGGGCCGTCGGCCTGGTCGAGGCCGGTGCGGCGACCACCGAGCAGATCATGGAACTGACCCGTGGCCGGGGCGTCGACGCGGTCCTGATCACGGCGGCGACACCCTCGTCGGAGCCGGTGGCGCGCAGCACCGAGATCGCCCGCGACCGCGCCCGACTGGTCGTGGTCGGTGACGTCGGTCTGGACCTCGACCGTCGACCTTTCTACGAGCGTGAGCTGGATCTCCGGTTCGCGCGCAGCTACGGTCCCGGCCGCCACGACCGGGCCTACGAGGAGTGGGGCATCGACTATCCGATCGGCCACGTGCGCTGGACGGCACGGCGCAACATCGAGGCGTACCTCGACCTGGTGGCCAGCGGTCGGGTCGCGGTCGACGACCTGGTGACGCACGTGTACGAGGTGGAGCGCGCGACGGCGGCCTACGACGTGCTGGCCTCCGACCCGCGCTCCCTCGCGGTGCAGCTCAGCTACTCGGCTCCCGCACAGCCGTTCCGGCAGACGATCACCCTCCGGCCGCGCCGCACCTCGACGTCGCCACGGGGCGGCCTGATCGGGGCCGGCGCCTACGCCAAGGCGACGTTCCTGCCCGCGCTCAAGGCGGCGGGCTGGGGAGACGACCTGGTCGCCATCACGTCGGCCCGGGGCCTGTCCGCGCGGCACGCGGCCGAGCGCAACGGCATCGCCGTGGTCGCACCGACAGTCGAGGACCTGCTGGTGCGCGACGACGTCGACGTGGTGTTCATCCTCAGTCGCCACGACTCGCACGCCCGCCTGGTGGCGCAGGCGCTCGACGCCGGCAAGCACGTCTTCGTGGAGAAGCCGCTCGCGCTGACCCAGGACGAACTCGACGAGGTCCGGGCCGCCTACGACCGCAACTCCGGCCACCTGTTCGTCGGGTTCAACCGTCGACACGCGCCGATGGTCGTGCACGCCAAGTCGGCCCTGGCGTCCGGGTCCGGGCCGATCACCGTCGCCTACCGGGTCAACGCCGGGCAACTGCCCGCCGCCCACTGGTATCACGACCGACGCCAGGGTGGCCGCATCCGGGGCGAGGTGTGCCACTTCATGGACCTCGCGTCGTGGCTGGTGGGCGAGCAGCCGCGGGTCGTGCACGCGTACGGCAGCGGGCGCGGCGAGCCGGGTCTGGAGGAGGACGTGAGTGTCCTGCTCGGATACCCGGACGGGTCCACGGCGACGATCACGTACTCCACCCGGGGGCACCGGCGGACGCCCAAGGAGCGCCTGGAGGTCCTCGGTCGCGGGCACACGGTGGTGATCGACGACTTCCGGCGTCTGGAGATCGACGGCCGGGAGGTGAAGCGGGTTCCTGGCGGCAAGGGACACCAGGAGTTGCTCGCCCGCACCCGAGCGGTGATCGCCGGGAACGTGCCCGACGACCGGGACCTCGACGCCTCCTTCGGCACGACGAGGGCCGCGCTGTCCGCGATCGCCGCCCTGGCCGGCATCCAGGAACACCCGTCGCGGCTGCCCACCCAGGTCGACCTGGAGAGCGTGCGGGCCGGCTCGACCTCGTGACACCCCCGCGCCCGGCGGCCGGGCGCACCGGGCGCGACGGGTCAGCGCGGGGCGGCCTGGGTCAGCGCGGGGCGGCCCGGGTCAGCGCGGCGCGTCGCCGTCGACGAGCAGCGCGAGCAGCCGGCCGAGGGCGTGGGCCATCGCGGTACGCGACTGGTTCGCCCGGATCCAACTCCGGCCGGCGGCGCCCATCTTGGCCAGTTCGTCCGGGCTCGCCTGGGTGATCTGAGCGAGGCCGTGGGCGAGGTGGCCCGGCGGGGTCACGTGTCCGGAGTCCGCGCCCAGCACGAGGTCGCCGACGGTCCCCGGGCTGTTGGTGACGATCGGCAGCCCGGCGGCCATGTAGTCGAACACCTTGTTGGGGCTGACTCCGGCCCGGAACAGCTCGACGTCGGCGAGGACGTGCACGCCGACGTCCGCGGCGTGCAGGAGGTCGGGGATCTCCGACTTCGGCACCGGGTCGAGGAAGCGGACGTTGGGGATGGCGCGGGCCTTCGCTTGAAGGCGTGCCTTCTCCACTCCCGCGCCCACCAGTACGACGTCGATCTCGGGCACCGCCTCGGCGGCGGCCAGCAGCAGGTCGAGTCCGTTGGCCGGGCCGTGTGCACCGGCGTAGACGGCGGTCCGGCGGGTGAACCGGTATCGCTCCCGCAGTTCGGCGCGGGGTCGGCTGGGTACGAAGTCCTCGGGGTCCGCCGCGTTGGGGATGAAGGCGATCTTCTCGGGCGCCACGCCCTTGCCCTCGATCGCCGCCCGGACACCGGGCGCCATGATCACCACGCGGTCGGCGCGCCGGTACAGGAACCGTTCGAGGCGCTCCAACGCCCGGTACGCCACCGACGTCTCCGACAGCGTGCCCATCTCGACGAGCACCCGCGGCCACAGGTCCCGGACCTCCAGGACGAACGGCGTGCGCCGGAGTGTCGCCACGACGCAGCCGGAGAGGCCGGCCAGGAGGTGCGGCGACGAGGCGTAGACCACGTCGGGTCGGGGTTGGCGCAGGCTGGCCACCGTGGCCGTCACCGCGTAGCTGGCCCAGTTGACCACCCGGCCCAGACCGTTGCCCCGGTACGGCGTCACGGCGACCAGGTGAAAGCCCGGCTCCGCGCGCTGCGGCCGGCCGGTGATCATGTTGCGGCGGCTCGCGATGATCACGTGCGTCCAGCCGGGCAGCCGGCTGAACAACTCGACGTGCCGGGTGCCGCCGGGATGGCCCGGGGGCACGGCGAAGTGGTTGAGGACGAGGACTCTGCGGGGGTTCATCGTGGTGCTCGCACGTGGTGGACATCCCCTGATCCGAGGTGGGTGACGGTGAGGGAGGCGCCCGCGTCGCTCCAGGCCGCCTGGTAGCGGAAGCCGTCGAGCGCGTCCGGTTCGGGTGGCGGCCCGGGTACCGCGCCGAGCCCCCACAGCGCGGTGTCGGCCCGACTCTGGGCCGTGAGCCACGTCGCCGGCTCCCAGCGTCCGTACGTTCGGCTGTGCCAGCCCGCGAAGGGCGTCGACCGGCCGCGTACCGCCTGGTGCCCGTCGAGTCCGAAGAGGTCGAGCTTGGTCCCGTCGAGGATGAGCGTGTCGTCGTCCACCACGACGTCGGGGTGCAGCGGGACGGTGAGCGACCAGGACCGGGCGGTCGCCGGCGGGTCGGCGAACTCGACGATCGCCACGTACTGCTCGGCCACCACGACCGCCCGGCCGACGCGCACCGGGTGCTCGCCGCGCGCGTACGCGTCGTGCCAGCCGAAGAGGATCGTGCGGTCCGCCAGGACGAGCGGTGTGCCGAGGTGGCCATGGCCGGTGGTGAGCCAGCGGAACGCCCGGTGTGGGACGAGCTGGTCCTGCCCGTCCGGCCGGCGTACCGGGTGGGCGGCGGAGGTACGCAACCCGTTGCGGATCTCAAGCGGGCCGTTGTAGGTGCCCGTGCCCGGGTCGGCGATCAGCCACCTGCCGTCGTGTGTGATCCAGACCGAGGTCAGGTCGGCGTGGCCGTGCGAGGGGCCGCCGTCCACCTTGAACCACACGCGCCACGGCCCCCGGTCGACACGCGCGATGCCTCCGGAGGTCGTCGCGGTCGACCGCTGGCGCGTCGTCGCGCCGAACTCCTCCGCGGTGGACTCCGGGCCGTGCGGGGGCGCGTACCACGCCAGTTCGTCGAATTCGGCGTACCACCGCGCCGGCAGCCGTTCGCCGCACAGCGCGAGCCCGAGCGCGGCGGAGCCGGCCACGTCGAGCGGGTCGCCGGAGGACGCGAGCACCCGTCCCTCGTCCCAGTCGCCGTACTGCGGGACGTCTCCGTCGAACACGCCGAGCCGGGCGAGGTGCAGGCTGGCGGCGTGCAGATCCCGGCGGACGCTGGGCGGCGCGCCGCCGAGCAGCACCCGCACGATGAGCATTTCGAGGACGAACCGGTGGTACGACAGCGAGTCCTCGATCATCCGGCCGTCGGCGCCGAAGTGTCGGCGTTGCTGGGCGGCGAACATCTTCTCGCCGGTACGCGCCCACCAGCGGGCGCGCCGCGCCGCGGGGAACATCCGGGCGAGCAGCATGAGCCCGAGCGCGTCACCGAGCAGGTGGTTGTTGCGCATGCTGCTCAACGTGTAGGGCAGCTCGACCATCAGGTGTCGGGCGCTGGACAGCAGCAGCCGTTCCATGGCGGTCCCGACGTCGCCGGGTAGTCGATCGCCGACGAGCGCGAGGATCTGGTTCCAGGCGATGGCGCGCAGGGCGAGTTCGAGGCTGGAGTACCAGTTGACGCCCCGCTCCGGCGGGGACTGCGTACACCAGGCTCGCAGCAGTTCGTCGAGGCCGCCCTGCCACGGGCCGGTCGGGTCGAGGCGGGCCGCGCGGGCCAGGATCACCAGGTCACGGTGGCGTGCCGCCTCCCAGGTGTGCTTCACGTCGGACAGGCGAGCCTCGGAGCGGATGTCGATGCGCCACCACGGGTCGTCCGCCGGCCACTGCCGTCCGGTCAGCGGGTCGGTGCTCCACGGTGCCGACACACCCGTCGCCACGCGGGCGCCGAAGACCCGGAGCCCGTCGTTCAGCACCTGGCCGGCGTCGTCCAGGCAGCGCTGCCGTGCGCCGTCGCCGATCGGCCGCACGCCGGTCAGCGGCACCGACGCGGCCGGGTGGTGCCGGTGCGCCTCGCCGCGGAACAGGACCGCGTGGAATCCGGTGCGCTTGGATGCCTCGTACGCCGCGCGCAGCGGTGCCGACAGGCCCAGCGCGCGCATGTCCACGGCGATCGCGCGGAGATCGGGTTTCACCTTCGACGTCCCCTTGGGCAATGGCGATTCCGTCGTTTCGTCCCGACCGGGACCGTGGGTGTAGGAAGCTGCAAGCGCAGATCAAATCGGGCATTTAGGACGCTCTTCGGTGGTGCCCGGGTCGTGGTGGGGCGCGCCGGTCGGGGCGGGTCGTCGGACTGTCGTCTGTCCAACGCCGCCGGTGCCGCATCAGTGACGACACCGCCGGTGACGACGTCCGCGGATGCCGCCGCAGGGACGAGAAGGAGTGGTCGTGACAGCGCAAACCCGGGCGCCGCTCGGCCCCCGTACGCCGGTGCCGCCTCCGGCCGGTGCCGGATCACGCCCCGGAGGTCGGGCCGTGGCCGTGGCCGGACGGGGTGGCCGGCGGACGAGGATGACGACTCTCGCCGTCGCGCTGCTGTGTGTCGCGGCCTTCCAGGCGTCGTCGGCGAACGCCTGGCTGACCGTCCTGCAAGCCTCCGCCGCGGCGATCCTGCTCAGTTGCCGCCTTCCGCGCCCCCGACTGCCCGACGCGCTGGCGGTCGCGGTAGCGGCCTGGGCGCAGCTCACCGTCGTCTGGTCCAGCGACGTCGCGCAGACGCGGAGCGTGGCCCTCGCGTACACCTCGGCCGCTCTGCTGTTCGTCGCGGTCCGCCACGTCGCCACGACGCCGACGCACCTGCTCGCGGTCGGGGGTTCCTACATCGTCGGATGCGCCATCGCCGCGTGGCACCTGATCATCGAGGCGCGCGGAGCCGGGGGACAGGCCAGCGCGATGGACATGGCGGTGCGCTTCGGCATCGAGGGCACGAACATCAACTTCACGGCCTACTCCAGCGTCACCGCGTTCGTCCTGGCGCTGGGCCTGTTGAAGATCCGCGGTCAACGGCGGCTCTTCACCATCGGTCTGATCACCGCGTTGCCGGTGCTGGCGTCCGGGATCTTCCTGAACCGGACCAAGGGTGCCCTGGTCGCCCTGCTGCTCGTGGTGGTGTACGCACTGCTCAGCGAACTCAACTCCCGGGTGACCTGGGTGGCCGCGGTCGCCGTGGTGCCGACGCTGCTGGTGACGGTGCCGCTCGGTCTGGGGCAGAGCGCGTTGACGTGGGCCGACGATCTCATCGGCTCGGCGGCGACCGGCGACGTGCTGAGCCGTGTCGAGTTGTGGCGGTACGCGTCCTCCTACTGGTGGGAGGCCCTCTGGGTGGGCGGCGGCGCGGGCACCTTCGAGCTCTGGAATCCGTTGGGCATCCGCCCGCACAACGCCGTGCTCGCCGTCGCCGTGGACCTGGGTCTGCTGGGCCTGCTGGGCGTCGCGGCCCTGTTCGGGGTGGTGCTCGCCCGGCGGGCGGCGCAGTGCCCGGTCGGGCTCCGGGTCGCCGGGCTGTTCCTGGTGGGGGGATTTCCGCTCTGGCTGACCGGAGTGTGGGAGTTCGAGCGGGGGCCGTGGCTGGTACTCGCCCTGCTGTCGATGCTGCCGGTCCAGGTCGCCGGCCGTCGCCGGGCGGGCGACCCCGGGCGGCGAGCGACAGGCCTGCCGGGTCCGGTGCGGGTCCGCGCCGCCGGACGTCCGGCCGGGGCGACAGTTCTGGACTGGCCGGGGGCCATCACCCGGTGACCACCCGATCGTTGGCTCGTTCAGTGACTTCTGAGAGCCAGCGATTTGGACCACGACGCCGCGGAGCGACCGTCCGCGCCGCCGAAACCTGGCCTGGCACGACGACGGGCCGCGTACGGGCGTCGGGTGCTCAACAGTGTGGAGGGTCGGCGAGTGCAACCGCGGAATCCTGGCCGGGTCGACCCGCGACCGTCCGGGGCTGGCCGCCCGGCCGGGAGTGGTCCTCGGTGACCACCGTCGACGGAATCAGTCGTGGCCGACACCGCTCGCCGGTCGGCGACCTGCAACTCCTGGCCGCGCCGCGACCTGAGCACCGGGTACCCCCGACCGGGGCGGCGCTCCGCGCGGCACCGGCCGGTCACACGGTCACCTGGCTGCCGCTGGTGCTGGCGCTGTCGTGGATGCTCGGCACGTTCGCCGTGTTCTGGTCGACGCGACTGGCCCGCGATGTCACCAACCCCTACCAGCTCTCCGCCTTCGTGCTCCTGGCGACGGCGCTGTTCGCCGGTGGGTACGTGGCGCAGATGGCCCGCCGTCCGCCCTCGCTGGCCGCCGCGACACACTCCATCGGCCGCGTCCGGCTGGTGCGTCAACTGGTCCTGGCCAGCGCGGTCTACTACGTCGTCGTGAGCCTGACGCGGCTGACCCAGTTCGGCGCCACCGGCCCCAGCAGCGTGTGGGCGAACATCCAGGCACCCGCCGCCGGATACGTCAACAAGTTCGACGTCTATCAGCAGGGGTTCGGCAGCACGAGCCCGTGGATGACCGCGCTCTTCCCGCTCGGCGTGCTCAGCGTTGCCCTCGTACCGCTGCTGGTCGTGCACTGGCGCAGTCTGCCCGGCTGGCTGCGACTCGCCGGCGTGGGCGCGACGACCACGCACATCGCGTTCTACCTCTTCATCGGCACGATGAAGGGCCTCGGCGACGTCGTCATCATGCTCGCGGCCGGAATGTTGATCGCGTGGGCGTCGGTCCGGCACCGGCCGCGGACCTACTCGCGCCGGCGTCGGGCGCTCCTGCTCGTCGTCGCGGCGTTCGTGCTCCTGGCCACCTACATGATCCACAATCACGCGACGCGGGCGGCCGAGTTCGGCACCACGGGCGACGTGGTGCGCGTGAACCCGTCGGTGGAACGTGTCCTGGGTAAACCGATGGCCGAGGGCATCGCCGCGATGATCGGTTACCCGACGCACGGCTACCTCGGGTTGTCCTACAACCTGCAGGTGCCCTTCGAGTGGTCCCGTGGTCTCGGCAGCGCGCCGTCCGCGGCGATCTTCGCCGAGCAGACTCTCGACGTGGACCTCACCGACCATCCGAGCTTCCCCGACCGGACGGAGAACGAGATGGGGTGGCCGGCGCGCATGTACTGGGCCACCATCTATCCGTGGCTCGCCTCGGACCTCACCTTCCCCGGTGCGGCGCTGTTCATGGGGTTGGTCGGGTGGCTCTTCGCCGGCTCGTGGCGTGCGGCGGTGTCGTCCCGCCGGGTGGTCCCGTCGCTGATCTTCGCGCAGCTCTGCATTCTCGTCTTCTACGTGCCGGCGAACAACCAGCTCGGGATGGCGCCGGAATCCATTGTCGGGATGGCCACGCTCCTGGCCCTGCACGTGCTGCGGTCGATCTTCGGCGAACATCGGGCGCCCGCCCCGGGTCCGACCTTCACCGCACGGGCTGCCAACAGGTAGGCGCCACGCCCGCCCGGGCTGGGCGGCGCGGGTGCGCCGTCAGCCCCACTGCCGGAAGAACCTGCCGAGCGGTTCCGCGTACGCCCGGTAGTCGAACGATTCGAGCGCCTGGCCGCGCGCGGCCTGGCGCATCATGCTGCGCTGCGCGGAGCTCAACCCCGCCGCCGCACGGAACGCCCCGGTGACCTCGGCGACCGAGTGGTCCCGGCAGACCAGGCCCTCCCGGTGGGGGCGCAGGTATCTGCCCATGTCGCTGGTGAGGTTGGCGATCACCGGTGTGCCGCTGGCGAGGCTCTCGCAGAACTTCGTCGAGAAGCCCGCGTCCGCCGCCCGCTCCGGCCTGCGGACGAGCACCGTGAAATCCGCTTCCTGTAGGGCGTTGGACACCTCGGCCTGCGGTAGCCGCCCCAGGCACCGCACCCCGTCCGGCAGCGGCCGACCGTCGAAGAGGCGGCGCACCTCGTCCAGCGTCGGGCCGTAGACGCGCAGCTCGACACTCGCGCCGTCGCGTTGGACGTTGCCCACCGCCTCGATGACGGTGCCCAGGAGATCCTTCTTGTTCCCGTGCGGGTTTCCCGCGTAGGCGAGCGTGAGCGGAGGTGCGTCGCCCGCGGTCTGCCGTGCCTCCAACGTCAGGCCCTTGACGTCGAGAGTGGGTGGCACCCGCAGGACGGGTCTGCCGCTGCGCCGGTAGTGGTCTTCCAGGTAGGAGCTGATCGCGATGATGCCGTCGCACCGCGGGTAGTAGTGGCGCAGGGCCAGCTTCATGCTGACGTGCAGCGGGCCGAGGTAGCCACCGCGCACGTGGCGGCCGTTGAACCAGTCGACGACGTCGACGATCAGCGGCACCCGGTGCCGGCGACACCAGCGCTGGAGATGGAACATGTACTGCGCCTGACCGCCGTGCACCAGCACGTGGGACGGCTTGGTCGGCTGGGCGTCGAGCCACCGGACCGTCCGCTGACCCCAGCGCACGAGCGTCTGCACCGAACTGCCGAGCGGCCCCGCCTCCGGCGACGGCCGCTCCGCGAGACCGAGGTGGGAGATCGAGCCCGGTCCGTCGACGCCCGGCAGCGCCGTGCTGGTGAGCGGCTCCGGTCCGCCGCCGGCGACCACCACGTCGTAGCCGGCGGCGGCCAGCGACGCCACCAGGCCGTAGACCCGCCGGGACCCCGCCTCCCCCCACGGGAAGAGGAACGGACCCACACAGGCAACCCATCCGGTACGTCTCATCGCAGCACCCATCTAGGTCAGTTGCCGGCCGGCGACCCCGGCGGTGGTGGATCCGGTTCGTGCCGCCGAGCCCAACGTGGCGGCGAACCGCGCGGCCACGTTCTCCTTGGCGTGCTCCTGCCGTGCGAACGCGGTCCCGTTGCGGGCCAGCCGTTCCCGCAGGGCCGCGTCCCGGCAGAGGTCGGTCAGGCCGCGGACGAGCGCCGCCGTGTCGTCGGTGCCGACGATGACGCCCGCATCGGCCTCCTGGATGTGGTGCATCGAGGCCACCTCGGCCGGCCCGTAGCCGAGGATCGGCCGGCCCGAGGCGAGGTACTGGGGGATCTTCGTCGAGACCGAGTAACGGGTGTAGCGGCGGATCTCCTCGTCGAAGGACTCGATGTGGACGAGCACGTCCGCGCCGTGCAGCGCGGCGGGCACCTCGTCGCTGGTCAGCGACGGCCCCAGCCGTACCCGCGCCAGCGACGCGAAGTGTGGCGCGTGGCGGGTGAGGTCCTGCTCCGGAGCGTGGATGGTCAGCCGGACGGGCAGACCAGCCGCGGCCAGGTCGTCCAGTGCGGCGCCGATGTCGCGCAGCGACTCCCAGCGGTTGAGGTGCAGGGCGCCGACGTAGACCAGCTCCGTCGTCGCCCGCTGCTCCGCCGCGCCCCGGGGTGGGGCGAAGAAGGTCTCGTCGACGCAGTTCGCGAACGGGCTGAACGGGACGCCGTACCGCCGGGCGTACTCCTGGGCCATCGGCGCACTGATGACCATGCCGAGCGGTGCCCGGCTGATGAGTCGTGCGACCGTCTCCTGGACGGACCGGTCGGCCCGGCCGAAGAGTTCACCGTTGTCGTACAGGGTCGCCGGCCAGTCGTCGGTGAAGTGCGGCACGACCGGGACGCCGCAGGTACGCGCCGCGAGCGCCGTGATCCTCGTCAGCCGCACACTGCCGAGCATCGAGTAGACGACATCCGGCCGGAAGCCCCGCATCCACTCGATCAGCGCCGGGGGAACGCGGATCGGGCTGAGATCGGCGGTCGCCCGCAGTTGCGCGTAGATCTTGGCCAGGGCGGGCCGGTTCTCCGCCGCGGCGTGTACGGCGGCGATCGGCCGGCTCTGTTGCAGCGGCGTGCGACCGTTCCAGCCCGACATCCGCATGGCGTAGTACTGGATCGGCAGGTAGTGGTCGCGCGGCGGAAAGTGGAAGAAGTTCTCGCACACGTCCGTGGTCGGCGTGATGTTCCCGGTGTGCACCTGGGCGAGGCGGTCCTTGGGCCAGCCGGAGAAGAGGTTCGACAGGGTCAGGGCGGTGCCGCTGACGCGGCTGAAGGGCGTGTGGCTCACCACCAGTACCCGTGGGAATTCCTCGTCGAACACCATTGGTGCCTCCACCTCTCTCATGTGGTCCGAATTCTCAGCGCCCGCCGGTAGCCGAAGATGGCCGCCGGGACAACGGTCACGGTGTAGATGACAACGGCGGCGTACGGTGCCGCGGCCACTCCCCACCAGTGCACTCCGAGCAGTTTTCCGACAATGGACAGCGGTAGGTACAGCAGATAGCCGCACAACTGGGGGCGGACGACTCCGGCCGCGTTCTGCACCATGAACCGTGGTGAGATCGCCGCCAGCACGATCCACCAGCAGGCGAGGCCCAGCAGCAGTGAGCGGTTCCCGATCGAAATGGGAAGCCAGGCGGCGAGAATCTGCTCGCCGAACAGCACCAGGATGGTCGACGGCAGGAGGGCGATGAGCGTCGAGACGATCGTCATCCGGCGCACGGTGCGGCGAATCCAGTCGAGGTCGCCGCGCGCCAGGGCCTCACCGTGCATCGGCCACAGTGGTTGGTTGACAAGTGTCACGAGCGCGCCGAGCTGGTTGAACAATCTGGCCGGCACCGCGTACGCGGTGACGCTGGCGAGGCCCAGCAGGTGCGCGATGATCAATGGGTCGGCGTTGTCCGCCAGGACCATGATCAGGGTGACCAGGAAGAACATGCCGCCCAGGCCGAACAGCTCCCGGACTCCCCGACCGTCGACGAATCTCAGGCGGGGCGCCAGGTGCGGCAGCCGCCAGCCGAACGTCCAGACCGTGTTGGCGATGTTGACGAGCAACGGGCCGATGGCGATGCTGGCGATCACCGCTATCGGGGGCAGTTTCGCGTACACCGCGCCGAGCGCGAGGGGTAACGAGAGCGCGCTCGCCGTCGCCTGCCAGACATTGCTGGCCGCCACCTGCTGATACGCGTACTGGACGCGGGCGACAAGCGACAGCGGAATGTTGAGCAGGAACGCGGTCAGGCACACCAGGGCGACGAGGTGGGCGTCCCGCGCCGCCGTCCCGGTCGCGTTGAACAGCAGCGGCCACGGGACGAATCCACCGAGCAGAAAGAGCAGGCCACACGTCGGGAGCGCCACCCCGCACACCGCCGCGTAGGCGCTGGAGACGTACCGCCGGGCCGTGTCCGAGTCGCCGTCCACCCGACAGGGCGCGAGCCTCGTCATGAGCCCGAGGCCGACACCCAGGTCCGCGAAGGCGACCATCCCGGTGACGGCGAGCACCGCGGCCCAGAGCCCGTACAGGTCGGTGCCCAGGTAGGACAGGGTCACGGGGAGGAGGACGAGTGGTACGAGAGCGCTGACCGCCCGGCTCAGCGCCGCGGTGGCGATCCAGGACAGCAGTCGACGAGCGCGGCTCGGGCCGGGGGGAGCGGCGTCGACCGTAGCGGGTGGCTCCAACGTCTGGACGGCCCGCCGCGACCTGGGCGATGCGGCGTGCAGCGGCTCGTACCGCTGAGACCTGCCGTCCCGGGTCCGCATCTGTCGGTCCTATCGCTTCGCGGCGAACGCCGGAGGGACGCGGCTGCCGCGTCGCGGCCTCGCGCTGGGGTTCCCTACGGTCATAACTGCCGGTGCGGGGGTTTGGGTGCGGCACTGGTCACCGTCCGCCGCGCCGGTCACCGGGACTGCAGGGGTACGCCCACCGGACCGCCCACCGTCGGGTCGATCGGCTGGGCGCAGAGCATCGCCAGGTGCTCGGTGAGCTTCACCGCGTCGTCGTACGGGTCGAGCCCGCTCACCTCCATCGGGTCGAGCGCCGGCACGGCGACGTGGGACACCAGCGGGTGGAACGGTCGGGTGTCCACCTCGCCGGTGCCGAACAGGTCCTCGTGCAGCTTCTCGCCGGGACGAAGGCCGGTGTAGACGATCGGCACCCTGCTGGACGCCTGCTCGGCCATCTGCCGGGCCAGGTCGGCGATGCGGACGGGCTCACCCATGTCCAGCACCAGCGCCTCCCCGTCCCGCCCGATCTCGGCGGCCTGGAGGACCAGGTGGACCGCCTCCTGGACGGTCATCAGGTAGCGGGTGACGTCCGGGTGGGTGACGGTCAGCGGCCTGGCGTCCTCGATCTGTCGCTGGAAGGCCGTCACCACCGAGCCGCGACTGCTGAGCACGTTGCCGAACCGGACGCTGAGGAAGGTCCCCGGGAACCGGGACGCGGCGTGCGCGGTCAGTCGCTCGGTGATCCGCTTCGAGTACCCGAGCACACTGATCGGGTCGGCCGCCTTGTCGG
This sequence comes from Micromonospora sp. NPDC048905, assembly GCF_040649655.1. NCBI lineage: Bacteria > Bacillati > Actinomycetota > Actinomycetes > Micromonosporales > Micromonosporaceae > Micromonospora > Micromonospora sp. NPDC048905. The sequence continues at coordinate 357,799 of NZ_JBEZFV010000001.1, read as the reverse complement.
TGGAGATGTTGACGAATTTGGCGACGTCCTGGCAGGCGTCCAGCACCGACAGGGTGCCCCAGACGTTCGTCTTGACCGCCTCGCCGGGGTACCGCTGCAACAGGGTCAGGTGCTTGAGCGCCGCCGCGTGCAGGATGACCTCCGGACGGCGTTCCCGGATGATCCGGCGGAGGCCCTCGTCGTCGCGCAGGTCGGCGAGGATCAGCTCCGGGCTGTCCAGCATGGCGCGGCCGGAGAGCGACATCTGCAGGCCGTGCAGGGCCGACTCGTCCCGGTCCAGCATCATCAGCTCACCCGGATCGGCCTTCATCACCTGGCGGCAGAGCTCCGAGCCGATCGAACCGCCGGCACCGGTGACCAGGACCCGCCGCCCGGTCAGGCTGTTCGTCTTCAGCGGCAGGTCACCGATCACCTGGTGGCGGCCGAGCAGGTCGCCGATCTGCACGTCCCGGACGTCGGTGACGGTGATCCGGTGGTCGACGAGATCCCGCACGGGGGGCAGCACCTTGAACACCGCCCCGGCGGTGAGCGTGGCCTCGCGGATCTGGCGGATCAGCGCCGCGTCGGCGTTGGCCACCGAGAAGATGACCGCCTTCGCGCCGGTACGGCGGATCACGGCATCGATGTCGCGCCGCCCGCCGAGCACCCGCACCCGCCGGATGCGCAGGTCGCGCTTGTCGGGATCGTCGTCGAGGGCGCCCACCGGCAGGTACCGGCCGCGCGGGTCGCCGAGCATCGCCCGCAGCAGCTCCTGGCCGGCGTTGCCCATCCCGAACAGCAGCACCGGTGTCGACGACCGGACGTCGGGACGCATGGAGAGATCGCGCCGGTGCCGGTACGCGAACCGGGCACCGAGCATCAGGAGCAGGGCGAGTGCGCCGCCGACCAACGGGGTGCTCGCCGGCACCGGCCGCTCACCTGACGACAGCAGGGCGAGCAGCACGATGGCCGCCGTCAGGATGGCGGTGCCGGCGACACCCTGGACCTCCTGCAGGCTGCCCAGCGGGTGTCGTCCGGAGTAGAGCCGGCGTACCGCCGCCACGGCGACGTGTGCGACTGCCGCGAGCAGGCCGATCGCCGCGGCCCGGCCCAGTTGGCCCGCCGGGAGGTCGAACTCGAACCGGGTCCACACGGCTGCGGCGAAGCCGCTGACCCAGGCGGTGGTGTCGGTGGCGAGGAAGCCCGCGGTGCGGCGGCGAGCCCGGGCCCGCCGTGTCGAGCGGTCCGCGTGCTCCGTGTGCTCGGTCTCCTGCGACATGTGCTGGCTCCCTGACCCGTCTCCGACCGCAACCGCCGCGTACGGCGGAAGGGACTAAACGCCCTTTGTTCTTGTTACAGGCAGTCTCGTGTTTATGAGTGATTTCGGGTGAATAACGCACCGGCATCGCTCCCGCGTCGTCCGGTCGTCACACCGGGCGGGCTCCCGTCCGGAGGCTCAGGAACTCCTCGATCGCGACGGACACCCGGGCGATCTGCGGCTCGGTCAGGGCGCTTCCGCTGGGCAGCGTGAGCCCATCGGTGAACAGCCGCTCCGCCGCGCCGGTGAGCAGGCTCTCCGCGCCGTCGTGCATGGGTTGCAGGTGCATGGGCTTCCACACCGGCCGGGTCTCGATGTCCCGCTCGGCCAGGTGGACCGCCAGGTCGTCGGCCCGCCAGCCGCACCGCTCCGGATCGACGGTGATGACGGTGAGCCAACAGTTGGACTCGCCGTCCTCCGCCCCGAGCAGCCCGACGCCCGGCACCGGGGCGAAGAGTTTGGCGTAGTGGTCGCGCAGGTGCCGGCGGCGGGCGATCATCGCGTCCAGCCGAAGCAACTGGGCTCGACCGAGCGCCGCGAGCAGGTTGCTGAGCCGGTAGTTGTACCCCGTCTCGCGGTGCTCGTAGTGCCGCGTCGGTTCGCGCGCCTGGCTGGCGAGGTGGCGGGCACGGGTGAGCAGCGCGGCGTCGTCGGACACCAGCATCCCGCCGCCGGAGGTGGTCATGATCTTGTTGCCGTTGAAGGAGAGCACGCCGACACGCCCGAAGGAGCCGGCGGCCTGCCCGCGGTGGCGGGCGCCCAGGGCCTCCGCGGCGTCCTCCACCACTGGGACGTCGGCGTCCGCGCAGACCGGGACCAGGGCCCGGTAGTCGGCGCAGCTGCCGAACATGTCGACGGGAACGACCGCGCCGACCCGCTCGCCGCGCGACCGCAGCCGTCGCAGCGCCTCGTCGACGAGGGCGACGTCCACGTTGCCGGTCCGGGGGTCGCAGTCGACGAAGACCGGCCGCGCCCCGATGTAGCGGGCCGCGTTGGCGGTGGCGACGAAGGTGAGCGTGGGCACGATGACCACGTCGCCGGGGCCGACACCGACACCGAGCAGGGCGAGGTGCAGAGCCGCCGTCCCGGAGTTGACGGCCACGGCTCCGACGGCGCCGACCCGCGCGGCGACGTCCTGCTCGAACGCCTGGAGGTCCGGGCCGACCGGGGCGACCCAGCCCGAGCGCAGTGCGGCGATCAGGTACGACTCCTCGAGCGGCCCGATGTCGGGGGGCGACAGGTACACGGTGCCACTCATCGGGCACCGTCGATCACGAGACCACCAGGCATCGGCACGATCCCACCTCCAGTAGCGTCGGCGTAACGCTCGGTACACGTCCTGACCGGGTAGAAACCGGATGACCGCGCCGATAGGCGACAGTCGGCCAGCATTCCCCCGATCAACCCCGAAACTCGCAGACGGACACGGCCGGCTCGGCAGCCTTCTGCGGTCCGGTGATCCACCGCACGAACGGTGAGCGTCGCAACGGCCGGTCGGGCGAGGGGAAAACTGGCCGGTCGGTTGGGGGAGGGGCGGCCCCTTCGGCGGGGGGATCGTGCCGGTGCTCAGGTCGCCAACGGGACGCGCTCGACGTCAGTACGGCGAGGGCCGCGAGGTGGCCGATCGCGCCGGCTGCGCCGGCAGTGCGGGCGCCGGGCGTCGAAGGTGGCCGACGATCGCCTCGCAGAACACCGCCTCGATGTCGCACTCCTCTTCGACGTGCTGCCACGCCTGGCCCGCCCGGACGTGGTAGCCGCTCGACCTCTCCGCGGTGACGGTGCCGAAGTGCAGGCACTGAAACTCGATCAGGTGGAAGCGGTCGCCGTCGTGGCCGATGTCCAGCGACGTGAGCGGGGTGCCGAGGATGTCGGCGACCTGCTCCGCGTAGGTGAGCAGCGCGGCACGGTCGACGCCCGCCAGGTCCTCGAAGTCGAAGTCGCCGCTGCCACTGGCCCGGAAGTCACCGGGGCGGTTACGCCGGTAGAGGGTGTAGTAGCGCGTACCCATCCGGAGCACCTTGAAGTCACCGCTCAGCCCCGGAATCAACGCCTGCACCAGGAACTTCTGTCGGTGCGTCGAGCGCGGGTGGTGGTCTCGGCGAAGCAGTCGCCGGCCATGCTCGCGGACGGTCTCCGCGTGGTCGTGGGTGCGGCTGAAGGCACGGGCCGTGCGCAGCAGTTCCGGTCGGTTGGCCGCGCGGGCCACGAACTGGGAACCGGCGCCGTAGGCGGACTTGAGCACCTTCGGCCACGGCCCGTCCAGCGCCGCGTCGGCGAGTTCCTCGTACGTGCCGAAGGTGCGGGTGCCCAGCCGTTGGGCGTCGCGCGGGAAGAGTTGGGCGCGCAGCGCCTCCATCATCACCTTGTTGTGGTGCGCGCGCAGGTAGCGGTAGGCCGGAGTGACCCGGGCGCCGGCGGTCTCCAACGCCAGCACCAGGTCCTCGATCCAGCTCTTGTAGTGCAGCCCGCGATCCTCCGAGGAGGTGTAGAGCACCGGGACCCCGCGCAGATCGTCGCTCAGGTCCAGGTCGGCGAAGCCGATGACCTCCGGTTCGAAACCGGCGCGGGTGAGTTGCCCGGTGATCCGGCCGAGGTCCATCGTGCACAGCCCGTGTTGGGTACGGGCGGTGGAGTAGAACGTGCCGCGGTAGTCGCTCAGGATCAGGATTCTGGTCATCTCGGACTCTCTGCGCGGACGGAGACTTCGAGGGATATGCACCTATTATGGAATTTGGCGAGGCTACCATCGGCCCCTGGATCGACCTGGACGACCGGCGGAGATGCGGGAGGCGACATGCGCGTGGTGCCCGAGCGGGCCGGCGTCGGGACGGGAGTCTGATGCGCGTCCGCCTCGATCAACCTGGAAAGCTGTTCGGCCCGGTGATCGGGACGCTCGACCGTCTCCTGCGCTCGGGGGCACGGGTCCGACGGGCGATCCGGGGCCTTGCCCTCGCCGACCGCTTCGCCGCCCGGGGAGACAACTTCACGTTCGACCCGGACGGTGTGTACACCTGCGGGTCGATCGAGGTCGGCCACAACGTTGATCTCGGGCACCGACCGATCCTGATGGCGGCCCGGAGTCGGATCCGCATCGGTGACAACGTGATGTTCGGCCCCGAGGTGACGATCCGGGGTGGCAACCACCGCATCGACCAGGTCGGCGTACCGATGATCGCGGTCGACAAGGAGGCCGGCGACGACACCCACGACCGGGGTGTGACCATCGGCGACGACGTGTGGGTGGGCACCCGGGCGGTGATCCTGCACGGGGTGACGATCGGCCGGGGCGCGGTGATCGGAGCCGGTGCGGTGGTCACCCGGTCGGTGCCGCCGTACGCGGTGGCCGCCGGCAACCCGGCCCGGGTGATCCGCCTGCGGTGGCCGGTGGAGACCATTCGGGACCACGAGCGGCAGCTCTACCCGGCCGCGCGGCGGCTGACCGCCGCCGAGTTGGCCGGTCTCGCCGAGCTGCCGGTGCCCGAGCCGCGTCCGACGCCCGTGACGAAGTCGCTGACCACCGGCCTCCAGGCGCGATAGTCGAAGCAGTGGGACCGCTCGCGGGCGGCGCGACTCATCGCCCGCCAGGCCGGGTCGTCGAGCCGAAGCGCGCGCTCGATCCCGCGCCGGACGTCCTCCGCCGCCGCGCCGTCGAGGACGATGCCCTCGCGGCCGTCCACGAGGTACCGCCGGAGATCACTCGTCAGGTTGAGCAGCACCGGGCACCCGGCGGCGAGGCTCTCCGGCACCTTGGAGGGGAAGCCCGCCTGCGCGTATCCGAGCGGCGGGCGGACCAGCACGGAGAAGTGCGCCCGGCGCAGCTCGGCGAGCACCCGGTCGCGGGAGACCCGACCCAGGAAACTCACCTGGTCGTCGAGGGCGGCCAGCCCGGCCTCGTCCAGGTCGGAGAGCTGGCCGGCCCGCTCCCGGCTGATCCCGGCGATCACCAGGTGCACCCGGGCCCGGTCGGCGGGCGGGAGGAGACGGATGCCCTCCAGGACCACGGCCAACTGGTCCTTCGCACCTGCCGACCCGGCGTAGAGCAGTCGGAGCCCGTCGTCGAGTGCGGGTGGTGCGGGGTCGGCGTAGTCGGCGCGGTCCACCTGGGGCGGCACCACAAGGGTCGGCCGGCCCTGGCGTACGAAGTGCCGCTCCAGCAGCTCGGAGATGACGATGACCTGGTCGGCGAGTCGTCCGGCCCAGAAGGACGCCCAGCGGTGCCGGAGGAAGTACGGCGTCCGCCAGCCGCGGGGGAACTGGGCCCGGTCGTGCTGCTCCAGCACGTCCACCGTCACCGGGCACCGCACCGCCACCCGCAGCACCGCCCAGGTCGCCAGGTCCCACAGCCCGAGCGGCAGGTGCACGCCGGCCAGGTCGCCCGGACGGACGCCCGCGCGGCGCAGCGCGGCCAGCACCCGCAGCGGGCGGAGTCGCCGGTGCGACCAGCGGCCGAGCGCCCCACCGCCCCGGCGGCGGCGGGGCAGCGTGATCAGGCGGACGTCGGGTGGCAGGTCCACGGGGGAGGGTGGGCGCGACCCGTCGTCGGGCCAGTCGTTGACCACCAGGGCCACGCCCCCCGGCGGGGTGGCGGACCGGACGAGTTGCAGGAGCCGGTTGGACATCGCGTCGCCGTGCGGAAACCGGTACGCGGCCAGCGCCAGCACCGCGGGCGTAGCGGTGGGCCGCAGGGCGGGGATCAGGTCCGTGCTGGTGGTGGGCTCGCCCACGCTCCACCCCCTCAGGAGATCCAAGTGATTTGTGCCATTATGACTGCTTAGTCTAGGCGGGCCGTCGAAATGAGGAGACATGCAGCGTGCAGCCGTGCGCGACGTCCGGCGCCGGCTCGCGTCGGCCGGAGTGCCGTCGTGAGCCGACCGGTGGTGGTGCAGCACTCGGCTGGCGCCCCCGGGGCCAACGGCCCGCTGACCGCCGTGCAACGGGTGCTCGCCTCGCCCCTGGCCGACCGGTACGAGTTCGTCCGGATGCACCAGCACGCCGGCAACGGCAGCCTGAACCTGCCGCTGCTGCGGGAGTGGGTGCGCCTGCTGCGACGGGTCCGCCCGGATCTGGTGCACGTGCGGGGTCTGCAGAACGAGGGGTTCCACGGCGTGCTCGCCGCCCGCCTCGCCGGCTGCCCACGGGTCCTGGTCACCGTCCACGGCACCGTACGGGACCTGCGTCAGCCGGGTCGTCCCTGGCGGCGACGACTGCTCGTGCACGGGGCTGAGCCCCTGACGCTGCGGCTGGCCAGCCACGTCGGCACCGTCTGCGCGTACGCCGCCGGCCGGGACTTCCTGTCCGGCCTGGGCGCGAAGTTCGTCGGGGTGATCCCCAACGGGGTGCCGCTGCCGACCCGTCCACACGCCGCCCGGGACCGGGTCCGCGCCGAGCTGGGCCTGCGCCCCGACGACGTCGCGATGATCGCGGTGTCCCGGCTGACCTGGGAGAAGGGGTACGGCGTCCTCGCCGACGCGGTACGCCGGCTGCCGCCGTCGGCCACCCGCCGGGTGCTGCTGGTCGCCGGCGACGGGCCGGACCGCGACGGCATCGCGGCGGCGCTGGCCGACGCCGGCCAGGTCGAGGTGCGCCTGCTCGGCAATCGTCTCGACGTACCGGACCTGCTCGCCGCGGCGGACCTCTTCGTCTTCCCGACCCTGCACGAGAACCTCTCCAACGCGCTGCTCGAAGCGATGGCGTACGGACTGCCGGTGGTCGCCTCGGCGGTGGGCGGCAACGTCGAGGTGCTGCGCTCCGGCGGCGGCCGGCTGGTGCCGGCCGGTGACCCGGATGCCCTGGCCGCGGCACTGATCCCGCTGCTGGACGACGCCGCCGAACGACGCCACGTGGGGGAGTTGGGTCGCAAGGTGGTGGCCGAGGACTACGGCCTCGACGTCATGCTCGGTCGCCTCGATCGGGTCTATCAGCAGATCCTCGGGGAGGGACGGTGACGCAGCGACGCGGCCCCCGGGTCACCCTGCTGGGCTTCACCGTGCCGGACGACCTGCTCGCCGAGATCATCGCCCGGGACACCCACCTGCCCACCCAGACGCACACCTTCGCCTGGAGCGTGGTGCGGAGCCTGCGGGCCGCCGACTGCCCGGTGCACCTGCTCTCCGCCGCGCCGGTGTCCACCTGGCCGGGCAACGGGCAGGTCCGCTTCCGGGCGGGCCGGTTCCGGCAGGACGACGTGGACGGGCAGCTGCTGGCGTTCGTCAACCTGCTCGGCCTCAAGCACCTCACCCGGTTCGTGGCCGCCTGGCGTACCGGCGGTCGGGCGCTGCGCGAGCGGGACGCCGACGTCCTGCTGGTGCACGGCGTGCACTCGCCGTTCCTCTGGTTCGGTGTGCTGCGCCGCCGCGGCGTCCACGTGGTGCCGGTGCTCACCGACCCGCCGGGTGTCGCGCTGCCCGGCGACGGTCGGCTGGTCCGGTTGCTGCGCGGGCTCGACGTCGCGCTGGTCCGGGCCGCCCTCGCCCGCTGCTCGGGGGTGATCGCGCTGACCGCCGCGCTCGCCGAGGACTTCGCGCCCGGCCGGCCCCGGCTGGTGCTCGAGGGCATCTGTTCGGCCGATCCGCTTGAGCTGCGCGAGGGCGCCCGGGCGGTGCTGCCGCCCGGTGCGACCAGGGACATCGTGTACGCGGGGGGCCTGAGCCGTGCCTACGGCGTCGACCGGCTGGTCGAGGCGTTCCGCGGTCTGCCCGGGGACGACCTGCGGCTGTGCGTGTACGGCCGGGGCGAACTGGCGGGTTGGCTGCGCGACCAGGCCGCCGTGGATCGGCGCATCGTGCCTCCGGAGTTGCTGCCCCGGCCGGAGTTGCTGCCGCGGCTGGCCCGGGCGGCCGTGCTGGTGAACCCGCGTCCGGTGGACCAGGACTTCGTCCGCTGGTCCTTCCCGTCGAAGATCATCGAGTATCTCGCCGCCGGGGTGCCGGTGGTGAGCACCCGACTGCCCGGCATTCCCGGGGAGTACGCGCCGTGGCTGTCCTTCGCCGAGCCGGACACCGCCGACGGGCTGCGGACAGCCGTCGCACGGGTGTTGGCGCTGCCGGCGGACGAGGCCCGGGCGCTGGGCGCCGGCGGGGCCCGTTTCGTGCGGGAGACGCGTAACCCGGTCGCACAGGGTCGCCGCGTGCGCGACTTCCTCGCCGGGCTGGCCGGGCCGCCCGACGGGCGCGCCACTCAGCCCCGGCCGCGCGCCGCCGCCTTGCTGAGCAGGTCCTCGATCTGGTCGACGCCGACCCGCAACGACATCCGGTCCAGGTAGAGCTGGCGACCCCGCCGGCCCATCGCGATCCGCTGCTCGGCCGGCACCCGGGCGGCGGCGGCGAACTGGTCGGCCAACGCCCGCCAGTCGTCCGGCGGGCAGACCAGACCCGCCCCGCCCGCGCTGACCAGCGCGGCGGCGTCGCCGTCGGCCGACATCAGCACCGGGGCGCCGCAGGCCAGCGCGGCCTGCAACTTCGAGGGCACCGTCCCGCGCAACCAGGGCAGGTCGCGCAGCATGACCAACTGGTAGTCGGCGGCGGCGTACAGCTCGGCCATCTCGGCGGCCGGACGGCGACCGACGAACCGCACGTTGTCCGCGTCCAACTCGTCGGCGAGTCGCCGGGCCTGTTCCGCACCCAGCCCGGTGCCGACGAAGACCAGGTCCACCGCGTCCGGCGCCGCCGCGGCCGCGCGGATGGCAACGTCGACGCCCTGCAACACACCCAGGTTGCCGGCGAACATCACCGTCACCCGCCCCCGGTGCCCGATCGTCGCCCGGGCCGAATCGGTGCCGGCCACCGGCCGGAACAGCGCCTCGTCGGTCCAGTTGAAGACGGTGCGCACCGCGCCGGGGTCGACACCCCGCTCGACCACCTGTTCCGCCATGGCGGGCGCGATCACCGCGATGCCGGCGCAGGCGCGGTAGATGCGGCGCATCATGCCGGTCAGGACCCGGTCCATGGCCTGCCCGGCCAGCCCCGGCGGGGCCATCCCGGACGCGGTCACCGACTCCGGCCACAGGTCCTGCACGTGCAGCACCGCCGGGACGCCACGCAACAACCGCAGCAGACCGGCGGCGGCGTACGCGGTGGGTGGCGGATGGTAGACGTAGAGCGCGTCGACGCCGTGCAGGTGGCGCGGGGCCGCCAGGGTGCTGGTGGCGGCGAAGGAGAGATAGCTCGCCGCCCGGCGCAGACCGGATCGGTCGTGACTCGGGTACGCGGGCACCCGTCGGACGGTCACCCCGCGATCGGTGGCCCGGTGGTTCCAGCGTTGCCGCCAACCCGGGTAGGTCCGCCCGAGCGGCAGGCTCGGGAAGGTGGTCAGCACCCGCACCTCGTGACCGCGTCGGGCCAACTCCGTGGCCAGTTGACCCGGCACGAAGGCGCTCTCCGGCGGGTACCACTGACTGATCAGTCCGATTCGCATGTGCCCGGCACTCCCGTCGACGTCAACTCGTCCACCTGGGCAGACAACTGACGGAAGGGAATGAAGGACACGCGGGTCGGTGTCCGCTTCGCGTGACTTGCGGCAACAGCGCTCGTTGTCACACTAGTGGCCCCAGCGGCGCTGCCACGGCCCCACCGAGCGGGCACCCCCAGCGCCCGCCGCCCGGGGCCGAGCCGAACGGGGAGACGCGTTGAAGGTAGTCGTGACCGGCGGCGCCGGGTTCATCGGCGCCAACCTGGTACGGGCGCTCGACGAGGCACCCCAGGTGACCGACGTCGTGGTGGTCGACGACCTCTCCACCGGCCTGCTGGACAACCTGCACGACCAGCCCGTCCGGCTGCACCGGGGCTCCGTGCTCGACCCGGACCTGCTGGACGAGGCGTTCGCCGGGGCGGCCACCGTGGTGCACCTGGCCGCTCTCGGCTCCGTGCCGCGCTCGATCGACCGGCCGCTGCCCAGCCACCACGCCAATGCCACCGGGACGTTGCTGGTGCTGGAGGCGGCTCGCCGGCACCACGTCCCACAGGTGATCCTCGCGTCCTCGTCGTCGGTCTACGGCGCCAACCCGGTGCTGCCCCGCCAGGAGGAGCTGCGCCCGATCCCGGTGTCCCCGTACGCGGTCTCCAAGTTGGCCGCCGAGGCGTACGCGGTCGCCTACGCCGCCTGCTACGACCTGGGTGTGCTGCCGTTCCGCTTCTTCAACGTCTACGGTCCCCGGCAGGCGGCGCACCACGCGTACGCCGCGGTACTGCCCCGCTTCGTCACCGCCGCGCTCGCCGGCGAGCCGCTGCGCGTGCACGGCGACGGTCGGCAGGCCCGCGACTTCACGTTCGTCGGCAGTGTCACCTCGGTGATCGTCGACGCCGTCGTCCGTCGGGTGTCCACCACCGACGTGGTGAACCTGGCCTTCGGCGCGCGGGTCTCCCTGCTCGACCTGATCGCCGAGCTGGAGGACATCATGGGCCGGCCGCTGCCGGTCGTGCACGAGGCGCCGCGCCCGGGCGACGTACGGGACTCGCAGGCCGACTGCACCCGCCTGGGAGAGCTGTTCCCCGGGGTGCGGCCGGTGCCGCTGCGCACCGGCCTGGAGCGCACGGTGTCCTGGATGGCGGGTCACGTGCTCGCGAGTCAGTAGGGCCGTCGATGTCGTCCGGGGTCGTCGAGCGGACCCGGCGCGCCCGCCGACCGGGAACGCACCGTCGACTTCCCGACCGTGGTCGCCGGCTCGTCTCCGGGGTGGCGACGGCGCTGCTCAGCCGGGCGGCGGGGCTCATCGTGCCGATCGTCCTGGTGCCGGTGACGCTGCCCTACTTCGGCAACGACCTGTACGGCCTGTGGATGGCGGTGGCCGCGCTGGCCGGCATGGCCGCCTTCGCCGACCTGGGGCTGGGCAGCGGGCTGATGACGAAGCTCGCCCCCTGCTACGCCCACGGCGACACCGCGCAGGCCCGTCGCTACATCTCCAGCGCGTACCTGACCCTGTCGGGGCTCGCGCTCGCCCTCACCGGCCTGCTCTGGGTCTTCGCCGGTGCCGTGCCCTGGTCGGCGCTGTTCAACGTGACAGGTCAGGTCAGCCCGGAGCAGACCCGGATGATCTCGTTGATCTGTCTCACCGCGTTCGCGCTCAACATCCCACTCAGCCTGATCGCCCGCGTCCAGTACGCCTACCAGCAGGTCGGTCGGAGCAACGTGTGGCAGACCGCGGGCAGTCTGGCCGCGCTCGGCGCGGTGCTCGGCGTGGTCTGGGCCGGCTGGTCGCCGCTCCTGGTGGTCGCCCTGTCGGTGGCCGCGCCGCTGCTGGTCAACCTGCTCAACACGCTCTGGTTCTTCGGCCGGCAGGAGCCGCGGATCCGACCCACGCCGAGGGCCGTGCAGGCGCACGCCGCCCTGGAGCTGACCCGGCTCAGTGGGCTGTTCTTCGTGCTGACCGTGGTCATCTCGTTCGCCACCAACGCCGACACGCTGATCATCGCGCACGCGCTCGGCCTGTCCGCCGTCGCCGGGTACGTGGTGCCCGCGAAGCTGCTGTCCCAACTCGGCCAGCTCGTCGTCCTGGTCAACGTGCCACTGTGGCCGGCCAACGGCGAGGCGTTGGCCCAGGGCCAGGTGGACTGGGTCCGCCGCACCACCCGACGGATGACCGTGTTGTCCGTGCTCGCCGCCGGTCTGCCGGCCGCCGTGCTCGTCGCCTTCGGTGAGTGGCTGTTCGCGGCCTGGCTGCCGGTGCCGATGGGCGGTGACCGGTGGCTGCTGGCCGGGCTGGGCGTCTGGTGGCTGCTCCAGTCGGCGCTCTCGCCCCGGTTCATGGTGCAGAACGCCGGCGGCGTCCTCGTCCCGCAGTTGTGCGGCTGGGCGGCGTTCCTGGTGTTGTCGGTGCTCGGCAAGTGGTACGCCGCCGACCGCATCGCCGTCGCCGCCGTGCCCTGGGTCGGCGCGGTCGGCTACGCGCTGACCGTCGTGCCGGCGGCGCTGTACGGATATCGCCGGACGCTGCGGCTGCACCGTGGCCCGACCATCGAGCGGAGATTGGTGTCCGACCATGCGCGCTGACGACTATCCCCGCGTGTTGGTGGTGAGCGCGGCCGTGTTCGATCGCTCCACCGGCACCGGCATCACCCTGTCGAACCTGTTCACCGGCTGGCCGGGGGACCGCCTCGCCCAGCTCTACGCCGAGGACCGCGCCCCGGGTCCGGACGCCGTCGGCACGTTCGCCCGGTTCGCGCCGCGCAACGCTCCGGTGGAGTACCACCTGTTCCGGCAGTGGGAACGCGTCCGCCGACCGGTCCGGTCCGTGCTGCTCGGCGCGACCGGTGCGCCAGGCGCCGCCGGCCCGACCGGCGTGGCGCGCGATCCCGGGCCCGGCCCGGTGCGTGCCCGGCTGCGCACCCAACTCCGTGCCTTCGTCGACCTCAGCCCGGTCCGTGTTCCCGACGACGTCCGTCGGTGGCTGCGGGAGCAGCGGCCGGACGTCATCTACACCACGCTGGGCAGCATCCGGATGATGCGCCTCGCCGTCGCCGCCGCGCAGGAGTGCCGGGTGCCCCTGGTGCCGCACTTCATGGACGACTGGCCCACCACGCTCTACACCGGCGGTCAGGTGCTGGGGCTGCCCCGGCTCGCGGTCCGTGCCGGCTTCCGGGACGTCCTGCGGCACGCCTCGTACGGAATGGGGATCAGCGTGGCGATGGCGCGGGAGTTCGAACGCCGTTACGGGTTGCCCTTCGCCGCCTTCGGCAACTGCGTGGACGCCGCGGACTTCGCCGACCCGGACCGGCCCGCGCCGGACCGCCCGGTCGGGGCGCCTGTCGAGTTGGTCTACGTGGGCGGGTTGCACCTGGACCGGTGGCGGTCACTGCGCCGCGTCGGCGAGGCCGTCGTTCGCCTGGCGGACCAGGGGACACCGGCCCGGCTGACCGTGCACGCCCCGGCGACCGACCTCGCGCGGTACGCCGGCGCGTTCACCGGGCTGTCCGCGGTGCGCCTGGGCCGATCGTTGGCCAGCGACGAGGTCGCCGCTGTGCTGCGCCGCTCCGACGTGTTGGTGCACGTCGAGTCGTTCGCCGCCGAGCACCGTCGCTACACCCGCTACTCGCTGTCCACCAAGATCCCGCAGTACCTGGCATCCGGCCGTCCCGTCGTCGGATTCGGCCCGGCCGAACTGGCCTCGATGGCGCACCTGGCGGCGGCCGACGCCGGCGCGGTGGTCGGAACCGACGACCCGGCGGCACTCGTGGGGGCGCTCACCCCGCTCTGCGCCGACGCCGGGTTACGGGCCCGGCTCGGCGGGCGGGCGCTGGCGTACGCGGTGCGGCACCACCGCACCGACCAGGTGGCGGCCCGCTTCGCCGAGGTGCTGCGGGAGGCGGCGACCTGTCCGGTCGACCGGCCACCGGTGCCCCGATCCGGGCGGGCCGGGGCGCTGGCGGACGCCGACTGACGCGCCGACCGGCCCGTCAGCGGTGGAGGCCAGCCTGGACCGTCCGGCCGTCGCCGCTGCCGACGAGCGCGGCCGGGGCCGGGCGGTGGCGGCGGGCGCGGGAGTGCCGGGGCGCCGCCGGCGGACCCCAGATCCCCGGCAGTACGGTGACCAGCGCCAGCACCAGCCAGAAGGCGAGGGACGTCTCCCACTGGCCGGTCAGCCAGATCGGCAGCATGACGCCGGTGAACGCGCAGGCCAGCAGCAGTCCGGCTCGGCCGGTGCGGGCCGCGACGACGAGCGCCGCGGTCATCGCGCCGAAGTAGAGCAGCACGCCGACCAGCCCCAGGTCGTTGCCGACGGTGAGGAGCAGGTTGTGTGGCCCGATCTCGTACGGGTTGGTGCTGAGAAAGACTCCCGCGCCGGATCCGTTCAGCGGTGACTCCGACCAGGTCGACAACGCGTAGGGCCAGATCCAGAGGCGTCCGGAGATGTCGCCGGTGGGTCGTCCGTACAGGCCGTCGAGCCAGAGCAGCTCCGCCCTCGGCGTCAGCCCGAACGGCACTAGGACGATGAGCGTGGCGGCGAGCCCGGCGACGGTGACCCCGGTCAGTCGAGGCGCCACGCGGGTGGCCAGCGCGCCGACGAGACCGGCCACGATGCCGATGGCCGCGCCACGCGAGCCGGTGAGCAGCACGCCGTACCCGAGCAGCACGGCCAGGGCCAGCGGCGCGAGACGCAGGACCGGCCGGTGCGCGCCGGCCGCGGCGAGCACCAGGGCCAGCACCACGCCGGCGGCCAGGGTGTACGCCGTGCCGTTCACCTCCCGACCGTCGATGCCGTAGCGCTCGGCGAAGAGGACCACCTGCCCCTGGGACCGGGCGCCGGTCGCCACCTCGACGGCGACCACCGCGCAGCCGAGCAGGAAGGTCCAACCGACCAGCAGCAGGTCCCGGCGGCCCCGGACGACGTGTCGGCAGGCCACGAAGAGCAGGCTGACCGAGACGTACCGGTAGGCGGCGGGTCCGGTGATGTCGGGGTGGCTGGTCCAGAGCAGGCTGGCGGCGGCCCAGCCGGCGGTGAGCAGCGCGACGGTGTCGACCGACCGCAGCCGGGGCAGCCGGCCGCTCAGCACGACGGCCAACACGGCGAGGATCGCCACGTAGTTGAACGACCACCACGGTGGCCGGGCCACCAGGTAGGCGGCGACACACAGGACCAGCACGGCGGGCAGGCTGCCGGTGGGCGCGGCCGGCGAGGGGCCGGGCTGTGCCGCGGGTCGCCGTCCGGGTGGGGCCAACGGGGCGGGCACCAGTTGGGCACCGGCGGTGTGGTGGTGTCGCGGGGCGTGGGTCGGGTGGTGTCGCGGCGGCGCGTCGGCCAGCGTGTGCGCCCCGCGCCCGTCTGGACAGGCTCGGCGAGGCACGGAACCGTTTCTACCAGGTGCGACGGTGCGAAGTGGCCAAATCACTGCATACACCGACATGTTTTCTGAGTGCCCTATAGCTCGTTTGGCCCGTTTGCCGCCCATACACGTATCTGCTGCTGAGGCCCCTCGTTGACCCGGGTGCCGCATCCGGCGGGGCTTCCGCCTGACCACCGGAGACCGGCGCCCGTGCCACAGCGCGCAGCGGCTGTGCGCGCCGGGTCGACGGGTGAGAACCGCCCGTCGGGTGACGAACGGGAGAGTCAATGAGCGTGATGACCGCGGGCCGCCGGGTGCTGATCACCGGTGGGACCGGATCCTTTGGACAGACCATGGCGCGGCGACTGCTCGACCGCGACGTCGCCGAGGTGCGGATCCTCAGCCGGGACGAGGCCAAGCAGGACGCCATGCGGCGTTCCATCGGCGACGAGCGGATGCGCTACCACGTCGGCGACGTCCGGGACATCGACACGGTGCTGCGGGCCACGCGGGGCGTCGACTTCGTCTTCCACGCGGCGGCGCTCAAGCAGGTGCCGTCCTGCGAGTTCTTCCCCCTGGAGGCGGTGCGCACCAACATCCTCGGCAGCGGCAACGTGGTCGAGGCCGCCGCGCACAACGGCGTCAGCTCGGTCGTCGTGCTCAGCACCGACAAGGCCGTCTACCCGGTCAACGCCATGGGCATGAGCAAGGCGCTGATGGAGAAGGTCGCCCAGGCGTACGCCCGCAACAACCCGAACAGCGCCACCACCGTGTCCTGCGTCCGGTACGGCAACGTGATGTACTCGCGTGGCTCGGTCATCCCGCTCTTCATCGAGCAGATCAAGGCCGGCCGCGCGCCCACCGTCACCGACCCGGCCATGACCCGCTTCCTGATGTCGCTCGCCGACTCCGTCGACCTGGTCGAGCACGCCTTCCACCACGCCCGCCCCGGCGACGTGTTCATCCGCAAGGCCGCCGCCTGCACGATCAGCGACCTCGCCGAGGCCGTCTGCCAGTTGTTCGACGTGCCGTTCAAGCTGGACATCATCGGCGTACGGCACAGCGAGAAGTCGCACGAGACCCTCGCGAGCCGGGAGGAGTTGGCCCAGGCCGACGACTTCGGGGACTTCTACCGGGTGCCGCTGGACGCGCGCGACCTCAACTACGCGCTGTACGTCTCCGAGGGCGAGCTGGGCGAGCGGCCCGGCGCGGACTTCAACTCGGCGAACGCCACCCGGCTCGGCGTACCCGATGTGGTGCGGCTGCTCAAGTCGCTGCCGGAGATCCGCGCGGAGCTGGCGCTGCGGGATCCGGTGCTGGCGTGCTGAGCCTCGCCGTCACCGGCGCCGGCGGTTTCCTCGGCTGGCACGTGCGGGTCCTGCTGCGCGCGCTCGGCTGGCCCGAGCCGACCGTGCTGACCCGTACCGATCTGGCCGACCCGGCGGTGGTCGCCCGCAAGATCGCCGGGGTGGACCGGGTGCTGCACCTGGCCGGGGTCAACCGGGGGGAGCCCGCCGACGTGGCGGCCGGCAACGTCCAGCTCGCCGCCCAGCTCGCCAACGGCCTGCGCGCCTGCCCGGACCCGCCCATCGGGGTGGTCTTCGCCAACTCCGTGCAGGCCGGCAACGGCACCCCCTACGGCGACGCCAAGGCCACCGCCGCCGGCATCCTCGCCGAGACCGGCGTACCCCTGGACGACGTGCTGCTGCCCAACCTGTACGGCGAGCACGGCCGACCCTGGTACAACTCGGCCGTCGCCACCTTCTGCCGGGTCCTCGCCGAGGGCGGCCGGCCGGAGGTGCACGCCGACCGACAGCTGGACCTGGTGCACGTCACCGACGCCGCCGCCCGACTGGCCGGCGTCGCGGCGGCCGGCTCCTGGGACCCGGCGCTGCCGGCCCTGCGGATCGGCGTCCGCGACCTCGCCGACCAGCTCACCTCGTACGCCGGCGTCTACCGCACCGGCGAGATCCCGCCGCTGCGCGACCGGCACGACGTGCGGCTGTTCAACACCTACCGGTCGCACTGCTTCCCGGCGCACTACCCGTTGGCCCTGCCCACCCGGGCCGACGCCCGGGGTGCCCTCGTCGAGACGGTCAAGGCGCACGGCGGAGCGGGGCAGACCTTCTGCTCGACCACCCGGCCCGGGATCACCCGGGGTGAGCACTTCCACCTGGCCAAGGTGGAGCGGTTCGTGGTGTTGCGCGGCACCGCCGAGATCAGCCTGCGCCGCGTCGGCGACACCGACGTCGTCCGGTTTCCGGTCAGCGGCGACCAGCCCGTGGTCGTCGACATGCCGACCATGTGGGCGCACAACATCACCAACACCGGCCCGGACGAGCTGCTCACCCTCTTCTGGACCAACGAGCTGTTCGACCCGGAACGGCCCGACACGTGGCCGGAGCCGGTCGGCGACGAACACCTGGTGCCGGTGGGCGCCCGGTGAGTGACAGGCGGAGGGAGACCACATGACCAGGGTGATGACCGTCGTCGGCACCCGTCCCGAGATCATCCGACTGTCCCGGGTGCTCAGCCGGTTGGACGACACCGTCGACCACGTGCTCGTGCACACCGGGCAGAACTGGGACACCACCCTCTCCGACGTGTTCTTCAAGGAGCTGCGACTCCGCGAACCGGACCGGTTCCTGCGCGTCGACACCACCTCGTTGGGCCGGGTGCTCGGCGGCGTCCTGGTCGGCATGGAGGCGGCGATCGCCGAGCTGCGACCGGACGCGCTGCTCGTGCTCGGCGACACCAACAGCTGCATCGCGGCGCTGATGGCCCGGCGGATGCGAGTGCCGGTCTACCACATGGAGGCCGGCAACCGCTGCTTCGACCTCAACGTGCCGGAGGAGACGAACCGGCGACTCGTCGACCACGTCGCCGACTTCAACCTGGTCTACACCGAACACGCCAGGCGTAACCTGCTCGCCGAGGGCCTGCACCCGCGCCGGATCCTGCACACCGGCTCACCGATGCGGGAGGTGCTGGAGCACTACCGGGCACCGATCGCCAGCTCGACCATCCTCCGGCAACTGGAGCTGGACGACGGCCGGTACTTCCTGGTCAGCGCCCACCGGGAGGAGAACGTGGACCGGCCCGACCGGCTGCGGCGGCTGCTGGACTGCCTGGTCGCGGTCCGCGACCGCTGGGGCTACCCGGTGCTGGTCTCCACCCACCCGCGCACCCGCAAGCGGTTGGAGGCCCTCGCCCCGGACGCCACCGCGCTGGACGGCATCGCCTTCCACGACCCGTTCGGTCTGCTCGACTACGTGCACCTGCAGACGAAGGCGTTCTGCACCCTGTCCGACAGCGGGACGATAAGTGAGGAGGCCGCCATCCTCGGCTTCCCCGCGGTGACCCTGCGGGAGTCCATCGAACGCCCCGAGGCGCTCGACGCGGGCGGGATCATCATGACCGGTCTCGACCCGCAGGGGGTGGTCGAGGCGGTCGAGGTCACGGTGGCGCAGGTCGCGGCGGACGGCGTGCCCTGCCCGGCCGACTACCAGGTGCCGGACACCTCGCGGCGGGTGGTCGACTTCATCCTCTCCACCGTGCGCCGGCACCACGACTGGGCCGGCATCCGGCACTGAGCCGCCACCACGGGCGGTCGGTGGTCCGGCGGGACCGGCCACCGGCCGCCCCGCGGCGTGCTCAACGCCGCCGGCCCGCCACGTCCTCGACGATGTCCGCCACCTCGGCCGCCGCCCGCAGGTCGTCGAAGGACGTCAGGACGTGGCGGCGGGCCAACCGGCCGCACAGGCTGAGCCGGCCCGCGACCCACCCCTGGTACGCCGAGTCCAGCGCCGCCACCAGAGCCGTCGGATCACCCGGCGGGACGACCCAACCGGACCGCTCGGTCACCGCCTCGGGCAGACCACCGGCCGCGCTGACGATGCTCGGCACACCCATCGCGCCAGCCTGTACCGCCGCGCCGGGGCCGTCGCCGAGGGACGGGGACACGCTGACATCCGCGGCGGCGTAACAGGGCCGCACGTCCGGGACCGACTCCACCCAGGTGATCCCGGGGTCACCGGCGACGCCGAAGCGATCCTCGAGCTGCCGCCGGTAGTCCTCACCGGCAGCCGTCCAGCCGCCACCGACCAGCAGCAGGTGCGCGTCCGGGTGCCGGCGACGAAACGTCCGCCAGGCGTCCAGCAGCACGTCGTGCCCCTTGACCCCCCGACCCGAGTGGATGAACCACCTCGGCGGGTAGACGTGCGCGACCATCACCACCAGGAACACGCCCTGGTCGATGCCCAGCTCGGCGCGGAGCTTCGCCCGCTGGTCCGGGCCGGTGGCGTCCGGGCTGAACGCGTCGGTGTCCACCCCGTACACGGCGACCGGGCGACGCTGCGGCGGACACCCCAACTCGCCGTAGCGGGCGGAGGCGTAGCGGCAGCCGCAGATCAGCACGTCGTCCAGCCGCCACAGCAACCACTCCGCCGAGCGGACCAACCGGGATTCCAGGTACGCCGGGTTGGCCACCATGTGCACCCGGCGGAGCGGCAGGCCCAGCGTGGCCAGTCGCACCGCGTACGCCGAGGCGATCAGGTGGTACTGCACCACGTCCGGGCGCAACCGGCGCAGCAGCGCGCGCAGCAGCAACAGCCCGATGGGCGCGTACCGGCCCATGGTGAAGTCGTACGGGGAGCTGAGCACGTCGACCCCGCGGCGCTCCAACTCGTCGGTGAGTCGGCCGGCTCCGCGCGGCAGCACGACTGTCACCTCGTGCCCCCGGTGCCGCAACTCCTCGACCTGCGGCAGCAGCCACATCCCGCCGGTACTGGTCTTGACCAGCACCGCGATCCGGAGCTGGCGGACGCCGAGCGGCCGGCTCGCGCGGGGACCGACGCTCACCGGGCCGGGACTCCCTTGACCACCGCGCCGGCGGGTACGTCGCGGACCACGCAGGCCCCGGCGCCGACCGTGGCGCCCGCGCCGACCCGCAGCCTCTGCAACACCACGGCACCGGCCCCGATCAGCACCCCGTCGCCCAGGTGGCAGTCGCCGGAGACCGCCCCCAACGGGTTGACCGACACGTGGTCGCCCAGCGCGCAGTCGTGCGCCACCGCGCTGTTCTGGTTGAGGTGCACGTGCCGGCCCAGCGTGACGTTCGTGGTGACCCGCGCGCCCGGAAACACGATCAGGCCTTCGCCGTACACGGTGTCCGGGCCGACGGTGGCGTCCGGGTGCACCAGCACCGCCGCCGGCAGCCGGTACGCGGTCAGCCGCTGATCCACCGACCGTCGCGCGGCCGGATCCCCGATGCCCAGCGCCAGGTGGGTGCCGGCGGGCTGCTCGCCCAGGCGGGCACTGCCACCGAGGTAGGGCACCTCCAGCCGCTGCACCCGTTTCAGGTTGACCTCGCTGGGCTGGTCGTCGACGAAGCCCCGCACCCGCCACACCGGGCCACCACGGGCGGCGGCGTTGACGGCCCGGACGATGCCGAGCACCTCGCGGCCGTGCCCGCCGCAGCCGACGATGACGATGTCCAGGCTCACCGGCGGCCCTCTGCCGGTCCGCGACCGCCGGCAGTGGCCAGCTCGGCCGGGCCGAGGAACTCGTGGGCGGTGGCCGCGCCGGCCGCGGTGATCCCCTCCCGGAGCAGGACTGTTCGTACCGTGCGCAGCAGGATCCGCACGTCCAGCACGAGCGAGCGGTGCCGCACGTACTGCACGTCGAGAGCGAAACGCTCGTCCCAGCTCAGCGCGTTGCGCCCGTACGCCTGCTGGAGACCGGTGATGCCGGGGCGCACCTCGTGCCGGCGGAGCTGCTCCGGGCTGTAGCGGCTCAGGTACGCCGGCAGCAGGGGACGCGGCCCGACCAGGCTCATCTCGCCGCGCAGCACGTTCCACAGTTGGGGCAACTCGTCGAGACTTGTCGTCCGCAGCCAGCGGCCGAAGCTGGTGAGTCGGACGGCGTCGTTGGCGGGTGCCTGGTCCTCGCCGCCAACGGTCATCGAACGGAACTTGACCAGGCGGAACAGTCGACCGTGCCGACCCGGGCGGGCCTGCCGGAACAGCACGGGCCGACCCATGGTGACCAGCACGGCTAGCGCCACCGCGGCGAGCACCGGCGTCGCGAGCAGCAGGCCGGTGGCGGCCAGAACCACGTCCAGCATCCGTTTGACGGTGTCGTAGGGCCGGTTCATCGGTGTCCGTCCAGAAACTCGGTGGTGGCGGCGAGCACGCGCTCGACCTGGTCGTCGGCGAGGGCGGAGCCGCTGGGCAGGGACAGGCTGGTGGCGAACAGGCGGTCGGCGGCACCGGTCTGGGCGACCTGCCGGTCGGCGTACACCGGTTGGCGGTGCATCGGTTTCCACATCGGGCGGCACTCCACGCCGTGGCCGGCCAGGTGCTCGGCGAGTTGGCCGGGCTGCCAGCCGGTGCGCTCCGGTTCGACGACCACGGAGGTCAACCAACAGTTCGAGCCGGGGTCACCGGCGCCGAGGATCCGAGTGCCGGGCACGCCGCTGAAGAGCCGGGCGTACCTGTCGCGCAGCGCCCGCCGTCGGGCGACCATGGCGTCCAGTCGGGTGAGCTGGGCGCGGCCGAGCGCGGCCAGCAACGTGCTGAGCCGGTAGTTGTAGCCCACGTCGCGGTGCTCGTAGTGCGACACCGGCTCGCGGGCCTGGGTGGCCAGGTGTCGGGCTCGGGCGACAAGCGCGGGGTCGTCGGAGACCAGCATCCCGCCGCCCGTGGTGGTCATCACCTTGTTGTGGCTGAACGAGTAGATCCCGACCCGGCCGAACGTGCCGGCACACCGCCCCCGGTAGGTCGAGCCGAGCGCCTGCGCCGCGTCCTCCACCACCGGGACACCGACGGCCGCGCAGAGCGGCAACAACCTGTCGTAGTCGGCGCACCGGCCGTTGATGTCCACGGTCAGTACGGCGGCGACCCGTCGGCCCGCGTCGACGAGACGACCGAGCAGGTCGGCGAGCAGGTCGACGTCGAGATTGCCGGTGGCGGCGTCACAGTCCACGAAGACCGGTTCGGCGCCGGTGTAGGTGACCGCGTTGGCGGTGGCGGCGAAGGTGAGCGTGGGCACGACCACCACCGTCTCCGGTCCCGCGCCGACGGCGAGCAGTGCCAGGTGCAGGGCGGCCGTGCCGGAGGAGAGCCCCAGCGCGTAGCCGACGCCGACCCGCGCGGCGAGCTCCCGTTCGAACGCGCCCAGTTCCGGCCCGTCCGGGTCGAAGCGCCCGGCCCGGATGGCCCGCAGCAGGTAGGACTCCTCCAACTCGCCCACGTCGGGCGGGGACAGGAAGACCGGGTCGGCAACGCCGGGACCGCCGCTGCGCGCCACGGGCGGACGGTGGTGGATCAGCTCCACGGATGGCGCCTCCGATCGGTCGATAGGGAAGACCACGATTGTTGTATCAGGCGTTATGGGACTGAGCGGGGCTTTCCGCCGTTTGTGCGACGAATCCACCCGATCGGTCCTCGCGTTCGGCTGGTCACCGGACGTGGCCGGTAGAGTGCTGCCGGCCGCGCTGGCGATACGTCCACACCAGGGAGAACGAGTGCTGCACCTGAGGGTGATTGCCCCGGCGGATCGGTCGACCGAGGTCGTCGATCTGCTCACCGCCCAGGCGGGGGTGACGCACCTGGCCGTGCTGCCCGGTGCGGCCCGGCAGCCGAAAGGCGACCTCATCCTCTGTGACGTGGTGCGGGAGAGTGCCGACCAGGTGTTGCAGGGCTTGCAGCGGATCGGTGTGGACACCAGCGGCGGCATCGCGGCCGACGACGTCGAGCTGACCCTGTCGAGAGCGGCCGACCGGGCCGCCCGCCGGGCCCCCGGCAGCGGCGCCGACGCGGTGGTCTGGGACGAGATCGCCGCGAAGACCGGCGAGCAGACCGAGCTGTCCGGCACCTACCTCGTTCTGATCGTGGTGGCGACCATGATCGCTGGCATCGGTGTGCTGCTGGACCAGCCGATCCTCATCGTCGGGGCGATGGTGGTCGGCCCGGAGTTCGGCCCTCTCGCCGCGCTCTGCGTGGCGCTGCTACGCCGTAGGTTCGGGGTGATCGGCCGCTCGGTGCAGGCGCTCTCGGTGGGCTTCCTGGCGGCCATGGTGGCGACCGTGCTGAGCACCTGGGCGCTGACCGCCGCCGGCCTGGTCAGCGAGGAGATGCTGCTCGCCAAGCGACCCCTCACCGACTTCATCTGGCGTCCGGACGCGTTGTCCTGGGTGGTCGGTCTGCTCGCCGGTGTGGCCGGCATGCTGTCGTTGACGTCGAAGAAGTCCGGCAGCCTGGTCGGGGTGCTGATCTCGGTGACCACCGTGCCAGCCGCGGCGAACGTGGCGGTCGCCGCCGCCTACGGGGTGTGGGACGAGGCGGGCGGCTCGGCCCTCCAACTGGTGATCAACATCTGTGCGATCGTCCTGGCCGGACTGCTCACCCTCGTGGTGCAGCAGGCCTGGTGGTGGAACCTGGCCCGCCGGTCCCGTCGTCCAGCAGCCGGGTGAGCAACGTCCGCAACGGGATCGACTCGCCGTCGCGGCCTCCCGCGCCGACCACCAACGGCGCCGGGCTGGGCTGCGGGTCGACCCCGAACAGCCGGGCGCGCACGCCGCCGGGCACCGTCAACAGGTGGAACCGGCCGGCCACGTCCACCGCCCGGGTGCCGGCCCGGTCGACGTACCAACCGGTCAGCCTGGTCCGGTAGCGCCCGCGCCCGTCGTAGCCCCGGGCGACCAGTCGGGTGGTGGGCAGCCCTCGACGGGTCGCCTCGGCCACGAACCAGGCCACCAACTCCGCCGCTTCCGCCTGCTCGGCGGCCCGTCGGCGGGCGTCCGCGTCGGCGTGTGCCCGCACCGCCTGCCGCTGCCGCTCCCGCCACTCGCGGTCGTCGTCCTCACCCACGAGCCGACGGTACGCGACCCGACTCAGTCGAGTACGGCCAGCAGCGTGTGCCGGGCGATGCCGGCCATCACCGGGTTGGTCTCGACGTAGTACGGCAGCGCGACGATCGCCTGCGCCAGGGCCCAGCCGCGCCCCCGCTCCCAGGTGGCGTCGTCCACGCCCAACGCCCGCCGGTACGTCTCCCGCGAGCCGGGGTCCAACAGGTTCCACGCCGGCATCAGATCCACCGCCGGGTCACCGAGCTTGACTGCCTCCAGGTCGATGACCGCGGCCAGTCGCCCGTCGCGGACCAGCAGGTTGCCCGGCATCAGGTCGGCGTGGATCCACACGTCGGCCGGATCGTCCCGGCGTGCGTCCCGGCACCTGTCCCACACCTCGGCGAGCGCGGCGGTGTCGATGAGTTCACCGCTGACCGCGAGGGCGGCCCGCACGTCGACGTCCTCGCCCGCCAGTGGCCCGCCCCGGCCGTACCCCGGCCACGACCGCCCTCCGGCGTCGATGCCGCGCAGGGCGACCACGACAGCGGCCAGGTCACGGGCGAAGAGCTCCGGATCCTCGATCCGATCGGGCTGCGCCGTCTCCCCGGGAATGAACCGGTACGCCGTCCACGACCCGGGGTACCCCTCGCCGGGCGCACCGAGGGCGAGCGGTTCGGGCACCGCGACCGGCAGGTGCGCCGCGAGCAGCACGGCGTGTTCCTGCTCCCGCCGAAGTTCGGCGCGCAGGTCGGGATCGGCGAAGGGCCGCAGCGGAAACCGCAGCACGATCTCCGGCCCGAGCCGGAACAGCGCGTTCACCGTGCCGGCCGAACGGAGGGGGCGCACCGGCAGCTCCCGCCAGCGCGGAAACTGTTCGGCCACCAGCGCGGCAACGACGTCCACGCTCACATCCACCTGGTCGGCATGCATCCGCACCGCGAGATCATCGCCCAAGCCCCGCAGACACGCGACCCGATTTCTCGCCGCCCGTGCGCGCCTGCCGCCCGCCGATGGCTGGACCGGTCGCGGATGGCCGCGCTCAGACCCCAACCTTTGGATGCGCCCTCTCGAGCACGCCCCAGATCTGGGGCGTGCTCGACAGGAATCTCCGACAACTCCAGATCTTGGACACTCGCTGTCCGCCCGCCGAGTCGGTCAGCGCGCGTCCGGCCCGGGAGGCGCCGAAGGTCGCCGCCCCGCCGGGCGTCCCGGTCGCTTCCTCGCGCCGGCCCCGGGATCAGGCCAACCCGGCGCGGCGCAGAGCCTCCGCCATCGCGTCGTTGGCCGGCGCCGGTGCGCCCTGCCGCTGCTGCCCGCCCCGTGCGCCCTGGCCGCCGCGACCGCCTTGTCCGCCGGACCCGCCTTGTCCGCCGGACCCGCCTTGTCCGCCGGACCCGCCTTGCCCGCCGCGCCCACCGGACCCGCCGGACCTGCCGCCACCACCGGACCCGCCCTGGCCGCCAGCGGCGCCGCCGCGACCATCCTGCCCGCCGCGTCCGCCCTGCGCGGGGCCACCGCGCCCCTCCTGACTCGTCCGACCACCGCCACCGGCGGCGGCCGGCTCGTCCTCCAGGCGCAGGGTCAGCGAGATCCGCTTACGGGGTACGTCCACGTCGAGCACCCGGACCTTGACCACGTCGCCGGACTTGACCACCTCGCGGGGGTCCTTCACGAACGTCCGGGACATCGCCGACACGTGCACCAGGCCGTCCTGGTGCACGCCGACGTCGACGAACGCACCGAACGCGGCCACGTTGGTGACCACGCCCTCCAGCACCATGCCCGAGGTCAGGTCGCTGATCTTCTCCACGCCCTCGACGAAGGTGGCGGTGCGGAACTCCGGCCGGGGATCCCGGCCCGGCTTCTCCAGCTCGGCGAGGATGTCGGTGACGGTGGGCAGGCCGAACCGGTCGTCGACGAAGTCGGTGGCCCGCAGCCCGCGCAGGATGCCGCTCTTACCGATCACCGAGCGCAGGTCCTGCCCGGTGGTGGAGAGGATGCGGCGCACCACCGGGTACGCCTCGGGGTGCACGCTGGAGGAGTCCAGCGGGTCGGTGCCGTCCGGGATGCGCAGGAAGCCGGCGCACTGCTCGAACGCCTTCGGCCCGAGCCGCGCCACCTTCTTCAGGTCGGTACGCGTACGGAACGGCCCGTTGGCGTCCCGGTGCAGCACGATGTTCTCGGCCAGGCCGGCGCCGATCCCGGAGACCCGGGTCAGCAGCGGCGCGGAGGCGGTGTTGACGTCCACCCCGACCGCGTTGACGCAGTCCTCGACGACCGCGTCCAGCGACCGGGACAGCTTCACCTCGGACAGGTCGTGCTGGTACTGGCCGACGCCGATCGACCGCGGGTCGATCTTGACCAGCTCGGCGAGCGGGTCCTGGAGGCGGCGGGCGATGGACACCGCGCCGCGCAGTGACACGTCCATCCCCGGCAGCTCCTGCGAGGCGTACGCGGAGGCGGAGTAGACCGACGCGCCGGCCTCGGAGACCATCACCTTGGTCAGGTTGAGCTGCGGGTGCCGCGCGATCAGGTCGCCGGCCAGCTTGTCGGTCTCCCGGGAGGCGGTGCCGTTACCGATCGCGATCAGCTCCACCCCGTGCGCCCCGGCCAGCCGGGCGAGGGTCTCGACCGAGGCGTCCCACTGCCGGCGCGGCTCGTGCGGGTAGATGGTGTCGGTGGCGAGCACCTTGCCGGTGGCGTCCACCACGGCCACCTTCACCCCGGTGCGCAGGCCGGGGTCCAGGCCCATCGTCGGACGGGTGCCGGCGGGGGCGGCCAGCAGCAGGTCGCGGAGATTGGTGGCGAAGACGCGGACCGCCTCCTCCTCGGCCGCCTGCCACAGCCGCATCCGCAGGTCCGCGCCCAGGTGGATGAGGATCCGGGTACGCCACGCCCAGCGGACCGTGTCGGCCAGCCAGCGGTCGGCCGGGCGGCCCGCGTCGGAGACTCCGAACCGGCCGGCGATCGCCGCCTCGTACCGGGTCGGGCCGGTGGGTACGGCGTCCGCCTCGCCCGCCTCCTCCGACTCCATGGTCAGGTCGAGCACGCCCTCCTTCTCACCCCGGAACATCGCCAGGATCCGGTGCGAGGGCAGCTTCGGGTACGGCTCGGAGAAGTCGAAGTAGTCGGCGAACTTGGCGCCGGCGGCCTCCTGGCCCTCGCGTACCCGGGACACCAGACGGCCCCGCGACCACATCTGCTCGCGCAGCGTGCCGATCAGGTCGGCGTCCTCCGCGAACGTCTCGATCAGGATGGCGCGGGCGCCCTCCAGCGCGGCGGCGGCGTCGGCGACGCCCTTCTCCGCATCGACGAACCCGGCGGCGGTGGCCCGTGGGTCCTGGGTGGGGTCGGCCAGCAGCGTCTCGGCCAGCGGCGCGAGCCCGGCCTCGCGGGCGATCTGCGCCCGGGTGCGTCGCTTCGGCTTGTACGGCAGGTAGATGTCCTCCAGCCGGGACTTCGAGTCGGCCGCCATGATCTGCGCTTCCAGCGCCTCGTCCAGCTTGCCCTGGCCGCGGATCGACTCCAGCACCGCCGTCCGCCGCTCGTCCAGCTCGCGCAGATAGCGCAGCCGCTCCTCCAGGGTGCGCAGCTGGGTGTCGTCGAGCAGGCCGGTGGCCTCCTTGCGGTAACGGGCGATGAACGGCACGGTGGCGCCGCCGTCGAGCAGCTCCACGGCCGCCCGCACCTGACGCTCGGCCACGCCGAGCTCGTCGGCGATCCGCTGATGAACAGACTGGGTCACGATCTCGATCCGCCTTCGGGAGTGGGTACGCCTGCATTCTGCCGGGCCGGCCGGGGCGCTGTCGCCGCGCCCGGCCGGGGCGGAGGACCGAACCACCGCGCCCGGCCGGGCGACCCCCGGACGGCCCCCTCGGGCCTGCGCTAGCGTTGCGATCATGGAAACACCTGCGGAGCCGCGCGCCCGTCGGCTCTTCGGCGGCAGCGCCCGCGCCCTCGGCGATCTCGCCGCCGACCCGTTCCGCGCCGACCGGGACCGGATCGTGGGCTCGCCGTTCTTCGCCCGCCTCGGCGGCGTCACCCAGGTCATCAGCCCGGTCGGTTCCGGGCTGCTGGTGCACAACCGGCTCACCCACAGCCTGAAGGTCGCCCAGGTGGGCCGGTCGATCGCCGAGCGGCTGACGGCCGACGAGCACACGCGTGACCTGCTGGACAAGCTTGGTGGCTGCTCACCCGACGTGGTGGAGGCCGCCGCGCTCGCCCACGACCTCGGCCACCCGCCGTTCGGGCACCTGGGGGAGCGGGTGCTGGACCGGCTGGCCCGTCAGCGCCTCGGCCTCACCGACGGGTTCGAGGGCAACGCCCAGTCGTACCGGATCGTCACCAGCACCGAGATCCGCGGCGCCGCCACCACCGGCTTGGACCTGACCGCGGCGGTCCGCGCCGCGATGTTGAAGTACCCGTGGACGCGCCTGGACCACCCCGACCCGCACCCCCGCACGATGGACCCGCCGCCGCGTGGCGCCACCCCGCCGCCGGACGACCCGGAGAGCGGCTCGTCGAAGTTCGGCGCGTACCGCACCGAGCTGGACGACCTGCGGCAGGCGCGGGAGCCGTTCGCCGGGCGCATCCCGGACTGGCAGCAGACCGTGGAGGCGTCGGTGATGGACACCGCCGACGACATCGCGTACGCCATCCACGACGTGGAGGACTTCTACCGGGTCGGCGTGCTCCAGCAGGGGTCGGTCTCCGCGGAGCTGATGGCCTGGCAGCGCGAGAGCGGGCAGCTCCGGGCGATCACCGACTCGGCGCTGGCCACCGCGGCGCGACGACCCGGTGCGGCGATCGAGCGGCTCCGTCGGCAGTTGCACCGCAAGGACGCCTGGATCGCCGACGACGACGCCTTCGCCGCCGCCGTCGAGCACGTCCGCGAGGAGCTGGTCGACGGGCTGCTGGCGATGCCGTTCGACGGCTCGATCGAGGCCGAGCAGTACGTGGCGCGGTTCTCCGCCCGCTGGTCCACCCGCTTCGTCGAGGCGATCACGGTGACCGACCAGCCGTCGGTGCGCTCCGGGTACGTGCTGCTGGGCTGCGCGCAGTGGCACGAGGTGCAGGTGCTCAAGTTCGTCCACCACCGGTTCGTGCTGGCCCGCCCGGATCTCGCCCTGCACCAGCGCGGCCAGGCCCGGCTGCTGGGCACCCTGGTCGAGGCGCTCTGGGAGTGGCTGCTCGACCCGGAGGAGGAGTCCCGGTTGCCCCGCCGGCTGCACGACCTGGTCGAGTTGGCCGAGGCGGAGCTGCACCCGCGTACCCCGGACCGGATCGGACGGGCCCGGGGCCGAGCCATCGTGGATTTCGTCGCGCAGCTCACCGACGGTCAGGCGGTGGCCATGCTGGACGCGCTCTCCGGCCGCTCGGGTGCGCTCTGGACCGACGCGTTCGTGCTCTGAGCCAAGCCCACGGCCTGCCCCAGTCGAGCCTGACCCAGGCTCAGGCGACGGCCTGCCACCACCCGTCGACGGCGGGCGGCTCGTCGACCACGACCCGCTCACCCGGGCGGGGCACGGCGAGCCGCACGTCGCGGGCCTTCGCCTCGGCCCACAACCGGTCGACCGGCTCGGACCAGTCGTGCAGGGCCAGGTTGAACGTCGCCCAGTGCACCGGCACGAGCAGGCCACCGCGCAGGTCGAGGTGGGCGGCGACGGCCTCCTCGGGGAACATGTGGATCGTCGGCCAGGCGCTGTCGTACGCGCCGATCTGCATCAGCGTCACGTCGAACGGGCCGTGCTCGGCACCGATCTCCGCGTACCCCTCGAAGTAGCCGGAGTCGCCGGTGTAGAAGACCGTGCGGCGCGCCCCGGCCACCACCCAGGAGCTCCAGAGCGTGCCGTCGCGGCGCAAGCCTCGACCGGAGAAGTGCTGGGCGGCGGTGGCGGTGATCTCCAGCCCGGCGACGTGGTGCGACTCGGACCAGTCCAGTTCGATGATCCGCTCGGCGGGTACGCCCCAGCGGTCCAGGTGCGCGCCCACGCCGAGCGGCACCAAGAACGGCGCGGACTGCCCGGCGAGCAGCGCTCGCACGGTGGCCATGTCGAGGTGGTCGTAGTGGTCGTGCGAGATGAGGATGGCGTCCAGCGGGGGCAACTCGTCGATGCCCACCGGCGGCTCGTGCAGCCGGCGCGGACCGACCAGGCCCGACGGTGAGCAGCGGTCGCTCCAGATGGGGTCGAGCAGCACCCGCCGGCCCTCGATCTCGATGAGCGTCGAGGCGTGGCCGTACCAGACGATGTTGAGCTCGTCGGCGGTGTCGGCGGCCTCCGGCCCTCCGGTGGGGCGCAGCAGCGGCACCGGCGCGGTGGGTCGCCGCTTCTGCTTGCCGAAGATCAGCTCGCGGAGCAGGTTGCGCCCCGGCTCGGTGACCATCGTGCGGGTGCCGGCCCGGTTGTGGAAGGTGCCCTCGCGGAACTGGGGCGAGCGGGCCGCCCGTTCGGCCCGGGCTCCGCTGAGCCGGCCACCGAGGGCCGCCGGCACATCCCGGGCGACCCAGGCCAGGCCGGCCAGCGCGGCCAGTCCCGCCGCCCCCCGCATCCGCCGACCGAGCGACCGTTCGACGTCCGTGCTCCGCACTCGTGCCATTGCCGTCCCTCCGCCGTGTCCGCCCTACACGGTAGTCACCCGCGCCGGAGCGTGCCTCGGCGGTCGCCACGCCGGGCCGGCCGCCGGCAGCGGCGACCGACCCGGAACGGTGCGGTGGGTACCCTAGCCGCCGTTGCTGGGACGGCGGGCGGTGATCCGGAACGTCTTGCCGACGCCCGCGATCCGGTCCACCGCGGCCAGGAACTTGGGACCCATGGCGGCGCGGGCCTGCACCGCCGGGTGGGTGGCGCCGAAGTTGTCCGGGTCGGCCTGCCCGTCGGCGAAGAGCGCGTAGGTGAGCACCGCCGCGCCGGAGCCGTCGAAGATCACGCCGGCCTCGTGCCGGGCGTCGCCGTACCAGCCGGCCTTCGTGGCGATCCGCGCCCGCTCGTCGGAGGACATCGTGCGCCGGATGCCGTCGGTGAACGCCACCGGGGAACGCAGGATGCCCAGCAGGTACGTCGTCGAGGCGGGGGAGAGCAGCGTGCCGCCGACCAGGGCGCGCAGCAGGTCGTGCGTCTCCCGGGGGGTGCTGGTGCCGAGGAAGAACCGGTTCGGGTTGGCCACCGGCTCGACCTGGGTGTTCGGGAAGCCCTTGGCGACCAGGATGGAATTGATCTCGGCGGCCGGGGCGACCAGCCCGCACAGTCGCACCGCGGTGTCGTCCGAGACGGTCAGCAGGTTGGCCAGCACGTGCCCGATGGTCACCTTGCTGGGGTACGCGCCGTCCAGGCTGAAGATGCCGTCACCGCCGGGCACGACGATCGCCGCGGTCACCTCGACCTGCTGGTCCAGGGTGAGCAGCCCCCGGTCGACCTTGTCGAGCACCGCGGTGGCAACCGCGATCTTGTTGACGCTGTACGCCTCGATCCGCCGGTCGGCGTCGGCCGTCACCGCGACCACCGGCGCGCCGGCCGGGTCGGCGACGCTGATGTACGCCTGCCAGTTGCCACCGACCTCGGTGCTGTGCCTGGTGAACACGGAGGCGATCCGCCGGGCGGCCCGGGCGGGCGTGGTCGGTGTGGCCTCGTTGGTGCTCGCCGGAGTCGCGGCGCTCGCGGGCGACGCGGCGCCCAACACCGTCCCGGCGGTAGCCATCGTTCCCAAGCCGAGTGCCGTTCTGCGATTGAGTCGCATGGTCGATCGTCTCCCCCATAGTGGAGCGCCAGAGCGCTTGCTGGCCCACCACCCTAGGCGAGTTGATCGACGCACAACGACTCCAAACTGTCCCGAACAGTCCCGAACAGATCAGCCGAGGCGTCGGCGCAGCGCGGCACCGACCGCGCTCACCGGCCCGGACACGAGTTGCCGCAGGTCGGGCAGGTGACCACCGCGCACCGACTCGCCGGCCGGGTTCGCGACGAAGACGCTACCGTCGGTCGCGGCCACCGGCCGTCCACTCAGGCCGGCCAGCCGCATCAGCGGCCCCACCAGGACGTCGTAGACGCCCGGCAGCACGGTGAACCCGGCTCGCAGCACCACGTTGAGCCGGCCCACCGAGACCTCGCGGCGCGGCCGGTCCCCACAGTCCACGATGGCGCGGGCCACCCGTTGCGGGCTGGTGACCGGCGGTGGGGGCCGGCCGACCCGGCCCAGATAGTTGGCCGCCTGCTGGTAGACGGGTGTGTCCACACTGCCCGGGTTGATCAGACACAGCTGGATCTCCGGACTGTCGCGTAGTTCCTGCTGCACCGTGCGGACCAGACCCTGCAAACCCCACTTGCTCGCCACGTACGCGCTCATGTACGGCGCGGTGATGTGCCCGAGCACCGAACCGGTGAGGATGACCACGCCGGCCCCGGCGGCCCGGAAGTGCCGCACCGCCACCCGTACCGAGCCGGCGGCGCCGAGCAGGTCGGTCCGTACCACCTGGTCGAAGACCTGCTCGGGCAACTCGTCGAAGCGCCCGTACGCCATCACGGCCGCCGTGTGCACCCAGACGTCGATCCGGCCGAACCGATCGATGGCCGCGTCCGCGAGCGCCTCCAACGCGCCCGGCTCGGTGACGTCGGTCGGCACGGTCAGCACGTCGACGTCGGCGCACTCCGCGCGTACCTCGGCCAGGGTGGTGGTGGCCCGGGCGGCGAGGACGAGGCGGTCGCCGCGCTCGGCGAACGCCCGGGCTGTCGCCCGGCCGATCCCGCTGCTCGCGCCGACGACCACCACCACCCGACTCACGGTTCGAGCACGACCTTGATGCAGCCGTCCTCCTTCTTCTGGAACATCTCGTACGCCTGCGGCGCGCGGGCCAGCGGCACCCGGTGGGTACGCAGGTCCTCCACGCCCAGCGGGTCGTCGTCACCGGCGAGCAGCGGCAGGATTTCGTCGGTCCACCGGCGCACGTGGCACTGCCCCATCCGCAGTTGGATGCCCCGGTCGAACATCTCCATCAGCGGCATCGGATCCACCTCACCGCCGTAGACCCCGGAGATCGACACGGTGCCGCCGCGGCGGACCGCCTTGAGCGCGGCGTGCAGGACGGACAGCCGGTCCATGGCGGCCTTGTCGGTCATCACCTGGGCCAGCTTGTCCGGCAGCAGCCCGACGGCGGCGTGGGCCAGCTTGCCGCCCGGCGAGCCGTGTGCCTCCATGCCGACGGCGTCGATCACCGCGTCCGGGCCGCGTCCGTCGACCAGGTCGATGAGCGCGCCCGGCACGTCGGACAGTTCACGGACGTCGAGCACCTCGATGCCGTGCCGACGGGCCAGCTCCAGCCGCTCGGGCACCAGGTCCAGCCCGATCACCCGGCCGGCGCCGAGGTGGCGGCCGATCCGGGCGCAGAACTGCCCGACCGGACCCAACCCGAAGACGGCCAGGGTGCCACCGGGCGGGGTGTCCGCGTACTTCACCGCCTGCCACGCGGTGGGCAGGATGTCGGACAGGTAGAGGTAGCGCTCGTCGGCGCCGGTCGGCGGGACGACGATCGGGCCGAAGTGGGCCTGCGGGACGCGCAGGTACTCGGCCTGCCCACCGGGCACCGAACCGTAGAGCGAGGTGTAACCGAACAGCGAGGCGCCCTTGCCCTCGCTGGTCACCTGGGTGGTCTCGCACTGGGCGTAGAGCTGGCGTTGGCACATCCAGCAACTCCCGCAGGAGATGTTGAACGGCACCACCACCCGGTCGCCCGGCTTCAGCCCGGTCACCTCGGACCCGACCTCCTGGACGATACCCATCGGTTCGTGGCCCAGGACGTCACCGGGCTTCAGGTACGGCCCGAGAACCTCGTACAGGTGCAGGTCGGAGCCGCAGATCGCGGTCGAAGTGATCTTGACGATCGCGTCGGTGGGCTCCTCGATCCGAGGGTCCGGCACCTCCTCGACCCGTACGTCCCGCTTGCCCTGCCAGGTCAGTGCCTTCATGTCCCTCATCCCTTCTCACTACCGTCTCCGAAGACTGCTACCCGGGCTCGGGCACTTGAACCAGCGCGCCTCCGACGTCCGGGTTGTTGTCGACTCGGGCTGTGTCTCGGTGGTTGCGGTCGAGGGCTGGAGGGCGGCGTCTCGGTCGGTGGTTGCGGTAGGGGGGCTGGGGGCGACCGTCCCCGGCTCCGGGCGGTCAGGCTTGATCCCTCCGCCGGGAACGGTCGCCCCCAGCCCCGTGGGTGGCCGCTGTCCGTCGGGCTCGGGTACGCCGGTCGGTTTGCCGACCATCACGCGTCGATATGCCCGTCTTGCTCCATTGATCGTGCTCTCGAGGAGCTGCCGCGGGCCGATCTCGGGTTGATCGACTCGTGTTCCTTGAAGTCGCGGTATCCGAGGTGCGATGACAGCCCGACTTCAAGAAGTCCGAGTGGATCAAGCAGTTCGGGGGCGATGCCGCCGGGAGGACAAACGCCAAACCGCCGTACCCCCTGGGAGAGCGGGATACGGCGGTCGGTGCGGCGGACGGTCAGGAACCGGGGGTGTTGCCGGCGCCCTTGGCGGTGGCCGCGAGGTAGTCGCGGTTGAGGCGGCCGATGGTGTTCAGCGGGATGCCCTTCGGGCAGGCCGGGGTGCACTCGCCGGCGTTGGTGCAGCCGCCGAAGCCGGCCTCGTCGTGCGCGTCGACCATGCCGATGACCCGGGTGTAGCGCTCCGGCTGGCCCTGCGGCAGCAGCGAGAGCTGGGTGAGCTTGGCGGCGGTGAAGAGCATGCCGGAGCCGTTCGGGCAGGCCGCCACGCACGCGCCGCAGCCGATGCAGGCCGCCGACTCGAAGGCGGCGTCCGCGTTGGCCTTGGCGACCGGGGTGGAGTGCGCCTCGGGCGCGCTGCCGGTCGGGGCGGTGATGTAACCGCCGGCGGCGATGATCTTGTCGAAGGCGCCCCGGTTGACCACCAGGTCCTTGATCACCGGGAAGGCGCTGGCCCGCCACGGCTCGATGTCGATCGTCTCGCCGTCGGTGAACTGTCGCATGTGCAGCTGGCAGGCGGTCGTGCCGCGCTGCGGCCCGTGCGCGTCACCGTTGATCATCAGGCCGCACATGCCGCAGATGCCCTCGCGGCAGTCGTGGTCGAAGGCGACCGGGTCCTCGCCGGCGAGGATGAGCCGATCGTTGAGCACGTCGAGCATCTCCAGGAACGACATGTCCGGGGACACGTCGTCGACCGGGTAGGTCACCATCCGACCCTTGTCCTCAGGGCCCTTCTGGCGCCAGATGCGCAGGGTCAGGTTCACTTGTAGCTCCGCTGCGTGGGGTGGACGTATTCGAACTTCAGGTCTTCCTTGTGCAGCACGGAGGGCTCACCGGTGGCGGTGAACTCCCAGGCCGCCACGTACGCGAACCGGTCGTCGTCGCGCTGCGCCTCACCGTCGGGGGTCTGGTGCTCGGCCCGGAAGTGGCCGCCGCAGGACTCCTCGCGGTGCAGGGCGTCGATGCACATCAGCTCGGCCAGTTCGAAGAAGTCGGCGACGCGGCCGGCCTTCTCCAGCGACTGGTTGAGTTCCTCGCCGGTGCCGGACACCTTGACGCGCTGCCAGAACTGCTCGCGCAGGGCACGGATCTCGTCGATCGCCTTGCGCAGACCGGCCTCGCTGCGCTCCATGCCGCAGTGTTCCCACATGATCTGGCCCAGCTCCCGGTGGAACGAGTCCACGGTCCGGTCGCCGTCGACCGCGAGCAGCCGCTGGACGCGGTTCTCGACCTCGGTACGCGCCTCGACGGCCGCCGGGTGGCTGGCGTCGACCTTCTCCAGGCCGCCCGACGCCAGGTAGTTGGCGATCGTGGTGGGCAGCACGAAGTAGCCGTCGGCGAGGCCCTGCATCAGCGCCGAGGCGCCGAGTCGGTTCGCGCCGTGGTCGGAGAAGTTCGCCTCGCCGATCACGAACAGGCCGGGGATGTTCGACTGGAGGTCGTAGTCGACCCACAGGCCGCCCATCGTGTAGTGCACGGCGGGGTAGATGCGCATCGGCACCTCGTACGGGTCCTCGCCGGTGATCCGCTCGTACATCTCGAAGAGGTTGCCGTACTTGGCCTCGATGGCCTTGCGGCCCAGCCGGCCGATGGCGTCGGCGAAGTCGAGGTAGACGCCGAGCTTCGTCGGGCCGACACCCCGGCCCTCGTCGCAGACGTTCTTGGCGGCGCGGGAGGCGATGTCGCGGGGGACCAGGTTGCCGAAGGAGGGGTAGATCCGCTCCAGGTAGTAGTCCCGCTCGTCCTCCGGGATGTCCTTCGGGCTGCGGTCGTCACCCTTGGTCTTCGGCACCCAGACCCGGCCGTCGTTGCGCAGCGACTCGCTCATCAGGGTCAGCTTCGACTGGTGGTCGCCGGAGACCGGGATGCAGGTCGGGTGGATCTGCGTGTAGCAGGGGTTGGCGAAGTACGCGCCCTTGCGGTGCGCGCGCCAGGTGGCGGTGACGTTGCAGCCCTTGGCGTTGGTGGAGAGGTAGAAGACGTTGCCGTACCCGCCGGAGGCGAGCACCACGGCGTCGGCCATCTCGGTGCTGATCTCGCCGGTGACCAGGTCCCGGACCACGATGCCGCGGGCCTTGCCGTCGACGAGGACCAGTTCCAGCATCTCGTGCCGGGCGTTCATCTCGACGTTGCCGAGGCCGATCTGCCGCTCCAGGGCCTGGTACGCGCCGAGCAGGAGCTGCTGGCCCGTCTGGCCCCGGGCGTAGAAGGTGCGCTGCACCTGGGCGCCACCGAAGGAGCGGGTGTCGAGCAGACCGCCGTACTCGCGGGCGAACGGCACCCCCTGGGCGACGCACTGGTCGATGATGTTGACCGACACCTCGGCGAGCCGGTGCACGTTCGACTCGCGGGAGCGGAAGTCGCCGCCCTTGACGGTGTCGTAGAACAGCCGGTGCACGGAGTCGCCGTCGTTGCGGTAGTTCTTCGCCGCGTTGATGCCGCCCTGTGCCGCGATGGAGTGCGCCCGGCGCGGGCTGTCCTGGTAGCAGTAGGACTTGACGTGGTAGCCCTGCTCGGCCAGGGTCGCGGCGGCGGAGCCGCCGGCCAGGCCGGTGCCGACCACGATCACGGTCATCTTGCGGCGGTTGGCGGGGTTGACCAGCTTGGCCTCGAAGCGCCGGGTCTCCCAACGCTTCTCGACCGGGCCGGCGGGAGCCCTGGTGTCGGCGATCGGGTCGCCCTCGGTGAAGAGTTCCATGTCAGGACACCAATCCGGTGAGTACGGCGAACGGGACCACCAGGTATCCGGCGCAGAGCAGCACGGCGAAGACCAGCGCGGCGGTACGCGCCCGGCGCTCGCCGCGCGGTGTCTGCTGGCCGAGGCTGCGGAACGCGCTGAACGCGCCGTGGCGCAGGTGGAAGCCGACCGCGAGGATGGCGAGGGTGTAGAAGAGCGTGACGTACCAGCGCTCGGGCGCGAAGTCGGCGACGACGTTGCCGTACGGCTTGCTGGCGTCGCCGACCGGGTTCAGCGTGCCGGTGGTCAGGTCCAGCAGGTGGTAGATCACGAAGAGCAGGATGATCACGCCACCCCAGCGCATGGTGCGGGCGGCGTAGCTGCCGTTGACCTTCTTGCGGTGGGCGTACCTGACCGGGCGGGCCGCGCGGGCGCGCCGGGCCAGCACGGTGGCGGCCACGATGTGGGCGACGACCGCCACCACCAGCACGGTGCGCAGGATCCACAGGAACCAGACGCCGGGCAGCAACGGCTTGCCGATGTCGCGCAGCCAGTGCGCGTAGTGGTCGAACGAGGTCTCCCCCGTGAACACCTTCAGGTTTCCGAACATGTGCGCGATGAGGAACAGCGCCAGCAGGATGCCCGTCACCGCCATGACGGCCTTGAGGCCGACGTTCGAGCGGATGGGCGACCGAGTTTTCGTGATTACCACAGGACCGACGCTAGGAGCACTTCGATCAGTCGTCCAATGCATCAAACTCGCAGTGTTGATAGCCGTAGGCTATGTAGATGCAGCTCCATCAGCTCCGGTACTTCGTCGCGGTGGCCGAAGTACGACATTTCACCCAAGCCGCCGATCTCGTGGGCATCACTCAGCCTTCTCTCAGTAAGCAAATTCACGCTCTGGAGGCCGACCTCGGGGCACCGTTGTTCGAGCGGGTAAGGGGCAACATCGCCCTCACCGCGGCGGGCGAGGTGCTGCTGCCACTGGCCACCCGGATCCTCGCCGACGTGGAGACCGCCACCCGGGAGGTGCAGGAGCTGGTCGGGCTGCGCCGCGGCCGCGTCCGGCTCGGGGCCACCCCGAGTCTGGCCACCTCACTCGCCCCGCCGGTGCTGCGCCGGTTCCGCGACGCCCACCCCACCATCGACCTGCGCGTCGAGGAGAGTGGCTCCCAGGACCTCGTCCGCGACCTGCTGCGCGGCGACCTCGACCTGGCGCTGATCATCATGCCGGCCCAGGGCGCCGACCCGGGCCTGCGCGTCGACCCGATCCTGCGGGAGAGCCTGGTGGTGGCCTCGGTGGGGGAGGTGCCGACCGCCTCGGTGACCGGCGACCTGCACATCACCGACCTGCGCGACCAGCCGATGGTGATGTTCCGGGAGGGGTACGACCTGCGCGACGCCACCATCCAGGCGTGCCGCGACGCGGGCTTCGAACCGACCTTCGCGGTGGACGGCGGGGAGATGGACGCGGTGCTGAGCTTCGTCGAGGCGGGACTCGGCATCGCGTTGGTGCCGGGCATCGTGCTGGCGCGTCGCCCGGCCGTGCGGGCCACTCCGCTGGCCCCGCCCGGGGTGCGGCGGACGATCGCGGTCGCCCGGCGTCGCGACGTCGTGCCGACCCACGCCGGCCGGGAGCTCCGGCGGATCCTGCTCGACTACATCCAGTCGGCGATCGACGGTGACGACCTCCCGCCGGGCGTGGATCCGCTCTGATCGGGTCCGGTAATCGACCCGATGGGTTAAATAATGCTTAAGGCGTAGATATCAGCGATGGTGCCGACACTGGTCCCCTAAGGTGGTTCCTTGCGGGCAAAAGCCCCATTCGTCTCAGCGCGCCGACGGCCTTTCTCGCCGGCAGGGAGGCCATCCATGAGGATCCTGGTTACCGGCGGTGCTGGCTTCATCGGATCGCACTTCGCGCGGAGTCTGCTCGGCGGGCGCTACACCGGGTTCGAGCACTGCGACGTGACCGTCCTCGACAAGCTGACCTACGCCAGTGACCGGGCCAACCTGCCGGCCGCGCACCCCCGCCTGACGTTCGTCCGCGGGGACATCTGCGACCGCCAGTTGCTCGCCGACGTGGTGCCGGGGCATGACGCCGTGGTGCACTTCGCCGCCGAATCCCACGTCGACCGATCCATCGACGACCCGGCGCCGTTCTTCGAGACCAACGTGATGGGTTCGCACCACCTGCTTGCCGCGTGCGCACGCGGAGGCGTCGGCCGGGTCGTGCACGTCTCCACCGACGAGGTGTACGGCTCGATCAGCGCCGGTTCCTGGAACGAGACCTGCGTGCTGGAGCCCAACTCCCCGTACGCGGCGTCGAAGGCCGCGAGCGACTGCGTGGTCCGGTCCTACTGGCGCACCTACGACGTGGACGTGTCGATCACCCGCTGCGCCAACAACTACGGCCCGTACCAGCACGTGGAGAAGGTCATCCCGCGATTCGTCACCAGCCTGCTCACCGGTCAGGACATCACCCTGCACGGCGACGGCAGCGCGGTGCGCGAGTGGCTGCACGTGGACGACCACTGCCGGGCCATCGCGCTGGTGCTGGCCAAGGGCCGGGCCGGCGAGGTCTACAACATCGGTGGCGACCTCGAACTCACCAACCGTGCCCTCGCCGAGCGGATCCTGCGGCTGGCCGGCGCCGGCTGGGAACGGGTCCGGCACGTACCCGACCGCAAGGTGCAGGACCAGCGCTACTCGCTGGACTACCGCAAGATCACCGACGAGCTCGGCTTCGAGCCGCAGATCCGGTTCGAGGATGGGCTGAGCGAGGTCTTCCACTGGTACCGGGAGAACCGGGCCTGGTGGTCGGCCGCCGCCGCACCCCCGCGTGGCACGGCGCTGACCAGCACCGTGCGGACCGCCGCGGGCGCCCGCGGGCTCTCCATCCAGGCGCGCTGACCGCAGCGGCCGCCGGTGTCAGCGGCCCTCGGCGTCGTCCATCGCGCGGTAGATCCGCTGTTCCGAGACGGGGTACGGGGTACCCAGCGCCTGGGCGAAGACGTTCACCCGCAACTCCTCGATCATCCAGCGGATCTGCCGCACGGCGGTCGCCTGTCGGCGGGC
This sequence comes from Micromonospora sp. NPDC048905, assembly GCF_040649655.1. NCBI lineage: Bacteria > Bacillati > Actinomycetota > Actinomycetes > Micromonosporales > Micromonosporaceae > Micromonospora > Micromonospora sp. NPDC048905. Next base: position 317,656 of record NZ_JBEZFV010000001.1, on the reverse strand, counting down.
CGGCGGCAGCGCGGCGAGCAGGTCGTCGTACTCCTTCTGCACCACCGCGACGCGGTCCTGCTGCTGGCGGTCGCGCTGCGGGTTGCCGCCGAGGCGGTCCAGTCGACGCTCGATGGCGGTGAGGTAGCGCAACAGGTCGGGCAGCCGGGCGTATCCGGCCTCGGTGATGAACCCGGCGTGCACCAGACCGGCGAGCTGCTTGCGGATGTCGGCGAGCGCGGCCACCACGGCGAGGTTGCGGGTCGCGCCGAGCCGCTGTTCCACGGCGTACGCGGCGGCGAGCACCCGGCGGGCCCGGTCCATCACCTCGACCACGGTGTCGACCAGGTCGGCCCGGACCTTCTCGCGCAGCGCCGCGAACCCCTCGGCGTCCCAGGCCGGTCCGCCGGCGTCGCCGATCAGCCGGTCGATCGCCGCGCCGGCCGCGTCCTCGATCAGCTCCTGCACGCCGCCGTGCGGGTTGCGACTGAGCGCCAGCTTCGCCTCGTTGCTGAGCCGACCCTGTAGGAACCGGGCCGGGGAGGGCACGGTGAGCCGCAGCAGCCGGCGGGTGCCGGCCCAGTGGGCCGCCTCCGCCTCGGCGGGGGAGTCGAACACCTTCACCCCGACCGTGGCGCCCTCGTCGACGAGCGCCGGGTACGCGGTCACCGCGTATCCGGCGCGCACCTGCTCGATGGTCCTCGGCAGGGCGCCCAGGCTCCACTCCCGCAGCCCGGTACGGGCGATCTCCGGCGCGGCGGCCGCCACCACCTGGCGTACCTCCTGGCGGAGTTGACGTTGCAGGGCCGGCAGGTCCTTGCCCTCGGCGACCGGTTTGTCGTCGTCGCCGAGCACCCGGAAGGTCACCCGGAGGTGGGCGGGGAGCCTGTCCGGCTCCCAGGCGTCGCGGGGCACGGTGACCCCGGTCATCCGGCGCAGCTCACGGGTGAGCGCGTCCAGCAGCGACGTCTCGCCGGGGGTGATCGCCGCCAGGGCGGCGCGGGCGTAGTCCGGCACCGGAACGAAGTTGCGGCGGATCGCCTTGGGCAGCGATCGGATCAGCGCGATCACCGTCTCCTCGCGCAGCCCCGGCACCTGCCAGTCGAAGCTCTCCGCCGGCACCTGGTTGAGCAGGGGAAGCGGGATGTCCACGGTGACGCCGTCGTCCGGCGTGCCCGGCTCGAACCGGTACGTCAGCGGCAGGCGCACCCCGTCGGCCTGCCACTCGTCCGGGTAGTCGTCCTCGTCCACCCCCGGCCGGCCGTCGTTGACCAGCACGTCGCGGGTGAAGGTGAGCAGGTCGGGCTGCTCCCGGCGGGTCTTCTTCCACCAGCTGTCGAAGTGCCGGCCGGAGGACACGTCGGCGGGGATCCGCTGGTCGTAGAAGCCGAAGATGGTCTCGTCGTCGACCAGGATGTCCCGGCGTCTCGCCCGGCTCTCCAACTCCTCGATCTCGGCGAGCAGCCGCTTGTTGTCCGCCCAGAACTGGTGGTGGGTCTGCCAGTCGCCCTCGACGAGGGCGTGCCTGATGAACAGCTCGCGGCTCAGCACCGGGTCGATCCGACCGAAGTTGACCTTGCGGGAGGTGACGAGCGGGACTCCGTACAGGGTGACCTTCTCGTAGGCCATCACCGCGGCCTGCTTCTTCTCCCAGTGCGGCTCGCTGTAGCTGCGCTTGACCAGGTGCTGCGCCAGCGGCTCGACCCACTCCGGCTCGACCCGGCCGGCGATGCGGCCCCACAGCCGGGAGGTCTCCACCAGCTCGGCGGCCATCACCCACCGTGGCGGCTTCTTGAACAGCGCCGATCCGGGGAAGATCCCGAACTTCGCGCCCCGCGCCCCCAGGTACTCGTGTTTCTGGGCGTCCTTGAGCCCGACGTGGGACAGCAGGCCGGGAAGCAGCGACTGGTGCACCTTCGGGGTGTCGATCTCCTCCGGCAGGTCCGCGCCGCCGCGCCGGCTCTCCCCCCGGCCGGCGTCCGCGCCGTCGGCGGTGTCGCGCGCCGGTCGCCCGCCGCGCCGATCACCCTCCTGCGGCGGGGTACGCAACACCTGACGCAACTGGCCGACGATGTCCTGCCACTCGCGGATCCGCAGGTAGTTGAGGTATTCCGCCTTGCACATCCGGCGGAACGCGCTGGAGGACAGCTCCCGCTGCTGCTCCCGCAGGTAACGCCACAGGTTGAGGTAGGCGACGAAGTCCGACTCCTTGTCGGCGAACCGGGCGTGCGCCTGGTCGGCCTGGGCCTGCTTCTCCGCCGGCCGCTCGCGCGGGTCCTGGATGGAGAGCGCGGCGGCGATCACCAGCACCTCGGTGGCGCAGCCGTTGCGTTCGCCCTCGACCACCATCCGGGCCAGCCGCGGGTCGACGGGCAACTGGGCCAGGCGACGGCCCAGCGCGGTGAGCCGCTTCGCCGGGTCGGCCTCGGTCGGGTCCAACGCGCCCAGCTCGTGCAGCAGGTTGACGCCGTCGGTGATGTTGCGCTTGTCCGGCGGGTCGATGAACGGGAACGCGGCCAGGTCGCCGAGCCCGATCGCGGTCATCTGGAGGATGACCGACGCCAGGTTGGTGCGCAGGATCTCCGGGTCGGTGAACTCGGGCCGGGAGAGGAAGTCCTGCTCGTCGTAGAGGCGGATGCAGATGCCGTCCGAGGTACGCCCACAGCGACCCTTGCGCTGGTTGGCCGACGCCTGGGACACCGGCTCGATCGGCAGCCGCTGCACCTTGAGCCGGCTGGAGTAGCGGGAGATCCGGGCGGTGCCCGGGTCCACCACGTACTTGATGCCGGGCACGGTCAGCGAGGTCTCCGCGACGTTCGTGGCGAGCACCACCCGACGCGAGGTGTGCGCGGCGAAGACGCGGTGCTGCTCGGCGCTGGAGAGCCGCGCGTACAGCGGCAGGATCTCGGTGCCGAGCAGGGAGCGCTTGGTCTGCACCAGTTTGGCGAGCGCGTCCGCGGTGTCCCGGATCTCGCGTTCGCCGCTGAGGAAGACCAGGATGTCGCCGGGACCCTCGCCGGCCAGTTCCTCGACGGCGTCGCCGATGGCCTGGATCTGGTCGCGGACGTTCTCCTCGTCGCCGTCGCCGTCCTCCTCGCCCTCGGCCAGTTCGAGCAGCGGCCGGTAGCGCACCTCCACCGGGTAGGTGCGCCCGGAGACCTCGACCACCGGTGCGGGCACGCCCTCCGGTTCGTCGGCCGTCGGTGGCCCGGCGAAGTGCCGGGCGAACCGGTCGGTCTCGATGGTCGCCGAGGTGATGATCACCTTGAGGTCGGGTCGGCGGGGCAGCAGCTCCCGCAGGTACCCGAGGATGAAGTCGATGTTGAGGCTGCGCTCGTGCGCCTCGTCGATGATCAATGTGTCGTACTGGCGCAGCATCCGGTCGGTCTGCAACTCGGCCAGCAGGATGCCGTCGGTCATCAGCTTGACCAGGCTGCGCTCGCTGACCTGGTCGCTGAAGCGCACCTTGTAGCCGACCACGTCACCCAGCTCGGTGCCCAGTTCCTCGGCGATCCGGTCGGCCACCGTCCGGGCCGCCAACCGCCGGGGCTGGGTGTGCCCGATCAGGCCGTGCACCCCGCGCCCCAACTCCAGGCAGATCTTGGGCAACTGGGTGGTCTTGCCGGAGCCGGTCTCACCCGCGACGATCACCACCTGGTGGTCGCGGATGGCGGCGGCGATGTCGTCCTTGCGCTCACTGACCGGCAACCCCGCCGGGTACGTGATCACCGGCACCGCGGCCTGGCGGGTGGCGAGCCGCTGTTCGGCCCGGACCAGGTCGGCGGTGATCTCGGCGAGCGCCGCCTCCCGGCGCTGCGGGTCGCGCAGCTTGCGGGCACCGTCCAGCCGCCGCTGGAGCCGGCGCTGGTCGCGGAACATCAGAGGGAGCAGGCGGCGGTGCAGCTCGCGAACCGGGTCGGTCGCGACGGAGGCGATTGGATTCTGCATGTCGTGCCCAAGGATAGGCAGCCCGACGGCGTACCGCCCCTGGGTTACCGCGCGGCCGGTCCGTCGACGTCCGGGGGTGGCACCTAGAGTGGGCGCTCGACGTCGAGCGCTGGGGGCCGAGATGGAGCTGCGGGACACCGACCGCGCGTTGGTGCAGGCCGCCACCGCGGTCGCCAAGCTGCGCTGCCGCAGCCAGCACCACACCGTCGCGTCGGCCGCCCGGACCGCCGACGGGAGGGTCTTCACCGGCGTGAACGTCCAACACGCCACCGGTGGGTCCTGCGCCGAACTCGTGGTGATCGGCACGGCCGCCACGCAGGGAGTCACCGAGTTGGAGACAATCGTCACGGTCGCCGACCGGGGCCGCGCCGTCAGCGAGCCGTGCGGCGACTGCCGGCAGGTGCTGGCCGACTACTTTCCGGCGCTGCGCGTGATCACCGGAGAGCTGGACGCGCTGCGGGTGGTCGAGATCGGTTCGTTGGCCGGCTGAGTCAGTCGCCCGCCGCCGCCTCCAGCATCGACCGGGGGATCGGCACGCCCTCGAACCGCACGTTGCCCTCCGGCACCAGCCAGCTCGCCACCTGCGCGACCAGGCGTCCGGCCCGCACCGCCGGATCGTTGGCGTAGAGGTCACGCGCCTCGTCCGGGGCGATGGAGAGCACGACGAAACCCCGCAGCAGGTCATCGTCGGGGTGCAGGAACGGCCCGGTCGCGAGCACCAACCCCTGCTCGACCAGCCCCGCCTGGTGGGCCAGATGCGCGTCCTGCAACCGGTCGATCGCGTCCTGCGGCAACTCCGGCGGGTCCGCCGGTCGGAGGAGCAGGACGACCGTGTGCTGGTCGAATCGCATGCCCACACCCTAGGACGCGACTGGTGCGGTTTGTCCCTCTTATGGGTCTGATCCGCCTTCTGCCCATCCGGTGGCACTCCGCGAAACCCATTCTTCTTCTGTCCGGGTCGCGAACACGTGGAGGTGCGCCATGGTCACCAGACGACGGCTGTTCGCGGCTGGTGCCGCCGGCAGCGCCGCGCTGCTGGGTCCGGCGGGTTGGACGACGTCCGGCCGGGCGGCCACCGCGCTGGCGACGCTGGACGCCCGTGACATCCCGAAGTACGTCACACCGCTGCGGATCCCGCCGGCCATGCCAGCGGTGGCGACCGACCCGGAGCGCGACACGTACGAGATCGCGGTGCGACAGTTCCGCCAGCAGATCCTGCCGCCGTCGTGGCCGCGCACCACCGTGTGGGGTTACGGCTCCACCGCCCATCCCGACAGCTTCGGCTACCCCGCCCCGAGCATCGTGGCGCGGGTCGGCCGCCCGGTGCGGGTGACCTGGGTCAACCAGCTCGTCGACGGCCGGGGCGACTACCTGCCGCACCTGCTGCCGGTGGACCCCACCCTGCACTGGGCCAACCCGGCCGGTGGCGTCGAGGGCCGCGACCGACACGGGCACTCGGACGGCAGCCCGCAGGGATACCGCGGGCCGGTGCCGCAGGTGGTGCACCTGCACGGTGGGCACAGCACGCAGGAGAGCGACGGGCACTCCGAGGCGTGGTACCTGCCGGTGGCCCGCGACCTACCGCCCGACTTCGCCGTGGCCGGCGGCGCGTACCGCGAGTTCCGGTCCCGCTTCGCCGAACGCTCCGGCCTGCGCTGGGCGCCGGGTTCGGCCACCTTCGAGTACGCCAACGACCAGCGGCCCTGCACCCTCTGGTACCACGACCACACGCTTGGGCTCACCCGGGCGAACGTCTACGCCGGGCCGGCCGGGTTCTACCTGCTCGGCGGCGGTGGGGACGACCTGCCGGACGGGGTGCTGCCCGGCCCGGCGCCGGCCCGCGCCGACGCGCCGCACACCGCACACCACGACATCCCGCTGATGATCCAGGACCGCAGTTTCACCGCCGACGGCGAGCTGCGCTACCCGCGGCGATACTCCGGCGGCGGCGACGGGCCGCCGACCTGGGTGCCCGGGTTCTCCGCCTCCACCATGGTGGTCAACGGTCGTACCTGGCCCACGCTCACGGTGCGGCGCCGGCGTTACCGATTCCGGTTGCTGAACGCCTGCAACAGCCGCTTCCTGCTGCTCAGCGTGACCGCCAACGCCACCGCGCGGCCGGCCCGTCCAGTGCTCCCGGTCTGGCAGATCGGCAGCGACGGCGGCTTCCTGCCCGAGCCGGTGCCGCACGAGCGCGTGGCGCTCGGCCCCGCCCAGCGGGTCGACGCGATCGTCGACTTCACCGACGTGCCGGCCGGCACCGAGCTGTACCTCGTCAACGAGGGACCCGACGGGATGTACGGCGGCGGCCGGCCGGGTGTGGACTTCGCGCCGGCCGACCCGCGGACCACCGGGCAGGTGCTGCGCTTCGTGGTCACCGATACGGCCGAGGTGGACCCGAGCGTGCCGCCGGAGCAGCTGCGGCTGCCGGGGCAACCGCGGCTCGGAACGGCCCAACGGGTCCGCCGGCTGTCGCTCAACGAGCGGACGTCCGACGGCTCGATGACCATGCTCCTCGGCGTCCTCGACGAGCGTGGCCGTGGTCTGCCGCTGCGCTGGAGCGACCCGGTGACCGAACAGCCCACCCTCGGCACGACCGAGGTGTGGGAGGTGCGCAACTTCACCCGCCACGTGCACCCGGTCCACCTGCACCAGGTCCAGTTCGAGTTGCTGGGCCAGGGGCAGTCCGGCCGGGCGCGGCCCGGCCCGGGACACCGGGGGCGGATGGACACGGTGCTCGCGTACCCGTGGGAGGTGACCCGGATCAAGGCGCACTTCGACCTGCCGGGCCGCTATGCCTGGCACTGCCACCTCTTGGAGCACGAGGACAACGAGATGATGCGGCCGCTGACCGTACTGCCGCGCGGCGGCGCGGAGACCGGCGACGGTGGCGCGCCGGGCGTACCGGAGGAGCCCTCGACGGCATCGACCGACGCCGGTTAGGTCACTTTCCGCAGGTCGGCTAAGGTTAGGCGAACCTAAGCCCGATCGTGCAGGGAGATTCGTGACCGCGCTCGCCAGCCGGCCGACCCAGGTCCGCGGCCGGTCCGGCACCCGCACCGGCCGCCGGGTGGCCGTCACCGTCGGCTCCGCGCTGGTGCTGCTGCTCGCCGTGCTGGCCAGCTTCGCGCTCGGCAGTCGGGACCTCGGCGTCGACCAGGTCTGGCACGCTCTCGTCGCACCGGACGGCGGCGAGGCCAGCACCATCGTGCGCGAGTTGCGGATGCCGCGTACCGCGCTCGGCCTCACCGTCGGTCTCGCCCTCGCCGTGGCCGGCGTGTTGTTCCAGGCGCTCACCCGCAACCCGCTGGCCGAGCCGCGCATCCTCGGCATCAGCGCGGGCGCGTCGTTCGGTGTGGTGCTCGCCATCTCCGTCTTCGGCGTCAGCACGCTCGCCGGGTACGTCTGGTTCGGCATCGCCGGGGCGCTGATCGCCGGCCTGCTGGTCTTCGCCATCGCCACCCGCGCCCGCGAGGGCGCCAGCCCGGTCACCCTCGCGCTCGTCGGCGCGGCCCTCGACGCCAGCCTGGCCTCCGGGGTGTACGCGCTGCTCAGCATCGACGCCCGCACCTTCGAGGAGTACCGGTTCTGGGTGGTCGGCGGGCTGGCCGGCCGCGACCTCTCGGTCGCCGCGCAGGTGCTGCCCTTCGTCCTCGCCGGGCTGGTGCTTGCCGCCCTGGTGGCCCGAGGTCTGGACGCGCTGGCCCTCGGCGACGACGTGGCCCGCGGCCTCGGCCACCGCATCGGCCTGGTCCGCCTCGGCGGTGGTCTCGCCGCCGTGCTGCTGACCGGCGCGGCGGTGGCGGCAGCCGGACCGGTCGCCTTCGTCGGGTTGGCCGTGCCACACCTGGCCCGCGCCCTGGTCGGCGCGGACCACCGCTGGACCCTCGCCGTCTCCGCCCTGCTCGGCCCGGCGCTGCTGCTCGGCGCCGACGTCGTCGGCCGGCTCGTCGCCCCACCCGGCGAGATACCGGCCGGGATCGTCACCGCGCTGATCGGCGCGCCGCTGCTGGCCGTCCTGGTCCGCCGCGCCCGGGTGGTGACCGCGTGACCACCACCCAGCGCTCCGCGGGTTCGTCCGCCCCGGCCGGCCTGTCACCCACCAACGGCGACGCCCGGCTGGCCGGACGGTCGCTGCTGCGGCTCGGCCCGGTCAGCCTGGTCATCCGCCGTCGCGCGGTGCTGGGCGCCGCCGTGCTGACCGTGCTGCTGCTGCTGGCCGTCGTGCTCAGCCTCTCCCTGGGCACCCCGTACGTCGCCCCGGCCGACGTGTTGCGCGCCCTCTCCGGCGCCGGCACCCCGTACGACCTCGTGGTCTTTGATCTTCGGTTGCCGCGGGTCGTGCTGGCGGCGACGGCCGGCGCGGCCTTCGGCATCGCCGGCACCCTGATCCAGAGCGTGGCCCGCAACCCGCTCGCCAGCCCGGACGTCATCGGCATCACCCAGGGCGCCGGTCTTGCCGCGACGGTGGCCCTGACCAGCGGCATGGCGGCGGTGCTGGTGGCACCCACCGCGCTGGTGGGCGGGCTGCTCGCGGCGGTGCTGCTGTTCGCCCTGGGCGCCCGGCACGGGCTGGCCGCGCAGCGGTTCGTCCTCGCCGGCGTGGCGGTGGCGTTCGCCTTCCGGGCACTGACCGAGGTGGTCATGCTCACCGCCGACCCGATCGACGGGCTGCGCGCGCAGATCTGGCTGATCGGCACCCTGGCCGGCAAGGGCTGGACCGAGGCCGCCTGGATCGCCGGCACCCTGCTGGTGCTGCTGCCGGTGCTGGCCTGGGCCGGTTGGGCGCTGAACAGCACCGCCCTGGACGACGACACCGCCCGCGGCGTCGGGCTGCGCCCGGTGGCCCGCCGGATCGGCCTGGCCGGCGCCGGCGTCCTCGTCGCCGCGATGGTCACCGCCCAGGTCGGCGCCGTCGACTTCGTCGCGCTGGTCGCGCCCCAGGTGGCCCGTCGACTGGTCCGCGCCGAACGGCCACCGCTGGTCTGCGCCGCGCTGCTCGGCGCGCTGCTGCTGGTGCTGGCCGACCTGGCCGGCCGACGCCTGCTCGCACCCACCCAACTGCCCGCCGGTGTGCTGACCGCCGCGATCGGCGGCCCGTACCTGATCTTCCTGCTGCTGCGCGGACGGCGGCGGTCGTCGTGACGCCTCAAGGAGTCGTGTGATGCTCTCCACCCGCGACCTGGTCGCCGGCTACGACGAGCGGACCGTGCTCGACGGGCTCGACCTGGATCTGCCCACCGACGCGTTCACCGTGATCGTCGGCCCGAACGCGTGCGGCAAGTCCACCCTGTTGCGCACCATGGCCCGGCTGCTCAGCCCGCGCCGGGGCACGGTCCTGCTGGACGGCACCGCGATCCGCGAGCTGCCCACCCGGGAGGTGGCCCGCCGCCTCGGCGTCCTGCCGCAGAGCCCGCTGGTGCCCGAGGGCGTCACCGTGGCTGACCTGGTCGGGCGCGGCCGGCAGCCCTACCAGCGGTGGTGGCGGCAGTGGTCGCCGGAGGACGGCGCGGCCGTCGACCGGGCGATGACCCTGGCCGACGTGACCGACCTGGCCCACCGGCCGGTGGACAGCCTCTCCGGCGGGCAGCGGCAGCGGGTGTGGATCGCCATGACGCTCGCCCAGGACACCGACGCCCTGCTGCTGGACGAGCCGACCACCTTCCTCGACCTGGCCCACCAGGTGGAGGTGCTGGACCTCCTGCACCGGCTACGCGTCGAGCGGGGCCGCACCGTGGTCGCCGTGTTGCACGACCTGAACCAGGCCGCCCGCTACGCCGACCACCTGGTCGCGATGCGCGACGGTGCCGTGGTGGCCGCCGGACCGCCCCGGGAGATCCTCACCGCCGACCTGGTCCGCGACGTCTTCGGGCTGGCCTGCGTGGTCGTGCCCTGCCCGGTCACCGGCGCGCCGCTGGTGGTACCCGCGTACAGCGGCGGCAACTCCGCCTGACCCCCGCCCCACCGGCGACGCGGCCATCCCGCTCGTCGGCTCGTACCCCTCGAAAGGACTCTGATGCGTCGTCTCGTCGCCGCTCTCGCCGCGACCGTCGCCCTCGGCGTCGGTCTCACCGCCTGCGGTGAGAGCGACCCGGTCGCCGGCTCCACCACCGGGGACACCCGGGAGATCACCCACGCCATGGGCACCACAAAGGTCCCGGCCGAGCCCAAGCGTGTCGTCGTGCTCGACACTGACAAGATCGACACAGCGCTCTCGCTGGGCGTCACGCCCGTCGGCGCCGCCACGGCCGGTGAGGCCAAGAGCTGGCCGACCTACTTCGGCGCGGACAAGCTCGCCAGCATCAAGACGGTCGGGGTGCTCGCCGAGCCCGACCTGGAGGCGATCAACGCGCTCAAGCCCGACCTCATCCTCGGCAGCAAGTTCCGCCAGGAGAAGTTCTACGACGAACTGTCCGCCATCGCGCCGACCGTGTTCACCGACAAGGTGGGCATCACCTGGAAGGACAACTTCCTCCTCGACGGCCGGGCGCTCGGGCGTGAGCAGCAGGCCAAGGACCTGCTCGGCGCGTACGAGAAGCGGGCCAAGGACTTCGGCGCCACCCTCGGCGACGCCGCCGCCCGCAGGGTGTCGATCGTGCGGTTCCTGCCCGGCAACATCCGGGTGTACGGCCCGGACTCCTTCTCCGGCATCGTCCTGGGCGACACCGGGCTCGGGCGCCCCGAGCGGCAGTTGCTCGCCAACAAGGAGGACAAGCGCTTCGACCTGGTCAGCCCCGAGCGGGTCAACGAGGTCGACGGTGACGTCATCTTCGTGACCGCGTACGGCGACAAGGCCGCCGCCGAGCAGGCCAAGGTCGCGGGCGGGACCCTCTGGAAGGGCCTCAGCGCCGTCAAGGCCGGCAAGGCGTACTCCGTCTCCGACGAGGTCTGGATGACCGGCATCGGCGTCGGCGCCGCCAACAAGATCCTCGACGATCTGGCCAAGTACCTCCCCGCCGCCTGACAAGCCCCCCGGAGCCCCGCACCGCCCCGCCCCGCCCCGCGCATGATCGCGCTCGATCCAGGATGTAGTGGCTTCCCTGCGCAGGGAAGCCACTACATCCATGTTCGAGCACGATCATCGCGACCGGATGGCGCGGGATCGCGCTCGTAGGGCGGCCCTGACCTCGGCGAGGAATCCGTCGAAGTCGTCCCGGAGGCGTTTGGCGGTGACGTGCAGCACGATCCACTCGTTGCCGAGCAGTCGGTTCAGCCGTCGGCGGTCCCGCTGAAACTGCTCGGGATCGTCGTGCCAGAGCCCGTCATATTCCACCGCCACCTTGAACTCGGGCCAGGCCAGGTCGAGTCGGGCCACGAACCGACCCTGCTCGGCGACGACCCACTGCGTCTGAGGGCGGGGCAGGCCGGCGAGCACCAGCCGTACGCGGGTCCGCGACTCCTGGGGTGACTCCGCGCCGGCGTCCGCCAGATCGACGGCACGCAGCAGGGACCGCCAGCCGCGTCGACCGGCCCGGTTCAGGGCGTATTCGCGGAGGGCGGGCACATCGGTGAGCCGCCTGGCCAGCATGCCGTCGAGGAGTACCACCGCCTCGACCACGTCGAGCCATCGGGCGAGATCCCAGCAGGTGCGCTCCGGACTTGTCACCCTGAGTCCGGCCCTGTCCACCGCGTCGCCGGGGTCGAACTCCCCGCGGTGGATCCGGAGCCCGGCGGTCGGCCCGACCCGGGTCGCCCGGGGAATCAGCACGTCCACCGGCTCGCTCGCGGCGGGTGCCGGGCAGCCGTACAGGGCCGCAGCGGAGCGGCCCGCGATGGCCGCTCCTGGCGGAATCAGCCAACGATCGACGGCGGCGCACCTGATGCCGTGCGTGACCCGGACCCCGGCATCGGCGTAGATGTCTCGGAACAGTGGTCTCCAGGCGGAACTGCGTAAGTCGTTTCGGCTCAGCAGGCCGCGCGAGACGGCGATCGAGCCGCGGAAGACCCGACCACGCAACTGCGGCGGGCGTCGCGGAGCTTTCGGCATGCGCTCCAGGCTGGCCGATCAGCCGCCCGCCACGCTGCCCCTGTGGATAACCATGGATCGTGCGTCGGCGGCCGTACGCATGATCGTGCTCGAACAGGGAGGTAGTGGCCTCCCGGGTAGGCGAGGCCACTACATCCTGCATCGAGCGTGATCTTGCCGAGTTACCCGTGGGGGTGGGTTGGCGTGGGGATGGGTGGGTGGAGGGGTGTCGGGTTAGGCGGCGGTGGACCAGATGGCGCGGAAGGCGGCGGCTTCGCCGGACAGCCAGCGTTCGATCTGGTCGGGCTTGGCGTCGCCGGGCATGCGGTGGGCCTGGCCACGGCGGACGTCGACCAGGACCGGCTCGGCGTGCGGGAGCACCGCGTCCATGTGGCGGGCCATCAGGTGCAGGGTGGCGAGCACCGATTCCTCGCTCGGTGGGGTCTCGTCGAAGTGCAGGCGGACCGCTTCGGCGCGACCGTCGCTGTGGCGTACGCCGAAGTGGGGGTTGATCTTGACGGGCAGGTCGCCCAGCATGGCCAGGGCGTCGCGGGTCTGGGCGAGGTCGACGGCGGCCGGCTCGCCGAGGGAGTGCAACCAGGTCGTGGCCCCGGGGACGAGCGCCTGGTAGAGCGGGCGCCAGCGTGGCTTGACCAGATCGACCACCCCGCTCAGGTGCGTGCCGCCGGTGTGGAAGGCGATGTCGGCCTTGAGGGCCTTGACGAACTGGCCGTGCGGGTTGAAGCCGGATCGACTGGCGCGCTGCTTGCGCAGCCCGCCCACGAAGGTCGCCTTGGTGGGGCCGGTGCGGTCGACGTAGCGGGTGAAACCGAGCAGCGTGGCGTACGGGGTGAGGGGCGTGGAGGCGGGAGCGGTCACGGGCGTCCTCCCTAGTCGTAATCCTGCAGGTCAGGAACTCGATTAGTACATACATTCTAATCGACGGGTCTGACATCGCCCAGTGAAAACGGGGGTGCGGAAAACGCGACAAAGGGGGCCGTCCGGCGTGCCGGCGACCCCCCTGGTGGAGATGGTCGGCCGCACACCGCAACGGTCCGGCTAGGCTCTCTCGGCGGCGAGTTCCCGGACCACATGGGCAAAACCGCCAACGAGTCGGGTGTCGGTGCGGTCGGGCCAGGCGAGGGCGATCCGGAGCGGTTCGACGTCGATCAGCGGCACCCAGGCGAGGTCGGGACGGGCGTAGTAGCTCGCCATGCTCTCCGGCACGAAGCAGATGGCCGTCCCCTCCGCCACCTGCTCCAACATCTCCTCGACGTTGTTGCTGGTCGGGCCCCAGCGAGGGCTCGACCCGTCCGGCCGCGGGTTCACCGCCCACCAGTCCACCCACTCGCGCGGCGCCCGCTCGGTCCACACCAACGGCTCGTCGTTGGTGTCCAGGATCGAGACGCTGTCCCGACCGGCGAGTGGGTGTTCCCGGGCCACGGCAAGCAGCCGATGCTCGGTCTGCACCACCTCGACACGCATACCGGTGAGGTCGTTCGGGAGCCAGACGAAGGCGACGTCGACCCGGCCATCGCGCAGCGCGCCGGCCTCCTCGCCCCAGTCGAATCGCCTTGGCTCCACCCGTACGCCCGGATACCGGCGGGCGAACTCCGCCCGGGAACGCGTCGTCAGCTCGCCCGCGCCGCTCGCCTCGAAGCCCACCCGCAGCACCCCGGTCTGGCCGCGCCGGTGCCGCTGCGCCACGGCCGTGATCCGGTCGACCTGCCGGAGCGTACGGCGCGCCTCGGTGATCACGTCGCGCCCGGCGGCGGTCGGCGTCACGCCCCCTGCGTGCCGGTCGAAGAGCCGCACGCCGATCTCCGCCTCCAGTTTGCGCAGAGCGTAGGAGAGAGCGGGCTGGCTGACGTAGAGCCCCTGGGCGGCCCGGCCCAGATTCCCGGCCTCGTCGATCGCCACCAGGTAGCGCAGTTGGCGCAGCTCCATCCCGGAATCATAAATCGGCCTTATGGCCTGAACGATCTTCTGTCTTGGACGCGCCAGGTAGCCGCTGGCCACACTGTTTTCAGCTCATCGCGCCACTGGAGGCCGAGATGTCCACCGAAACCCCGTCCCCCCGCCCGCCGACCGGCCGGGTCTGGCTGATCACCGGGACCTCCTCGGGCTTCGGCCGGACGATCGCCGAGGCGGCACTGAGCGCCGGTGACACCGTCGTGGCAACCGCCCGCCGCCCGCCGACGCTCCAGGACCTGGCCGCGGCCCACCCCGACCGGGTATGCCTGCTCGAACTCGACGTTACGGACGCAGCCCGGATCACCGCGGTGGTCACCCAGGTCATCCTCCGGTACGGCCGGATCGACGTCCTGGTCAACAACGCCGGCCGCGCTCTGGTCGGCGCGGTCGAGGCGACCACCGACCGGCAGCTACGGGACCTGATGGACCTGCACTTCTTCGGTCCTGCGGCCCTGACCCGGGAGGTGCTGCCGCACATGCGCCGGCGGGGTTCGGGTTCCATCGTGCAGCTCAGCAGCATGGGCGGGCGGATGTCCTTCGCCGGAGTCGCCGCCTACTCGGCGACCAAGTTCGCCCTGGAGGGACTCTCCGAGGCACTGGCGGCCGAGGTGGCTCCGTTCGGGATCAAGGTACTGATCGTCGAGCCGGGAGCCTTCCGGACGAACCTCAACGCCGCCGGGGCCATGCTGCGCGCTCCTGCGATCGACGCGTACGCCGACAGCGTGGGGGCGGTCGCGGCGAACCTGGACGCGGCCGACGGCCGGCAGCCCGGCGACCCCGCCAAGGCCGCCACCGCCATCCTCGCCGCACTCGACGCTGACGCGACCCCGCTGCGGCTGGTCCTCGGCAACGATGCGGCAGACGCGATCTCGGCCAGCCTGGAGCAAGCCCGCGCCGAGTTCCTGGCCTGGGAACCGACCGCCCGCAGCGTCCATTTCGCCGACGCCCGCTGAACGGGCAGCTCCTGCTGGGAACGGCCCGGGTCGAGATGGTCGCTAGAGCTGGCCGACGTCGGTGATCCGGACGACCGCGGCGCCGACCTCGTCGGAGGCCACCAGGTCGATCTCGGCGCTGATGCCCCAGTCGTGGTCGCCGTTGGGGTCGTCGAAGCTCTGCCGGACGGTCCACCGCTCCCGCCCCTGCTCGATCATGAGCAGCGCCGGCCCACGCGCGTCGGGACCGACGCCGATCGAGTCGTACTCCTCGAAGTAGGGCGCGAGCGCGTCGGCCCACGCGTCGTAGTCCCAGCCGTCGCCGCCGTCCAACTCGGCGAGCAGGTCCCAGCGGCGCAGCGCGGCCAGCTCCACGCGGCGGAACAGCGCGTTGCGCACCAGCACCCGGAACGCCCGCGCGTTGCGGGTCACCGCGGGCGGCCGGTCGGTCAGGGAGGCGTGCGCCTGGGCCACCTCGGCCACGTCCGACGGGTTGCGCAGCCGTTCCCACTCGTCGATCAGGCTGGAGTCGACCTGGCGGACCAGCTCACCCAACCACTCGATGAGGTCGATCAGCTCCTCGGTCTTGGCGTCCTCGGGCACGGTCTGGCGCAGCGTCTTGTACGCGTCGGCCAGGTAGCGCAGGACCAGGCCCTCCGAGCGGGTCAGTCCGTAGAACTGCACGTACTCGGTGAAGGTCATCGCGCGCTCGAACATGTCGCGGACGACGGCCTTGGGGGAGAGCTGGTGGTCGGCGACCCACGGGTGGCCCTGCCGGTACATCTCGTACGCGGCCTCCAGCAGCTCCGCCAGGGGCTTCGGGTGGGTCACGTCGTCGAGCAGTTCCAGGCGGGCCTCGTACTCGATGCCCTCGGCCTTCATCGCGGCGACCGCCTCGCCGCGCGCCTTGAACTGCTGCGCGGACAGGATCTGCCGGGGGTCGTCGAGGATCGACTCGATCACGCTCAGCACGTCGAGCGCGTACGACGGGGACTCGGCGTCGAGCAGCTCGATGGTGGCCAGCGCGAGGGGCGAGAGCGGCTGGTTGAGCGCGAAGTCGAGCTGGAGGTCGACGGTGAGCCGGATCCGCCGGCCGGTCTCGTCCGGCTCGGGCAGCTCCTCCACGACCCCACCGGCGCGCAACGCCCGGTAGATGGCGATCGCCCGGCGGATGTGCCGGCGCTGGGCGTGGGGCTCCTCGTGGTTGTCGGTGAGCAGGTGCCGCATCGCGGTGAACGCGTCCCCGGGTCGGCCGATGACGTTGAGCAGCATCGAGTGGCTGACCTGGAAGCTGGAGGTCAGCGGCTCCGGCTCGGCGTCGACGAGTCGGTCGAAGGTGGGCTGGCCCCAACCGATCGAGCCCTCCGGCGGCTTCTTGCGGACCACCTTGCGCCGCTTCTTCGGGTCGTCGCCGGCCTTGGCGAGGGCCTTCTCGTTGTCGATGACGTGCTCGGGGGCCTGCACCACGACCCGGCCGATGGTGTCGTAACCGGCGCGACCGGCCCGCCCGGCGATCTGGTGGAACTCCCGGTTCTTGAGCAGCCGGGTGCGGACCCCGTCGTACTTGGACAGGCCGGTGAACAGCACCGTCCGGATCGGCACGTTGATGCCGACGCCGAGGGTGTCGGTGCCGCAGATGACCTTGAGCAGGCCGGCCTGGGCGAGGGTCTCCACCAGGCGGCGGTACTTGGGCAGCATGCCGGCGTGGTGTACGCCGATGCCGTGCCGGACCAGCCGGGAGAGCGTCTTGCCGAAACCGGAGGTGAACCGGAAGGCACCGATCGCCTCGGCGATCATGTCCTTCTCGGCCCGGGAGCAGACGTTGACGCTCATCAGCGCCTGGGCGCGTTCCAGCGCGGCGGCCTGGGTGAAGTGCACCACGTACACCGGGGCCTGCTTGGTCTCCAGCAGTTCCTCGAGTGTCTCGTGCAGCGGCGTCATGGCGTACGAGAAGATCAGCGGGACCGGGCGCTCCGCCGTGCGCACGACGGCGGTCGCCCGCCCGGTACGCCGGGTCAGGTCGTCGACGAACCGGGTGGTGTCCCCCAGGGTGGCGGACATCAGGATGAACTGGGCCTGCGGCAGCTCGATGATCGGCACCTGCCACGCCCAGCCCCGGTCGGGCTCGGCGTAGAAGTGGAACTCGTCCATGATCACCTGGCCGACGTCGGCCTTCGTGCCCTCGCGCAGCGCCAGGTTGGCCAGGATCTCCGCCGTGCAGCAGATGATCGGGGCGTCGGCGTTGACGCTGGCGTCGCCGGTGAGCATGCCGACGTTCTCGGCGCCGAAGACCTCGCAGAGCGCGAAGAACTTCTCCGACACGAGGGCCTTGATCGGCGCGGTGTAGAAGGTCGTCCGGCTGTCGGCGAGGGCCGCGAAGTGCGCGGCGATGGCCACCAGGCTCTTACCCGAGCCGGTGGGCGTGTTCATGATCAGGTTGGCGCCGGAGACGATCTCGATGACCGCCTCCTCCTGATGGGGGTAGAGGTCGAGGCCGCGCTCCTTCGCCCAGCCGGCGAACGCGTCGAACAGGGTGTCGGGGTCGGCGCTTGTCGGCAGCGCGGCGGTGAGCGTCATATCCCGTCCATGGTGCCTGGATCATGCCCCGCTACGCCAACCCGGCGTCCACCGGACCCCCGTCCGGGCCGGCGGGTGCGGGTCGGCGGGACGGGCCAGCGCGTCACCGTCGGCGGTAGAGCAGGTCGGCCACCGGTCGGCCGGCCGTGATCGCCCGCCGCTCGAACTTCGTCACCGGCCGGTGCGCCGGACGCGGCGCGAAGCCGCCGTACGTGTCCACCAGCTCCGGGTCCGCGTCGAGGGTCTCCCGCATCGCCTCGGCGTACTCGGCCCAGTCGGTCGCGCAGTGCAGCGTGCCGCCGGAGCGCAGCCGGGACCTCAGCAGCGCCACGTGCGCCGGCTGGATGATCCGCCGCTTGTGGTGCCGGGACTTCGGCCACGGGTCCGGGAAGAAGACGTGCACCGCGTCCAACACACCCTCGGGCAGGCCGCTGACCAGGGACAACGCGTCGCCCCGCGCCACCCGCACGTTGCGCAGGCCGCCGCGCTCCACCAGGTCGAGCAGGTTGGCGATTCCCGGCGTGTGCACCTCGACCGCCAGATAATCTCGATCCGGGTCGGCGGCAGCCATCACGGCGGTGCTGTCACCCATGCCCGAACCGATCTCCAGCACCACCGGCGCCCGACGACCGAACAGGTCGGCCAGGTCGACGGGCGCGACCGGTCCGTCCGGCACATCCAGGCCGTACGCGGGCCAGAGCCGGCTCAGCGCGTCGGTCTGCCGGTCGCTCATCCGACCCCGGCGGGGGTGGAACGTTCGAATCGTCCGGCTCACGGGCGGGACGGCGGGGTCATGGTCGGTGGCGGTCACAGCCAATCGAGCGTACGCGACCTCGCCAGCGAATCGGATGTGATGTGCGACCGGAAATGAGAGGATCCAACTGGTACGGCAGGTCGGGTGCTCCGCTGCCCGACTCGGCCGCGCGGCGTCGAGAGGGGGCATCGTGGCAGTGACCCGCGGCGGCGTGACCCTGTCGGTGTTGACCGTTCTCGCCGGCCCCCTGCTGAGTGCAGCCCCTTCGTACGCCGCCGTCCCGGTGGCCGCCGCGCCGGTGTTCGCCGCGCCGGTGTTCGCCGCGCCGGTGTTCGCCGCGCCGCAGCCTGGCCCGTCGGCTGGTCAGCCGCAGCCCAACCCGCCGATCGACATCTTCGTCGAGGTGAGCCCCAGCACGGTGCAGCCCGGCTACCTGGTGGGGATCCGGGCCAGTTGCCAGGACAACTCGGTGGGCGCCACCGTCGTCTCCGACGCCTTCGGCGCGGTCGGCGTCCAGCCGCAGGGTGGGGTGCTCACCGCCGCGCCGATGGTGCGGGAGCGCACCCGCCCCGGCAACTACCGGGTCAAGCTGGAGTGCCGCGACGGCGAGACCGCCTCGACCATGCTCCAGGTGGTGAAGAAGGTCCCGGCCCACCCGAGTCGCGGTCCCGCCACCGGCTTCGGTGGCGGTGCCGGTGGCGTGACCGGCAAACTGCTGCTGCCCGTCGGCGCGGCGTTGACGGTCACCGGCCTGATCCTCGCCGTGGTGGCGCTGCGCCGACCACGTGCCGCCCGTGGCATCGGACTCCACTGACCGCCGTGGAGATCTTCCGCCCCACGCCACCGCCGACCGGCTCCCGCTGGCCGGACGACGAGCGCCCGCCGGCCTCGGGTCGCCCGTCGGTGGCTGCCCGTCCGGCGACCGCGGTGACGCCGCGGCGCAGTCGTCCGCCCGGACGCAGCCCCTGGTCGGTGCCGCTGGCCGTGGTGCTGGTCCTGGTCGGGGTCTTCGCCACCGGGGCGGGGCTGGGCCGCTCGGTCGGCCCGTTCGACCTGGCCCCGGCCGGTGGCGACCGGCCGGCACGCAGCGAGTCGGCCGGACTGTCGGCCAGCCGCCCGGTCCGCCTCAGCGTCCCGGCGATCAAGGTGTCCGCGCCCGTGGCACCCGTCGGGCAGGCGCGGGACGGCTCGATCGCCGTACCGCCGCTGGAGCGGCACAACGAGACCGGCTGGTACGACCGCGGTCCCACGCCCGGTGAACCCGGTCCGGCGGTGATCGTCGGCCACGTGGATACCAAGAGCGGGCCGTCGGTCTTCTACGACCTGGGCAAGCTCAAGCCCGGCGACCTCGTCGAGGTGGCCCGGGCGGACCGGTCGACCGTGGTCTTCAAGGTCGACACCGTCGAGCACTTCCCGAAGGACCGGCTGCCCGCCGACCGCATCTACGGTGACGACGGGCCCGCCGGGCTGCGGCTGATCACCTGCGGCGGCCAGTTCATCGGCGGTCGCACCGGCTACGCCGACAACGTGATCGCCTTCGCCACCCTCCAGTCCTCCCGCAAGCCCTGACCCGAGCCCGGCCCTGCGTCAGCTGAGGAAGGCGAGGAGTTGGCGGGTGGTCTCGTCGGGGGCCTCCTCCGGAATGAAGTGCCCCACTCCGACCGGCTCGCCGCGTACGTCGTCGGCCCACTCGCGCCAGATGGCGAGCGGGTCGTCGTAGAGCTTCGCGACCTGACCACGTTGACTCCAGAGGAACAGCATCGGGCAGCCGATCTTCCGGTTGCCGCGGTCCGCCTCGTCCTGCTGGTAGTCCAGCGTCGCGGCCGCCCGGAACTCCTCGCAGATCGCGTGGACCCGGGCGGGATCGCTGAACTGCCTGACGTACGCCGCCCGCACCTCGGCCGGGAAGGCGTCCTTCACCTCGGGCCAGGTGTCGAGCATGAAGTCGACGAGCACGGCGGGCGCCGCGTCGATGAACCGCTCGGGCACCGGCGCCGGCGCGGCCAGGAAGGACCAGACCCAGTAGGAGAGGCTGAACGCCCGGTCGGCGCGGTTGTAGACGTCCCCGACCGGCACGACGTCCAGGACGGCCAGCCGGGTGACGGCGTCCGGCGCGTCCAGCGCGAGACGGTACGCGCAGCGGGCGCCGCGATCGTGGCCGACGAGGTGGAACCGCTCGTACCCCAGACTCCGCATCACCTCGACCTGGTCGCGGGCGATGGCGCGCATGCCGTACGGCTCGTGGTCGGGCGTGCTCGACGGTGTGCCGCTGTCGCCCCAACCCCGCAGGTCGGTGGCGACGACCGTGAAGTGCTCGGCAAGACGCGGCGCGACCTGATGCCACATGAGGTGCGCCAGGACCCCCGCACCGTGGGATGTGCCCTGAGCGAACGGCGTGCAACGGCAGGCAGGGCGACTGATGGCCGGCTACCGCTCGGGCCGTCTCGACGCTATCAACGGAGACGTCCGGCCCGGTGCGATTCGGCTGTGGTGCGGGCTGGCAGCACCGCGAGGGGTGGCTAGGGCTGCGGGACGTGCAGCGCCACCTCGAACTCCAGCAGGCTGGCCCCGCTGGCGACCGGTGGTCGGGGCTTCTCGCCGGGCGCGGCGGCGTGGGCGGCGCGCGAGGGACCGGCGGCCCACGCCTGGTACGCCTCCTCGCTCTCCCACTTCGTGTAGACGAAGTAGCGGGTCTCGCCGGCCACCGGGCGGAGCAGCTCGAAGCCGAGGAAGCCGGGGGAGTTCTCCACCGTGCCGGCCCGGGCGGCGAACCGCTTCTCCAACTCCGCGCCGGCGCCGGGCGGTACGTCGATTGCGTTGATCTTCACGACTGCCATCTGCCCACCCTAGCCACTCAGAACCCCTCCACCGCGGGCACCAGCTCCGCGTCGACCACGATCGGGGCGTGGTCGGAGGGGCCTTTGCCCTTGCGGGCCTCCCGGTCCACGTAGGCCGAACCGACCGCGCGGGCGAAGGGCGCGGACGCGTACACCAGGTCGATTCTCATGCCCTTGTTCTGGTGGAACATCCCGGCCCGGTAGTCCCAGTAGGTGAAGGGGTGCGGCCCCTTCATCGGGGTCGGCACCACGTCGACGAGGCCCAGGTCGCGCAGTGCCGCGAGGGCCGCGCGCTCGGCCGGGGTGACGTGGGTGGAGTGGGTGAAGACCGCCGGGTCCCAGACGTCGGCGTCGGTCGGGGCGACGTTGAAGTCACCGCAGACGGCGAGTGGGAGCCCGCCGGACAGCTCGGCCTCCACCGCGTCGCGCAGAGCCGCGAACCAGGCCAGCTTGTACGCGTAGTGCGGGTCGTCCGGTGTCCGGCCGTTGGGCACGTACACCGACCAGACCCGCACTCCGTCGCAGGTGGCGGAGATGGCGCGGGCCTCCGGGTCGGGAAAGCCGGGCTCGCCGGCGAACCCGACCCGGACGTCGTCCAGCCCGACCCGCGACAGGATGGCGACGCCGTTCCACCGGCCGTCGCTGTGGCTGGCCACGGTGTAGCCCAACGCGCCCACCTCGGTCACCGGGAAGGCGCCGTCCGGGCACTTGGTCTCCTGCAGGCAGACGACGTCCGGCCCGGTGTCGGCCAGCCACTCCAGCAGCCGGGGGAGGCGGGCCTTCACCGAGTTGACGTTCCAGGTCGCCAGGCGCATGCCCTTAGCCTGCCGCATCCGTCCCGGGTACGCCGGGTCAGCTGCCCGGGGTGTCGCCGGGACGGGTCTGTTCGGCGAGGAACCGCTCCAGTTCCGCGCCGAGTTCGTCGGCCGTGGGCAGCGGCCCGGCGTCCGGGGCGAGCAGGCTCTTCTCGCCCCGACCACGAGCGAACGCGTCGTACTGCTCCTCCAGGGCCTGGACCAGGGCGGCGGCGTCCTCGGTCTGGGCGACCTGGCGGTCGATCTCCACCCGGACCACCTCGGCGGCCGAGCGGAGCCCGTCGCCGGGCAGCAGCAGCCCGGTGCTGCGGGACACGGAGGTGAGCAGCACCTCGGCGGCGGCCGGGTACTCGGTCTGCGCCACGTAGTGCGGCACGTGGGCGGCGAAGCCCAACGCGTCGCGGCCCTGCTCGCCGAGGCGGAACTCCAGCAGGTGGCCGACGCTGCCGGGCACCTGGACGCGTTGCAGCCAGGGCTCGTATCCGGCGATCAGCTCGGGGCGGGTGGCGTGCGCCGTCACGCCGGTCGGACGGGTGTGCGGCACCGCCATCGGGATCGAGTTGAGCCCCACGGTGAGCCGGACGCCCAGGCGGGTGGCCAGCCCGGCCACGGCGGCCACGAACCGCTCCCACTGCAGGTCCGGCTCGGGGCCGGTGAGCAGCAGGAACGGGGTTTCGTCGTCGTCCTGCAGCAGGTGCAGCTCCAGCTTGGGCGCGTCGACGCTCTCCCAGTGGTCCTCGACGAAGGTCATCACCGGTCGTCGCGACCGGTAGTCGAAGAGTTGGTCGACGTCGAACGTGGCGATCGGTCGACCCTCCAGCGAGGTGAGCAGTTGCTCGCGCGCCAGCCGGCTGGCGTTGCCGGCGTCCACGAACCCGGTGAGGGCCTGGATCAGGACCGGTTGCCCGAGATCGGGCAAATCGTCGGTGAGCTGGTAGAGCTCGTGTGGGTCGAGCACCGGTGCGGACCTCCCTGAAATGTGCCTGCGGGGCGCCGACGCGACGGAGGGCACCCGTTCGGGCAACGTACCCGCCATCCTGGCGCATTCCTGCGCCGGGCGATTCGTCGCCCGGGGGATGGGCGTGACCGGACTATTCGCCTGATTACGCCGCCAGGCGGCGGTGGTCAGCCGATCGGCCGATGGGTGGTTCGACCCATCGGCCCAGTTTGTCGATCATGTTAGGACCGCAGGCCCGATGTCCGGGCCTGACACCGGCCGTGCCGGCCTGCGTGCGCCGCCGGGTTCATCCGGTACGCGAGGTACGTTCCCCGGGCGGGTCGACCCGCCCGCGACGTCCACCAGTGCGGCCCCGATCTGTGGCGATCACCACGTGATCACCGTGCGTGATCGGACTACCGCCGTGCCTAGCCTCGGTTGATGCGTGACGACGGCACCCTCGACGACCCGTACGCCCCGAGCAGCCCTACTGCCGATACGGAGGATGGCACCTCAGCCGAACGGACAACCGCCGCGAGTCGACTCCGGGCGTACGCCCGGGGCCTGACCGGTCGACGCCGGACCCAGCTGGCCCTGGCCACCGGCGTGGTCTGCTGCCTCGGCCTGACCGTCGTGGCCCAGGTCTGCGACGAGAAGCCCGGCGCGGCGACCCGCTCCGGCCGGCCCGCCAGCGCGGAGCTGGCCCAGCGGGCCGAGCAGGGCGTCGCCTCGCGTGGTCTCGACCGCGCCGCTGTCCCGGCGCCGTCCGCCTCGGCGACCCCCGGCGACCCGGACACCGCGGCACCCGCCCGCAAGGCCGCTCCGGCCCGCCCGACCAAGCCGGCGCCCGTGGCCGGGCTGGACGAGGACCAGATGGAGAACGCCGAGGCGATCGTGCGCGCCGGCCGCAAGATGGGGGTGCCCCGCCGGGGTCTGGTGATCG
This sequence comes from Micromonospora sp. NPDC048905, assembly GCF_040649655.1. Taxonomy (NCBI): domain Bacteria; kingdom Bacillati; phylum Actinomycetota; class Actinomycetes; order Micromonosporales; family Micromonosporaceae; genus Micromonospora; species Micromonospora sp. NPDC048905. The sequence continues at coordinate 293,994 of NZ_JBEZFV010000001.1, read as the reverse complement.
CGGTCGCCACCGCCATGCAGGAGAGCAACCTCTACAACGTGGCGAGCGGTGTGCTGCCCGAGTCGCAGGACTACCCGCACCAGGGCGTCGGCTGGGACCACGACTCGGTCGGCTTGTTCCAGCAGCGTTCCAGCAGCGGCTGGGGTCCGGTCGGCCGGCTGATGGACCCCGAGTTCGCCACCCGGCAGTTCCTCTCCGCGCTGGAGCAGGTGCCCGGCTGGGAGCGGATGCGACTCACCGACGCGGCCCAGGCGGTGCAGGTCTCCGCGTACCCCGAGTTCTACCAGCAGCACGAATGGCGGGCCAACCGGGTCGTCGACGCCATCGCGCCGGCGGGACGGTAGTCTTCCGGCCACTGTGGACGGTCAGGGTTGAGGCTGTCGCATCCCGGGTACATGTGTTGCGGGTTCGGGGTACACATGACTGAGGGACCATCGACAGGAGGACGCCATGTCACTGATGCAGCGGATCACCACGTTCTTGAGATCGCCGAAGGGGCAGCAGTTGGTTCAGCGGGGTCGTCAGGAGATGGCCAAGCCCGCCAACCAGCAGAAGCTCAAGGGTCTGGCCGCCCGGTTCTCCAACCGCCGCCGCTGACCGCTCCATCGGCCGCCCTGTCCGCCATTCCCATTCCAGGGGAGACCCGGTGACCGACACTCCGCCCGCCGGCGGCCAGCCCGCCCCTACTCCCCAGCCGTCCGTCGATCTGCCCGCCGGGCCGGCGGACGCCCCCGAGGGTCCGCCGGCCCGTCTCTGGGACCGGATGCGCGACGACCCCCAGTACGCCCCGGAGCACCTCGCCCTGGAGGCGGTGCGCCGGCTCGGGCCGGAAGCCGAGCAGTGGGCCGACCGGGCCCGTGCCGAGCAGCCCGGGGTGTCGTCCGACGCCCTGGCCGATCAGGCGGCCCGCAAGTTCGTCAACCTGGCCCGGCTGTCCGGCGCGGTCTCCGGCGTGGCCGGACTACCCGGCGCCGTGATCGACGTGGGTGTCCTGGCCTGGACCCAGGCGCGGATGGTGTTGCACATCGCCGCCGCGTACGACGTCGATCCGCTGCACAGCGACCGGGCCACCGACCTGCTGGTGCTGCAGCGCGTGCACAAGGTCGCCGAGAGCGCCCGACTGGCGCTCGGCGTGGCCGCCGGTCGGGAACGCGCCGACGCGCTCTTCGGCCTGGGCGGCCAGCGTCCACTCGGTCGGGTGATGCTGCAACTCGGCGTCCGGCTGGCCCAGATGGCCGGAGTCCGAGCCGCCAAGCGGATCGTCGCCAAGATCGTCCCGGGCGCGGCCATCGTGCTCGGCACCTGGGCCAACTCGTCGGCCACGAAGGACCTCGCGCAGCGTTCCCGGGCGCTCTACCGCCCCCGGGGCAGCGCGCTGCCGGGACCCCGCCAACCCTGACCGCCCCTCCGGGAGGGTCAACCGGCCATCCCGGAGGGTCGCCACGTCACCTCGGCGAGCCGGTCCTGGCCGCTGGCGTTGGGGTGGAACCAGTCCAGCGGGTTGAGCAGGTCCAGGGTGAACCGGACCTTGTGCGCCGCGCCGCCGTCGTGGCGGCAGCGTGAGCCGTACGCCCGGCAGGCCGCGACCAGCTCGGCGTTGTACGCGTCGATCCGATCCCGGACGGCCACCCGGCGCTCCTGGTCGGCGGGCGCCGTCGAGGTGGCCTCGGCCAGTAGGGCCGGGCAGACGCCCCGCCGCCACGCGCGGACCGCCCGCGGATCCTCGTGCCCGACCTCCCAGAGCCGGTACAGGTCGGGGATGCTCACCACCAGCACCCGGGCCTTGGGCCGGCCGGTCCGCAGCACCTGCATCCCCCGGTCCACGTCGGCCCGAAACCGCGCCACCGGTGTCATCGCGTCCACCCCGCCCCGGCAGATGTCGTTGGCGCCGATGAGCACCGTGACGTAGTCGGGACGGTCGCGTACCGCCGCCCGGGCCTGACCTTCGAGCGCGTCCGCGCGAGCCCCGGCCCGGGCGTGGTTGTACGTCCGGTCGCGGATCGCCGAATTCTGGTCGAGCAGCCGCCGGTAGTGGCTCTCCACCCGCAGCCCGTCGCCCGTGGACCAGGAGTTGCGTTCGCAGGAGGTGAGCACCAGGCAGGAGGCGAAGCCGGTGCTGATCGAGTCACCGAGGGAGGCGATGCCGCCCGGCCCGCTCGACGGCGGTGCGCTCTTCGTGGGGCGGGGTGTCGTGGACGTGCCGCCCTCGCAGGCCAACGCGACGAGCGCGACGAGACAGGCCAGCGCGGCGACCCACCGTCGAGGCATGACGTCCCCCGTTCCGCAGCGCAGAGCGACAGCGCGGTAACTCTATGCGTAGGAGGTGGTTCATCGGGAAGTTGCTGTCGGGTATGCGGCAGAGTGTCGATGGCCGGGCGGCGAGGTGCTTTAATCCAGCCGGGGTGCCGGCTGGCCGTGCAGCCACCCGTGCAGCGCCCGGGTGATCCGGGGCAGCACCAGATAGGTCATCAGCGGGGTCAGGCAGAGCGTCATCAGCAGCACCCGCGCCGCCAACGGCACGGCGGCGAGGAAGTGACTGGTCAGCAGGGTGGCGCTCAGGCTCAGCGGGAAGAACGCCAACCAGATCGTCACCGCCTGCTTCCACCTCGGCGGCGACGCCGGCCCGACCGGCGCCACCGGCTCCACCGAGTGCTCCAGCGGCGGGTCGAACCAGCCCTCGATGCCGGTACGCCGCTCGACCCGGGTGTGCTCGACGATCCCCTGAGCCGAGCTGAGCCACCAGTGCCGCTGCGGCGACTCCTCCCACCGGCGCAGCGTCTCGGCGTCGGCGAAGCGGTAGAGCATGTGCCACTCCGGCGAACCGGGACCGCTCTGCACCCAGCCGGCGCCGAGGAAACCGGGGAACGCCTCGGCCAGCGCGGTGCCGGCCCGCATCCAGGCCACCATCTCGCTGGACCGGGCCGGGTCGACACGGCGGGCGATGGCGACGGTCACCGGCACGGCGAGGGTCATTGACATGCGCCCATCGTGGGGGCAGTGGGGGCCGCGACGCGAACGGATGTAATCGAGCACACCGGTGCCGTCCGCCTGGGGAGCCGATCGGTCGGAACCTGTCGGTGGTCGATGGTCTACTCGGGCACATGGACGACAGCGCGATCCTCGTGCTCGGCGCGACGGGCACCACCGGGCGACGGGTGGCCGACCGGCTGCGGGCGTTGGGCGTCCGGGTCCGCGCCGCCTCCCGCGGCGGCCCGGTGCGCTTCGACTGGTCGGTCGAGTCGACGTGGGCGCCCGCACTGGCCGGCGCGTCCGGGGTCTACCTGATGGCACCGGACGGCCAGCCGGTCGAGCCGGCCCTCGTCCGGTTGGCGGTCGAGCAGGGGGTGCGGCACGTGGTGCTGCTCTCCAGCCGGGCGATCGAGGCGATGGGCGACGAGCGCCTGCTGGCCGCCGAACGGACGGTCCGCGAGGCCGACGCCGACTGGACGATCCTGCGGGCGGACTGGTTCGACCAGAACTTCGACGAGGGCGTGTTCCGGGACGCGGTGCTGGCCGGCGAGGTCGCCGTGCCGGTCGGCGGGGCACGCCAGGCGTTCGTCGACGCCGACGACATCGCCGCCGTCGCGGTGACCGCTCTCACCGAGCCCGGGCACGCTGGCGCGGTCTACGAGGTCACCGGGCCTCGGGCGATCACCTTCGCGGAGGCGACCGAGATCATCAGCCGAGCGGCGGCCCGACCGGTGCGCCACCTCGGCACGGCCGACGACTACCGGGCCGCGCTGGGTCCGCTGGGCGTCCCCGCCGAGGAGATCGAGCAACAGATCGTGGCCTTCGCGGCCCTGCGCGACCTCGGCCACGCCGAGCCCACCGACACCGTGCGCCGGCTGACCGGTCGCGACTCGCGCGACTTCTCGGCGTACGCGGCCGAGGCGGCCTCGCGCGGCGCCTGGCGCGACTGACCGAGGTGTCCGAGGCCGGTTAACGCTGGCGATCGGGGGTAGGTCCCTGGGCATGACGAGATCGCAGCCCCGGCGTGCCCGTGGCACGGTCGGGCACGCGTACAGCGCGCTGAACCTCCGGCTCACCCTCGCCGGCTTCGGGCTGGTGATCATGGTGCTCTTCGCGGTGCTGGCGTTCTGGGCCGGCATCGCCTGGCTCGGCGTACTCTGCGCGATCTTCGCCGTGGTCGCCGTGGTCGACCTGGTCGTGATCCAGCGCCGCCGCGCCGCCCGGCACCGCGAGGAGCCGGGCGTACGACACTCGTTGTTCGAGTGACAGGAGGACGAGATGCCCGATATCGCCACCACCAACCCCGCCACCGGCCAGGTGCTCAAGACCTACGAGGCGATGTCCACCGAGCAGCTCGACGGTGCCATCGAGCGCACCGACCTCGCGTACCAGCAGCTCCGGACGACGACCGTCGACCAGCGTGCCCGGTGGATGACCGTCGCCGCCGACCTGCTCGACGCCGAGCGCGACGAGATCGCCCGGATCATGACCACGGAGATGGGCAAGACGTACGCCTCGGCGCAGGCCGAGGTGACCAAGTGCGCCACGGCCGCCCGCTTCTACGCCGACAAGGCCCCGGGGTTCCTCGCCGACGAGCCGGCCGACGCCGACGCCGTGAAGGCGACCCGGGCGTTCATCCGCTACCAGCCGATCGGTGTGGTGCTCGCGGTGATGCCGTGGAACTTCCCGCTCTGGCAGGTGATGCGCTTCGCCGCGCCGGCGCTGATGGCCGGCAACACCGGCCTGCTCAAGCACGCCTCGAACGTGCCCCAGACCGCACTGCTGCTGGAGGACGTGTTTCGCCGGGCCGGCTTCCCCGAGGGAGCGTTCACCACCGTGCTGGTCGGCTCGGACGCGGTCGAGACGATCCTGGCCGACCCTCGGGTGCGCGCCGCCACGCTCACCGGCAGTGAGCCGGCCGGCCGCTCCATCGCCCAGATCGCCGGACGGGAGCTGAAGAAGACAGTCCTGGAACTCGGCGGCAGTGACCCGTTCGTGGTGATGCCCTCCGCCGACGTGGACCGGGCCGCCGAGGTGGCCACCACCGCCCGCTGTCAGAACAACGGCCAGTCCTGCATCGCCGCGAAGCGGTTCATCGTGCACACCGACGTCTTCGACGCGTTCGCCGAGAAGTTCGCCGCGAACATGGCCGCGCTGCGGGTCGGCGACCCGATGGACCCGGACACCGACGTGGGGCCGCTGGCCAGCGAGCGTGGCCGCGACGAGGTGCACGCCCAGGTCCGCGACGCCGTGGACAACGGGGCGACCGTGCTCTGCGGTGGCGAACTGCCGACCGGCGAGGGTTGGTTCTACCCGCCGACCGTGGTCACCGACCTCACCCCGACGATGCGGATGTGGTCCGAGGAGGTCTTCGGCCCGGTCGCCGGCCTGTTCCGGGTGTCGTCGTACGAGGAGGCGATCGAGGTCGCCAACGGCACCAACTTCGGGCTCGGCTCGAACGCCTGGACCCGGGACCCGGCCGAGCAGGAACGTTTCGCCACCGACCTGGACGCCGGCAACGTCTTCATCAACGGCATGACCACCTCCTATCCGGAGTTGCCGTTCGGCGGTGTGAAGAACTCCGGCTACGGGCGCGAGCTGTCGGCGCTGGGCATGCGGGAGTTCTGCAACACCAAGACGGTCTGGGTGGGCGAGGGTGCCGCCTCGGCTGGAGCCGGCGCGCACGCCGAGTAGCTTGCAGGCATCAGCCGGTGCCGTCATGGGTAGGAAGTGCGCCCATGACGCTGTTCGGATTCCACGCCTCGCATGAGCAGATCGGTCCGCGCGCCCTGTTGGAGGCGGTGAAACACGCCGAGCGAGCCGGCTTCGACGCCGCCATGTGCTCCGACCACTTCTCCCCGTGGAGCGCCCGGCAGGGCGAGTCCGGCTTCGCCTGGTCCTGGCTCGGCTCGGCGTTGCAGGCCACCGGCCTGCCGTTCGGGGTCGTGAACGCGCCCGGCCAGCGGTACCACCCGGCGATCATCGCGCAGGCGATCGGCACCCTCGGCGCGATGTACCCGGGCCGGTTCTGGGCCGCCCTGGGCACCGGTGAGGCCAGCAACGAGCACATCACCGGCGACCCGTGGCCGCGCAAGGACGTCCGCGCCGCGCGCCTGCGGGAGTGCGTGGACGTGATCCGGGCGCTGCTGGCCGGCGAGGAGGTCAGCCACGACGGCCTGGTCCGGGTGGACCGGGCGCGGCTGTGGACCCGCCCCGAGGAGCCGCCCGCGCTCGTCGGCGCCGCCGTCAGTGTGGCCACCGCCCGCTGGTGCGCCGAGTGGGCGGACGGTCTGATCACCGTGAACGCCCCGGTGGCACACCTGCGCGAGATGATCGACGCGTACCGGGGCGCCGGCGGGCGCGGCCCGCTGCACCTGCAGGTGCACGTCTCCTGGGCGCCGGAGCAGGAGCAGGCCGAGGCGCTCGCGTACGACCAGTGGCGCAGCAACGTCTTCGCCCCGCCGGTCTGCTGGGACCTGGAGACCGTCGAGCACTTCGACGTGGTCTCCGCCGACGTGCCGAAGCAACGGGTCGCCGAGATGGTGAACATCTCGGCCGACCTGGGCCGGCACGTCGGCTGGCTGGAGGAGTACGCGCAGCTCGGCTTCGACCAGATCGCCCTGCACCACGTCGGGCAGGAGCAGCGCGGCTTCATCGATGCGTTCGGCGCGGAGGTGCTGCCGAAGTTGCGGCCGACCGGCTGATCGAGGGACGGATCCGCGGACCCCTAGGCTCGTACCCCATGGAAAGCCTGTTTCCGGTCGTCGTCTTCCTGGCGATCGCCACCTTCGGCGCCGCGCTGGCCCGCCGACTCGGCCTGCTCGCGCCGATCGTGCTGGTCGTGCTCGGCCTGGCGCTCTCCTTCGTGCCCGGCGTCCCGCACGTCGAACTCGACCCGGAGCTGGTGCTCGTCGGCATCCTGCCGCCGCTGCTGTACGTCGCGGCGCTGGAGACCTCGGTGCCGGCGTTCAAGAACAACATCCGGCCGATCCTGTTACTCGCGGTCGGCCTGGTGTTGTTCACCGCGTTCGTGGTCGGGTTCGTGCTGCACCTGCTGCTGCCGCAGGTGCCGTTCGCGATCTGCCTGGCGCTCGGCGCGGTGGTCGCCCCGCCGGACGCGGTGGCCGCCACCGCGGTCGCGCGCCGGGTCGGGCTGCCCCGCCGGGTGGTCACCATCCTGGAGGGGGAGAGCCTGGTCAACGACGCCACCGCGCTGGTGCTGCTGCGGGTCGCCACCATGGCCACCGCCGGCTCGGCGGTCGGCACCGCCGACGTCACCATCGAGGTGCTGCGGGCAACCGGCGGCGGCATCCTGATCGGCGCACTCGGCGCGGTGGTCTTCGGCTACCTGCACCGGCGGATCACCGACCCCCTGCTGGACAACGCCCTCTCGTTGATCATTCCGTTCGCGGTGGTGTTCGCCGCCGAGGCGGTGCACTCCTCCGGCGTGGTCGCCGTGGTGGTCACCGGGCTGGCGCTCGGCCACAAGCTGTCCCAACTGCTCTCGGCGGCCTCCCGGTTGCAGACCGCCGCGTTCTGGCGGCTGGTCCAGTTCCTGCTGGAAGGGCTCGTCTTCCTCCTGGTCGGCCTGCAACTGCGGGAGGTGCTTCGCGACCTCGACGAACCGGCCGGGTCGCTCGCGCTGATCACCGTCGCGGTGCTCGCCACGGTCGTCCTGACCCGCTTCGTCTGGCTCTTCCCGGCCACCTACCTGGCCCGGCTGGTCCCCCGGGTCCGCCGCCGGGACCCGGCCCCGTCACCCCGGTTCCCGATCGTCATCGGCTGGGCCGGCATGCGGGGCGTGGTGACGCTGGCCGCCGCGTTGGCCCTGCCGCTGACCCTGGCCGGCGACGAGCCGTACCCCCGGGCACTGTTCATCTGGTTGGCCTTCGCGGTGATCGTGGTCACCCTGGTCGGCCAGGGCGCCACCCTGCCGCTGGTCGCCCGCCGGTTGAAGCTGCCCCAGGACGACCCGGTGCAGGACGCGTTGTCGGCTGCCGGGGTGCAGCAACAGGCCAGCCGTGCCGCCCAGGATCGCCTCGACGAGCTGGCCGACAGCGCCCCCGACGCGGTGGTCGACCGGTTGCGCCGCGCGCTGGAAGATCGCAACAACCTGGCCTGGGAGCGGCTCGGAGGCGCCGAGCGGGAAACGCCGTCGCAGGCGTACGGTCGGCTACGACAGAAGATGATCGACGCCGAGCGGGATGTCTTCCGGGCTGCCCGGGACTCCGGCCGGATCCCCGAGGAGGTGCTGGTGCGGGCCTATCGTGACCTGGACCTGGAAGAGTCGTTGCTGCGGGAGGTCGAGAAGTGAGCTGCCAGCATCTGGCCGAGGCGGACGCGGTGGAGCCACGCACCACCGAGGAGTGCCCGGACTGCGTCGCCATCGGCAACGCCGACTGGGTGCACCTGCGGGCCTGCCTGAGCTGCGGGCACGTCGGCTGCTGCGACTCGTCGCCGTACCAGCACGCGACGAAGCACTTCGAGTCCTCCGCCCACCCGGTGATCCGGTCGGTGCAGCCGGGCGAGACCTGGCGCTGGTGCTACGTCGACGAGGAGATCGGCTGACCGCTGCGGTTGGTCAGGGCCCACCGGGTCAGCGGTGGCACGGCCAGGCCGGTGCCGGCGAGGAGCCCGGCCAGGGCCAGCCAGCCGAGCGGACCACCGCCGAGGATCAGCCAGGTCAGCACCGCCGGCCCCGCCGCGCGGGCCAGCCCGGCGAGCAGGGTGTCGACCCCCTGGTAGGCCCCAACGGCGTCCGGGGCGGCGAGGTCGTAGGCCAGCGCCGCCCCGGCCCCGGCATGCCACAGGTCGCCCAGGGTGTAGATCACCGTTAGAGCGCCGAGCCGGTCACCCACAGCCCGGTCCCGACGGTGTTGGCGAGCGTGGCCAGCGACAGGGTACGCAGCCGGCCCGGCGGCGGCAGCGGCGACAGCGACCGCCAGCGGCCCCGAATCCCCGCCCGGATGCCCACACGTCCGACCCTAGATCCGACGCGTGGGTGTCGATGCCCCGAGCGCTGCGGCGCCCGTCACAGCCCGCCTACGGGCGCATCCGTTGCCCCAGCGCTCCCGAGGTGTCATGTGGCACGTGGGACTGTCCAGCATCGAACCCGTCGCCGCGGCTGGTCCGCTGATGGCGTGGGTAGCCGTGTGACGGGTGGCCGGGCGGGCTACGTCCTGCCCGGTCAGTCCGGGGTGTCGTCCTCGGTTGGGCGCGGTTGGCGGTACTTCTTGATCCACGCCTCGACGTCCTCGGCCAGCCAGACCTTCGTTCCCCGTAGCTCCTGGTACGGCTTCGGGAAGGTGGGGTACCGGGCGAGCTGCTGGAACCGCTGCCGCGAGACGCCCAGGCGCTCGGCGATTTCGTACGGCCCCATGAGCTGCCCTGGCCCTCGGTCCATAGCCCGAACGTAAAGCGACTCGCCCTTTCCTTTCGGATATTGCCAGTTGACTAATCCGACCGGGGCGACGACCGTGGACGCATGACCCGACACGTGCCCTACGGCGAATACTTGGCGGCAGTAGCCATGACCCTGGCTCGCAGGCATCAGCCGGTGTGGTCGTGGGTCAAGTGGCGGAACGTCTGCAAGTGCGGGAACGAGCTGCCCTGCCGGACGAGACACAAGGTCCCGATCAACCGGGGCCACTGGCCGGGTGAGAACCGATGACCGCGCACGGGCCGGTCCTCCCGCTGTGGCTGTGCGAGGGATGCGACCGGCCCTGGCCCTGTGCCACGCGCCGCGGGGAGCTGTTCGGGGAGTACGCCCCGTCGTCGGTAGTCCTCCGGATCTACCTGGGGCCGCACCTGGTGGCAGCAACGCAGGGCATGTCCTGGGCTCCCGCCGACGCCGTGTGCCGCAGGTTCCTCCGGTGGCTAGCGTGAAGGCCGGAGACGTCGTGCTGATCGGCGCTGCCTGCTCGCCGCAGTTCACCGGCGACCGAGCGCTACGGGTCCGGCTGGTGCTGGTCGGCGAGGTCGACCCGTACAACGGCTGGATGTGGATAATCGGGTACGTACTCGACGCGAAGTGGCTGGCTACGGCCAGGCGCGAGCTGTACGTCATGAGGGCCGGGATTGTCATCCAACGGCGAACCGCCCCGGCGGGTGTGCAACCGAGGCGGTCCAGTTCGCGCGTAACGGCCTAAGTCATATCGGCCTCTATCCCCGCACGGGTCAGTCGTTGAGCGTGTCTGTGTGGGCCATCGGGTGATCATCGGTCCTCGGTCGCCTTGGCGGTGGTGGCAGCGGGCTTGGTCGATTCGGCCATGGCTGTCCTCCGTGGCCAGTTGGACCGTTGTCCAGCCCACGTAAGAGGAGTCCTGACCATTCCTAATACCTTCCCATCTGGTCTGAGACGTCGTCTTCATCTGGCGGGACTGCCATGTCAGCGCCTGTCGAGCGTGTGAACCATTGCTAAGGCATTGTGCCAATCTTCCACATGGCGATTGCGGCCACCAGGCATGCAATGACTGCAAAGGTCAAATAGTCGCCAATTCTCGTGTGGCGTCGGTCGGACCAGAGGGTCATGTACAACACGGCGGGTATGCCCGCAAGCGCCAGGACTGCGAATGCCAGCCCAAGGATAAGCGGGTTCGACTTCAGGTAGCCGCCAAGAACTGCCAAGACGTAGACGATCGCGGCAGCTATGAGGTTGGCCAGGACGTTGACCAAGACGTCTCGGGCGAGGGACCGGGTCGAGGTGGCAGGCTGCAGGGGAGTGGTCACCTCGTCAGGATGGCGGACGAAGGCCAGAGTGGACAGATGGCCCTACCCTGGCCGGGTGCTTGCTGCTGAGGCTCCGAAGATCACCGACTGGATGCAGGCGTGGGGGAGCCTCGCCGGTCTGGTGATGTCGACCGCAGCCGTGATTTTCACCGGCCTGCTATTCCGCCACGAGATCCGTGTACGTCGTGATGAGCAGCGCGACAGCGAGGCAGCGCAGGCGCGGTTGGTCGTCGCTCAGATCGCTGGCCTAGAGATGGCCGGCACCGATAAGGAAACTGGCTATCCCGTCGGCACGATGGTCGGGGTGCACTGGCGGGTCAAGAACCACAGCCAAGCGCCGATCTTCGATGCCGTCGTCTCGATCGATGGGTGGACGGAAGAAAGGTGGGGCGAGGTAATCGAGGGGCAAGCCTCGGGGGTCGTGCAGTGTGATCCACCGTTGGCTCTCGACTACGGCTCGTATGATCCGCGAGAAGCCTTGGTCACGGTCGAGTTCACTGATGTCGCAGGTCTTCGCTGGACGCGGACGTTGGGAGATCCACCCGAGCGTGTAATCTTCCATCCGGCCAAGTACAGGGGCTTGAAGCGTTGGTTACCGTTCCTGCGTCGCAAGCCATCCACGTTCGACCCCACCCCGCCGTTCTGAACCAGCCAGGTCACTGTTACCCGCTGGGAGAACACCTTGGTCCGTGTAGGTCGAACCGCTGACGCCAGGCATCCTCGGTCTCACCCCGTACGTCGGGGGCATTCATGGACCTATCGGGGGTGCCCGGTATCTTGCGACGCGTCGTGCCCATCGCTCTCAGCCGGCCTCTGGGCCTGGCGTGTTCGTCGGCCGCACTGCGTTCGCCCGATTCGGATCGGCGCGGGCGATCACGTCCGCCGGTGGTAGTGGTTTCGGCGGGGGATCTGTTCGGGGTCGAGCCAGGCGGGTGGCACGAATTCGGGATGCCCGTCGCCGCCGAGCCGCACGACCCACTCGCTGTGGTGGAGATGTCGGTGGTGGTGGCCGCAGAGCAGGACGGCGTTGTCGAGGCTGGTCGGGCCGCCGTCGGCCCAGTGTCGGATGTGGTGGCCGTCGCACCAGCGGGGCGGGCGGTCGCAGCCGGGGAAGGCGCAGCCTCGGTCGCGCAGCACCAGGGCGCGGCGGAGCGGGCCGGTGATGAGGCGGCGTTGCCGGCCGACGTCGAGGACCTGACCGGTGCTGTTGAGGACGGCGGGCAGGATGGCGGCGTCGCAGGCGAGCTCGCGCACCGTCTCGGCGCTGATCTGCTGGCCGGTGTCGAGAGCGCCGGTGCCCAACTGCTGGGTCAACCCGTCGTAGCTGGTGGTGACGACGACCTGGACGGGGTCGCCGCCGTTCTCGGGTAGCTCGCCGGTGCGCAGGGCGAGCCGGCACACGTCGGTGAGGGCGTCGTGGCGGCGCTGGCCCGGGGTGCGGGTGTCGTCGGGGCCGCTGGGCGTGGTCAGTGGGTCGATGGCGGCGCGGAACGCGGCTGCGGCTTCGGTGTTGAGGATGCCGGTGAGGCGGAGCCGGCCGTCGGGCTGCTCGCTGACGATGACGTGCCGGTCGCGGGCGGCCCGCGACTCCGATGCCCGTAGCGCGGCCTCGGCGGCGGTGTCGGCAACCTCCGGGGCGACGTGGTCGAGGATCCGGGTGCCGAGTTTGCGCAGCAGGGTCGGCTCGAACTGCCCGGCCCACTCGACCAGCACATCGACCGCCTTGTCGGCGGCCTCGGCGCCGGCGGCGGCGTGCACGTCGCCGACCGTCGCGCCGATGACCCGGGCCTGCTCCACACTGATGGCCCCACTGGCCAGAGCTGCGCGCACCCCCGGTGGGCCGGTGTCCAGCGCGCCGGCGAGGTCGACAAGTCGGCGGGCGGCGGGGACCGTGAGCCGTAGCCGGTCGCGCAGCCAGACCGCCGTCGAGGACGCGTCCTGCGCCACCGCCGTGCCCCGGCCGTCCAGCTCACGCACCAGGGTCAGTCGCACGGCCGCCAGACGGCTCTCAAGCCGGTGCGCGGCGTCGAGAGCCGCGACGAGGTCGGGCTCGGTGAGAGCCCAGGCCGGCGCGTCGGCGCAGGCGGCGACCGCCGCCTCCGCCTGCGCCAACTCCTCGAACACCCACCGAGAATAGAACAGGTGTACGACAACTTCGGCGACCCGCGCGTGGGGAGGCTATTCGTGCCTGCCGACCTTGAGCGCGTTGCGCGCCCACGTCAACATCTCGCACCCGTCGTCCTGGCACTGCGCGCAGCGGCTCGGCGGCTTGCGATGCTGGTTGATCACCCGTTGTGCGGTCCAGATCAGGAGCGCTGGCGTCACGGGTCCGTCGTCCATGGGCACGGCTCCACCTCCGAAGGCAGGTAGGCACCGGGCGTGAGACGCGGGCCCGGGCGCACGCTGAGACGGCCCGAACTCCGGCCGGGGTCCGGGTCGCCGCCCGCCACGTCGACGATCGAGGCGGGCGGTCAGGGCCCGCCGCCGGAGTCGCTGGCGTGACCACTGTTGTAGGCCTGGCTGTCGTTGCCGCCGTAGCCCTTGCCGCGCATGGTGCCCCGGCGTTGGCGGCGCTGACGGTGCCCGCTCGCCGCGATCGCCTGGCGCGCCCGACGCATCGTCTCGTCGGCTCCGGTCGGGGCGCGACGACGGCGTCGCGCCCCGACCAGCAGCGCGGCCACCAGGAGTACGGCGAGCAGCAGGGCGGCCACCCCGACCGGGATCCACACTCGTCCATCCATGCTCGCGATGGTAGGTACCCGGGTCCAGCGGAGCTGGTGGCCGCCCGGGGGGAGGGCGGCCACCAGGCGTGCGTGCTCAGGACAGCGAGCAGGGATTCCCGTTGACGGTGACCAGGCCCGGGTTCGGGTTGGCGCCGCCGGAGGTCGTCGCGTTGAAGCCGAACGTCACGGTGCCGCCGGGATTGATCTTGGCGTTGTGTGACTCGTTCTTCGCGGTCACCGTCGCACCCGACTGGGTGACCTTCGCCAACCACGCCTCGCGTACCCGCTGGCCGCCGGTGAACGCGAAGCGCACGTTCCAGCCGTTGACGGCCGTGGCACCGGTGTTGCGGATGGTCAGCTGTGCGGTGAACCCGGTGCCGCCCTGCCAGGTGCCGTAGTTGCTGTAGCTCACCGAGCAGGTGCTGGCCGGCACCGCGCCGGCGTCACCCTGGTCGGCCAGGAACGAGGCGATCCAGGTCAGCGCCGAGTTCCAGTTGATCGCCACCTCGTTCGTCGAGTACGAGTTGATGTCGTCGACGTAGCAGAACATCGGCTTGCAGCCGGCGAGCAGCTGTGCCACGAACGGATCCTGCAGGGCGGCGTTCGGTCCACCGGCGATGGAGCCGGCCGGCGGTCGGGGCAGGTTCGGGTCGAGCTGGTGGCCGAAGATCCGACTGTGCTGGTTCTGCGCGGCGTGCTCGCCCCACCCGGTGACGTAGGAGATGTTCAGGGCGTTGCGGCCGAAGATGTAGTCCATCGCCTGCACGGCCCCGTCGCGGTAGGCGGGGTTCCGGGTCAGGTCGAACGCGGTGGCCAGCACGACGGCGTTGTTGATGACGTTGCTGTTGCCGCCCCAGAAGTAGCTGTTGGCGTCACCGGGCATCGGCAGCCCGTACGCCTGCCGGCGCAGCTCCGCGAGGTACGCGTCGGCCGCGGTGGTGACCGAGGCGCGGACCCGGGTGAGGTCGGCGGCGGGCAGCCCGTTCGGCACGGTGGCCAGGTCGAGGCGGCCCAGCGCGGCCACGCTCTGCCAGCCGAAGCCCCGCGCCTCGAACACGTCTCCGGTGTGGTGCGGCGACGCGGTCAGGTCGGTCAGGTAGGTCGCCGCGCCGGTGCTGAGGTACAGCTCGGACGCCGCCCAGTAGAACTCGTCGGTGACGTTGCTGTCGTCGTACGCGCCGCCACCGGTGCCGTCGGTCGGGCTGGCGTACACCGCGGGGTGGGCCTTGGCCGCGGCGTAGGCCGTGGTCGCGGCGGTGCCGCAGCGGGTCGCGAACGCCGCGTCGTAGGGGGCGAACAGTCGCGCGCACTGGGCGGCGGTGGCGGCCAGGTTGAGGGTGGCCGCGGTCGACGGCGGGTGCAGCTCACGCGGTTGTGGGTCGTCCTGCGGCGCGAGCGGCAGCCCGGTCCAGTTCTGGTCGTGGATCTTGTGGTGGACCATCCCGGCCAGTGGCTTGCCGGCTGGTACCTGCATGCGCAGCAGGAACTCCAGCTCCCAGCGGGCCTCGTCGAGGATGTCCGGCACACCGTTGTCGCGTTCCGGCACCCGCAGCGTGCTGTCGGCGAGTTCGGCGCCGCCGTCGGCGGTCGCCGCGGTCTTGGTGCGCTCGAAGGTGTTCAACAGTTGGTAGGTGGCGATGCCGCCGTTGACCACGTACTTGCCGTGGTCGCCGGCGTCGTACCAGCCGCCGCGCACGTCCAGCGAGTAGTCGCAGACGCCCGGCTGGCAGGGCACGTTGGTGTCGCCCTTGTTGGGTGCCACGTCGAGGTGTCCGGCGGGGCGGGCGTACTCGTCGCCGATCAGGTCGCCGTCGATCGCGATGCCGCTGCGCTGGGCGTAGAAGAACTGCAGCGAGTCGGAGCGCAGTTGGTCGTAGACGGCGCCGGAGATGTCGAACGGGTGACTGGTCTCGCCGTCGACGGTGAGGGTCAGTCCGCTGCCGGGGGTGCGGTAGCTGGAGAAGTCGACGGTCTGCACGTTCTGGCCGGAGGCGGCGTCGACACCGCGTGCGGTGGTGGTGCCACTGGCCACGACGGCACCGGCAGCGCTGCGCAGCTGCCACGGCAGCGCGCTGGTGGACTCGGTGACGACTGTGGCGTTCTTCGGCCCGCCGGGCAGGTAGCCGACCTGGTTGACGCGCACCCGCGGCCCGGTGTCCGGAACGTACGGCTCGGGCGGTTCGCCGCCGCGCAGCGAGACGTCGTCGAGGCAGATGGTCTGCGTCTGGGCGGAGCCGCCGACCTGGAAGATCAGTTGGGCGTTGGAATTGTCGTCCGGGACGGTGAAGGTCTGCTCGACCCGCTGGAGGGTGCCGGTCGCGGTGGCGTCGACGGCCGCGTACGTCGTGTACGGGGCACTGCCCAGTTGCAGCACGGCCTTGACGGCGGCGCCGGGGGTGGCGGAGACGGCGAAGCCGAGGGTGTATTCGGCGCCCGCGATCAGCGGCACCCCGTCCTGGCCGATGCCGGCGTCCCAGGGGTTGGCCAGCCCGCCCGCCACGGTGGTGCAGAGCTGCCCGTCGGTGACCGCGAGTGCGCCGGTGCCGAACGAGAACCAGGGGCTCACCCCCTCGCTGAAGTCGCCGTTGTCGATCTGCTCGGGGGCATCCGGCGGTGGCGCGGCGTGGGCCGCGCCGGCGCCCGCGCCGGTGAGGGCCAGGGTGGTCGCCGCGGCCAACAGGAGGCGGCGTCGGGATCTCGTCACGGGGAGTCCTTCCGGACGGGTGGGGGACGGTGGTGGTGACCGAAAACCTGGGAGCGCTCCCAGGTAACGGCTCGATGTTTCCAGCGGCGGCACCGCGTGTCAATTGATCTGACTGGATGGGTTCTGGCGCGCGACGAGGGCGACCGCCGCGCCCGGCTCGGCCCGGGACACCGGCGTGTGGACGTGAGATTGGCCGCGCCACGCGCCGTCGTCCTGATCTCCTAGAGACAACTGCGCCCTTCGCCTGGCAGGCTGCCTCCCATGACCCTGAAGCTGCGTTCCGTGGGAACGAGCGACCGTGGGCTGATCCGCAGCGGAAACCAGGACGCCCTGCACGCCGGGAACTGGCTCGTCGCCGTCGCCGACGGCATGGGCGGGATGGCCGCCGGCGACCTGGCCAGCGCCCTCACCATCGACGCGCTGGCTCCGCTGGACCTGGAAACCCCCGAGGACGCCCTGGTGGCCGCGCTCGAAGGTGGCATCGCGCTGGCCACCTCCCGGATCCGGCAGGCGGTCGCCGAGGATCCCGAGCGCCAGGGCATGGGCACCACACTCACCGCCCTGCTGTTCGCCCGGACCGGCAGTTGCCTGGCCCTCGCGCACGTCGGCGACTCCCGGGCCTACCTGTTCCGCGAGGGCGTGCTCAAGCAGGTCACCCGGGACGACACGTTCGTCCAGATGCTGGTGGACCAGGGCGTGATCACCGCGGACCAGGCCAGCAGCCATCCGCGCCGCGCCGTCGTCACCCAGGCGCTCCAGGGTGAGGAGGTCAACCCGTCGTACTCGACCATGGTGCCCCGGGTCGGCGACCGCTGGCTGCTGTGCAGCGACGGCCTCTCCAACGTCGTCCGCCCGGACACCCTCACCGAGGTGCTCAGGGACTATCCCGATCGGACCGCCTGCACGGGCAAGCTGATCGATCTGGCACTGCACGCCGGCGCACCGGACAACGTGAGTGTCGTGGTGGCCGACGTCCTGGAGGAGTAGCGCCGGCGCTCAGCGTCGGCGTGGCGCGGCGCGCCGGGTGGGGGTCGCCGTCCGAGGATCCTCCGGCCACGGATGCCGGGGATAGCGCCCGCGCAACTCGGCGCGCACCTGCGGGTAGCCGGTACGCCAGAACGAGTCCAGGTCGGCGGTGACCGCCACCGGCCGGCCGGCGGGGGAGAGCAGGTGCAGCAGCACCGGTGTCCGCCCGGCACCGATGCGGGGGGCCGCCGACCAGCCGAACGTCTCCTGGAGCTTCACGGCGAGCACCGGCGCGGCCGGATCGGTGTAGTCCACCCGTACCCGGGACCCGCTCGGCACCTCGATCCGCTCCGGGGCCAGCTCGTCCAGGCGGGCGGCCTGCGCCCAGGGCAGTAACCGGCGCAGTGCCGACGGCACGTCCACCCGGGCCAGGTCGGCCCGACGGCGAGCCCCGGCCAGCTCGGGACCCAGCCAGGTCGCGGCGGCGTCGAGCAACGCCTCGTCGCTGACCTCCGGCCACGGGTCGCCCAGGTGGTGCCGGAGGAACCCGAGGCGCTCCCGCAGCGCCCGCGCCGCCGGTGTCCAGGTCAGCAGCCCCAGCCCCTCCTGGCGAAGACCGGTCAACACGGCCGCCGCCACCTCCGCCCGCTCCGGCCGGTCCAGCCGCCGCTGGAGCAGCTCGATCGCGCCCAGTCGGGTCACCTCCCGGGCCACCACGTCACCGTCGGACCAGCCCACCTCGCGACTCGTCCGGAGCAGCGGGCCGGCCGCCTCCCGGGCCGTCGCCTCGTCCACCGGCGAGGCCCGGCGGATCCGGGCCGACGGCGCGCCGGGGTTGCGGTCCGCGACGGCCACCGCCAGCCAGTCGGACCCGGCCAGCCCCGACCCGGCCGTCAGCTCCGCGGCGGTCCCGCCGGTCATCAGGTACGACGATCCGCCCGGCCGCCGCACCCGGGCCAACCGCTCCGGGTACGCCAGACCGACGAGGAGCCCGGCGGCGAGATCGTCGCTCAGCCCACCCGAGCCGGGGGCGGCGCGGCCGTCGGTCGGGGAGCCGGTGGGTAACGCGGCCCGCAACCGGCGTACCTCGGTGCGCCAGCGGGCGGTCGCCCCCGCGTCGACGCCGGCGCGCAGCCGACGCCAACCGGCGACCAGGTCGTCGCCGGGGCCGGCCGCGCCCTCCTCGGCGAGCAGGGCGACCACCTCGGCCGCCCGGTCCGCGCCGACCCGACCGGCGCCGTCGAGCAGCGCCCTGGCCAGCCGTGGGTGCGCGCCGGCGGCGGCGATCGCCCGCCCCCGCGCGGTGATCCGACCGTCGACGTCGACCGCGCCCAGGGTGAGCAGGGTGTCCCGGGCCACCGTCAGCGCGGCAGCCGGTGGCGCGTCGGGCAGCGCGAGCCCGACGCCGTCCGGCCGGCCCCAGGCGGCCAGCTCCAGTGCGAAGCCGGTCAGGTCGGCGGTGGCGATCTCCGGCTCGGCGCGGGCGGGCAACCGTTCGTGGGTCGCCGCGGACCAGCAGCGGTAGACGTACCCGGGGGCCTCCCGACCGGCCCGACCGGCCCGCTGGGTGGCGGCGGCTCGGGAGACCGGCACGGTGACCAGCGCGCCCAGCCCACGGGCCAGGTCGATGCGGGGCACACGGGACAGCCCGGCGTCCACCACCACCCGTACGCCCGGCACGGTCAGGCTGGTCTCGGCCAGCGCGGTGGCCAGCACGACCCGGCGTCGGTCGGCGGGACGCAGGGCCGCGTCCTGCTCGGCGCCCCGCTGCCGGCCGTGCAGCGGCAACAGGGCGACGGTGTCCCGCAGGTCGGCCAGCCGCCCGCTGACCGCCGCGATCTCGCCGGCGCCGGGCAGGAAGACCAGCACGTCACCGGCGCGTTCGCGCAGCGCCCGCCGGACGGTCGCGGCCACGTGGTCGAGCAGTGCCCGATCCACCGGCCCGGCACCGGAGGTGACGATCGGGCGCGCCGGCGGGGCCCAGATCCGCTCAACCGGGTGCAGTGCCGAGTCGGCCCGTACCACCGGGGCCGGGGCGGACCCGCCGAGCAGCGCGGCGAAGCGGTCGGTGTCCGGGGTGGCGGACATCGCCAGCAGCCACAGATCCGGCCGCAGCGCGGCCCGCGCCTCCACCGTGAAGGCCAGCGCCAGGTCGGCGTCGAGTTGCCGCTCGTGGCACTCGTCGAGCAGCACCGCGCCCGTGCCGGACAGCTCCGGGTCGTGGTGCAGCCGGCGGACCAGCAGGCCGGTGGTGACCACCTCCACCCGCGTCGCGGAGCTGACCCGACGCTCGCCGCGCACCGCGTAGCCGACGCGGTCGCCGACCCGTTCACCGAGCAACTCGGCCATCCGTCGGGCGGCGGCGCGCGCGGCCACCCGACGGGGTTGCGCGATCACCACCCGACCGCTCACCCGGTCGGCCACGGCCAGTGGCGCGAGGGTGGTCTTGCCGGTGCCCGGCGGAGCGACCAGGACGCCGGCCCCGGCCGCGTCGAGTGCCGCGACAAGCGCCGGCAGCACCGGGCGTACCGGCAGGTCCAGGGTTACGTCGGAGAGCACGGCCCAGTCTCGCACCGGCGCGGGTGCCTCCGGGTACGACGGTGGGCCGGGTCTGTCGACCCGGCCCACCGTCGTCGCTACCTCAGTACGTGCCGTCGAGCTGGCCGCGCAGCTTGGTCAGCGCGCGGGTCAACAGCCGGGAGACGTGCATCTGCGAGACACCGATCTGGTCGGCGATCTGCGACTGGGTCAGGTTGCCGTAGAAGCGCAGCGTGAGGATCTTCTGCTCGCGCTCGTCGAGGGTGGCCAGCGCCGGGCCGAGAGCGACCCGCAGCTCCGCCAGCTCGAACTCGTTGTCCTCGCCGCCGAGCATGTCACCCAGCTCGGTGGCGCGCTCGCCGTCACCGGTCGGGGTGGACAGCGACACCGCGTTGTAGGCGCGGGCGCCCTCCAGGCCCTCCAGGACCTCTTCCTCGGTGAGCTTGAGGTGGGCGGCGATGTCGGCGACCGTCGGCGAGCGGCCGAGGGTCTGCAGCAGCGAGCTGTTGGCGTCGGAGATGGCCAGCCGCAGCTCCTGGAGCCGGCGGGGCACCCGGATGTCCCAGGTGCGGTCCCGGAAGTGCCGCTTGAGCTCGCCGATGATGGTGGGGATCGCGTACCCGGCGAAGTCGACACCGCGGGACGGGTCGAACTTGTCGATGGCCTTGATCAGGCCGACCGCGGCGGTCTGGGCCAGGTCGTCGGTCGGCTCGCCGCGGCCGCTGTAGCGGTGGGCCAGGTGGTTGGCCAGCGGCAGCCAGGCCTCGATGGCGCGGTCCCGCAGTGCGGCGCGCGACGGGTGGTTGGCGGGCAGGGCCGCCATGGCGTTGAGCAGGTCGGCGGCGCTGTCGGTGAGCGCGCGGGGGTCAAGCTTGGTGCTGGCCTTCGCCGTGGTGCTCGGCTGCTCGGTGATCGTTGGCGCGGTCATGGGTGGTCCTCCCTGCACCTCGTCCGCGGACAAAAAGGTGTGACGCTTTGGTTTAGCTTTCAATGGGCCGTTCGGGACTCACCTTAGCCTGATCGTCTCCCCGAAATCTAGCCGAAAGGCTGATGCACTTAAGGCGTGTCGTGGAGCAAAAAGTGCAAATAGGGCGCAAATGGGGAGAGCTGTGAGCACCCTTACCCATCGGCCGAGTGGTCAACATGGAATCCGACAGGTGAACAGAAGTGTCGACTATCCGTCGTTGTCCCGCCGGTGGGACCGGCCGTAGCGTCGCGTGTACACACCCGGTTCGGAGGCACCGTGCTCGATCCAGCCGCTCCCCAGCTCGTCGTGAACAGTCGCACGCTCTACTTCAGCTGGATCCCGGCCGACCCGGACGCCGTCGCCGCACTGGTCCCACCGGGCCTGTGCCCGCGCCCCGACCACCAGGTGTTCCTCAACCAGTACATCGTCGAGGACGAGACGCAGACCTCCGGCTTCGGCGCGTACTCGCTCACCTATCTCGGCGTCTCGCTCCTCGGCGTCGACGCGCCCGGTGGGCTCAACCCGGGCGGCTGGTGGACCACCTACGTGGCCTCCAGCACCGTGGTCCGTGAGTACGCGGCCGCCCGCGGCGCCCCGGTGTTGACCGGCCGGACCCGGATCGAGGTGCGCGGCGAGGCCCTGCTCTCCGAGACGGACATCGACGGGACGACGTTGATCCGGGCACGGTGCCGGGTGGGGGAGACCGGCCACGCGATCAGCAGCGGTCACCACCGCTACTTCACCCGCCGCGACGGCCAGCTCCTCAGCTCGGTCTACCCCTTCGTCGCCGAACCGGTGGCCCCGTTCGAGATCGAGTCGGTGGAGTTCCTCCAGCCGGGGCATCCGATGTACGCGCTCCGCCCGGCCAACCCGCTGACCATCGGCTTCGGCTACTACTCGCCGCGCTCCTCATTCGCCTACCCCGGTGGGTTGAGCGTGCATCCGGTCGCCGCCGCGGCGGAGCCGCTCCGGTCGACTCACCAGGTGCCGGCCAGCCTCGCCCGCAGCGGCCTGCCGTCCGGGTCGTAGACCAGCCGGTACACCGGCAGTGCCCAGGCACGGGTGTACCACGGCAGCCGCTCGGGGCGGTGCGGGCGCAGCCGGCCGGGCGGTCGCTCACCCACCTGGCCGTCGTCGTACCAGCGTTGCAGCGCGTCGGCGGCGGCCGTGACAGCCGCGACGGCGTCCGCCGGGTCGAGCAGGTCGGCGTCGTCCGCGCCGTCCGGATCCCGGTCGAGGTGCTCACGCCAGAGCCGTAGTCGCAGGTCCCGGGCGAAGGCCCGCGCGCCGTCGCCCTGGCCCGCCGGGTCGGTGGGCGCCCGCTCGTCGCGGGTGTCGTCGAGCACCGCGCAGGACAACTCGCTGTCGTGCGTCCAGGACCGGCGGTTGAAGTTGTCGCTGCCGACGCTGGCCCAGACGTCGTCCACCACGCACACCTTGGCGTGCACGTAGACCGGATCGCCGGCGTGGTTCTCCACGTCGAACACGTGCACCCGGTCCGGTGCGGCCCGTTCGCACAGCGACAGCGCCTGCTCGCGGCCGACCATGTTCGGTGGCAGCGCGAACCTGCCGTCCACGTCCGGGTGTCGGGGCACCACGGCGATCAGGTGCAGCTCCGGGTTGTCCCGCAGTGCGTGCGCGAACAGGTCCGCCACCTCGGCCGACCACAGGTACTGGTCCTCCAGGTAGATGAGTCGGCGGGCGCGACGTACCGCCTTGGTGTAACCCCGGGCCACGGTCCGCTCGCCGTCGGGCGCGAACGAGTAACGCGGGCGGACGGCGGGGTAGGTGCGCAGCACCTGGATCTGGTGGGGACCACATTCGGGCGGGTCGGCGGGTTGCTCGGGCAGCGGATCCGGCCGCAGGTCCGCGCCGCGCAACCGGTCCCGCAGGTAGGCCATCGGGTTTTCCGAGTCCAGCGGCATCGGGTCGGTCCAGCGTTCCCGGAACAGCGTGTCCAGCGCACCGACCACCGGGCCCCGCACCGCGAGCTGGACGTCGTGCCAGGGCGGGTTGGGGCCGTACCGGGGGGACATCTGGACCGGCTGCGGATCACCGTGGTGAGCGGCGTCGTCGCGCCGGCTGTGGCACAGGTCGATCCCGCCGGCGAACGCGACGTCCCGTTCGGGTGCGTCCAGGTGCCGCAGCACCACGAGCTTCTGGTGGTGCGAGCCGCCACGGCGGACCCGCTGGTCGAGCAGCACCTCGCCACCGGCCGCGGAGATCGTCTCGCTGAGGTCGCGATTTTCCGCCTCGCTGTAGGCGAGCACGTCGAGGTGCGAGCGCCAGATCAGTCCCTTGACCACCACGCCGCGCTGGGCGGCCTGGGCGAAGAGTTGGGCCACGGTCGGGCCGTCGGGACGCAGCCGCTCGTCCGGGTCACCGCGCCAGTCGGTGAAGAACAGGTGGTCGCCAGGCCCCAGTGCCTCCACCTCGTCGACCAGCCGGTCGAAGTAGGCGGCACCGTGAATCAGCGGCTCAGCGAGGTTTCCCCTGGTCCAGACGGGTAACCCAGACACCGGGTTGGCGCGTTCCTGCGCGGTGAGGAACCAGTCCTGCGACGGCAACGTCCAGCCCCCCTGGAGGTCGGCAACGTCCTCACGGTAGGACCCCCGACGCGGGTCCGCACGCCAGCCCGGCAGACCGGTGACCTGGCCAACGCCATCGCAGCCACGCGACAACAGCCGAGGAGGCCACACCATGCCCCGCGACACAACGAACCCCGTGACCGAGTACCGCGAGCCGGCGGTGGAGAGCGAACGGGGTGCGCTGGTAGCGGTGTTGGTGATGGTGATTCTTGGTGTGGCTGGGATTTTTGCGGTCTCCTGAGGCGGCGCCGGCGCGCCCGTGGTGAACCGGGGGCGCCGGCGCCGACCTCAGTGCCGACGAAGGGTCAGGGCCGGGCGCCCTGGCCGCCGGTGTGCGGCAGCCGCTCGGTGGGGATTACGCCGAGTCGACCGGCCTTGAAGTCGTCGAACGCCTGGAGCAGTTCGTCGCGGGTGTTCATCACGAACGGGCCGTACTGCGCCACCGGCTCCCGGATCGGCTTGCCACCCATGATGTAGAGATCCAGCGCCGGGGTGTTGCTGTCCTGCGCGGTGTCCGCGCCGAAGCGCAGCGCGTCGCCCGGGCCGTGCACCGCGAGCTGACCGGTGCGGACCGGCCGCCGCTCGGTGCCGACCGTGCCGCGACCGCCGAGCACGTACACCAGGGCGTTGAAGTCGGGCTGCCAGGGCAGGTCGACCTGCGCCCCGGGCTGCACCGTGACGTGGGTGATGGTGATCGGCGTGAAGGTCGACCCCGGGCCGCGGTGCCCGGCGATCTCACCGGCGATGACGCGGATCAGCGCGCCGCCGTCGGGCGTGGTGAGCAGCGCCGACTGCCGGCCCCGGATGTCCTGGTAGCGGGGCGGGTTCATCTTGGCCGAGCGGGGCAGGTTGACCCAGAGCTGGGTGCCGTGGAAGAGCCCACCGCTCATCACCAGGTGCTCCGGCGGCGCCTCGATGTGCAGCAGGCCGCTGCCCGCCGTCATCCACTGCGTGTCGCCGTCGGTGATGGTGCCGCCACCGCCGTTGGAGTCCTGGTGGTCGAAGATGCCGTCGATGATGTACGTGACGGTCTCGAAGCCGCGGTGCGGGTGCCACGGGGTGCCCTTGGGCTCGCCCGGCGCGTAGTCCACCTCGCCCATCTGGTCGAGGTGGATGAACGGGTCCAGGTCGGTGGTCGACACCCCGGCGAAGGCGCGACGGACCGGGAAGCCCTCACCCTCGAAGCCGCTGGGCGCGGTGGTCACCGTGCGGACCTTGCGGAATGCGGTGCTCTCGCCGAGGTGGGGCAGGCGCGGCAGGACAACGACGTTGTCGACGGTGATCGCGGGCATCGGAGGCTCCTTAACGGGTGGCGTGGGTGGACGAGGCGGTCCGGGCCGCGCGCAGGCGGCGGCCGAGCCGGTCGAAGACCCGGGTGAGGCAGGCGACCTCGGCGTCGTCGAGGTCGTCCATGAGGTGGGCGCGAACCGACGCCAGGTGGTGCGGTGCGGCTTCGGACAGGGCGAGCAGCCCGGCGGCGGTGAGCACCGCCTCGCTGCCGCGTCGGTCGTCCGGGCAGGGTTCCTTGCTGACCAGGCCGCGGCGCTGCATGGAGGAGATCTGGTACGTCAGTCGGCTGGGCGAGAAGATCAGCCGGTTGGCCAACTCGCCCATCCGCAGCCGTTGCCCCGGTGCCTCGGAGAGCAGGACCAGCACGTGGTAGTCGGCGAAGGTCAGCTCGCTGTCGGCGCGCAGATCCTCTTCCAACTGGGTGTAGAGACGCTGGCTGGCCTCGATGTAGGTGCGCCAGGCGGCCTCTCGGGTGCGGCCCAGGCTCTCAGTCATGACCACGACGATAGCACTTGTTCAAAATTTAACTACTGCTGTTGAGCGTTGCCTGGGTCACGTTCGGGCCGCCGAGCCGCCGGTTTCTGCAAACTTGAAGGAAGTGGATGCAAAATCAGCGGTGCGACGGCGGCGCGATGTGCCAGACTCCGGCCTCGTGGAACACCTGGAGCTCACCACCGCCGACCTGCTGCTGCGCCCCTGGCGAGACGAGGACGCGCCGGCGGTGCGCGAAGCCCTGCTCGATCCGGCCATCGCCCAGTGGAACCCGCAGGGTGGCGGCCCGATCGACGATCAGGCCGCGCTGCTCTGGGTCCGCCGCCGGGCCGACTGGTCCGCCGGTGACCACGTCTCTCTGGCGGTGGCCTCGGCGGCCGACGGGAAGCTGCTGGGCTCGGTGTCGCTGCACAGCATCCACCACGGCGACGCGTCCATCGGTTACTGGACGGCGCCGGCGGCGCGCGGGCGGCAGGTGGCGGTGCGGGCCGTCGTCCGGCTCACCGACTGGGCGTTCAGCGACCTGCGGTTGCACCGGTTGGAGCTGTGTCACGCGGTGGCCAACCCGGCGTCCTGCCGGGTCGCCGAGCGCGCCGGCTACCCCGCCGAGGGCACGCTGCGCGAGTCGTACCGCTACGGTGACGGCCGCCGCTACGACGAGCACCTGCACGCCCGTCTGTCGACCGACAGGTAGTCGGGGTCCGCACACGTTTCGGCCCGGTCGCGCCGAGCCGTCACTCGGTGACCTTGCGGAGGAAGGTCGCGAGGGCGGTCTGGACGCGCTCGATCCGCTCCGGCAGGGGCAGTGGCTCGGGCGCGGGAGGCCCGGCGTGCTTCTTCCCGCGCAGATACAGCGAACAGGCCAGGTCCGAGCACAGGTACGTGCCCACGGAGTCACCCTGCCGTCCGCTTGGACCAGCCTTGGGGGCGGTCATCAGCGAGACGCCGCCGCCGAGGTGCGTGGTCAGGCAGAACGAGCACATGCTGTGCCGCACGCGCCCCATCTGGTGCTTCGCGGCCCGCAGCACCACCCCGGCCAGCTTGCCGTCGGTCTCGGCGACCAGGTAGGCCCGCTGCGGAGCGGAGGGGTCCCGCCAGCCGAGGAAGTCGAGGTCGTCCCAGGGACGCATCGCAAGATCGTTGGGTACGGTGAGCCGCTTCGCCTCGCCCCGGCTGCAGTTGACGAAGGACGCGCGGATGGCGGATTCGGTCAGGACCAACATAGGTAGTAGCCTAGCTCTCGTAGGCAAGCGAATATTATGGCTAGGTTGGGAGAGTGCTGCATGCCACGTGCCGGGGTGACCGTCGAACGGCTGACGCTGGCCGGGGCCGAGCTGGCCGACGAGGTGGGCGTGGACAACGTGACAGTCGCCGCGCTCGCCCGCCGTTTCGGGGTGAAGGACGCGAGCCTGTACTTCCACCTCAGGAACGCACAGGACCTGCGGGTCCGCATCGCCCTGCTGGCGCTGGCGGAACTGGCCGACCGGGTGGGCGCCGCGCTCGCCGGCCGCGCCGGCAAGGACGCGCTGGTGGCCTTCGCCAACGCCTACCGGGACTACGCGACACAGCACCCGGGCCGGTACGCCGCCATGCAGATCGACCTGGACCCGGAGACCGCCGCGGCGAGCGCGGGCGTCCGACACGCCGAGATGACCCGGGCGATCCTGCGTGGCTACCGGCTCGTCGAGCCCGACCAGACCGACGCCGTCCGGATGATGCACAGCACGTTCCACGGGTTCGTCAGCCTGGAGCGCACCGGCGGCTTCCGGCACACCCCGCGGGCGACGGACGACTCGTGGTCGCGCACCCTGGACGCCCTCGACGCGGTTCTGAGCAACTGGCCGTCGCGCTGAGCTGCCCCACCGCGACGGCCTAGGCTCGGACACGTGGATCAACTGGAACTGGCCGACTGGCGGGAGCGGGTGGCCCGGCTGTACCTGTCCGACGCCGACCTGACCGGGTTCCGGGCCGGCCGCGACGACCTGTTCGCCACCCACTCGCAGAGCCCGATCCCCGCGGCGGAACGGCCGGGCTTCGCCGGGGTGCGCTACTTCCCGCCCAACCCGGAGGCCGTGGTCGAGGCACCCCTACGGTCGGCCAGCGGCGAGCTGCGGATCGACACCGGAGGCCCGGACGGAGTGGTCGCGTACCGGCGGGTGGCGGTGGCCGAGACGCCGTGGGGGCCGCTGACCCTGTGGTGGATCGAGGCGTACGGCGGCGGGCTGTTCGTGCCGCTGCGCGACGGCACCTGCGGGCGGGAGACCTACGGGGGAGGCCGCTACCTCACCGACACGGTGAAGGGCACCTTCGGTCGAGGCGTCGAGCTGCTGCCCGGCGACCGGGTCCGACTGGACGCCAACTACCTCTACAACCCCAGCTGCGCGTACGACGACCGCTGGGCGTGCCCCCTGGCGCCGCCGGAGAACCGGGTCGAGGTCGAGATCCGCGCCGGCGAGCTGGCGTACCACGACTGAACGGCCGCCCGCCCCGGATGGTGCCGGGACGGGCGGCCGGTCGATCGTCGCTCAGCGGTTGGCGGCCCCGCCGGGCATCTGCATCCGACCCATCAGCTGTCGGGCCTGGTCGGCGAGCTGCGCGTCGACGGTCACCGCGTACTGGCCGGCGCGTAGCGAGCTGGCCGAGGTGAAGTCCCGCTGCCCGCCCGTCATCGCGTGCGCGACCGCACCGAACACGGCACCCCAGATCGCGCCGATGACCAGCCCGACCAGGATCACCGCCAGCCAGTTGCCGACGGTGAAGATGCCGAACAGCAGGCCGATGAAGAGTCCGAACCAGGCGCCGGTGCCGGCGCCGAGCAGTGCGGCTCGACCGGTGGTCATCCGCCCGAGCACCGTCTCCACCAGGGTGAGGTTGGTGCCGACGATGGCGGTGTGCTCCACCGGAAAGCGATTGTCGGCCAGATAGTCGACGACCCGCTGTGCAGCCGGATAGTCCGGGTACGAGCCGATCGTCACGGTCGGCGCGCCGGTCTCCGGCCCGTGGCCGTCACCACCCGGTGTCGACAGGCGGCCGGCCGGCCCGGTTGGAAGCAGGTCGTCATCCTGTGTGCCGGGCCGCCACGCGGCGGTCGGCCCCGAAGCTGACGTCATGAGCATCCTCCCTCGTCAGCCCTCCGGGTTCCCGCCCGTGCCGAGCGGTAACGCCGGCCAGCACGCGGAGTGCCGTCCCCGGCTCGGAGGAATGGGGGCGGGCGGCCCGGGTAGCCAGGCGGGTGGAGAACGGACAGATCAGCGACTACGGGTTTCTCGCCGACGGACGCAGCGCGGCGCTGGTGGACTCCCTGGGCTCGGTTAACTGGTGGTGCCCGGGGCGGTTCGACGCCCCGTCGGTGTTCGGCCGGCTGCTCGACGAGGGCGCTGGACACTGGTCGATCCGGCCGGAGGCCGATTTCACAGTCGAACGTTGCTACCTCGACAACACCCTCGTGCTGCGGACCGTCTTCCGCACCGCGCAGGGGGACGTCGCGCTCACCGACGCGCTCGCCTTCGAGCCCGGCAGCCGTGGTCACGACATCGGGATGCGCTCCCCGCAGGTGCTGGTCCGCAGCGTGCAGGGGCTCACCGGCGCGGTGCCGATGCGGGTGCACTACCGGCCGCGCTTCGAGTACGGGCGCACCATCGCGTACCTGGTCGAGCGCGCGGACATGCTCGAAGCCATCGCCGGGGCCGCGCGGCTCACCTTCCGCAGCAGCGTGCGGTTGACGTGCGGCGAGGACGGCGATGCCACGGCGACGTTCACCGTCCGCGCCGGCGCGACCCACAACTTCACCCTCGGGTACGCCCCGACCTACGACGCCCCCCTGCCGGAGGTGCCGGACGCCGACCAGACGATCGCCGACACCGTCGCCGGTTGGCAGTCCTGGGCCGACGAGCACCACTACGAGGGCCTCTACGCCGAGGAGGTGCGGCGCAGCGGGCTGGTTATACAGGGCATGACGTACCGGCCCAGTGGCGCCGTGGTGGCCTCGGTGACCACCTCGCTGCCGGAGGAGCTCGGCGGAGACCGCAACTACGACTACCGCTACGTCTGGGTGCGCGACTTCAGCCACACCCTGCGGGCACTGTGGCGGTCGGCGTGCTTCGACGAGGTGCGGCGACAGTTCGCCTGGTTGGGGCGGGCCATGGGCCGGATCGACGACCAGCCGGTACCCATCATGTACGGGGTGCTGGGGGAGCGGGACCTCACCGAACACCGGCTCGACCAACTCGGCGGATACCGCCACAGCCCGCCGGTGGTGACCGGTAACGACGCGTGGCGGCAGCGGCAGAACGACATCTACGGCGCGGCCATGGACGCCGCCTGGCTGATGCGGGACCAGTTGGAGCCGTTCGACCCGGAGGTCTACCACCTGCTCCGGGTGCTCGCCGACCAGGCCGAGCAGGACTGGAGACAGCCCGACGCGGGGATGTGGGAGGAGCGAGGCGTCCAACACCACCACGTGTCCTCGAAGGTGGAGTGCTGGGTCGCCCTGGACCGGGCGGTCCGCTTCGGCGACCAGCTCGGCGAGCCGCAGGACCTGGCCCGCTGGACGGCGGCCCGGGACGAGGTGCGCGCGGCGATCCTCACGCGGGGGTGGAGCGACCGGCTCCAGTCGTACACCGGGATCTTCGACTCCGACGAGCTGGACGCGTCCGTGCTGGTGATGCCGCTGGTGGGTTTCCTGCGGGCCGACGACCCGCGGATGCGCGCGACGGTCCGCGCGGTGGAACGGGGGCTGTCGCACGACGGCCTGCTGCGGCGCTGGGACGGTGACCCGGCGGGCTTCGTCATCTGTTCGTTCTGGCTGGTGAGTTGCCTGGCGTTGGCCGGCGAGCGGGACCGGGCGCACGAGTTGTTTCGCGATCTGGCTGGTCGGGTCAACGACCTGGGCCTGTTCGCCGAGCAGATCAATCAACAGACCGGGGAGCAGTTGGGCAACTTCCCGCAGGCGTTCTCGCACATCGGCCTGATCAATGCCGCCGGAGTGCTCACCGACGTCGAGCGGAACCCGACGTTGCGCGAGTGCGGGATGCCCCCGGCGTACTTCACCCCGACGGGTCGTTAGCCGGGCGGGTCGTCGGGGCACGCGGGAGAATGGCCGGATGCGGTTGGTGCTCACGGCGGACACCCACGTACCGAAGCGGGCCCGGGACCTGCCCGACCCGCTCTGGGCGGCGATCGAGGCCGCGGACGTGGTGGTGCACGCCGGTGACTGGGTGGACGCGGCGCTGCTCGACGCGATGACCGCGCGGTCGCGCCGGCTGGTCGGGGTGTACGGCAACAACGACGGGCCGGTGCTGCGCGCCCGGCTGCCGGAGGTGGCCCGGGTCGACCTCGACGGCCTGTGCGTCGCCGTGGTGCACGAGACCGGGCCACGCACCGGTCGGGAGAAGCGGTGTGCGGCCCGGTTTCCCGATGTCGACGTGCTGGTCTTCGGGCACTCGCACATCCCCTGGGACACCGAGGCGCCCGGTGGTCTGCGCCTGCTCAACCCCGGCTCGCCCACCGACCGGCGTTCCCAACCCCACGCCACCTACCTCACCGCCGAGGTACACGGGGGCAGCCTGACCGAGGTGCGCCTGCACGCCCTGCCCCGTCCCTGACCGCCCCCGCAACCCGGGGTTACTGGCCTCGGCCGGTCTTGGCCTGGAGCTCGTCGATGCGCTTGGAGGCCTCGGCCTTGGTCAGGTCGTCCGGGAGATCCGCGTGGGCCTCCCGAGCCAGCGTGCCCAGGTAGGACTCCTGGGCGGCGGTCGGCGGCTCGTCACCGGTGACCCACTCGTCCGGGTCCTTGATCGCGGCGTTCTGGTCGGCCTGCTCGGTGCGGCGGTCCGTCATCACTCATCACCCTTTCTTTCGAACAGTTGTGCCAGTACCCAGGTCATCGGTGGTTCATGCCCGAACACCGCCACCTACGATCATCGAATGAGCGTGGACCGGTCGGGTGTGGTGGTGGTCGGGGCGGGCATCGCCGGGGTGGCCTGTGCGGTGGAGTTGACACGGGCCGGGGTGCCGGTGCGGGTCCGGGAGCGAGGGCACGTCTGCGGTGGCCGCATGGCCAGCAAGCGCTTCGAGGGACGACCCGCGGACATCGGGGCGGCGTACTTCACCGCCACCGACCCGGACTTCGTCGCCGTCACCGAGCAGTGGCGCGCCGCCGGTCTGGTCCGGGAGTGGACCGACACCTTCCAGGCGTACGACGAGAACGGGCGCCACGACGTGCCCGGCCCGATGCGCTTCGCCGCCCCGCGTGGGCTGCGTTCGCTTGTCGAACACCTGGCCAGCGAGGTGCCGGTGACCGTGGATCGGCTGGTGCTCGGCGTGGAGCCCGGCCCGGCCGTGGACGGCGAACCGTGCGCCGCGGTCGCGCTGGCCATGCCCGGTCCGCAGGCCGCCCTGCTGCTCGACCCGGCGCTGACCGACGCCACCCGCGCCGTGCAGGCACAACGCTGGTCACCGTCCCTGGCCGTGGTGCTGCGCTTCCCGACCCGGCGGTGGCCGGACTTCCGCGGCGCGTTCGTCAACGGCCATCCCGTCGTCAATCTCGTCTGCGACGACGGCGACCGGCGCGGTGACGGCGCTCCGGTGCTCGTCGCGCACACGGTGCCGGAATTCGCCGCCGGGCACCTGGCCCAGCCCACCGGTGCCGCCCCGGCCGTCGAGCAGGCCGTCCGGGACCTGTTGGGGTTGCCCGAACAGGCCGTCGACGTGCGGGTGCACCGCTGGACGTACGCGAAGCCTTCAAGCGGTGCCACCGGTGCCACCTACCACCTGGATGCCGACGGGATCGGCCTGGCCGGCGACGCGTTCGGCAAACCTCGGGTGCAGAGTGCCTGGCGCTCCGGTCGGGACCTGGGCCGCGCCATCGCCGCCCGCCTGGCCTGACCTGTTCGTTCAGGAGTGGCCGGCTGCGGCGACCGGCCGGGCGTCGGCGTCCCGCTCGGCCGGGTCGGAGGTGCGTTCGCCCTCCCGGTCGAGCAGCTGCATGACCGGGGTCGCCGTGATGCCGTGCACCACCACGGACACGAGCACCACCAGCCCGACGGTCGCCCACAGCAGCTCGGCCTGCGGGAAGTCCGCCTTCGTGGTGGCGTACGCGAGGTAGTAGAACGAGCCGACACCGCGGATGCCGAACAACGAGATCACCCAGTGCTCGGCCGGTCGCCCCGGCGCGCCCCGCAGCGACAACCAGCCGAACAGCGGCCGGATCAGGAACACCAGCGCCAACCCGACGGCGGCCGCCGGCCAGGTCAGCGGCGCCAGCAGACCACCCACGATCGCGCCGCCGAGCAGCAGCAACAGCACCAGGGTGAGCAGCCGTTCGACCTGCTCGGCGAAGTCGTGCAGCACCGAGTGGAACTGGTGGGTCCGCTCGGCGGCCCGGATGGCCCGCGCGGCCACGAACACCGCCAGGAAGCCGTACCCGCCGACGACCTCGACCAGCCCGTACGCCAGGAACGTGGCGGCCAGCGCCAGGAAGCCCTCGGCGTGCCGGGCCAGCCGCAGCTCACTGGGCGCGCGGAAGAACAGCTTGCCGAGCAACCAGCCGATCAGCAGCCCACCGCCGACCCCGACGCCCACCTTCCAGAGCACGTCGACGGTGAACCACTCGGCCATCCAGTCGCCCGGGGCGAGGCTGGTCGAGGCGATGGCGATGGCGGCGTAGACGAACGGGAACGCCAGCCCGTCGTTGAGGCCGGCTTCCGAGGTCAACGCGAAGCGGACTTCGTCCTCGGAGTCCTCCACGTCCGTCGGCTCGCCGACCTGCACGTCGGCGGCGAGCACCGGATCGGTCGGGGCCAGCGCGGCGCCCAACAACAGGGCGGCGGCCGGCACCAGGCCCGCCCACCACCAGCCGAGCAGGGTCACCGCCGCGATGCACAGGGGCATGGCGATGGCCAGCAGCCGCCAGGTGGACGACCACCGCTGCCAACTCAACGGTCGGTCGATCTTGAGCCCGGCGCCCATCAGCGCAACGATCACGCCGATCTCGGTGAGATGGGTGGTCAGCTCCGGGTGGGCCAGCGGGTCCGGTGTCGGCAGCCCGACCGGCAGCAGGAACACCAGCATGCCGAGGGCGAGGAAGGCGATCGGCATGGACAGCGGACGCTGCTCCAGGACCCGGGGCAGGATGCCCGCGAGCAGAGCGCCCAGGCCCACAAGCGCGAACGCCACGTCTACCGGCTCCACGGCACCACCTTTCGGCCGCACCCGCGGGGCGCGGGCAGGTGGTGACAGACCTTGCCCCGCAACGGCACCGGCTATGCGCGTACGTGCCGGTGAACCCGAGTGATCCTCAGCGCGGTCGGGTCAGTGGCGAGTCCGCCAATTCGTCGAGCAGCGCGGCCGGGTCGTCGTACACCGCCACCGCGCCGGCGCCGGCGAGTTCGCCGCGGCTGGTGCCGCCGCAGGTCACCCCGACGCACGGAATGTTGAGCTTGCCGGCCGCGACGACGTCCCACACCGAGTCGCCGACGAAGACCACCCGCTCGGCGGCCAACCCGGACTGCTCCAGCGCGGCGACCAGGATGTCCGGGGCCGGCTTGCTCTGCTGGGCGTCCGCCGAGGAGGTGACCGTGTCGATCACGTCGTCGGCGGCCAGCGCCCGGCGCAGTGCGCCCACCTCGGACTCGGAGGCGGAGGTGGCGAGCACCACCCGCAGGCCGCGCTCGGCGCAGGCGCGCAGCAGGTCCGCGGCCCGGGGCAGCGGGGTGAGGCGATCCCAGTACTCGGCGTACAGGGTGTCGTGCGCGTCAGTCAGCTTCGCGTCGGCGTCCCGGTCCCGTTCGGGGCCGAGCAGGTGGTCGAGGAGCTTGTCCGAACCCATCCCGATCGAGCGGTGCACCACCGCCATCGGCACCGGCTGGTCGGTCTGACGCAACGCCTCCCACCAACTCACGGTGTGCAGGTACGTGGTGTCCACCAGGGTCCCGTCGACGTCGAAGAGAACTCCGGCCGGCTGTTCGCTACGCATGGCGCCCTCCTACCCGTCGGGCGGCTCAGGGATGCGCGGTCGGCGGCGTCAGAATCTCGAACCAGACCGTGGAGCCGCGGACCGACGGGTCGGTGCCCCAGGCGTCGCTGAGCTCCTCGATCAGGCCCAGGCCACGCCCACGGCTGCTCAACGTGTCGGTGCGGGTCCGGGTCACGGTGCCCCGGGTGCCGGAGTCGGCGACCGAGACCAGGAGACGCTCGGGGCTGAGGTCGATCTCCACCCGGGCGGCGGTGCCGGCGTGCAGCAACGCGTTTGTGGTCAGTTCGCTGGTGCACAGCACCGCCGCCCCGATCACCGACTCGGCCACCTGCCATTCGGTGAGCTGACCGGTCATCCAGTGCCGCACGCGGCTGGGGGCGGTCGGCTCCGCGGGTACCTCCATGCTCGCCGAGCGGCTCGGCTTGAGCGCGTGCTCGACCGCGAGCACGGCCACGTCGTCCTCGGTGCCGCCGGGCACCGCCGCCGTGGCCACGGCGCAGAGGGCACGGGGGTCGCCACTGCCGGCCTTGGCGACGGCGTCGCTGAGGCCGGCCAACCCGGCGGTGAGGCTCTGCCGACGACGCTCCACCACCCCGTCGCTGAACAGCAGCAGGGTGTCACCGGGACGGAACGGGACAATCGTGGTGCCGGGTCGGCTGCCCAGACCCAGCGGCGGGCCGGCCGGCACGTCGACGTACTCGGCGTAGCTGCGGCCCGTCGGGTCGCTGCGGCGGATCAGCGGCGCGGGGTGCCCGGCGCTGGCCAGGGTCAGCTCCCGCCGCTCCGCGTCGATGACCCCGAACGCCACGGTGACGAACAGTTCGTGGGTGCTGGCCTCCGCGCCCAGGCTGGTGACCAGCCGGTCCAGTCCGGCCAGCACCGCGTCGGGCGCCGGATCGGCCAGGGCGAGCGCGCGCAGCGCTGCCCGGACCTGTCCCATTCGCGCGGCGGCCTGCACGTCGTGGCCCGCGACGTCGCCCAGCACCACGCCGAGCGCGCCGCCGGGCAGGAGGAACGCGTCGTAGAAGTCACCGCCGGCGGCGTTGCCGTCCACCCCCGGGTCGTAGCGGGCCGCCACCCGCAACCGGGGCAGGTCCGGCAGGTGCTCCGGCAACATGCTGCGTTGCAACAACTGGGCCGTGCCGTGCTGGGTCTCGAAGCGGCGGGCCCGCTCCGCGGCCTGGCCGATCAGCTCGACCGAGGCGGCCAGCAGCGCCCGCTCGGCGGGCGACCAGGTGTGCGGCACCTGGTAGCCGACCGCGAGCCCGCCGCGCACCACCGAGGTACCCAGGGGCAGGGCCGCCATCGAGCGGATCTTCTGATCGTGGCGGTCCACCGCGATCTCCCGCAGCGGCTGCCCGTCGCGGACGAAGAACGGGCCGGCGGAGCGGGCCGCCTGCACCACCGGGGCCGACCAGTCCGCCGGAGCGCGCCGCCAGAGCGGAGGAAGCCGCTCGTCGGCCTCGTCCAGCAACTCGCCGCGGACCCGGCGCACCATGCGCCAACCGCCGCCGCCCTCGTCGACCGCGAACGAGGCCTGGTCCGGGTCGAACGTGGTGATCGCGTACCGCAGCGCCACCCGGGCCACGTCGTCGAGGGTGAGCGTGCCGGCGAGCGCCGCGGCCACCTCGCTGAGGCTCTGCAACTGCTCGGTGACGTGGGTGGTCTCGGCCGCGACCGTCAACGTGCCGACGATCTTCCCGGTGCTGTCCCGCACCGGCGAGTAGCCCCGGGTGAAGACCGCCTGCTCCACCGTCGCGGAGTGCCCCCGCACCAGCGGCAGTGTGGACTCCTTCTCCAGGAACGGCTCGCCCTGCCGGTAGGTGCGCTCGAACACCTGACCGACGCCGGGCAGCGCCCAGATCTCGGCGAACACCTCGGCGGCCGGGCGGCCGAGGGCGCTCGGGTGTTTGGTGCCCAGCAGTTCGGCGTAGCCGGCGTTGTAGAGCAGGACGAGGTCGTCTCCGTATGCCAGGGCCATCGGCATCGGCGAGGCGAGGATCAGCTCGATCACCGCCCGCACCGCGACGTCCCAGCCCTCGGGTGGACCCAGCGGAGTGCCGGCCCAGTCGTGGGCGAGCACGGCAGCGGACGTACCGGCGCCGGTGGACGTACCCGGGACCGGAGTTGCTGGCGTGGGGACTCGCCCGACCGTTCCTGGCATGTTCGCAGCCTAGTCGGCTCGTCGGAAAAGGCATCCGATCATGGCGGCGGGGCGTCGCCGCGACCGCCGCGCTGCCCATCTGGGCAGTTCAGGACCCCTGCTCGTCGGACGGCCGGGAAAAACGCGGCGCGTTGCGCGGACTGCCGGACCGGTAGCCGGGTAAGCGCCCGGCGCAGTCCATGCGACAGGAGGGACATCATGCTGAAAACCCTCGCGGTTCGGCAGGCCGACATCGGCGATGCCATCGCCGACACCTGGAGGTCGGTGCTGCTCTTCATCCCGAAGGCAGTGGCCTTCATCGTCATCCTGGTGGTCGGCTGGCTCATCGCCAGAGCCGTCCTCAAGATCGTGGATACGGTGCTGGAACGGGTGCACTTCGACCAAGCCGTCGAACGTGGCGGTATCAAACGGGCCCTGGAGAGAACGAAGTACGACGCCTCCGACATTCTGGCCAGACTGGCGTACTACGCCGTACTGCTGTTCACGCTGCAGTTCGCGTTCGGAGTCTGGGGGCCCAACGCGATCAGTGACCTGATCAGTGGCGTGGTGTCCTGGCTGCCGCGGGCGTTCGTCGCGATCGTCATCGTGGTGGTGGCGGCTGCGATCGCCAACGCCGTCCGGGATCTGGTCACCGGGGCGCTGGGCGGTCTGTCGTACGGCAAGGTCCTGGCCGACCTCGCGGCGATCTTCGTCATCGCGCTCGGCGTGATCGCCGCACTGAACCAGGTGGGTATCGCCACCACGGTGACGACCCCGGTGCTGATCGCGGTGCTCGCCACGGTGGCCGGCATCCTGATCGTCGGTGTCGGTGGCGGTCTCGTGAAGCCGATGCAGAACCGCTGGGACGGCTGGCTGGACCGGGCCGCCCGGGAAGCTCGGGCGGTGCAACAGCAGCGTCAGGCCAATGCGGCCGGGCGCAGCGACGTGGAGCGGCAGATGGCCGACCGCGGGGGCGACCGTACCCAGGCGATGCCTCGGGTGGACGAGGAAGCTCCGCAGTACCGCTCGTAGCGAGGCGGAACGGCACGGCAGGTTGGGGAGGGTGCTCCGCGCAGCGATGCGCGGGGTGCCCTCCCCGCGTCCCGTCAGGCGCCGTCGAGCGGGCGGGCCAGCGCGCAGACCGCGAGCAGCCGGGTGAGCAGCCACTCCGGGTTGCTCCAGTCCACCGGCCCGTCCGGCGGGACCCACCCGTGCTCCAGCGCGGCGGCGCGGACGCCCTCGGCGTAGCCGGCGAGGGCCGCGGCGGTCAGCGGCTGGCGGTCACCGTCGAGGCTGTCCCGCACGGCAGCCGCGTGCTGGTCGACGAGGGCCAGCAGCCCCGGTCGCGCGGCGGCGGCTGCGAGCCCGACGGTGCCGAGGGACACGGTGAGGGCGGCCAGGGTGGACCGCGCCGAGTCGACGGCGGTACGGGTGGCGACCCGGTTGAACGGCACACGCATGGTGACCGAGGCTAACCGACGGGTGACGGTGTCGCCGTCGGTCACTCGGCGGATGTCGGCTGCGCCACTGGCCGTTCGGTGCTGACCGCGGGGGTCGATCCGCCCAGACGGGCCAACGGGAGAACCACGGGCGTTGCAGGACAGGAAGGCAGGCAGCGGGACAGCGGCCGGACGGACCGGCCGGGCAGCGTGGGTCAGTCGGTTGTCGCGTCGGCCGGGCGCCGCCGCGCCGCGTCGTCGGCGATGATCACGGTCGCCACCATCAGCGCGACGCAGAGGCTGAACAGCCACGAGTCGTCGGCGACCAGCCGGGCGGACACGGGTGCCTGCAGGGCGGCGAGCAGGAAGCCGAGCCAGGCGAGCCGGCGCTGACGCGACGAGAGGATTCCGGAGCCTTGATGCATTCCGAAATTCTTACGCGAGTCAGTCCGTTTGCCGTCCTCCGATCGGCCGATTCTGGATGAGCTGTCCGTTTTCTCGACCGTCCGGACACGACTTCTTTGCGCGGCGGGCGATCGGGCGCCGACGGCACTAAAGTGCCCCTGCGGCAGGATGGTGTCCCGTGTCCACCGCGCCCGCCCGCCCCCGCGCCGCCCTGCTCCTGCTGGCCTACCTCGCGTTCGTCAGCCTCGGCCTGCCCGACGGCCTGCTCGGTGTCGCCTGGCCCTCGATCCGGGACGACTTCCACGTACCGACCGAGGCCGTCGGTCTGGTGCTCACCGCGGGCACCGTCGGCTACCTGACCTCCAGCGTGCTGGCCGGGTTCACGCTGGCCCGGGTCGGCGTGGGCGCGCTGCTCGCCGCCAGCACCCTGCTGGCCAGCCTGGCCCTGGGCGGCTACGTCCTGAGCCCGGTGCTGGCCGTGCTGGTGGGCTGTGCGCTGCTGGTCGGGCTCGGGTCCGGCGCGGTCGACTCCGGGCTCAACGCGTACGCCGCCGGGGCCTTCGGGCCGCGCCACATGAACTGGTTGCACGCCTTCTTCGGCCTGGGCGTGGCGATCGGTCCGCTGATCATGACGGGGGCACTGAGCGCCGGGCTGTCCTGGCGGTGGGGGTACGGCATCGTGGCCGCCGCCCAGTTCGCCCTCGCCGTCGCGTTCGCGTTCACCGTGCGGGCCTGGCGACGCGGCAGCCCGGCCGCCACCGAGGGCGCCGCCCCGGGAGCCGAGCCCGCCGCGGCCGTCCGGGTGCCGATCCGGGCGACCCTGCGGCTGCCGGCGGTGTGGTCCGGCACGCTCGCCTTCGCGCTGTACGTCGCCATCGAGGTGTCCGCCGGCCTGTGGGCGTTCCTGCTGCTGACCGAGGGTCGGGGCCTGAGCGCGGCGGTGGCCGGCGGCTGCGTCTCCGCGTACTGGGGGAGCCTCTTCGTCGGCCGGGTCGTGCAGGGCGTGGTGGCCGAGCGCCTGGGGGCGGCGCTGGTGTTGCGCGTCAGTCTCGTCGGAATGGCCGTGGGCGCGGGGTTGATCGCCGCCCCCGGGCCGGGCGCGCTGGCGGTGCTCGGCCTGGTCGTGGTGGGGTTCGCCGCCGCGCCGGTGTTTCCCCTGCTCACCCTCACCACCGCCGACCGGGTCGGCGCGGCCCACGCCGACCGGGCCATCGGCCTACAGATCGGTGCCTCCGGCATCGGCGCGGCGCTCGCCCCAGCCGGCCTGGGTGTGGTGATCGGCAACACGTCGGTGCAGGTGCTGGGCTCGGCCCTGGTGGTGCTCGCGCTGGCGTTGATCGCGCTCTACGAGTGGGGCGCCCGTGGCGCGACCGGCAGGGCCGTGCCGGCTCAACCCGGCGGGGAGGGTCAGACGTCCGGACCGGTCCGGCCGGTGGTGGAGGGACGGTAGGGGCGCTCCGGGTCGGTCGCCTCGCGGCTGTTGCCCTGGGCCTGCCCGTCCCGGTCCGCGGCGGCCGGCCCGTGCCCGAACGCGGCTTCCTCGCCGGCGTCGTTGCCGGTCACGTCGTCGGCCTGCCCGTCGAGGCTGGAGCCCGACACCGCCTTCTCCAGCTCCTCCAGCGGAAGCCGTTCCTCGTCCCGCCACACCCTGATGTTGTCGTCGGTCATGTCTTCAGCGGTACCCGGGCGCGATGATCGCAAACGGGCGACAAGGCTCGGACACGGCGATGGCCGCCGGGATTCCGGCGGCCATCGGGTGTCGTGCGGGGATCACGGCTGCGGACGGTCCACCGAACCGCGCCACGCGCCGGTCTCCTGACCGCGCCGCTCGATGTAGGTCTTGAACCGCTCCAGGTCGCCCTTGGCACGCCGGTCGACGATGCCGAGCTTGTCGCCGGCCTGCTCGACCACGCCGTGCGGCTCGAACTCGAGCTGGAGGGTGACCCGCGTCTTGTCCGCGTCGAGCCGGTGGAAGGTCACCACGCCGGCCTGCTGGGTGCCGTCGGTCGAGCGCCAGGCGACCCGCTCGTCGGGAAGCTGTTCGGTGATCTCGGCGTCGAACTCGCGCTTCACCCCGGCGATGTCCACGGTCCAGTGGGTCATCGTGTCGGAGAGCTGCCGGACCTCCGACACGCCCTCCATGAACTGGGGGAACTCCTCGAACTGCGTCCACTGGTCGTACGCGGTGCGTACGGGCACGGAGACGTCCACATGTTCGGTCACGCCACTCATCTGAGAACCTCCTTCAGCCGCCGGTGGTCATCGGGTCGGGGGACGACCCGTCACCAGCGAGTTGTCTCGTTCTTGTTGCCGAGAGCGGCCCACACCTCGGAGACCGTCTGGTAGAGGGTGCCCTCGGGCAGTCGCTCCAACGCCGCCACGATGTCGTCCGGCGCCTCGTTCTCCCGGGCACTGGCGATGAGCACCAGGCGGTCGCCCGGCAGCGCGCTCATCGAGATGAACCGGCCCAGCCGGCTGCGCTGCTCGACGTCCGTGGAACTCATCCCCTGCGGGGTGCCGGTGCGCAGGTCTCCGGCCGGGGCGGTGGTCGTCTCCGGCTGGTCCTCGCCAGCCGGCTCCGGCACCCGCGACTCGTCGACCCGAGAGCCGCCGGTCCCCGGCCCCTGTACGAGGCCGCTGACCTCCTGACTCATCTGTTCGTCGATTCTCGGTCCGTGCTTGCTGTTGCCACGCTCCATGCCTTCTGCGCTACCCGGCACCCCGCCCGGTAAACCGGCACCGGGCCACGAACCGGCCCGCAGGCCCGACATCCGGGCGACAACCGGCGCTCAGTCGTCGGCGGGCTTGCGGGGCGGCAGCACCGGCTCGTCCGGGTCGGGGTCGCCGGCCTGCAACTGCCGCCCGCGCTGCACCTCGGCGTTGATCTGCACCCCCAGCATCAGCGCCGAGTTGGACAGGTAGAGCCAGACCAGGAACGCGATGGCCGCGCCCAGGCTGCCGTAGGTCGTCTTGTACGAGGCGAAGGTCGCCACGTAGAAGCCGAAGCCGAAGGAGACCGCCGTCCAGGAGACCAGGGCCACCGCGCCGCCGGGGGTGAGCCAGCGGAAGCGGGGTTGGCGCACGTTCGGCGCGATCCAGAACAGCAGCGACAGCAGCACCATCATGACCATGGCGAGCACCGGCCACTTCGCCACGCTCCACACCGTTCGGGCCAGGCCACCGGCGTTGATCAGATCACCCACCGCGTCGGTGACCGGGCCGCTGACGATCAGCGCGAGGGCGACCACCGCGAGCAGCACGAGCGTCACCGCGGCC
Organism: Micromonospora sp. NPDC048905; assembly: GCF_040649655.1. Taxonomy (NCBI): domain Bacteria; kingdom Bacillati; phylum Actinomycetota; class Actinomycetes; order Micromonosporales; family Micromonosporaceae; genus Micromonospora; species Micromonospora sp. NPDC048905. The sequence continues at coordinate 252,791 of NZ_JBEZFV010000001.1, read as the reverse complement.
AGGCCGATCTGTATCGGCCGCAACTTCCACACCGGCCGGCCCTCGGTCACCCCGTAGATGGAGTTGGAGGCCCGGGTGAACGCGCCGATGAATCCCGACGCGGACCACAGCGCGCCGAGCAGACCGAAGCTCAGCAGCACCTTGGCGTTGTGTTCCTGGACCACCACCGACCGGAGCACGCCGACCACGCCGCCGTCGTCGTTGGTCAGCACCGACCCGGCGCCCACCTGGTTGGCGAGGTCGACAACCGTGTCCAGGGTCCGCTCGCCGTCGGAGACCAGCCCGACCAGGGCGACCACCACGATGGCGGACGGAAAGAGCGCCAGGACCCCGTAGTAGGTGAGCGCGGCGGCCCAGTCGGAGCAGTTGTCGTTGACGAAGTTCTGCACACTGCGGACCAGCACCCCACGCCAGGTCCGCCAGCTCAACTGCCGCATCCGGCGGGGAACATGCGTGCCGCGCGTGTCGTCGCGCGTCGTACCGGGCTCCGTGGTCGTCATGCCCGCTCCCTGCGCCCCGGCCACCGGTATGACCGGTCGTCCGGTCGGGCCTGGCCACCGATACCCGGATCGGGAAATCGAGAAACTCGGCGGCGTCGCGCTCGCCGCACGTATGGTTTGCCGCCGCGTCGGCGGGGAACGGTCAGGGTGACCCTGTCGGCACGGAGGAGGACGAGATGCCCGGGCGCGAGGACCTGCCCAGCACGCTGCGACGCTCCCCGGAGAAGGCGCAGCGCACCTGGGAGAAGACGCACGACTCGGCGGTGGAGACCTACGGCGAGGGGGAGCGGTCGCACCGCACCGCCTTCGCCGCGGTGAAGCACCAGTTCGAGAAGGTGGGCGACCACTGGGAGCCGAAGGGCCGCAAGGGCCCCAGCGACCAGCAGGCCGCCGGCGGCGGGCCGGAACGGCGAGCCCCCACCGCCGGTGGAGTCGACGCCAACGCCAGCAAGGACCACCTCATGGCGGTGGCCCGCAAACTCGACGTGCCCGGCCGGTCCAGCATGACCAAATCGGACCTGGTCACGGCGATCGAGAAGGCCAACGACCGAGCCACCCGCAAGGCTCGCGGGGACTGACCACCACCGCGGCCGACAACACCGACACGGTACGGGCGGACGCGCCACCCCTGCGTCCGCCCGTACCGTTCACCAGTGCCCGCCGCCGGGCGCCCCGATGTGCACCGCCTTGGTGGCGGTGAACTCGTCCAGCAGCTCCGGACCGTAGCCGAAGCCCTGCCCACTGCCCCGTCGTGGGTGCGCGGCCCCTCCCGGCGCGCCCCCGAACACCGCGTTGACCTTCACGGTGCCCACCGGCAGCTCCCGCCAGGCCCGCTGCGCGTGACTCATCGACGTGGTCAGGACCGTGGCGGCCAGCCCGTACGGGGAGTCCGCGGCACAGCGCAGCGCCTCGTCGAACGAGTCGACGACCACGACCGGGGCGACCGGCCCGAACGTCTCCTCCCGTACCAGCGGCATGTCGTGCCGGCAGTCGGTGACGACGGTGGCCGGATAGAACGCCCCCGGCCCGCCGGGCACCTCGCCGCCCACCCGCACCCGGGCGCCGGCCGCCACCGCCGCCGCGACCTGCCCGTGGACCTGATCCCGGTGCCGCCGGTCGACGAGTGGACCCAGCTCGGTCTCCGGGTCCATGCCCGGCCCGACCCGCAGGGCGGTGGCACGCCGCACCAGCGCGGCCACGAAGTCCTCGGCCACCTCGCGGTGTACGTAGATCCGCTCCACCGCCACACAGAGCTGCCCCGCGTTGGCGAACGCGCCCAGCGCGGCCTGCTCCGCCGCCCACTCCGGGTCCACGCCCGCGTCCACGATCAACGGATCACTGCCCCCGTTCTCCAGCACCACCTTCGCGCCGGTGCGGGCCGCGGCGGCGGCGATCGCCCGCCCGGTCGCCGTGGATCCCACGTGCGCCACCACGTCGACCTCCTGGGCGGCCAGCGCCGCACCGACCTCGGGGCCGCCGGTGAGCAGCGACAACACGCCGGCCGGCAACGCCTCGTCCAGGGCCCGGGCCAGCAGCCAACCCGTCGCGGGAGCCCGCTCGCTCGGTTTGTAGAGCACCACGTTGCCGGTCACCAGGGCGGCACCCAACAGCCCGCAGGAGACCGCCACCGGGTCGTTCCAGGGCGTCAGCACGGCCACCACACCGCGCGGCTGCGGGGTCATGAAGTCCAGCGCGTCCGGTGCGCCGTTCAGCGTCCGCCCGCCGCGCAGCGGAGCCAGCTCTGCGTACTGTCGCAGGGTGCCGATACCCGCCTCGACGCCGCCGCGGGCGTCCGCCAACGGCTTGCCCATCTCGGCGGTGACCGCCGCCGACAGCTCCTCGACGACCTCCGCCACGGCGTCCGCGGCCCGGTGCAGCGCGGCGGCCCGCTCGGCCGGCGCGGTCGCCGCCCACTGGGCGGCCGCGTTGCGGGCCGCCTGCGTCGCCTTGCCGACCTCGTCGGCGGTGGCCACCGGCACCGTGCTGACCGGCGAGTCGTCCGCCGGGTCGCGCACCACCAGTTCACCGCCGTCGCCGCCCGCGCCCCACACCCCACCCACCAACTGCGCAACCGTGTACATGCGGCGCTGCATGCCCCGGCCCCGGCCGGGCAAACGCGTTTCGCCCGGTTGCGCGCCGGGTAGGCGGATCGGATGACAACCACCGCCGCGCAGAGCGTGGACGCCGTCGTCGTCGGGGCCGGTCACAACGGTCTGGTGGCGGCCAACCTGCTGGCGGACGCCGGCTGGGAGGTGGTGGTCCTGGAGGCGACAGCGGTGCCCGGCGGCGCGATCCGCTCCGCCGAGGTGACCGCGCCCGGCTACCTGAGCGACCTCTACAGCTCCTTCTACCCCCTGGGGTACGCCTCACCGGTGCTGCGCGGCCTCGACCTGGGTCGGCACGGCCTGTCCTGGCGGCATGCGCCGGACGTACTGGCGCACCTGCTGCCGGACGGTCGGGCCGCGGTGATCAACCGGGACCCGGACGTCACGGCCGCCTCCCTTGAGCAGTTCGCCCCCGGCGACGGCAAGCGCTGGCTCAACGCCTACACCGACTGGTGCGAGGTGGCCGAGCCGATGCTGACGGCGATCACCACGCCGTTCCCACCGGTACGCGGCGGGCTGGGCCTGCTGCGTCAGCTGCGCGTCGCCGGTGCGCTGCGACTGGCGCGACGCCTGGTGGTGCCGGTCCGCAAGCTCGGCGACGAACTCTTCGACGGCGCCGGGGGGCCGGCCCTGCTGGCCGGCTGCGCCCTGCACACCGACCTCGCGCCGGAGGAGGCCGGCTCCGGGGTGTACGGCTGGCTGCTGGCCATGCTCGGCCAACAGATCGGCTGGCCGGTGCCCGAGGGCGGCGCGCAGCAGATCACCAACGCGCTGGTGGCCCGGTTCCAGGAGCGCGGGGGGACGATCCTCTACGGCGCCCGCGTCGACCGGGTGCTCACCGCCCGCGGCCGGGCGATGGGGGTACGCACCGAGGGCGGCACGCTGTGGCGCGCCCGCCGGGCCGTGCTCGCCGACGTGCCCGCCCCCGCGTTGTTCCTCGACCTGGTCGGCGCGGCGGCCCTGCCGTCGCGGCTGGTGGAGGACCTGGCGCACTTCCGGTGGGACGGGTCGACGCTGAAGGTGGACTGGGCTCTCTCCGCGCCGGTGCCCTGGACCAACCGGGAGCTGGCCGGCGCCGGCACCGTGCACCTCGGCGCGGACCTCGACGGGTTGACCCACTACGCGGGGGAGTTGGCCCGTGGCGAGCTGCCCCGTGACCCGTTCCTGCTGGTCGGGCAGATGTCGGTGGCCGAACCCAGCCACTCCCCGCCGGGCACCGAGTCGCTCTGGGCGTACACGCACCTGCCGTTCCGGCGGGACTGGCGGGCCGAGGACGTCGCCGGGCACGTGCAGCGCATGGAGGACGTACTGGAAGCGGCGGCGCCGGGTTTCCGGCAGCTCGTCGTCGGCCGGCACGTGGCCGGGCCGGCCGACCTGGAACGGGACAACCCGAGCCTGGTCGGAGGTGCGCTCGGCGGGGGCACCGCCGCCGCGTACCAGCAGCTGTTCCTACGCCCGATCCCCGGCCTGGGCCGGGCGGACACCCCGGTGGACCGGCTCTTCCTGGCCAGCGCGTCGGCGCACCCCGGCGGCGGTGTCCACGGGGCACCGGGCGCGAACGCGGCCCGCGCGGCGCTGGCCCGAGACCGCGCCCTCACCGGCCGCGCCTACGCCGCCGCCATCGCCGCAGCCCACCGCGCCATCTACCCCAACTAACACCACCCCCTGCCCCCCACCCCCTGCCCCCACCCCCACTCCGCCGTCCGCCCCGTTGATCAAGAGGTTTGCGTCAGATCCGAGGGCGTCGGTGACGCAAACCTCTTGATCAACCGAGGTGGGGTGGGTGGGGTGGGGTGGGGTGGGGGTTGGGGGTTAGCGGGTGATGTTGCGGTGTTTGTTGCGGAGGCGGAAGGGCATCAGGGCGCTCTCCACCTTGGTCGCCGTGGTCATCTTGGAGATGCCGTCGCGCCGCTCCTCGAAGCGGATCGGCACCTCCAGGATGGTGTGGCCCAACTTGGTGGCGAGGTAGTGCATCTCCACCTGGAAGCTGTAGCCGTTGGACTGCACCCGGCCCAGATCGATGTCACGCAACGCGTCCGCGCGCCAGATCTTGAAACCGGCGGTCAGGTCCCGGATGCGCACCCGCAACAGGGTGTGCACGTAGAGGTTCGCCCAGCCGCTGAGGGCCCGACGGTAGAGCGGCCAGTTCTCGTCCAGCTCCCCACCGGGCACGTAGCGGGAACCGATCACCACGCTCGCCTGGGTGGACAGCAGCGCGCCCAGCATCCCCGGCAGCGCCTCCGGCGGGTGCGACAGGTCCGCGTCCATCTGCGCCACGTACTCGGCGCCGCCCTCGACCGCCCGGGTCATCCCGTCGACGTACGCCCGGCCGAGGCCCTCCTTGCCGGCCCGGTGCACGACCTCCACCCGGTCCGGATGCTCGATGGCCAGCTTGTCGGCCACGTCGCCGGTGCCGTCGGGGGAGTTGTCGTCGGCGACGAGGATGCGCAGGCCGGGCAGCGGCAGGGCGAGGACCCGCTCCACAAGCGTGGGCAGGTTGCCCGCCTCGTTGTAGGTGGGCACGACAACGGTCAGGCGTGCGTCCCGCCACGGCGACGGCAGCTGCACAGGCTCGATCATGTGGACATCCTCGGTTTGCGGAGAGGGGCTCCCGGAAAGGGTATCCAGTTGTCACATTCGGGTTGAAGAGGCACCCCTTCCGGGCGTTGCGGACGGCGGTGCCACGGCGGGTGCGGGCATCGATCCCGCTGGTCGTGGCTGGTGCGTGCCGGTGGCCGCGACGAGCGAGTCAGCGCCTGCGACGGCGTCGATGCCGCCGCGGGGCGGTCACCGTCGGCGACGGGTCACGGCGGTGAGGCCGAGCGCCACCGCGGCGAGCGCGACACCGGACACCACCGGTTTGTGGGTGCCGACCCACAGCGCCGCCGACCGGTTGCGGGCCCGCTCGCGGAACACGCCCGCCGTGCCCCGATCCGTCTCCTCGTCGCCGGGGTGGTCCAGATTGTCCCGCCAGGTGTGTGGATCGATCTCGTCGCCGGTCTGCTGGCTGTCGTAGCCGTCGCGGGCCAGCTTCCGGTCGAGCAGACCGGGAAAGAGGATGTCGGCCAGCCGGGCCTGCCACGTCGGGCCGCCCACGTTCAGCTCCCGGGTGCCACGGTCGGCGGCCCACACGATCGCCCTGGCGGCCAGCTCCGGGGTGAAGATCGGCGGCACCGGCTGCGGATGCCGCGGCAGCCGGGTGCGTACCCAGGAGAACTGCGGGGTGTTGACGGCGGGTAGCTGCACCATCGTCAGCTTCACCCCCGGGCAGTCGTGCAGCAGTTCGGCGCGCAGCGAGTCGTTGAATCCCTGGATGGCGTGCTTGCTCGCGCAGTACGCCGACTGCAACGGGATCCCCCGGTAGGCCAACGCGGAGCCCACCTGCACGATCGTGCCCCGCGCGTGCGCCCGCATGTGCCGCAGCGCCGCCAGGGTGCCGTGCACCGTGCCCAGGTAGTTCACCTCGGTGACCCGGCGGAACTCCCGCGCCGGGATCTCCCAGGCCGGCGCGAACACCGACACCATGGCGTTGTTGATCCACACGTCGATGCCGCCCCAGCGGTGCACCACGTCGTCAGCGGCCTGCTGCACCGCGCCCGCGTCGGCCACGTCCACCCGGTAGGCGCGGACGTCGGTGGCGCCGCGCTGTCGGCACTCCCGTTCGGCGGCGGCCAGGCCCGCCTCTCCCCGCGCCAGCAGCGCCAGTCGGGCGCCCCGGGCCGCGTACGCGTGGGCCACGGCCCGACCGACGCCGGCGCTTGCTCCGGTCACCACCACCGTCGGTGTCATCGCGGCCCCTTCTGTCGGGTGGCGATGTCGGCGAGCCGGTCCAGCGTCTCCCGGTTGCGCAGGTGCAGCACCAGGTCGTTGACCTTGTTGCGGACCCAGTGCAGCGGTCCGGCGGCGAAGTCCTCCCCGAGGCGGACCCGGGTGGCGCCCCCGTCGACGGGTTGCAGCGTGAAGGCGACTATCGCCTCGCCGGCCGGCCAGAGGCCCGCCTTCAGCACGAGCCGGTGCGGGGGCTCGCAGACCAGCACCGTCGACGCGTCCTGCAAGGAGAACGGCCACGGCCCGGCCCGGTGGTGCAGCTGGCTGCCCACCCGGGGCCAGGCGTCGTCCACGGCCCGCACGTGTGCCGTGCCCACCACCCAGTCGCTGTACGTCCACCCGTCGGCGAGCACGTCGAACACCTGCTGCGGGGGAGCTTCGATCACTTTCTCCACAATCGCCACTGGGCTCCCATACCCCCGGTGGGGCGAGGGCTAACGACCGGCGGGTTAGCTTCTCCCGGACGGCGGGTAAGGCCGACCTGGGACACCGCTGGCGGCGCTGCCCACCCCCTGACCGACGACGTTTACTCCTTCGGGCGCAGGGAACCCGCCGCCTGTGCGACAGGACCAGGAGGATCCGTATCAGCGCAGGTCAGCCCCGGTTTACGCCGCTGCTGACCGCGCCGGTTCCGCCGGGTCCGGGCGCACTCCCGGCGGGAGCGCTCGACCCGTCCTCTACGACGCGGTGTTGCTGGACCGCGACGGCACCCTGATCGAGGACGTGCCGTACAACGGCGACCCGGAGAAGGTGCGGCCGGTGCCGGGGGCGCGGGCGGCGCTGGACCGGTTGCGGGCGGCCGGGCTGCGCCTGGCGGTCGTGACGAACCAGTCGGGCCTGGCCCGGGGATATTTCAGCGCGGAGCAGATGCGGGCCGTGCACGCCCGGGTCGAGGAGCTGCTGGGCCGGTTCGACGCGTGGCTGGTGTGTCCGCACGACGACGCCGACGGCTGTGACTGTCGCAAGCCGGCGCCCGGCCTGGTGTACGCCGCCGCCCGGGAGCTGGGCACGACCGCGTCGCGGTGCGTGCTGGTGGGCGACATCGGCCGGGACGTCGCCGCCGCGTTGGCCGCGGGGGCGGCGGGAGTGCTGGTACCCACCCCGGTGACGCGACCGGAGGAGATCGCCGCGGCCGGCTGGGTGGCCACCGATCTCCCGGCGGCGGTGGACGAGATCCTGCGCCGCCAACAGGCGGTGCGTCCCGCGGCCTCGTCGGGCGACCAGGTGCGGACGGCGTTGGTGGTCCGCTCGGATTCGGCGGGGGACGTGCTGGTCACCGGGCCGGCGATCCGCGCCGTCGCGGCCGGAGCGCAGCGGGTGGTGCTGCTGTGTGGGCCACGCGGCCGGGCCGCCGCCGATCTGCTGCCCGGCGTCGACGAGATCATCGAGCACCCGCTGCCGTGGATCGACCCGATGCCGGGGCCGGTCGACCCGGAGGCGGTGCGGAGCCTGACCGCGCGCCTCGGCGCGGTCGGTGCGGACCAGGCCGTGGTGTTCACCTCGTTCCACCAGTCGGCGCTGCCGCTGGCGTTGCTGCTGCGGATGGCGGGGGTCGGCCGGATCGCGGCGATCAGCGACGACTACCCGGGTTCGCTGCTGGACGTCCGGCACCGGGTGCCGGTGGGCGTTCCCGAACCCGAACGTGCCCTCTCCCTCGCCGCCGCCGCCGGCCACCGGTTGCCCGACAACGACGAGCCCGTGCTCCGGCTGCGCCGCGACGCCGTGCCGCCGCGCCCGGCCGCTCTCGGCGACCCGGGGTACGTGGTGCTGCACCCCGGGTCGGCCGCGTCGACCCGGGCCTGCCCGCCGGAGGTGGCGACCCGGATCGCCGGGGCGCTCACCGCCGCCGGGCACCGGGTGCTGGTCACCGGCGGCCCGGACGAGCGCGCGGTCACCGCCCGGGTGGCGGCGGCCGGCGGCACCGACCTGGGTGGTCGAACCGACCTGGCCGGACTGGCGGGGATCATGGCGGACGCCAGCGCGGTCGTGGTCGGCAACACGGGTCCCGCACACCTGGCCGCCGCGGCCGGCGTGCCCGTGGTGAGCCTCTTCGCGCCGACCGTCCCGTTCGGCCAGTGGGGGCCCTACCGGGTGCCCACCGTCCGGCTCGGTGACGCCGCCGCACCCTGTCGGGACACCCGCGCGACCAACTGCCCGGTCCCCGGGCACCCCTGCCTGAGCGGCATCGACCCGGACGAGGTGGTCGACGCGCTGCGCACGCTCACCGTCAGCGGTGGTGGTGGCCCGCGATGAACATCCTGCTCTGGCACGTGCACGGATCCTGGACCACGTCGTTCGTGCACGGCAGCCACCGCTACCTGATCCCCACCACACCCGACCGCGGCCCCTACGGCCTCGGCCGGGCCCGCACCTACCCCTGGCCGGACAGCGCGGTCGAGGTCTTCCCGGAGGACCTGCCGGGCGCCGACGTCGACCTGGTCATCCTGCAACGTCCCGAGGAGATCGACCGGGCCGAGGCGTGGCTGCGTCGCCGCCCGGGTCGCGACATCCCGGCCGTCTACGTCGAACACAACACACCGAAGGGCGACGTGCCGAACACCCGGCACCCGATGGCCGACCGCGACGACCTGCTCATCGCCCACGTCACCGGGTTCAACCAGATCTTCTGGGACACCGGGGCCACCCGCACCACGGTGGTCGACCACGGCATCGTCGCACCCGCCGTCTCCTACACCGGCGAACTCGACCGGCTCGCCGTGGTGATCAACGAGCCGGTTCGGCGGGGTCGGGTCACCGGCACCGACCTGCTGCCCCGGTTCGCCGAGATCGCGCCGCTGGACGTGTTCGGGATGGGCGTCGCCGGTCTGGCCGACCACCTCGGGCTGCCCGCCGACCGGCTCGTCAGCCACGACGACGTGCCCCAGGACCGGATGCACGCCGAGCTGGCCCGGCGGCGCGCGTACCTGCACCTGTGCCGGTGGACCTCGCTCGGGCTCAGCCTCATCGAGGCGATGGCGATCGGCATGCCGGTCGTCGCGCTCGCCACCACCGAGGCGGTGACGGCGGTGCCCCCGGAGGCGGGCGCCCTCGCCACCCGGACCGACGTCCTGCTCGACGCCGCCCGCCGGTTCATCGCCGAACCGGCGACCGCGCGCCAGGCCGGCGCGGCGGCGCGTGCCGCCGCGCGGGACAGGTACGGCCTCGACCGTTTCCTCGCTGACTGGGACCGGCTGCTGGAGGAGGAAGTATGCGGATCGCGATGATCTCGGAGCACGCCAGCCCGCTCGCCGTCCTCGGAGGGGAGGACGCCGGCGGCCAGAACACGCACGTCGCGGAGCTGTCCGCCGCGCTCGCCGCCGCCGGGCACGAGGTGCGGGTCTACACCCGCCGGGACGCGCCCGACCTGCCGGTGACCGTACGCAGCCCGGACGGGTACGACGTGGTGCACGTGCCGGCCGGCCCGGCCGAGCCGGTGGCCAAGGACGCGTTGCTGCCGCACATGCGCGACTTCAGTAGTTGGCTGATCGAACGCTGGCGGGGCGGGGACTGGGTGCCCGAGGTGATCCACGCGCACTTCTGGATGAGTGGTCTGGCGGCGCTGACCGCAGGCCGGCAGACCGGGGTGCCGGTGGTGCAGACGTACCACGCGCTGGGCACCGTGAAGCGCCGCTACCAGGGCGTGCAGGACACCAGCCCGGCCCGACGGGTCTCCTACGAGCGCGAGTTGGGCAGCTCGGTGGACCGGATCGTCGCGCAGTGCCGCGACGAGGTCGGCGAACTGGTCCGGATGGGCGTGCCCCGCTCCCGGATGACAGTGGTGCCCTCGGGAGTCAACCTCGCCACGTTCGCCCCGCTCGGGCCGGCCGCCGACCGGGAGCCGGGACGGGCCCGGATCCTCACCGTGGGCCGGCTCGTCGAACGCAAGGGCTTCCAGACCGTGATCCGCGCGATGGCCCTGGTCGGTGACGCCGAGTGCGTGGTGGTCGGCGGCCCGCCCGAGGGGCTGCTGGAGACCGACCCGTACGCCCGGCGGCTGCGGGCCCTGGCCGAGACCTGCGGGGTGGCCGACCGGGTGCACCTGGTCGGCGCGGTACCCCGCGAGGAGATGGGCCGCTGGTACCGCTCGGCGGACCTGCTGGTCGCCGCACCCTGGTACGAGCCGTTCGGGTTGACCCCGCTGGAGGCGATGGCCTGTGGGGTGCCGGTCGTCGGCACCGCCGTCGGCGGCATCCGGGACACCGTGGTCGACGGGACGACGGGCGACCTCGTGCCGGCCCGGGACCCGCAGGCGCTGGCCGGCGCGATCCAGGGCCTGCTCGACGACCGGATCAGGCGCTTCGCGTACGCCACGGCGGCCCGCGAGCGGGCCCGCACGCGGTACTCGTGGGCGGTCACCGCCGAGCGGCTGGTCGAGGTCTACAGCGAGGTTTCCGCCGTCCGTCGACCGGCCCGGGTGGTGGCCTGATGCCGGCCGGCAGCCTGCTCGACACCCACCTGACGAACCTCGCCGCGGCGCTGGTGCCGTACCGGCGCTGTGAGTCGCAGCTGGCCCGCTGGGGCGCGGACCTGGCCCACCGGCTGGCCGCCGGGGGACGCCTGCTGGTGGCCGGTAACGGTGGCAGCGCCGCCGAGGCCCAGCACCTCACGGCCGAGCTGGTCGGCAAGCTGCACGACGACCGCCAGCCGCTGTCGGCGATCGCGCTGCACGCCGAGACGAGCGCGCTCACCGCCATCGCCAACGACTACGGCTACACCGACGTGTACGCCCGTCAGGTGCGCGCGCACGGCCGCCGCGGCGACGTCCTGCTGCTGCTCAGCACCAGCGGCAGCAGCCCCAATCTGGTCAGCGCCGCCCAGGCCGCCCGCGACGCCGGCCTGACCACGTGGGCCCTCACCGGCGCCACCCCGAATCCCCTCGCCGACGCGTGCGACGAGGTGCTGGCCGTCGCGTCGCCGGACACCCAGGTCGTGCAGGAGTTGCACCTCGTGACCAGTCATCTGCTCTGCGAGTACCTCGAACAGGAGTTGGCCGCGACCACCGACCCGGCGCTCGGCCACGACGTGCCGGCGCCGGTGCGGGCCGGGGTCGAAGTGGTGCTCGACGGTGAATCCGGACAGCAGGTCGACGCGTGAGGGATGGGGAGGTAGGCGTGAGGGGACCGGTGGTGGTGCTCGGCGACACCCTGCTCGACCGGGACGTGGAGGGGGTGGTGAACCGGCTCTGCCCGGACTCCCCGGTGCCGGTCCTGGACGAGACCGCCGCCAGCGACCGACCCGGTGGCGCCGGTCTGGCGGCGGTGTTCGCCGCCGCGCAGGGTGCCGAGGTGGTGCTGGTGACCGCGCTCGCCGACGACGCCGGCGGCGCCCGACTGAGCGCGCTGCTCGCCGCCGCCGGCGTGCAGGTGTACCCGCTGGCCCTGTCCGGTGCGACGCCGGAGAAGATCCGGCTGCGGGCTCGGGGTCGGGTGCTGCTGCGCCACGACCGGGGCGGGGCGTCCGGGGAGCCGGGGCAGCCCTCCGACGAGGTGCTTCGGGTGATCGCCGGAGCGTCGGCGGTGCTGGTCAGCGACTACGGCCGGGGGGTGGCCCGGCAGCCGGCGCTGCGTGCCGCGTTGTCCGCCACCCGCGCGCCGGTGGTGTGGGACCCGCACCCGCGCGGTCCGGCGGCTGTCCCCGGCGTCCATCTGGCCACCCCGAACGAGTCGGAGGTGCGCGAGCTGGTCCCCGCGCTGCCCGGCGCCTCCCGGCTGGCCACCGCGTCGCGGGGCGCGCAGGGCCTGCGGCGACGCTGGCGGGCCGGTGCGGTCGCGGTGACGCTGGGTGGGGACGGCGCGCTGCTCTGCCATGCCGGGTCGACACCGTTGGTGGTGCCGACCCCGGGCAGCGCCGAGGGGGACACGTGCGGGGCGGGCGACCGGTTCGCGGCCGCCGCCAGCCTCGCGTTGGCCCAGGGCGCGCTGGTCTCCGAGGCGGTGCAGGCGGCGGTCGCGGAGGCGTCCGCGTACGTGGCCGGTGGGGGAGTGGCGGCGGCCCTGCCACCGCCGGTGCGTCCCACGCCGACGAGCGTCGCCGGTCCGGGCGGCGACCGGGTGGGCGTCGCGGCGGTCGCCACGCTGCTCGGTGAGGTACGCGCCGCGGGCGGCACGGTGGTGGCCACCGGCGGTTGCTTCGACCTGCTGCACGCCGGGCACGTGGCCACCCTGCAGGCGGCCCGGCAACTCGGTGACTGCCTGATCGTGTGCGTGAACTCGGACGACAGCGTGGCCGGGTTGAAGGGACCGGACCGGCCGGTGATGTCCGAGGGTGACCGCAGTCGGCTGCTGGCCGCGCTGAGCTGCGTCGACGCGGTCCTCATCTTCGACGAGCCGACCCCGGACGCGGCGCTGTCCTGGGTCCGACCGGACATCTGGGTCAAGGGTGGCGACTACGCCACCGGCGGCGGCGACGCCGCCGCCACCCTGCCGGAGGCGGAGGTTTTGCGCCGATGGGGTGGGAACACGGTGGTGGTGCCCTACCTCGACGGCCGCTCCACCACCGACCTGATCGTTCGCTCCGGCGGGGAGCGCACCCGATGACCGCCACGCGGCCCGGCGCCGGACCGACAGTCCTGGTCACCGGCGGCGCGAGCGGGCTCGGCGCGGCGGTGGTCGCCGCGGTGGCCGCCTCCGGTGGCCGGCCCATCGTGCTGGACCGGCAACCGCCGGCCGACGGGGTGTCCTGGACGGAGTGCGACCTGGCCGACACCCGGGCTGCCGAGGTGGCCACCCAACACCTCGCCGAGCAGGCCGGCGGCCTGGACGCGGTGGTCACGGCCGCCGGCACGGACGTGCCCGGTCGGCTCGCCGACGTGCCGGGGGAGACCTGGGACCGGATCATCGCCGTGGACCTGCTCGCCACCGCGGCGGTGATCCGGGCCGCCCTGCCGTTCCTGCTGACGTCGCGGGGCCGCATCGTCACGGTCGCCTCCACGCTGGGCGTCAAGGCGGTCAGCGACGCCACCGCGTACTGCGCGGCGAAGTTCGGAGTGGTGGGGTTCACCCGCGCCCTCGCCGCCGAGCTGGCCGGTCAGGTCGGCGTCACGCTGCTCATTCCGGGCGGGATGCGCACGTCGTTCTTCGACGAGCGCGACCCGCAGTACAAGCCGGGGCCGGACGCGATCCTCAACGACCCCGCCGACACGGCCGCGGCGATCATGTTCGCGCTCAACCAGCCGCCCGGCTGCGCCGTGCGGGAGCTCGTGGTCTGCGCCGAGCAGGAGACCTCGTACCCGTGATCCTCGTGCTGCGCGCGCTGGGCGTCGGCGACCTGCTCACCGCGGTGCCCGCGCTGCGGGCGCTGCGGGCCGCGTACCCCGGTCCGGAGTTGGCGCTCGCCGCGCCCGCCTGGCTGTCCCCGCTCGTCGACCTGGTCGGCGGCGTCGACCGGCTGGTGGACACCACCGGGCTGGGGCGGCCCCTGCGGACCGGCGCGGCGGTGTCGGTCGCGGTGAACCTGCACGGCCGGGGTCCGGGGTCGCACCGGTTGCTGGCGGCCACCCGGCCGGATCGGCTGCTGGCCTTCGCCAACGCCGAGGCCGGCTGCGGCGACGGCCCGCCGTGGTCCGTCGACGAGCACGAGGTGGACAGGTGGTGCCGGCTGCTGTCCTGGTACGACATTCCGGCCGACGGCACCGACCTCGGTCTGCGTCGGCCCGGGGCGACCGGGTTGCCCACCGGTGTCACGGTGCTGCATCCCGGCAGCAAGGTCCCCGCCAAACGGTGGCCCGCCGAGCGGTTCGCCGCGCTGGCCCGGGCGCTCACCGACCAGGGGCACCGGGTCCTGCTCACCGGCTCGGCCGACGAGCGGGCGCTGGTCGCACAGGTGGCCGACGCGGCCGGCCTGTCGTCCGACGCCGTGCTGGCCGGGCGGACCGACCTCGGCGCGCTCGCCGCGTTGGTGGCCAACGCCCGGGTGGTGGTCAGCGGGGACACCGGGGTGGCCCACCTGGCCACCGGGTTCGGCACCCCGTCGGTCGTCCTCTTCGGGCCGGTGCCGCCGGCGCACTGGGGGCCGCCGGTGGACCGACCCCGGCACCGGGTGCTCTGGGCCGGCGCGAGAGATTGGCCGAGGTGGGACGGGGTAGGAAGCCACCCGACGATGGCGGCCCTGCGCCTCGACGAGGTGCTGGCCGCCGTGGCTGAGGTGGCGAAGGTGGTGCGGGTCTCCGGTGCGGTTGCGGCGTAGCGACCCGGGGCGACCGGGGTACGGGCGGCGTCGGCGCGGTCGGGGCTGGCTCTTCGTGGACCCGACCGGTGATCCGGTCCGGGATCCGGAGGTGCTGGCCCGGCTGCGGGAGCTGGTCATCCCCCCGGCCTGGCAGAGCGTCTGGATCGCGCCGCACGCGAACGGCCACATCCAGGCGATCGGGATCGACGCGGCCGGGCGCAAGCAGTACGTCTACCACCCGCAGTGGCGGGAGCAGCAGGACGAGGCGAAGTTCGACCGGATGCTGGAGGTGGCCCGGCGCCTGCCGGTGTTGCGGGAGCGGGTGGGCCGTGACCTGGACGGCCGTGGGCTGGGCCGGGACCGGGTGCTGGCCACTGTCGCCCGACTGTTGGACATGGGCATGTTCCGGGTCGGCAGCGACCAGTACGCGGCCGGCGACGACCCGACGTACGGGGTGTCCACGCTGCGCCCCGAGCACGCCCGGACCCGGCGCGGCTGCGTGGTCCTGGTGTTTCCCGCGAAGGGTGGCATCGAGCAGGTACGCCGGATCGAGGACCCGGAGCTGTGTCAGGTGTTGGCCAATCTGCGCCGCCGCCGGCGACGGGCGGATCGGTTGTTCGGCTACTGGGACGGCCGGGAGTGGCGCGACGTGCGCAGCGACGAGGTCAACGGCTACCTGCGGGACGCCAGCGGCGGGGAGATGACCGCCAAGGACTTCCGCACCTGGCACGCCACCGTGCTCGCCGCCACCGAGTTGGCCACCGCCGGCCCGGCCCGCTCGGTGACGGCCCGGCGCAGGGCGGTGGTCGCCGTGATGCGGGAGGTGGCCGAGCTGCTGGGCAACACCGCGACGGTGGCTCGCGCGTCGTATGTGGACCCGCGGGTGGTCGACCTGTACCACGACGGGGTGGTGGCGTCGGTGGACCCGCGGGCACCCCGTGCGGAGGCCGAGCGGGTGGTCCTGGAGTTGCTGGAGAAAGCCTGACCGGCCCCGTCGGCGATTCTGGGGGATGCGCACGACGGGGCCGGAGCCTCGGCATCACCGGGTGCCACCGGGCGGCCGCCCGCCGCTCGCGCGGCGGGCGCCTCGCCACGGCCCCCGTTGGCGGCCCACCTGGCGATGGCCGGCCGCCCTGGTGTCAGTCTGCCGGCAGCGAGTTGACCATGGATGCCTGGCGGTTGAGAATCCGCGCCAAATCCGAGCCACCGTCGCGGTGTTCCTGCGGGGTGGTGCCGTACGCGGCGCGGAACGCCCGGCTGAAGTGGGCCTTGTCGGGAAACCCCCACCGCGCCGCGACGGCCTGCACGGGCAGGCCGCGCAGGGCCGGGTCGGTCAGGTCGCGCCGACAGCGGGCCAGCCGCAGATCCCGGATGTACGACGCCACCGTGGCGTCCTCGGCCTCGAACAACCGGTGCAGGGACCGCACCGAGATGTGGTGGGCGTCGGCGACGACCTGTGGGCCGAGCGTCGCGTCGCCGAGGTGGCGGTGGATGTACGACTGCACCTGGGTGAGCAGCGCCCGACGGCGGACCTCGGTGGGCACGGCGTCCTCGGTGACGAGGTGCCGGCCGAGCATCGTGGTGGCCAGGTCGAGCCCCACCGCGCCGAGCCGGCTGGCGTCGGCCGCGTGGTACTGCTCGGGGTGCCCGGTCACCTGGAGCAGGAACTGCGCCAGCAGCGCCCCGATGCCCTCACTGCCGGACATCCGGCCGCCGTAGAGGGCGGCCATCCGCTGCGGTGGCAGCGGCAGCGCGGCGTGCGGGATCAGCGTGATGATCGAAGTGGCCTGGTCCTGCTCCGGCTCGGTGGCGTGGTGACAGACGTCGTGCGGCCGCGACCCGTCGTAGAAGGTGAACTCGCCGGCCAGGATCTCGCTGCGGCGCCCGTCCTGGCTGGACGCGCCGACGCCCCCGGTGGTGAGGGCGAGGATGTACAGCTCCGGGTCGGACCGCTGGACCAGCTTCCGGGTCCGGGTGGCGTCCAGGGACGGGTACTCGTACTGCACCAGCTCGATCGGGCCGAGCGCGGTGAAGTCGGCGCGAGCGGCGAAGTCGCCGCTGTGCGCGGACCGGATGCGCAGCGGTGCCGAGGTGCGCGCCACCAGGTCCAGCCACATGCCGAACCGTTCGCCCGGTGGCAGGACGGTGGTGTCGATGGTGTCTCTCGGTAGCATCGCAATCCCTCAGCCCGCTCGACGCTGGATCAGCGCCTCGACGCCGTCGAGGATCCGGTCCAGGCCGAAGGTGAACTCGTCGTCGGGATCGTCGTCCTGGTTGAGCACGCCGGCGGCCAGCACGCGGTGCAGGGCCGGGAAGCGGGCCGGGTCGATGAGCCGGGCCACCAGTCGGCCGTACGCCGGCATCATCTCGCTCGGTTCGACGCCTGTGGCCCGGCTGCCCTCGGCGACCTGCGAGGTGAGGGTGGCCTCGTTGCGGACGTACCCGGTGAGCAACAGGAGCACCGACATCTTCTCGCTCTCGGCGAGCGTGGAGCCGTCCAGGCAGCGCAGCCCGTCCTCCATCCAGCCGAGCTGCTGGGGGGTGATCGGCGGGCCGGTGATGGGCACGTGCAGCAGCCAGGACCGTTGCCGCAGGGCGTCGTGTTCGGCCCAGGCCCAGCGGGTCAGCCCGGCGCGCCAGTCGGTGCCCGGTGGGGGTGGGCCGGGCGACGGGCCGTACCCGACGTCCACCATGAGCATCAGCAGCTCGTCCTTCGAGCCGACGTAGCGGTAGAGGGCCATGGTGGCGGCGCCCAGTTCCTTGGCCACCCGGCTCATCGAGACGGCGGCCAGCCCGTCGGCGTCGGCCACCCGGACGGCGGCGTCCACGATGGCGGGCACGCTCATGCCCGGCCGCGGGCCCTTGGGTGGGCGGTCCCGCAGCCCCCACGCGTTCTCGATAGCCGGTGGGAGCACCGGCTCGTTGTCGTCTGTCGTCGCCGCCACATTTTCCTCCTTGCCCGGCCATCCTAGTTCTGCGTATGGTCTACGCATAACAGCGTACGTCATACGCAGAGAGGAAATTGATCATGACGACGACGACGACCACACCTGCACCACGGGCGGGCCGACGCGAGTGGATCGGGCTCACGGTGTTGATGTTGCCGCTGCTGCTGGTCTCGATGGACGTGTCGGTGCTCTACTTCGCCGTCCCGTTCATCAGCGCGGAGTTGCGTCCGACCGCCACCCAGCAGCTCTGGATCTTCGACATCTACGGCTTCGTGCTGGCCGGGCTGCTCATCACCATGGGCGCCCTCGGTGACCGGATCGGCCGACGCCGGCTCCTGCTCATCGGGGCCACCGCGTTCGGAGCGGCGTCGCTGCTGGCCGCGTACGCCGACAGCACCGCGACGCTGATCGCCGCGCGCGCCGTGCTCGGCGTCGGTGGGGCCACCCTGATGCCCTCGACGCTCGCCCTGGTGCGCAACATGTTCCCCGACGCCAAGCAGCGCGGCACCGCCATCGGCATCTGGACCGCCACCCTCACCGGCGGCATCGCGATCGGCCCGGTGCTCAGCGGCATCCTGCTGGAGCACTTCTGGTGGGGCTCGATCTTCCTGATCAACATCCCGGCGATGCTGCTGCTGCTCCTGCTCGCCCCGCCGTTGGTGCCCGAGTTCCGCAACCCCGCGACCGGGCGGTTCGACCTGGTCAGCGCGGCCCTGTCGCTCGGTGCCCTGCTGCCGGTGATCTACGGCATCAAGGAGATGGCCCGCGAAGGCGTCAGCCCGGTTCGGGTGCTCGCCATCGTCGGCGGCCTGCTGGTGGGCGCGCTGTTCCTGCACCGGCAGCGGACCCGGGCGTACCCGATGGTCGATCTCGCGTTGTTCCGCCGTCGCGGCTTCGCCGGATCGCTCGCGGTCAACCTGCTGGCGATGTTCGCCATCGTCGGCTTCGCCATCTTCACCACCCAGCACCTCCAACTGGTGCTCGGCCTGAGCCCGCTGCGGGCGGCACTGTGGAGCCTGGTGCCGTCCCTCGCCGTGGGTGGGGTCGCGCCGGCCGCCGCCGCGCTCGCCCAGCGCGTCGAGCGCGCCTACCTGATCGGCGCGGGGTTCGCGATCGCCGTGCTCGGCTTCGTGGTGCTGACCCGGGTCACACCGGACTCGGCGCTGTGGGTGCTGCTGGTCGGCGCGAGCATCTACGCGGGCGGCCTGGTGATGGTCATGTCACTCGTCACCGAGGTGGTCCTCGGCGCGGCACCGCCCGAGCAGGCGGGTGTCGCGTCGGCGCTCACCGAGTCCAGCAGCGAACTGGGCGGCGCGCTGGGCATGGCGATCCTCGGCAGCGTGGGAGCGGCGGTCTACCACCGCGAGATCGTCGGCGGCCTGCCGGCCGGACTGCCCGCCGAGGCCGGCGTCGCGGCCGAGGAGACCCTGGCCGGTGCGCTCGCGGTCGCCCAGGGACTGCCGGCGGACCTGGCCGACGCGGTGCGGCACGCCGCCGGAGTCGCGTTCACCGACGGGATGCACCTGGCCGCGATCGCCGCGATGGTGGCGATGCTGCTGGGCGCGGCGGCCGCGCTGACCACGCTGCGCGGCGTCCGACCGGCCGACCCCACGGCGCTCGCCGCCGAGCCGGCCGGTCCCGCCGATGTCTCGTTGTCGTCGGTCAGTCGGTGAGCACGTGCGCGAGCCGGTCGCGGAAACGCCGCTCGGAGTCGCTGACCGACTCGCCGCCGATGCCCAGCAGCCCACCGCTGGACGCGGCACCCACCACCTGCTCGGCGATCTTCACGAGCCAGTGCTTGTACGCGCCGGCCTCACCCTCGTCGACGCGGCCGGCCAGCAGAGCGGCGGCCTGGCCGGCCCGCACCAGCACGTCGTCGATGTACGCCCCCGGGTCGGCGGGCGCGATGGCCGGCAATTCCTCACCGGTGTCCGGGTCACCGACCCGGGTGACGATCTCGCCGGCCACGGCGGCGACCAGCGGGCTGGCCGACTCCCGGCCGGCGGCGATGGTCTCCAGTCCGGCCGCGTTCTCCGCCATGGTCCGGCGGGTGCCGTCGGACTCGGCGGCGCTCGCCGCGGTCAGCACCGACTGGGGAAGGCCGACCAGCAGCCCCCACTCGCCGTCGGAGAAACCGAACCCGGTGTACGCCGGCTGCTCGATCACGGCCACGCCCCTTCCGCCCTGCTCTACTTGATCAATCGGTGCTCTGTCTGGTGGATCCACCGGGCGCGCGGCGGCGCCCGGGTCAGGCTAGTCCAGGGTCAGCAGGCCCTGTTCGGACACCACGCGCACCGACAACGTCTTGTAACCGACCTCGTCGAAGAGAACAGTCATCTTGTCCTCCTCGTAGGAGAGCACCATGCCGCTTCCCCACTCCGGGTGACGCACGTGGCTGTGCACCGGGAACGGCCCGACCGCGCCCTGGTCGGCGACGCTGGTGCCGGCGTGGCAGTTGTCGCAGTGCCCGCAGACCTCGGTCATCTGCTCACCGAAGTAGGCGAGCAGGGTCTGCATCCGACACGCGTTGGTCTCGGCGAAGGCCCGCATCATGTCGGTGCGGGACCGGGTCACCGTCTGCTGGCGCTCCGCCTCGGCCACCGCCGCCGCGGCGGCCTCGGTCGCGGCGGGGGAGTAGCGCGGGGCGCCGATGCGCTGCCGGGCCCGCGGCTCGGCCGCGCCGATCTGCTCCAGCAGGGAGAGGTACTGGCCCAGCTTGCGCGGCCCGAGGCCGGTGGTCTCGCGCAGCTCGGTCTTGGTGGCCGGCTTCTTGCGCAGCAGTGCGGCCAGGTCCCGCAGCTCGTCCGCGTCCGGCAGGCCGCCACTGAAGAAGCGTTGCAGGCCGACGTCCTCGGCCCGCCAGAGCAGCAGCACCCGGGCCGGCTGCCCGTCGCGGCCGGCCCGGCCGATCTCCTGGAAGTAGCTGTCCGGCGAGTCGGGCAGTGCCATGTGCACCACCCAGGCGATGTTCGGCTTGTCGATGCCCATGCCGAACGCCGAGGTCGCCACCATGATGGGGACCTGGTCGGCGAGGAACGCCTCGTGCAGCTCGGCGCGCGCGCCGGCCGGCATCCCACCGTGGTAGAACTGCGCCGGGAAGTCGGCGTCGGTCAACCGGGTGGCCAGTTCCTCGGCGGCGCGGCGGGTCGGCACGTAGATGATTCCCGGCCGCCCCTCGTCGCGCAGCAGCGTCATCAGGCGCCGCCACCGGTAGTCCTCGGCGGGGCAGTGTGCCACCTCGATGAACAGGTTGGGCCGGTCCAGCCCGGAGACCACCACCTCCGGGTCGCGCAGCCGCAGCCGGGCGATGATGTCGTCGCGTACCGGCGGGGACGCGGTGGCGGTCAGCGCGACCACCGGCGGCCGGCCGATGCCGTCGATCAGGTGCCCGAGCGCCAGGTAGTCGGGCCGGAAGTCGTGCCCCCAGGCCGAGATGCAGTGCGCCTCGTCGATCGCCACCAGCGCCGGTTTCAGCGCGGCGACCTCCGCCATCCGGTCCGGGTTGCTCAGCTGCTCCGGCGTGATGAACAGGAACTCCGCCCGGCCCTCGCGGACCTCGGTGATCGCCTGGGCCTGTTGGCTGGGCGACTCGTTCGAGCTGATCCGCACCGCCCGCAGCTCCGGACGTTGCCGCTCGTTGAGCGAGGCGATCTGGTCCTGCTGGAGGGCCAGCAGCGGGGAGATCACCACGGTGGGGCCGGGGATCAGGCTGGCCGGGATCTGGTAGATGGCCGACTTGCCGGCGCCGGTGGGCAACACCACCAGGGCGTCGCGTCGCTTCATGACCGCGCGCATGGCGGCCAGTTGGTTGGGCCGCAGCGCCTTCCAGCCGAAAAGGCTGCGGGCCGCGCGGCGCAACGTCATCGAGTGCGTGGACAGTTTCATCGAGGGCCGGAGGTACCCGAGCCCATGACCGCCGAAACGCATCCCGGACGATCATGGGCTCGTCTGATCCCGGGCTCAGCGCAGCCGGGGCAGCACCTCGCGCTGGTAGAGGTCGAAAAGGCCCTGGTAGTGCGGGCCGGTGTTGGCGACGTAGATCTCGTCGAAGCCGGCCTTGGCGTACTTGTCGATCATCTCCAGGTGCGCGTCGACGCTGTTGCCGCAGACGAACGCCTCCTTGACCATCTCCGGCTTGACCAGCTCGGCGGCCTGCTCGAAGTGTCGCGGCGAGGGCAGCACCTGGGACAACTCGCCCGGCACCCCGGCGTTGGGCCAGCGCTCGTACGCGATGCGGACGCCCTCGTCCTCGCTGTCGGCGTACGCCGCCTTGAACCCGGCCTGGCACGGCTTGTCGCCGCCGCCGTTCTCGCGGAAGCGCCGGACCATGTCGCCGTCGGGCATGGTGCTCACGTAGCCGTCGCCGATCCGGGCGGCCAGGTCGATGGCCTTCGGTCCGAAGCCGGAGACGTAGATCGACGGTGGGGTGTCGGGCAGCGTGTAGATCCGGGCGTTCTCCACGGTGTAGTGCGTGCCGCGGTGGTTGACGAAGCCGCCGTCCCACAGCTTGCGCAGCACCTCGACGGCCTCCTCCAGCATCTCCAGCCGGACGTCGGCCTGCGGCCAGGCGTCGCCGAAGATGTGCTCGTTGAGGGCCTCGCCGGTGCCGACGCCGAGCACGAAACGCCCGCCGTGCAGCACCGCGCTGGTCGCCGCCGCCTGGGCGATCACGGCCGGGTGGATCCGTACCGTCGGGCAGGTCACGGCGGTGGTCACCGGCAGGGAACAGACCTGGCTGAGCGCGCCGATCATCGACCAGACGAACGGGCTCTGGCCCTGCGCGTCCACCCAGGGGTGGTAGTGGTCGGAGATCCACAGCGCCTCGAAGCCGGCGCGTTCGGCACCGCGCGCCTGCTCCAGCAGCTCGGCCGGCGTGAACTCCTCACTGGACAGAAAATATCCGATCTTCATGGCTCTCCCCTTCGGCGCGTACCTGCTGATGGGGAAGCCGTACCCCGGTCGTGGTCGGCCACACCCGACGCGCCGGGCCGGGCGCGCGGTGCGGGGCGCTCAGCGCCGGCCGAACATCGCCCGGATCGCGGCGAGCAGCAGCAGGGCGCCGACCACCAGGCCGAGCAGGCGTACGCCGGGGATGTCGGCCGGGCTCGTCGCGTCGGCCAGCAGGGCGGGGTCCATCCCCGCACTCTCCCCGGGAGCGGGCCGCCGGGCAACTGTAAGGTTTATTGACTATTGAATCGCTCAGTGTGACCATGGCAGGACCGCCTGCCGGTGGCGGTGCGCCGAGGGCGCGCGAGAGATGGGGTACGGGGGCCGCATGAGCGAGCGCAACCAGTGGGCCGACGGGGGCGTACCGACGCCGGTGATCGACGCCGAGCGCCAGGAGGGGGTGGCGTGACCACTCCCACCGGGCACCTCCCGGCCCTCGCCGCCGCCGTCCTCCAGCCCGGGTTCGTGGGCATCACCCCGCCACCCTGGGTGTGCCGCTGGCTCGGCGAGGGCCTCGGCTCGGTGGTGCTCTTCGCCCGCAACGTCGTCGACCCCGAGCAGGTGGCGACGCTCACCGCGACGCTGCGCGCCGAGCGTCCGGACGTCATCGTGGCGATCGACGAGGAGGCCGGCGACGTCACCCGGCTGGAGTCGGTCCAGGGCAGCTCCCGGCCCGGCAACTTCGCCCTCGGAGTGGTCGACGACCCCGAGTTGACCGAGGCGGTCGCCCGGGACCTCGGCGTCGAGCTGGCCGCGGCGGGGGTCACCCTCAACTACGCCCCGGACGCCGACGTCAACTCCAACCCGGCGAACCCGGTGATCGGCGTCCGCTCGTTCGGCGCCGACCCGGCGTTGGTCGCGCGGCACACCGCCGCCTGGGTTCGCGGGCTCCAGGCCGGCGGGGTGGCGGCCTGCGCGAAGCACTTCCCCGGGCACGGCGACACCCGCGTCGACTCCCACCACGACCTGCCCCGGATCACCGCCGACCGGGAGCGGCTGGACACCTGCGAGTTGGTCCCGTTCCGGGCCGCCGTCGCGGCCGGGGTGCAGGCGGTGATGACCGGCCATCTGCTGGTGCCCGCGCTCGACCCGCGGCTGCCGGCCACCCTGAGTCAGCGCATCCTGGGCGGGCTGCTCCGCGACGAGATGGGCTTCTCCGGGGTGGTGGTGACCGACGCGGTGGAGATGCGCGCGGTCGCCGACCGGTATGGCTTCGCCGGGGCGACGGTCCGCGCCCTCGCCGCCGGGGCCGACGCGATCTGCGTCGGCGGCGAACGGTCCGACGAGCAGGCGGCCCGCGAACTGCGCGACGCCATCGTGGCCGCGGTCGTCTCCGGTGAGCTGCCCGAGGAACGCCTGGCCGAGGCGGCCAAGCGCGTCGGCCAACTCGCCGCCTGGACGATGGCCGCCCGCACCACCGGCCTGGCCGGAGCACGCGACGCCGCCGACGTCGGGCTCGTCGCCGCCCGTCGGGCCGTCCGGATCACCGCCACCGGGACCGCGCCGGACGCGCTGCCGTTGACCCGCGCGGCGCACGTCGTCGAGTTCGAGCCGATGCGCAACATCGCCATCGGCGCGGAGACCCCGTGGGGCATCGGCGCACCGCTGGGCGAGCTGCTGCCCGGCACGAGCACGGTCCGCTACGCCGAACCCGACGTGCCGGCCGACCCGGCTGCCGGGGCGGGGACCCGCCCGCTGGTCCTGGTGGTCCGTGATCTGCACCGGCACGAGTGGATGCGATCCGCCGTGCAACGCGCCCTCGCCGCCCGGCCGGACGCGGTCGTGGTCGAGCTGGGCGTGCCCGAGGTGGTCACCGGGGCGGTGCACCTGGCCACCCACGGCGCCACCCGGGCCAGTGGCCGGGCCGCCGCCGAGGTGTTGACCGGAGCCCGCTGAGCCGACCGGCCCGCCTACGGCAGGTCGGCGACCAGGTCGGCGTACTCGGGGTGCTTGTCGATGAACGCGGCCATGAACGGGCACTGCGGCACCACCGTGCCGCCTCGGGCGCGGACCTGGTCCAGGGTGCCCCGGATCAACGCGCCGCCCACGCCCCTGCCCTGGAAGCCCCGGTCCACCTCGGTGTGCGTGAAGACCAGGACCTCCCCGCGCATCAGGTACGCGGTGAAGCCGGCCAGCGCGTCGTCGACCAGGATCTCGAAGCGGTGCTTCGCCGGGTTGTCCTCGACCAGGGTGCTCATCCGGCCATTCTCCCCGCGCCGGCGGCCACCGCGTCCAGTTCGCCGAGCAACAGGTCCACCTCGTCGGCGGTGTTGTAGTGGTAGATGCTGGCCCGCACCGCGCCGCCGCTGTCGCGCAGGCCCATCAGCTGGAAGTACTCGTAGGCGTAGTAGTCGCCGACGGAGAGGCAGAACCCGGCGGCGCCCAGCGCCTCCTGGGTGGCCGCCGGTGACACCCCGGCGACGCGGAACGACACCGTCGGGCAGCGCCGGGCCGGCGAGCCGTAGACGGTGATCGCCGGGCGTTGCGCCAGCCCGGCGAGCAGCCGGTCCAGCAGCGCCTCCTCGTGCGCCTGGGCGGCGGCCAGCCCGGCGCGCAGCCGCGCCCGCCGGTCGCCGACCGCGTCCGGGTCCAGCCCCGCCAGGTGGTCCACCGCGGCGGTCACGCCGGCCAGCAGCGGGAAGCTGGGGGTGCCGTACTCGAACCGGTCCGGCACCGCGTCGGAGGACGGCACCAGCTTCGCCGGGCGCAGCGCCGCCCACCGGGCCGGGTCGGCCACCATCGCCGCCAGGTGCGGACCGGACCACTTGTACGCGCTGGTGACCAGCACGTCGGCGCCGAGCGAGGCCAGGTCGGTCGGCCCGTGCGGAACCGAGTGCACCCCGTCGACGCAGACCAGCGCGCCGACCGCGTGCGCGATCTTGGCGATCGCCGGCACGTCCGGCACGGTGCCGATGGCGTTGCTGCCGGCGGTCACCGCGACCAGCCGGGTCCGCTCGCCGACCAGGTCGGTGTACTGGGCGGCGGGCAGCTCGCCGGTGTGCCGGTCGACCTCGGCCCAGCGCACGGTCGCGCCGGCCGCCTCGGCCGCCTGCACCCACGGCCGGACGTTCGCGTCGTGGTCGAGCCGGGAGACCACCACCTCGTCACCGGGGCGCCAGGTCGCGCCGAGCGTGCGGGCCAGCGTGTACGTCAGCGCGGTGGCACTCGGGCCGAGCACCACCCCGGCCGGGTCGGCGCCGAGCAGGTCGGCCACCGCCGAGCGGGCCTCGGCCACCAGCTCCAACGACCGGCGACCCGCTACGTTGGCGGCAGTGCGGTTGCCGACCGCCGTCCGCATGGCGTCGGTGACCGCGTCGATCACACCGATCGCGGTCTGGGTGCCCCCGGCACCGTCGAAGTGGACGAAGCCCTCGGTCAGGGCGGGGTACGCGGCCCGGGTACGGGCGATGTCGAACGGCATGTCCCGGACCCTAGCCGGTGCTCCCGCTGCCCCCCTCGGCCGGCGGGTGGATCACCAGGGGGCGGGGCGTCGCGGATGTCTCGTACTCTTGGCGAGGTGACGAACCGACCCGCCACCATGCCCATTCCCCCCGTCCGTCGCGTCGCCGGTCTCTTCGCCGGTCTGGCGCTCGGCCTCGCCGTGCTCGCCGGGTGCAGCTCCCAGGGCGCCTCCACCGACTGCGGACTGGACGCCTGCACGGTCACCTTCGAGCGGGGCGTCGACGCGAGCGCCACCATCTTCGGCATC
Source organism: Micromonospora sp. NPDC048905 (assembly GCF_040649655.1). Classification (NCBI taxonomy): domain Bacteria; kingdom Bacillati; phylum Actinomycetota; class Actinomycetes; order Micromonosporales; family Micromonosporaceae; genus Micromonospora; species Micromonospora sp. NPDC048905. The sequence continues at coordinate 226,588 of NZ_JBEZFV010000001.1, read as the reverse complement.
GAGGCCAAGCTGGTCGGCGCCGAGGGTGACCAGGTGACCGTCGAGGTCGCCGGTGAGCAGCTCACCCTCACCACCGGCCAGCAGGCCGCCGAGGCCGGTGGCTTCGCGGTCACCCTGGACAGCGTGACCGACCAGCAGGTCAAGATTCGCGTGTCGCGCAACCCGGGTAGCTGACCTGGCGGGTGGCGGTGGCCGACGTTTGGGAATCTTCGAAATCGGAGATTGTGACGCCATGTCACTCACCCGTAGCGCCGAAGCCACCGCCTCCCGTACGGCGGACAGCCGGTGGCTGGAAGTCCTCGCCCGGGCCGGCTTCGTCGGCTACGGCATCGTCCACCTCCTCTTCGCCTGGCTGGCGTTGCAGATCGCGTTCGGCACGTCGTCCGACGACGGCGACCAGTCCGGCGCGCTGCGCACCCTCTCCGAACAGCCCCTGGGCAAGTTCCTGGTGATCGCCGTCGCGGTCGGCCTGCTCGCCATGGCGATCTGGCAGGCGCTGGAGGCGGCGGTCGGGCACCGCGCCGAGCGTGGCAAGGAGCGGGTCACCGAGCGACTCGCCTCGGCCGGCCGGACGATCGTCTACCTCTACTTCGCCTGGACCGCCTTCAAGGTCTTCAAGGATGTCGGGTCGAACAGCGCCGACCAGCAGGAGGCGTTGACCGGCAAGTTGATGACCTCCAGCGGCGGCCGTTGGCTGGTCGGCCTGGCCGGGCTGGTGCTCGCCGCGATCGGTGTCGGACTGGTGATCTACGGGGCGGTCAAGCGGTTCGAGAAGCACCTGAAGACCGGCGAGATGAGCGCCAAGACCCGTACGCTGGCCCGTCGGCTGGGCATGGCCGGCTACATCGCCAAGGGCGTCGCGTACGGCATCGCCGGTCTGCTGATCATCGTGGCGGCGGTCAACTACGACCCGGAGAAGGCCCGTGGTCTGGACGCCGCCCTGCACCTGCTGCGCGAGCAGTCGTACGGCGTGTTCCTGCTGACCCTCGTCGCCTTGGGCATCGCCGCCTTCGGCGTCTTCTGCTTCCTCCAGTCCCGGTACCGCAAGGTCTGAGCTGGTCGATATCCGGGTTGTCGGGCACTCTTGGGCTTTTGCCCGGAGTGCCCGACGCCTGGTCGAAGGGAAGCATCCAAGCCGTGCAGAACTATCTCGAAACGGCCGTCGCCGCGCTCGTCGCGGCGGCGGTCGCCCTGTTCCTGGTGGAGATCGTCCACCGACTCACCCGGCGGTTCGGCCGCCGGTCACTGCTGTTGACCGAGTTGACCGATCACTCGCACCGCCCGTTCCAGGTCGCCGGCGTGGTCGTCGCCGTGCAGTTCGCCGTCCGCTTCAGCACCGGGTACGCGGTCGGCGAGAGCTGGCGGCGGCTGCTGCTGCACCTGCTCATCCTCGGCGTCATCGCCACCACGGCGTGGCTCGTCGCCTCCTTGCTGGTCGTCGTGGAGGACACCGCGCTGGCCCGGTTCCGGGTCGACGTACCGGACAATCGGCACGCCCGGCGGGTCCGGACCCAGGTGGTGATGCTGCGCCGGCTGACCATCGCGGTGATCGTCATCCTGACCGTCGGCGTGATGCTGATGACCTTCCCCGCCGTGCGGGGCATCGGCGCCGGTGTGCTGACCTCCGCCGGGGTGGTGGGTGTGGTGGCCGCGCTCGCCGCGCAGAGCCTGCTCGGCAACGTCTTCGCCGGCCTCCAACTCGCCTTCAGCGACGCCGTCCGGCTCGACGACGTGGTCGTCGTCGAGGGGGAGTGGGGTCGGATCGAGGAGTTGACCCTCAGCTACGTCGTGGTGCAGATCTGGGACGACCGCCGGTTGATCCTGCCCACCTCGTACTTCACCAGCAAGCCCTTCCAGAACTGGACCCGTACCGAGGCGGCGGTGCTCGGCACCGCCGAGTTCGACGTCGACTGGGCGGTGCCGGTGCAGACCATGCGCGAGGAACTGCGCCGGCTGGTCGAGGGCACCGACCTGTGGGACGGGCGGGTCTGCGTCCTGCAGGTCACCGACGCCACCGGCGGGATGGTCCGGATGCGGGCTCTGGTCAGCGCCGCCGACGCGGGCAGTCTGTGGGACCTGCGCTGCCTCGTCCGGGAGCACCTGGTCGGCTGGATCCGGGACAACCGCCCGACGGCCATGCCCCGGGTACGCACCGAGCTGGGCGACGCCACCAGCAACCTGCCCTGGCAGTGGGTGCAGCCGAGGCGACCGGCACGCCGCCCGGCCGACACCGAGGCGCCTGACGACGCCCGCGTCTTCGGCGGCAGCGACGACGGCGACGCCCGCAGCGAGGCCTTCGTGGGTCCCGAGGAAGCCCGCACCTGACCGCGAGGTTTGGTCGGGCTTGGGCGGGGGATGTGCTGCCGGACGTCTCTGGCGTGATCGGTTGAGCCGACTCTTCGGCGCGGCGTCCGGACAACGGGAACGGTGGGCCGCTCGTCGCGTTTTAGGATTGACGGGCGGCAACTCCGGGCATACAGCGCGGTGATAGGGAAAGGAGGACAGCATGGCTGACGTGGCGAACGCCCGCACATCCCACAACGGGAGCGAGCCCTCCACCGCCGAGTTGGTGCAGCGGGCCACCGAGCAGATCTCCCGTCTGGTACGGGACGAACTGACGCTGGCCCGGGCGGAGTTGACCCAGAAGGGCAAACACGCGGGCATCGGGATCGGCCTGTTCGGCGGCGGTGGCGCGCTGGCGTTCTTCGGCCTGGGCGCGCTTGTCGCCACGGCGATCCTGCTGCTCGACCTGGTGCTGCCCGCCTGGGCCGCCGCGCTGATCGTGGCGGTGGCCTGCTTCCTGGTGGCCGGCATTCTCGCCCTGGTGGGCAAGAAGCAGGTCAGTCGGGCCGTTCCGCCGATGCCGGCGGCCACGGTCCGCAGCCTCCGGGCCGACGTGGACACCGTCACCGCCGCGGTGAAGGACAGGGGGCGGCAATGACGGGCAACGGGACCGGGGACACGGAGGCCCTCCGCGAGGAGATCCGTCGTACCCGGGTCGAGTTGGGCGAGACGATGGAGGCGTTGGCCGCCAAGGCCGACGTCAAGGCCCGCCTGAAGGAGTCCGCCGAGCAGGCGAAGGAGCGGATGCGCGAGCAGGCGGCGCAGACCGTCGCCCGGGTTCGCGGGCAGGCCGTGCGGGGCGCCGGGATGGCGCGGGCACAGGCCTACGAGAAGGGCGGGTTGGTGCGCGCGCAGGCGTACGACAAGGGCGAGTTGGTACGCCGCAACCCGATGCCGTGGGCGGTCGTCGCCGCGGGTGCGGTGGCCACCGTGGTGGTGTTGATGATCGTGCGGGGGAGGCGTCGGTGAGCAAGAAAATCGGCAGGGTCGCGTACCGGCCGGTCGGCGTGCTGTTGGGTATCGCCGCGGGCACGGTGGCCGGGGCGATCTTCCGGCAGGTCTGGAAGGTCACCGCGGGCGATGGTGAGGCGCCCAACGCCACCGACGAGGATCGCGGCTGGGGCGAGATCCTCGCAGCCGCGGCGTTGCAGGGGGCCATCTTCGCGGTCGTCCGGGCCGCTGTGGACCGGGGCGGTGCGGTCGGCGTCCGCCGGATGACCGGCAGCTGGCCGGACTGACCACCCGGTGACGTCAGCCCTCTTCCCGCATCGATGGGAAGGGGGCTTTCGCATGGCTTCGGACGCCGCCCAGCGCAACTGAGGCATCCGTCAGGTCACATGTCGGAGAAATTCGTCGGAGAGGTCGTGACAGACTTTTTGCCTCCGTGATTTGCTGGTCCACGCTGTTGCGAGATGGCGTGGGTTGAGAGAAGTCTCCTTCGTGGGGCCGCCTCAGACGCCGCTGCTCGAAAACGGCCAAATGGCCGGACGGCGTGCACGGCCACCAGTTTTTAGAAGGAGATACACATGGCTCAGGGAACCGTGAAGTGGTTCAACGCTGACAAGGGCTTCGGCTTCATCACCGTCGATGGTGGGGGTGCTGACGTGTTCGTCCACTTCTCGGCCATCCAGACCAGCGGCTACCGCTCGCTGGAGGAGAACCAGCGGGTGGAGTTCGAGATTGCACAGGGTCAGAAGGGCCCGCAGGCCGAGCAGGTCCGTCCCATCTGAGTGAGCTGGTCGGCTCCGGCCGGCCAGGGGGACGATCCGGTCCGGGTCGTTTGCGAAGCCCCGTATCCCGTCCGGGATACGGGGCTTCGTCCTTGCTGCGGTCGGACGCCAGTGTGGACCGGTGGGTCAGTTCCGGCGGCGTGAGCGCAGGCCGAGCCAGAGCACCACCAGCCCGGCCAACGTCACCAGCGGACCGATCACCGCCCAGATCTTCTCGTCGGTCATGACGCTGCCGCTGACGTAGCCGAGGCCCTGCACCGTCCACACCGCACCGATCACCACGGCCAACAGGCCGAGGGTGAGCGGAAGCCAACCCCTCATCGCATCCCCTCTCCGCCGCCCGGAGCGGCGCGTCGTCCTCCAGCATCGCCGCTCGGACTGCGCGGCGCGAGCCCGGGCGTGCCAGTCACCAGCGGTCGTGCACCTGCGGGCGGATCAGCTCGTCGTAGATCTCGCGGACGGCGGCCAGTTGGCCGTCGGTGAGCGGCGACAGGGCCGCCGTCTGGGCGTTGCGCCGGGCCTGCTCCGCGTCGCGGGCGCCGGGGATGACGACGGTGACGCCCGGCTGGTCCAGCACCCAGCGCAGGGCGAACTGCGCCATCGTGCGGTCCGCGTCGACGAGCGGCGCCAGCCGGCGTACGGCGGCCAGGCCCCGCTCGTAGTCGACCCCGGAGAACGTCTCCCCGACGTCGAAGGCCGCGCCGTGCCGGTTGTAGTTGCGGTGGTCGTCGGCGGGGAACTCGGTGTGCTCGTCGTAGCGGCCGGAGAGCAGGCCGCTGGCCAGCGGCACCCGGGCGATGATGCCCACGCCGGCCGCGGCGGCCGCCGGGAGGACACGCTCCAGGGGCTTGTGGCGGACCGCGTTGAGGATGATCTGCACGCTCGCCACCCCTGGCCGGGCGATCGCGGTGAGGGCCTGGTCGCAGGTCTCGACGCTGACGCCGTACCCGGCGATGGCCTTCTCGGCGACGAGGGTGTCCAGGCCGTCGAAGACCTCGTCGGAGGAGAAGACGGCGGTGGGTGGGCAGTGCAGCTGGACCAGGTCCAGGGTGTCCACGCCCAGGTTGGCTCGGGACCGGTCGGTCCACTGCCGGAAGTTGTCCAGGGTGTACGCCTCCGGCCGCTGCTCGACGCGACGGCCCATCTTGGTGGCGACGGTCAGCCCGGCGTCGGGTCGGGTGCGCAGGAAGCGGCCGATCAGCTGCTCGCTGCGGCCGTCGCCGTACACGTCGGCGGTGTCGAGGAAGGTGACCCCGTCGTCCACGGCGGCGGCGAGCACCGCCATCGCGTCGGCCTCGCTGACGGTGCCCCAGTCTGCGCCGAGTTGCCAGGCGCCCAGGCCGACCGCTCCGACGGTCCGGCCGAGCCGGTTGAAGCTGCGCTGTTCCATACCCCGAGCCTAGTGATCGGGTTGCCGGCCTGCCACGGGAGCCGTACGCTAACAAGACGGACGTACGGTTTGGGAGGCAGTGATGTGGGACCCGACGACCTACCTGCGCTACGGCGACGAGCGATCCCGGCCGTTCCACGACCTGGTCGCGCGGATCCCGGCCGACCGGCCCCGGACGATCGTCGACCTCGGCTGCGGCCCCGGCCAGCTCACCGCCACCCTCGCCGAACGCTGGCCGGCGAGCCGGGTACGCGGCCTGGACTCCTCGCCCGAGATGATCGACCGAGCCGCCGCCCTCGGCGCCCCCGTCGACTTCGCCGTCGCCGACCTGCGCGACTGGCGGCCCACCGGTGACGAGGACGTGGTGGTCAGCAACGCGGCGCTCCAGTGGGTGCCCGGCCACCAGGAGCTGCTGCGTCGCTGGGCCACCGAGCTGCCCGCCGGCGCGTGGCTCGCCATGCAGGTCCCCGGCAACTTCACCGCCGCCTCCCACCGGGCGTTGCGCCAGGTCGCCGACGGGCCGGCCTGGCGGGCCGAGATCGCCCCGCTGCTGCGCGCCGACCCGGTCGACGACCCGGCCGACTACGCGGCACTGCTGACCGCCGCCGGGTGCGCGGTGGACGCCTGGGAGACTACCTACGTGCACCTGCTGCCCGCCCGGCCCGCCGCCGACCACCCGGTGCTGGCCTGGATGGAAGGCACCGCGCTGCGTCCGGTCCGGGCCGCGCTGGACGCCGCCGGCTGGTCGGCCTTCCGGGCCGAGCTGGGGGTACGCCTCGCCGCCGCCTACCCGGTCCGGCAGGGTCAGGTGTACTTCCCGTTCCGCCGCGTCTTCGTCGTCGCCCGCACCGGCGACCGTGCAGAGGAGAGTCCGTGACCGACCCGTCCGCCTTCATCGCCGGCCTGCCCAAGGTGGAGCTGCACGTGCACCACGTCGGCTCCGCCTCGCCCCGGATCGTCGCCGAGCTGGCCGCCCGCCACGAGGGACGCACCCCCGTGCCGGCCGACCCGGAGGCGCTCGCCGACTACTTCAAGTTCCGCGACTTCGCGCACTTCATCGAGGTCTACCTGAGCGTCGTGGACCTCATCCGGGACCCGGAGGACGTCTGGATCCTCACCCACGAGGTGGCCCGGGAGCTGGCCCGCCAACAGGTCCGCTACGCGGAGCTGACGATCACCCCGTACTCGCACGTGCGGCGGGGCATCCCCGCGCCGGCGTTCTGCGAGGCGATCGAGGACGCCCGCAAGCGCGCGACGGCCGACTTCGGCATCGAGCTGCGCTGGTGCTTCGACATCCCGGGCGAGGCGGGCCTGCCCGCGGCCGAGGAGACGCTGCGCATCGCCCTTCAGGAGCGCCCGGACGGGCTGGTCAGCTTCGGTCTGGGTGGCCCGGAGATCGGGGTACCCCGGCCGCAGTTCCGGCCCTACTTCGACCAGGCCCGCGCCGCCGGGCTGCGTTCGGTGCCGCACGCGGGGGAGACCACCGGCCCGCAGACCGTCTGGGACGCGCTGCACGAGCTGGGCGCCGAGCGGATCGGGCACGGCATCTCCGCCGCGCAGGACCCGGAGCTGCTCGCGTACCTGGCCGAGCGGCAGATCGGCATGGAGATCTGTCCGACGTCGAACGTCCGGACCCGCGCGGTGGCCACCCTCGACGAGCACCCCCTGCCAAAGCTGGTCGAGGCGGGGCTGCTGGTCACCATCAACTCCGACGACCCGCCGATGTTCGGCACCACCCTGAACGACGAGTACGCGGTGGCGGCCCGCCTGCTCGGGGTCGGCCCCGAGGGGCTGGCCGGACTGGCCCGCAACGCGGTGACCGCGTCCTTCCTCGACCCCGACGGCAAGCAGCGGATCACGGCCGAGATCGACGCGTACCTCGCCGCCGGCTGAGCGAGGGGGCGGGTCGGGAGGAGCGGGGCGCGCGGCGGGAGCGTGGGTGTGGGGGGACCTGAGACTCCCGCCGCGCGCGCGGCTTCACCGGTCGTGGGTGCACGGAGGCGCGCTACGACCGGTGAAACTGGTGGGTTCGTGTACTGATCCTGTCAGCTGGTGGCCGGTCCAGCCCGGTCGTTAACCGCGATCTAAGGAAGACTTGCGACGGCCCACAACCCGGTCAGTCGTCGGTGGGACGCTGACGCGGCCAGCGCCGTCCCGCACCCTTGGTGTCCCGGGCGTCGCGGGCCATCCGTCCGACCAGACCGAAGCGGCTGACCTGCCGCGGCGTCGCCTCCGGATCGGCGAGGAGCATCACCACGCTGGCCCCGCCCAGCCGGGCCCGGTCGATGCTCACCGACCCGTTGGCCTGCAACGCCACCCGCTTGGCGATGTCCAGGCCGAGCCCGGTCGAGCCCTGGTCACTGGTGCCCCGTCGCAGCGCCCGGTCCGGGTTGGCGATGCCGGGGCCGGCGTCGTCGATCCGGATCGCCACGTAACCGTCGCGCCGCGACACGGCCACCTCGAACGCCGTGCCCTGCGGGGTGTACCGGAAGACGTTGCCGATCACCGCGTCCAGCGCGGCGGCCAACTCGGCCCGGGGCACCGGCGCGGGGATGCGCAGTTGCGCGCCGTTCACCCGGTGTGGTCGGTTCTGGTCGCCAGCGAGGGCCGCCCAGAACACCATCCGGTCCCGGACCACCTCGCTGACGTCACACATCGCCGGCCCGGCCTCGTGCGCCACCGACTTGCGGGTCGTCTTGATCAGCACGTCGATCTCACCCTCCAGGGTGACGATCGCCTGCCGGATCCGCCGGATGCCGCGCAGCCGGTCCAGCTCCGCCGGGCTGAACGACCCCACGCTCGTGTCGTCGGACTCCAACGCCTCCGCGTCCAGGCGCAGCACGGTCAACGGGGTACGCAGACGATGCGACAGATCAGCCACCAGCTCCCGCTCGTCGGTGCGGGCCGCGTCCAGCCGGTCGGCCATCCGGTTGAAGGCGTACCCGGCCTCGGCCAGCTCGCGCGGACCGGTCGGCTCGACGCGCACCCCCAGGTCGCCGTCGCCGATGGACAGCGCGGCCCGGACCAGACCTCGGGTCGAGTCCACCGCGCGGGCGGCGACCCGGTCGACCACCAGCACCGCCGCGCCGGCCATCGCCGCGCCGACCGCGAACAGCAGCAGCCAGGTGCCACCGGCACCCTCGCCCAGCGTCGACTCCGGAAGGAACACCTCGACCACGGCCGTGCGGTCACCGAGAACGACCGGGTCGAGCCGGATCACGCCCCCGTCCACGTCGACGACCCGCGACCGTCGGTCGGCCCGGGCCCGGTCCAGGTCGCCGCCGGTGGCTCGACCGGCCGACTCGTCCAGACCCAGACCGTGCACCACGGGCCGGGTCGGCGCGCCCTCGGCGCTCGCCACCACGGCCCGCTCGACGACCGCCGGGTCGGTGCTCACCGCCAGCGCGCCGGTGACCAACGCGCTGCGTCGGGCCGCGTCGGCGATCGCCTCGTCCCGGCTCTGCTCCCGCAGGCTGAGCCCGAGCGGGATCAGGAACGCGAGCGCGACGAGACTGCACATGCTGGCCGTGAGCAGGGCCAGCGCCGTCCTCAGTCCGGTGCCACCAGCCGGAATCCGACCCCCCGCACGGTGCGCAGGTAGCGCGGCTTCGCCGCGGACTCGCCCATCTTTCTGCGGAGCCAGTACAGGTGAACGTCGATGGTCTGATCCTCGCCGACCGATGGCTGCCGCCATACCTCCTCCAAGAGTTCCCGGCGGGACACTACCCGCCCAGGTCGTGCGGCGAGATACGCCAACAGGTCGAATTCCTTGCGGGTCAGCGCCAGCGGCTCCCCGTCGAGTTGGGCGCTGCGCTCGCCCACGTCCACCCGCAGCCCGCCGACGCTGTGCACCGCGGGCTGCACCGTCCGGCTGGCCCGTCCGGCCCGCCGCAGCACGGTGGTGATCCGCGCGTCCAGGTGCGCCCCGGTGAACGGCTTGACCATGTAGTCGTCGGCACCGGCACGCAGCAGTTTGACCACCGACTGCTCGTCGTCGCGGGCGGTCGCGATGATGATCGGGACGTCGGTGATGCCGCGCAGCATCCGCAGCGCGTCCGAGCCGTCCAGATCGGGCAGGCCGAGGTCGAGCACCACCAGGTCGGGTGTCTCCGCGGCGACCCGACGCAGAGCGTCCAACGCCGTGCCCACGGCGTGCACGGCGTGCCCCCGGTCGGTGAGGGACCGCAGCATCGCGCCGCGTACGACGTGATCGTCTTCGACCAGGAGCACGGAGGCCACGACAAGACCGTACTTGGCCTGGCAAGTTGATCGCATTGCGGCGTGCCCGGCGAGCGGGCAAGCTGGTACGACGATGTCGTTCACCCTGTTCGTCGATGCCCGTCTGGCGCTCGCCCGGGACAGCCTCGCCGGTCTCTCGACCGGCGACGCGCTCGGCGCGCAGTACTTCGCGCCGGGGGCGGCGCCCTCGGACATCACCGCGGACGCGCTGCCGCCGGCCCCCTGGGAGTGGACCGACGACACCGAGATGGCCTGCTCGGTCCTCGCCGAGCTGGACCACTCCGGTGGCGTCGACCGCGACCGACTGGCCCTGTCCTTCGCCGAGCGGTGTGCTCCACGCCGGGGCTACGGGGCTGGCGCGATGGCGATCCTGGAGCTGATCCGCACCGGCACCCCCTGGCCACTGGCCGCCGCGTCCGCCTTCGACGGCCAGGGCTCCTGCGGCAACGGCGCGGCGATGCGCGTCGGTCCGCTGGGCGCGTACTTCGCCGACTCCACCGCTCGTGCCGCGGCGCAGGCCCGCGCCTCGGCCGAGGTGACCCACGCGCACCCCGAAGGCATCGCCGGCGCCGTCGCGGTGGCCGTGGCCGCCGCGCTGGCCGCCCGGGGCCGCCTCGACGGGCACCGGCCGGCACCGGACCGCCTGCTCGCCGGGATCGCCGCCGCGCTGGACCCGGGCACCGAGGTGCACCGGAGCGTGAGCCGGGCGGCTGGGCTGCTCGGCCGACCGGCGGAACGGGTGGTGGCGGAACTCGGCAACGGCTCCCGGGTGACGGCGCAGGACACCGTCGGATTCACCCTCTGGGTCGCCGCGACCCACCTCGACGACTACCCGACGGCGATCCGGACGTGTGTCCGGGCCGGCGGTGACATGGACACCACGGCCGCCATCGTCGGAGCGATCGTGGCCGCGTACACGGGTGTCGGCACCCCGGGCGGGGTGCCCGAGTCGTGGCTGGCCGCCCGCGAGCCGCTACCTACCTGGCTTCCCTGACAAAGGGGGTCGCTCCGCGCCTGGTGGGCGGCCTGCGCCTGGTGGGCGGCCTGCGCCTGCGGGTTGGCCTGCCGCCCTGCGGGCTGGCCTGCGTCGGCGCGGGCTGCCCTGGCCACGATCAACTCGGCTTCCTGCAACTCGGTGCTTCCGCGCGGCGTGGATGGCACGGTTTCCGGAAAGCCGAGTGGATCACCGCTAAATCGGGCTGTCCGTGCGGCCTGGATGCCGCGGTTTTCGGTAACCGGAGTGGATCACCGCGCCGCTGCGGGCACAGCGGCCTGGGGATCGGCGGGCTGGGGACCAGCGGGCTGGAGATCGCCGGGCTGGGGGTCGGTGGGCGCGGCGATGTCGTTCGCGCGGCCGGTGACCTCGGTGGGCGCGGCGATGTTGTCCGCGCGGTCGGTGATCTCGGCGGGTGCGGCGGTCTCGTTCGTGCGGCCGGTGATCTCGGCCAGGGTCGCGGCCTCGTCCGGGTCGCCGGTCACCTCGGCGAGCGCCGCGGCCTCGTCCGGGTCGCGTCGGCGCCACCGGCTGACCAGCCAACCGATCGCCGCGCCGCCACCCAGCCCGGCCAGCAGACCGGCGGCCAACATCCCGTCGGCGCTGCCCTCGTCGGCACCGCCCGACCGGGCCGGCGGCGCGGCGTCGGCACCGTTGTCCGCGGCAGCCGGACCGCCCGCCGCCGGACCGCCGTGCCCGCCGTGTGCGGCCGGACCCGCCGCGCCGGGCGCCGCCGGCAGCAGGGTGAGCGCCGGCGCCCGGTGCGGGCCGGCGGCGTCCGCCCACCGGACCACCGTGCCGTCGGCGTACGTCTGGACGACCTCGAAGGTGAGCCGCTCCGCCTGCGGCATCGGCCCCATGGACAGCGCCAGCCGGGCCGGGCCGGGCTCGCTCTCGCCCACCCGGACCCAGGTCACCGCCGTGGTCACCGTGCTCACTCCGGAGGAGTGGATGCCGGCCACCGGCTTGTCCAGGGTGCGGGAGCTGATCCGGGGCGCCCAACCGTTCACCGACATGGGGTAGACCTCGGCGATCGGCGCGTCGGCCGGCAACCGGACCTCGATCTGGTTGGTCTTCGTGCCGGCCCGCTCCTCGGGGACGGTGAACTCCAGGCGTACGGCGTCGCCCTGTCGGGCCTCGCTCGGAGTGGTCGTCACGTCCACCGCGCGTGCCGCGCCGGGCCAGAGCAGCAGCCCGGCGGCGGTCACCGCGGTCACCGCCGCGATCCGCCGCCGACGTCCACCACCGTGCGTGCTCGCCATCTCGTGTCCCCATCCCTGTCGACGCGACCGGCACCGGTTTCCGGCCACACCTTCTAGTTCGGCTCCGGGGCGCGAAAGGTTCAACGCCGGCGGTAAGGAAGGTGCCGTTCCCGGTCGGGGGCGGGCCGACCGATAGCATCGGCAGGAGCCGAGGATCGGCACCGTTTCGTACCACTTGGAGGAGTCACCGTGTCCGCACCCCGTACCCCCGCCGTGGCCGACCCCGTCGTCGTCGCCGCCGGGACCACGGCGGCCGACGCGGTGGCCGCGGCCGGACTGCCCGCGAACGGCCCCAAGGCGATCGTCGTGGTCCGCGACCCGCAGGGTCAGCTCCGCGACCTGGACTGGGCGCCGGCCGAGGAGACCGTCGTCGAGCCGGTCAGCCTGGACTCGCCCGACGGGCTGAACGTGCTGCGCCACTCCACCGCGCACGTGCTCGCCCAGGCCGTGCAGGACATCTTCCCCGAGGCCAAGCTGGGCATCGGCCCGCCCATCGAGAACGGCTTCTACTACGACTTCGACGTCGACAAGCCGTTCCAGCCCGATGACCTCAGCAAGCTCGAGAAGCGCATGCAGGAGATCATCAAGTCCGGGCAGCGGTTCCGTCGCCGCCGCTTCGGCAGCCTGGACGAGGCGCGCTCCGAGCTGGCCGACGAGCCGTTCAAGCTGGAGCTGATCGAGGTCAAGGGCGAGGGCCTGGACACCGACGAGGTGATGGAGGTGGGCGGCGGCGAGCTGACCATCTACGACAACCTCGACGCCAAGGAGGACAAGGTCTGCTGGTCGGACCTGTGCCGGGGCCCGCACCTGCCGACCACCCGCCTGATCGGCGCGTTCAAGCTGATGCGCTCGGCCGCCGCGTACTGGCGGGGGTCGGAGAAGAACCCCCAACTACAGCGGGTGTACGGCACGGCGTGGCCGACCCGCGACGAGCTCAAGGCGTACCTGAAGCTGTTGGAGGAGGCCGCCCGGCGCGACCACCGCAAGCTCGGCGCGGACCTCGACCTGTTCAGCTTCCCCGACGAGATCGGCTCCGGCCTGGCGGTCTTCCACCCCAAGGGCGGCATCATCCGCCGCGAGATGGAGCACTACTCGCGCCAGCGGCACGAGGCGGCGGGGTACGAGTTCGTCAACACCCCACACATCACCAAGGCGCAGCTGTTCCAGACGTCCGGTCACCTGCCGTACTACGCGGACACCATGTTCCCGCCCATGCAGCTGGAGGGCGCGGACTACTACCTCAAGGCGATGAACTGCCCGATGCACAACCTGATCTTCAGGTCGCGCGGGCGGTCGTACCGGGAGTTGCCGCTGCGGATGTTCGAGTTCGGCACGGTCTACCGGTACGAGAAGTCCGGCGTCGTGCACGGCCTCACCCGGGTCCGCGGTCTGACCCAGGACGACTCGCACATCTACTGCACCCGCGAGCAGATGGCCGGGGAGCTGTCCGCGCTGCTCAGCTTCGTGCTGGACCTGCTGCGCGACTACGGCCTGGACGACTTCTACCTGGAGCTGTCGACCCGCGACGACTCGCCCAAGTTCATCGGGGCCGAGGAGGACTGGGCGGAGGCGACCGAGGCGCTGCGGACCGCCGCCGCGACCTCCGGCCTGGACCTGGTGCCCGACCCGGGCGGCGCGGCGTTCTACGGGCCGAAGATCTCCGTGCAGGCCCGCGACGCGATCGGCCGGACGTGGCAGATGTCGACCATCCAGGTCGACTTCAACCAGCCGGAGCGGTTCGGGTTGGAGTACCAGGCCGCCGACGGCACCCGCCAGCGGCCCGTGATGATCCACCGGGCGCTGTTCGGGTCGATCGAGCGGTTCTTCGGGGTGCTCACCGAGCACTACGCGGGCGCGTTCCCGGCCTGGCTGGCCCCGGTGCAGGTGGTCGGCATCCCGATCCGCGAGGACCACACCGACTACCTGCACGGCTTCGTCGCGGCGCTGCGCGCCGAGGGCATCCGGGCGCAGGTGGACGCGGGCGACGACCGGATGCAGAAGAAGATCCGTACGGCGCAGCAGCAGAAGATCCCGTTCATGGTGATCGCCGGCGACGACGACGTGGCCGCCGGCACGGTCTCCTTCCGCTACCGCGACGGCTCCCAGCGCAACGGGGTGCCGGTCGCCGAGGCGGTGACCCACATCCTGGACGTGGTCAGCTCGCGGACGAACATCGGCCCGTCCGCCGCCGCCGCCGAGTAACGGAACCGCCGCGGCCCGCGTCCCGCTCGCGGCCCGCCCGCGTCCCGCATGATCGCGCTCGATCCGGGATGTAGTGGCCTCCTCGCCGAGGGAGGCCACTACATCCACGTTCGAGCGCGATCTTCCCCGGGACGTAGCGCCCGGACGCGGCGTGGGTGTCAGATACCGCAGGTCGGTGCGGACCAGCCGCCGACGGCCGCTACGTGGGTGTGGTCGTTGTGGTCCGGGTAGCCGGGGCCGAGGATCTGCCCGAAGCCGTGGTAGCGGGCCTGCTGGGCCAGTCGGCAGAGCGACGGTGACCCGACGAGGTCCACCGCGTCTCCGTACAGGTGCCGGCTGTTGGACGCCCCGCCGACCGCGCTGTTGCAGGCGTAGCTGCGGAAGCTGCTGCTGATCGAGATGGCCACGCCGCCGAGGGCGTGCCGCAGGGCTTGGAGCTTCCACATCGAGACGAGCGCGTTGGCTCGCGCGGTGCTCGCCGCGACCGCACCGCCGGACCAGTCGCTGTTGCACCTGTTCAGCTCGGGATAGCTGAAGTTGGCGGGTGTGCAGTCGTCGTCCTGGAGGGCGTAGAGCCGGTTGAACGTCTGTGGGCCGGCGATGCCGTCCGCGGGCAGCCCGTACGCCTGCTGGAAGCGGATCACCGCCGACCGGGTGGCGGGGCCGAACGCGCCGTCGATGGTGAGCACCGCACCGTAGCCGGGGTAGCCGGCGACCCGGATCTGGAGTTGCCGGACGTCGTCGCCGGACGCCCCCTGGGACAGGGTGCGACCCCAGGTGTAACAGCCGTCCGCCTGTGCGGCGCCGGCGGTGAGGGTGATGCCGGCCACTGTGGTGGCGGCGGTCAGGGCGAGTGCCGCGAGGAGCCGGCCGAGCCGTCGGATCATGGGTGACCCTCCATCGATACATGCACGGATCTGGATGTATGGAATCTTCAGGGCTTGGCATTGATCCGTCAAGAATGTGCAGCACCCGGGTTTCCCGGCGACGGGTGTCGCGGTCCGACGGGACGGCTCCGTAGGATCGGCTCGTGACAGGGGCGGAACGGCACACGGACATCGACGGCATGGCGGACGGTCTGGATCGGCTCTGGACGCCGCACCGGATGACCTACATCTCCGGCGAGGACCGCCCGGCCGAGGGCTACGAGAAGCCCACCGGCTGCCCCTTCTGCCGGGCACCCAAGCTGCCGCCGGAGGACAGCCTGGTGGTGGCCCGTGGTGAGCACGTGTTCGTGGTGCTCAACCTCTATCCGTACAATCCAGGGCACCTGCTGGTCTGCCCCTACCGGCACGTCGCCGACTACACCGACCTGGACCTGCCGGAGACCACCGAGCTGGCGTCGTACACCCAGACCGCCATGCGGGTGATCCGCAAGGTGAGCAACGCGCACGGCTTCAACCTGGGCATGAACCAGGGCGGGGTGGCCGGCGCCGGCATCGCCGCGCACCTGCACCAGCACGTGGTGCCGCGCTGGGGCGGCGACGCCAACTTCATGCCGGTGATCGGCCGTACCAAGGTCCTGCCGCAACTGCTCGGCGACACCCGCGACCTCCTCGCCCGCGCCTGGCCGTCCTGACCGCCGGCCGCGCGACGGCCGGGCACGCGGCCGTCCGCCCCGGGCGCGGTCAGTCGCCGCGCCGATCATGCCGCACCCGGACCGTCTCCGTGGGCCCGCGTATCCGCCCGCGGATCTGCTCGTCCCGACCAGGTGAAGGTGGCACGATCGGCCGATGGCAGTCACGACGCGGACGTTGGGACGCAGCGGCATCGAGGTCAGCGCCCTCGGCATGGGGTGCTGGGCGATCGGCGGCCCCTGGGCGGAGGGCACGCAACCGCTGGGCTGGGGCGCGGTCGACGACGACGAGTCCGTGCGGGCGGTCCGCCGGGCGCTCGAGGAGGGCATCACCCTCTTCGACACCGCCGACACGTACGGCGCCGGGCACGGCGAGCGGGTCCTCGGCCGCGCGCTCGCGGGCCGCCGGGACGAGGCGGTGATCGCCACCAAGTGGGGTTACACCTTCGACGAGGCGAGCCGGCAGGCCACCGGGGAGGACGCGTCGCCGACGTACCTGCGCCGGGCCGTGACGGACTCGCTGCGGCGGTTGGGCACCGACCGGATCGACCTCTACCAGTTGCACCTGGCCGACCTGTCGGTGCCGCGGGCGCAGGCGCTGGTCGGCACCTGCGAGGACCTGGTCGCCGAGGGCCTGATCCGGGCGTACGGGTGGAGCACCGACCGGGTCGACCGGGCCACCGCCTTCGGTCACGGCGCCGCCGGTGCCACCGCCGTGCAGCACACCCTGTCGGTGCTGCGGGACGCCCCCGAGTTGCTCGCGGTCTGCGACAAGTACGACCTGGCCAGCGTCAACCGGGGACCGCTGGGGATGGGCCTGCTCACCGGCAAGTACTCGGCCGGGTCGGTGCTGCCCCGCGACGACGTACGCGGGTTGACCCCCGGGTGGTTGGAGTGGTTCCGCGGTGGCCGGCCCGCACCGGAGTGGCTGCGCCGGGTCGGGGCGGTCCGCGCGGCGCTCACCGCCGATGGGCGCACCCTCGCCCAGGGGGCGCTGGGCTGGATCTGGGCGCGCAGCGGCCGCACCATCCCGATCCCCGGCTGCCGTACGGTCGCCCAGGTCGAGGAGAACGCCGCCGCGCTGCACCGGGGTCCGTTGCCGGCGGACCAGTTCGTCGAGGTGGAGCGCCAGTTGGCGGCCCTGCGCACCGCCGCCCTGCTGGACGCCGACCGCCCCCACCGGCCCCCTCCCGCGCACCCCACCGTCCACCCCTGAGGCGGGGCGAGGGTCAGGGGGTGTGTTCCTTGCGGATCTGGTCGGCCAGGTGGGCGGGCATGGGGTCGTGGCGGACGTACTGACGGCGGAAGGTGCCGGTGCCAGCCGTCAGGGAGCGCAACTCGACGGCGTAGCGCAGCAACTCGGTGGCCGGCACCTCGGCGCGCACGAGGGTGCGGCCCTCGGTGTCCGGGTCCGGTTCGGTGCCGAGCACCCGACCGCGCCGGCTGGACAGGTCGCCCAGCACCGCGCCCACCGAGCCGTCCGGCACCCGGATGGTGACCTCGTCGATCGGCTCCAGTAGCGCGGGCTGACCACGGTCGGCGGCGTCCCGCAGTGCCAGCGCGCCGGCGGTCTGGAAGGCCGCGTCGGAGGAGTCGACGCTGTGCGCCTTGCCGTCGACCAGGGTCACCCGCAGGTCCACCACCGGGTGGCCGGCGACCAGGCCGCGCTCCAGTTGGGCGCGGACGCCCTTCTCCACCGACGGGATGTAGTTGTGCGGCACCGCGCCGCCGACGACCCGGTCGACGAACTCGACGCCGCTGCCCGGGGGCAGGGGCTCGACCTCGATGTCGCAGACCGCGTACTGGCCGTGCCCACCGGACTGCTTGACGTGCCGGCCGTGCCCCGTCGCGGGCACGGTGAGCGTCTCGCGCAGCGACACCGTGACCGGCTCGGTGTCCAGCTCGACACCGCCGGCGCGCAGCCGGTCGAGCACCACGTCGGCGTGGGCCTCGCCCATGCACCAGAGCACCAGCTGGTGGGTCTCCGGGTTGCGCTCCAGCCGCAGCGTGGGGTCGCCGGCGACCAGGCGGGCGAGGTTGCGGGCCAGGGCGTCCTCGTCGGCGCGGCGGTGGGCGACGACCGCCACCGGCAGCAGCGGCTCCGGCATCTCCCAGGGGGCGATCAGCAGCGGTTCGTCCCGGGCGGAGATGGTGTCGCCGGTCTCGGCGCTGCCCGACTTGGTGATCGCGCAGATGTCGCCGGCCACGCAGAGCGGCACCTCCCGCAGGGTGGCGCCCAGCGGGGTGAAGATGTGCCCGACCCGCTCGTCGGCGTCGTGGTCGGGGTGCCCGCGTTCGGCCATGCCGTGACCGGACACGTGCATGGTCTGGTCGGGGCGCAGCGTGCCGGAGAAGACCCGGACCAGCGAGACCCGGCCGACGTGGCGGTCGATGGTGGTCTTGACGACCTCCGCGACGAGCGGCCCGGCCGGGTCGCAGGTCAGCGGCGGACGCGGCGAGCCGTCGACGCCGGTCACCGCCGGCAACTCGTGCTCCAACGGCGACGGGAACGCGGCGGTGAGCACCTCCAGCAGCACGTCCAGCCCCACCCCGGTCTCGGCGCAGACCGGTACCACCGGGTAGAAGTGCCCCCGCGCGACGGCCTTCTCCAGGTCGTCGATGAGCACCTCGGTGCTGATCTCCTCGCCGTCGAGGTAGCGGTCCATGAGGGTCTCGTCCTCGCTCTCGGCGATGATCCCCTCGATCAGCTCGTCGCGGGACTCGTCGATGGCCCGCTGGTGCTCCGGGTCTGGGTCGCGGACGTCGGCGGGCAGTCCGGCGGAGTAGTCGAATACCCGGCGGGTGATCAGGCCGAGCAGACCCTCGGTGGACACGCCGTCGTCGCCGAGCATCGGCAGGTAGAGGGGCATCACGTTGTCGCCGAAGAGGCGCTGGCAGAGCGCCACCGTCTCGTCGACGTCGGCGCGGGGCTGGTCCAGTCGGGAGACCGCGACCGCGCGGGGCAGGTCGACCGCCGCGCACTCCTCCCACAGCGCGACGGTGGCCGCGTCCATGCCGCCCGCCGCGGAGACGACGAAGAGGGCGGCGTCGGCGGCCCGCAGCCCGGCGCGCAGTTCGCCCACGAAGTCGGCGTACCCGGGGGTGTCCAGCAGGTTGACCTTGATGCCGTTGTGCAGCAGCGGCGCGCAGGACAGGCTGACCGACCGCTGTTGGCGGACCGCGGCGGGGTCGTGGTCGCCGACCGTCGTGCCGTCGACCACGGCGCCGGCCCGGCCGATCGTGCCGGTGGCCGCGAGCAGGGCCTCGACAAGCGTCGTCTTGCCCGCGCCGGAATGCCCGACGAGCACCACGTTGCGAACCCGCGCGGGCTCGGTCACCACCGGCGCGCCGCCGGTGGAACCCTTCTCATGCTTCTGCGCCATGGGGCGCACCTCCCTCAGCCGGTGGTGGGTGGCGACCGCCGCGCGACGGTAAGCGGCCCGGGGCGAGTGCGCGGCAGTATCCTCCGGTGGTCTCGTGCACAGCGGGAACGGGACGGGTGGGCGGGTGAGCTGGCTCACCCTCCGCCTCGATCTCACACCCGTTGCCGGGTAGGCACAAGCCTCTCCCGGGCGGGTCGGAGGGGCGGCCGTATCGGCGGACCTGGGCGGACCGTTATCGTGGGGACCGCCATGGCGAAGATCTTCCAAGTGTCGGCCCGCGCGGGGATGACCCGCGTCGTCGAGCCGATTGCCCGTGCCCTGCTGCGCGCGGGCGTCACCCCCAATGCCGTCACCGTCGCGGGCACCGTTGGTGTGCTCGTCGGCGCGCTCGGCCTCGGTGCCCGCGGCCATCTGGTCGCGGGCGCGTTGATCGTCACCCTGTTCGCGCTCACCGACCTGCTCGACGGGACGATGGCCCGGATGAGCGGCGGCTCCACCAGGTTCGGCGCGTTCCTCGACTCAAGCATGGACCGGGTCGCCGACAGCGCCGTCTTCGGTGCCGTCGCGTACTGGCTGGCCACCCAGGGCAACTACTCCGGGGTGGCCGCCGCGTTGGTCTGCCTGGCCGCCGGCAGCCTGGTCTCCTACGTCAAGGCACGCGCCGAGGGGCTCGGCATGACCTGCAACGTGGGCATCGCCGAGCGCACCGAGCGGCTGCTGATCGTCGGGGTCGGCGGCATCCTCACCGGCCTGGACGTGAAGCCGGCGCTGGAGATCGCGCTCTGGCTGCTCGCCGCCGTGTCGATCTTCACGGTGGGGCAGCGGATGGCGCACGTCTACCGCCAGGCCCAGCAGCTCCAGCCGGACGGCCAGGCGTGAGCGGCGCGTCCACGGCCCCGCGCCGGGCGACCGGCGGCCGGGCCGCGTGAACCTCACCGAGCTGGGCTACGTCGCCGGCTGGCGGGTGGTCCGCGCGCTACCCCGGCCGCTGGTGGCGGCGGCGTTCCAGGCGGGCGCGGACCGCGCCCACCGCCGCGGCGGAGGGGGTACGGCCCGACTGCGCGCGAACCTGCGCCGGGTGGTCGGCCCGGAGCTGCCCGAGGCCGAGCTGGACGATCTCGTGAAGCGAGGGCTCCGCTCGTACGCCAGGTACTGGATGGAGGCGTTCCGGCTGCCCGCGTTGAGTCGGGCGCAGATCCTGTCCGGCTTCCGACTCGACGGCGCCGAGCTGCTCGCCGCCGACGTGGCCGCGGGCCGGGGCGCCGTGGTGGCCCTTCCCCACGCCGGCAACTACGACGCCGCGGGCGCCTGGGTGGCGGCCACCGGCTGGCCGATCACCACGGTGATGGAACGGCTCAAGCCGGAGGGCGTGTACAAGCGTTTCGTGGCCTTCCGGGGAAGCGTGGGCATGGAGATCCTGCCCACCCACGGGGGGTCGCGTCCGGCGTTCGACGTGCTGCTGGACCGGGTGCGTGCCGGTGCCGTGGTGCCGTTGCTCGCCGACCGGGACCTCTCCGCCCGGGGGGTGGAGGTGGACTTCTTCGGCGGTAGGACCCGGATGCCGGCCGGGCCGGCGCTGCTCGCGTTGCACACCGGAGCGCCGCTGTACGTGGCCTCGATGTGGTACGAATCGGATGCGGCGTGCGCGTCGCTCGCCGGCCCGCTGCCGGTGCCGGGGCCCGAGGCGGGGCCCCTGGACCAGCGGGTCCGGTCGCTGACCCAGCTGATCGCCGACGGTCTGGCGGCGGGTATCGCCCGGCATCCGGAAGACTGGCACATGTTGCAGCGGATGTGGCTGGACCAGCGGGGGTCGGGGGACGGCACGGCGCTGCCCTCCTCGGCCGCCGGTCCGGCCTGAGGAGGTGGTGGGCACGGTGGGACGGTGTGCCGCGGTCGTGGGCGGGGGGCGCTGACGCATGCGGATCGGCATCGTGTGCCCGTACTCCTTCGACGTCCCCGGCGGGGTGCAGAACCACGTGATGGACCTGGCCGAGGCGTTGATCGCGCTCGGCCACGAGGTCAGCGTGCTCGCCCCGGCCGACGAGGATTCGCCGCTGCCGGAGTACGTGGTGTCCGCCGGTCGTGCCGTGCCGCTGCCGTACAACGGTTCGGTGGCCCGGATCGCGTTCGGCCCGGTCTCCACCGCCCGGGTCCGGCGTTGGATCATCAACGGCGACTTCGACGTGCTGCACGTGCACGAGCCGCTCACGCTGAGCCTGTCGCTGCTGGCCGTGCTCTCCGCGCGCGGCCCGGTGGTGGCGACCTTCCACACCGCGATGACCCGGTCCCGGGTGCTGGCCGCCGCGCAGGGTGTGTTGCAGATCGTGTTGGAGCGGATCACCGCCCGGATCGCGGTCAGTGCGTTGGCCCGCAAGGTGCAGGTCGAGCACATGGACGGCGGGGCGGTGGAGATCCCCAACGGGGTGGCCGTGGCGAAGTTCGCCGACGTCGAGCCGTTGCCGGGCTGGCCGGGGGAGTGCGCCCCGGGCACCGGCGGCACCCTGGGCTTCCTGGGCCGGTTCACCGAGGCGCGCAAGGGCTTCCCGGTGCTGCGCGACGCGTTCGTGGCGTTGGCCGCGACCCGGCCGGGGCTGCGGTTGCTGGTCGCCGGCCCGGGCGACCCCGACGACCTGTACGACCAGTTCCCGGCCGACCTGCACGAGCGGGTCACGTTCCTGGGGCTGGTCACCGAACCGGACAAGGCGCGGATGTTGCGCAGTGTGCACCTCTACGTGGCACCGAACACCGGCGGCGAGTCGTTCGGCATGATCCTCACCGAGGCGTTGGCCGCGGGTACCACGGTGGTGGCCAGCGACCTGGACGCGTTCCGGCGGGTGCTCGACGGCGGGCGGGCCGGTCGGCTCTTTCCCACGGGCGACCCGGTGGGGTTGCGTGACGCGGTGACCGAGTTGCTGGACGACCAGGCCGCGCGGGCCGCGTTGAGCGCGTGCGGCGATCAGGTCGTGGCGAATTTCGACTGGCCGGTGGTTGCTCGCCGCGTTGTGGAGGTATACGCAGCGGCGATCGAGGCAACCGACGGGCGGGTCATCGACCAGGAATGGGTGGGGCTGGGCTGAGCCGGTGGGACGGATGGTGCGGACGACGACCGGGGTGACCGGTGTGGCCGCGCCCAATCGGAGGCGAAACGGAGCAGCACTACGATGCCGCACATGTGGTGGGTGGTGGCCGCGATCGTGGTCCTGGGGCTGGTCGTGGCGTACCTCGTCTGGACCGCCGGTCGGGTGCAGCGGTTGCAGGGCCGTGCGGAACTGGCGGCGCGGGCACTCGACGCCCACCTGCTGCGCCGGGCCGCGGCGGCCGCCGTGTTGGCCGAGCGGCGCTTCGGTGTCGAGTTGTACGCGGCGGCCCGGATCGCCCTGGACGCCAGCCCGGACGAGCGGGAGGCGGCGGAGAACGACCTGACCCGGCAGTTGCGGGGTGTCCAGTTGGATCCGGGTGATCCGGACTGTGGGTCGGTCATCGCCGCCAGTCGCCGGCTCGCGCTGTCCCGGCAGGTGCACACGGACCTGGTCCGGGACGCCCGCTCGGCGCGGAGTCGCCCGTTGGTGCGGTTGTTGCGGATGGGACGGGGCCGGGAGTGGCCGCGTTACTTCGACATCGACGATCCGACCCTCACCGTCCCGGCGGACGTTCCCGCGAGCTGACCCGGGCGGTCGCCGGGGAGCCGGTGACCAGGGCCACAGGGCAGGCCACCGGGGGTCTGATTGGCTGTCGGTACGGCGTTGACCCGCGCGTAGCATTTTTCCTGCCCCCGCCGGAGCCCGTCCAAGGAGCGATGACCCGTGCCCGAGAACACCGCGTCGAACGCCGGTACCGCCCCCGTCGTCGGAACGGCCCGCGTGAAGCGTGGCATGGCCGAGATGCTCAAGGGCGGCGTGATCATGGATGTGGTCAACGCCGAGCAGGCCAAGATCGCTGAGGACGCGGGCGCGGTCGCGGTGATGGCCCTGGAGCGGGTGCCCGCCGACATCCGCGCGCAGGGCGGGGTGTCCCGGATGAGCGACCCCGACATGATCGACGGGATCATCGGGGCGGTCTCCATCCCGGTGATGGCCAAGGCCCGCATCGGCCACTTCGTGGAGGCGCGGATCCTCCAGTCGCTCGGGGTGGACTACGTCGACGAGTCCGAGGTGCTGACCCCGGCCGACTACGCCAACCACATCGACAAGTGGGCGTTCACGGTGCCCTTCGTCTGTGGCGCGACCAACCTGGGCGAGGCGCTGCGGCGGATCACCGAGGGGGCGGCCATGATCCGCTCCAAGGGTGAGGCGGGCACCGGCGACGTCTCCAACGCCACCACCCACATGCGGAAGATCCGTCAGGAGATCGCCCGGCTGTCGTCGCTGCCGGCCGACGAGCTGTACGTCGCGGCCAAGGAGTTGCAGGCCCCGTACGAGCTGGTCAAGGAGGTCGCCGAGAGCGGCAAGCTGCCGGTGGTGCTGTTCACCGCCGGCGGGATCGCCACCCCGGCCGACGCGGCGATGATGATGCAGCTCGGCGCGGAGGGCGTGTTCGTCGGTTCCGGCATCTTCAAGACGGGCAACCCGGCTCAGCGGGCCGCCGCGATCGTCAAGGCCACCACCTTCCACGACGACCCGGACGTGCTGGCGAAGGTCTCCCGTGGTCTGGGCGAGGCCATGGTCGGCATCAACGTCGACGAGATCCCGCAGCCGCACCGCCTGGCCGAGCGGGGTTGGTAGGCATGGGCGCACCCACCATCGGTGTGCTCGCGCTCCAGGGCGATGTCCGGGAGCACCTGGCGGCGTTGGCCGCGGCGGGCGCGGACGCCCGCCCGGTCCGCCGTCCGACGGAACTGGACGCGGTGGACGGCCTGGTCGTCCCCGGCGGTGAGTCCACCACCATCAGCAAACTCGCCGACATCTTCGAGATGCGCGAGCCGATCGACAAGCGCGTCGCCGACGGCATGCCGGTCTACGGCTCCTGCGCGGGCATGATCATGTTGGCGACCGAGGTGCTCGACGGTCGACCCGACCAGCGGGGCTTCGCCGGTATCGACATGACCGTGCGGCGCAACGCGTTCGGCCGGCAGGTCGACTCGTTCGAGGCGCCGGTGACCATCACCGGGGTGGCGGGTGAGCCGTTCCACGCGGTCTTCATCCGGGCGCCGTGGGTCGAGCGGGTCGGCGCCGGGGTGCAGGTGATCGGGTCGGTGACCGGTGGGCCGGCGGCCGACCGGATCGTGGCGGTCCGCCAGGGCAACCTGCTGGCCACCTCGTTCCACCCGGAGCTGACCGGTGACCTACGCGTGCACGCGTACTTCGTGGATCTGGTCCGCACCGCTTCGGCGTGACCCGTCGCTCAGCCGGCGACCGCGCGCAGGTGCCCCGGGCGGCGGCCCGCCAACTCGTCGAGCGCGGTCGCCGTGGCGGCGTCGGCGGGCAACTGCACCACCAGTCGCTGCGGGTCGGCCTCGGCCAGCTCCAGCGTCTCGACGTCGAGGCGGAGCAGCCCCGCGTCCGGGTGGCGCACCGTCAGCAGGCCGGCCCGTGCGGCGGTCACCGGTCGCCGCCGCCAGCGGTCGGTGAACGGCGCTCCCACGGTCCGGGCCAGCCGCTCGGCGAACGCGTCGCTGGCCGGGTCGCCGCGGCGCAGCAGGTGCAGCTGCGCGACCTGCTGGTCGGCCACCGCCGACCACTGCGGGTAGTGCTCGCGGGCCCGCTCGTCGGTCAGCACGAACCACACCAGGTTCGGTTGCGATCCGTCCAGCAGGCCGAGCGGGCGGGCCAGCCGGTCGAACGGTTCGTTCCAGGCCAGCACGTCGCCGAGTCGGTTGAGCACGTACGCCGGGGTGTCGCGTAGCGCGTCGAGCATGGCGCGGACCGTTGGCCGTACGGTGCGGGACACCGCCGGCCGGTCGCCCGAGCAGAGGTGCCGGGCGTGCTGGGCCGAGGCGAGCTGCCGCAGGTGTTCCCGGTCGGCGCTGTCCAGGCGCAGCGCGTCGGCGAGCGCGGCGAGGATCTCCGGCGACGGCCGGGTGTCGCGGCCCTGCTCCAGCCGGGTCAGGTACTCCACGCTGACCTGCGCCAACGTCGCCAGCTCGGCCCGGCGCAGCCCCGGGGTGCGTCGGCGCGGCCCCTCGGCGAGACCGACCTCGGCCGGTTGCCGCGCCTCGCGGCGACTGCGCAGGAACGCGCCCAGCTCTCCGTCCATCACCGACCCAGTCTGGCAGCCGGCGCTGGCCGATGGGTGTCCCTGGCAGGGCCATCCTCGCGGCGGTCTCCCCGGCCCGTCCCGTCGCGCACAGGATCGTGGTCATGACAAACGCACAGAGCCCAGGACCGCTGCGGATCGGTCTGATCGTGGGCAGCACCCGTCCCGGCCGGCGCGGCGCGGCGATCGCCCGGTGGGCCATGGAGGTCACCGAGCGGCACGAGGCGGTCCGCGCCGGGGACGCCGTCTGCACGCTCGTCGACCTCGCGGAGCAGGAGTTGCCACTGCTCGACGAGCCGGTGCCGGCACTGTTCGGCGACTACCGGCACCCGCACACCCGGCGGTGGGCGGCGGTGGTGGACGCCTGCGACGCCTTCGTCTTCGTCACCCCGGACTACAACCGCTCGATCCCGGCCGCGCTCAAGAACGGCATCGACTACCTGTACGCGGAGTGGACCGACAAGGTGGCCGGGGTGCTGAGCTACGGCGTGCAGGGCGGTAACCGGGCAGCCGACCACCTGCGGGCGATTCTGACCGAGGTACGGACGGTGGTGGTGCCGACCGGAGTGGCCCTGTCGATCTTCACCGACTTCGACTCCACCGGGGCCGACCCGGGTGACCCGACCGCCGGCCGGTTCGCGCCGGGTGACGGCCGGGAGGCGGAGTTGTCCACCATGCTCGCCGAGGTCGTGACCTGGTCCCGAGCGCGGCGTTCGGTCGACCCGGCACGGGTGGCGGCCGGTGCCGCGGAGCTGGTGGGCTGAGATGGAGACCATGCTGATCCGGTACCGGGTGCGTCCCGAGCACCTGGCCGAACATCTGCGGCTGCTCGGGGCCGTCCACGAGGAGTTGGCCCGGACCAACCCCGCCGGGCTGCGCTACCTGACGTTGCGGCTCGACGGTGGCCGGAGTTTCGTCGAGGTCGTGCTGGGTCCGGACCTGCCCGGCCCGCTGCCCGCAATGGAGTCGTTCCGGCGCTACCGGGCCGGGCTGGATGATCGGTGCGACGAACGGTCGATGGTCGAGTGCACGGTGACGGGGTCGTACGGATTCGGGATGTGACTCCGTTTTCCCCACGTCTGCCCGATTCGGGCGGGCGTGGGGACGTCGCCGCGCGCGGTGCATGACAGCGACCCGGGGGACGTCGGTAGGATTGCGGAGATTCGGCAGGGCCATCTGCCCGCCACGGCTTCCACCAGAGCTGACCGGCACCTCCGCGTGCGCCGGCGGGAGCGGGGCGTGAGCGGTGCGGTCGATGCAGCCGGCGGCTAGCAACGGAGGTAGAAGATGTCCGGCCACTCAAAGTGGGCGACGACCAAGCACAAGAAGGCCGTCATCGACGCCAAGCGCGGCAAGATGTTCGCCAAGCTGATCAAGAACGTCGAGGTGGCCGCACGGATCGGCGGCGGCGACCCCACCGGCAACCCGACGCTCTTCGACGCCATCCAGAAGGCGAAGAAGAGTTCGGTGCCGAACGACAACATCGACCGCGCGGTCAAGCGGGGCTCCGGCCTGGAGGCAGGCGGCGCCGACTGGCAGACGATCATGTATGAGGGCTACGGGCCCAACGGCGTCGCCCTGCTGATCGAGTGCCTCACCGACAACCGCAACCGGGCGGCGACCGAGGTGCGTACCGCGCTGACCCGCAACGGCGGCTCGCTCGCCGACGCCGGCTCGGTGTCGTACATGTTCTCCCGCAAGGGCGTGGTGATCGTGCCGAAGGAGGCCACGTCCGAGGAGGACGTGATGATGGCCGTCCTCGACGCCGGCGCCGAGGAGGTCAACGACCTCGGTGAGGCGTACGAGGTGGTCTCCGAGCCGACCGACCTCGTCGGAGTGCGCACCGCGTTGCAGGACGCCGGCATCGAGTACGAGTCGGCCGAGTCCTCTCTCGTCCCCAGCATGAACGTGCCGCTGGACGAGGACGGCGCCCGCAAGATCTTCAAGCTGATCGACGTCCTGGAAGACTGCGACGACGTGCAGAACGTCTACGCGAACTTCGACGTCAGCGACGACGTGATGGCCGCGGTCGACGCCTGACCCACGTACGGTCGCGCTGATTCCCGCCGGGCCACCCGTCGCCCGGCGGGAGTCAGCGGCCCGACCTGCTCCGCCGTCAACCCGGGCGGAGCGTCCGCGCCGCCCGGCGCCCCGCGACTCGGTACGATCCGTCGGTGAGCGAGGACGTGCTGGCGGAGTTGGTGCTGGACCGGTTCGCGCCGGGCGACGTGGTCGTGCGGCGTGAGATCCTGCGCGGCGAGGTGTGGTTCGGCTGCCCGACGATCGTCGTCGAGGATTCGCCCGACCTGCTCGCCCTCTACCTTCCGCCGGGCGCCGAGTTCGGCTTCCCCACCGCTGGCGTCTTCCCGTGTGGGCGTCACCCGTGGGAGACCGCCGGGCACCGCTCCTGGTCGGGGCACGGCAAGCTGATGCTGCAACGCCCCGGTGAGGCGCACTCCGTCGACGTCTTCTGGACCGGCCCCGGGCGCGACTTCGCCGGTTGGTACTTCAACCTCCAGGACCCGGTCCGGCGTACGCCGATCGGGGTGGACACGCTGGACCACGAGTTGGACCTGTGGTGGGGCGCGGACGCCGACTCCTACGTCTGGAAGGACGTGGAGATCTTCGCCCAGCGTCTCGTCGAGGGCCGCTATCCGGGCATGGGGGATGCCATCCAGGCCGAGGGTGACCGGATCGCGGCGCTGCTCGACGCGGGGCAGCGCTGGTGGGATCCGGCGTGGGCGGCGTGGCAGCCCGACCCGGCCTGGTCGGCGTCGCCGCTGCCCGCCGGCTGGGATCGGGTGCCGCCAGCCCGCTGAGCGGCCGTCGATCCACCGGAGTCGTCAGCCTCCCGGCAGGCCGTCGACCAGGAACATCTGGTCCGCGCCGTTGGTGCACCGCTCGACGAGCGCCTCGGCCGACACCTCGGTGTCGTCGTCGCGGAGCCCGACGCACAGGTCCGAACTGGTCAGCCGGATGCGGTACGAGGCCGGCGCGGCCGCGGTCGGCTCGAAGCGGAACAGTTGGAACGGGTCGGTCGTGCTGCACCTCTGCGTTGGTTCGAGCAGGTTCTGGCCGGGGTTGCCGTCGATGACGCTCAGGCAGCCCGTCCCGTGCTCCGGGTGGTCCCACTTGATGAAGTACAGCCCGCCGGCCGCCGGCTCCAGGTAGGTGTCGGGTGGGGTGGCGTCCGCGCAGGGACGCTGCACCATCACCTCGCTCCGATAGCGGCCGGTGCGGTCGTGCCCCTCGCTGAGGCAGAGCTGCGGGCTGCGGGCTGGGCGGATCTGGCTCAGGCGTGCGTTCGGCCCGATCGTCGGACTGGTGTCGACGTCCGGGGTGGCCGAGGGACCGTCGGATGTCGAACTGGCCGGTGCGCCGCGCTGGCCGGTGTCCTGGTCGTCGTCGGGGCGCTGGATCCAGAAGCCCAGACCGAGCACCGCCAGCAGGGCCCCGACGACGACGAGCGTCAGCGGCGTACGCCGGGCGAACCAGCGCGCCCGGTCCGGGGTTTCGCGCTCCACCACGGGTGCGGTGCTGCCGCTCGGCCGGCCCTCGGCAGTGCTGCTGGTCGACGGCGACGGGTCCGAGGTGGTGTCGTCGTCGGTCGGCTGCTGGTCCGGCCCGGTCGGTGTGTACGCACCCACCGCGAGACGGTGCCGCGCCCGTAGCCATGTCTCGACCTGATCCTCGGCACCGCAGGCGCGAACGAACGCGGCCACCACCTCCGGTCGCGGCAATGTGGAGCGGCGCAGGATGTCCGCCGCGGTGCTGCGAGCCAGCACGTCACCCGCCGCCGAGGCGCGCTGCTCCAGTTGCCGGTACGTGAGTCGCGACCGGTCCTTGAGCTGACGCAGCATCTCGATGAACTCGGTCGGGTCGGCCGCCTCGTCCGGTCGAAGTTCCCCCGTGGTCATCGTCCAATTCTCCTGATATCGGCGGGTCGGTGGCAAGTCAACGTCGAGCGACTGTCCGAGATGGTCGGACAAGACCCGGACAAGCCGCCCTGAGCTGCCTGGACATCGCAGCCCCTCGAGCAGGGCATTGTTCTCGTGGAAGGGCTTATCTAGCGTCTTTTCTCGATGGCCGTGCCGCTGGTCGCGGATGGCCGGTGGGCTCGGACCCGCACCGGTCCGAGCCGGACGAATCGACAACACGGGGGGACTTGATGGATGACGCTGCCCGGGATCCGGTGCCACAGGTGGCCACGGCGAGCGAGTACGTGGCGTTGCTCAGGGACGTGCGACGGCGCTCCGGCCTGACCTATCGGGAGATCGCCCGACGCGCCTCGGCGGCGGGACACTGGCTGCCGCCGAGCACCCTCGCCTCGATGCTGGGGCGGACAACGCTGCCTCGGGAGCGTATCGTCCTGTCGCTGCTGGTGGCCTGCGGCATGACGGCGGCCGAGGTCGACCGATGGGTGGAGATGCGGAGGGGCCTCGAGGCGCGCCTCAGCGAGCGGGATCGGTCAGAGAGCCACGCGGCACCGACCGACGTCGCCCCGTCCGCGACCGCCCAGGTGGGCGTCGGCCCCAGCGTCGGACCGGCAACGCCGCGACCCGGGGCGCCCTGGCCGTCCCGTCGCTGGCTCCGTCTGGCGACGCTCGCGGTGCTCGGCGTGCTGACGGTCGGGATCTCCGGTGCGCTGCTACCCGGTGCGGCGGGCTGGAGGTGCCGGCGGACGGCTGGTTCGGCTCGGACACCACCAGCCGGGTGATCGCCTTCCAGGCGCTGGGTGGCCTGCCGGTGAGTGGGACAGTGGATGGGCGGGTGCTGGACGCATTGTCGGGCGAGCCGATCGTGCCGGCGACCTGGCCGGAGGACCGGATCGGCAAGCACCTACGGCGGGTGGGTGACGCTCCCCGTTCGGCCCGTGGACCGGACGGGGAGCGTCCCCCCGTTCACACCGACTGACGGCTCACGGCCGCAGGCGGTTGGCGTAGACGTACGCCCCGACGGCGTCGCCGGTGGCGATCCCGGCTTCGGCGTCGAATCGGTAGTGCACGCCCAGGTAGATCCGGCTTAGCGCGTTCTCCTCGGCGGCATGACCGAAGCCGCTCATACGCCGGACGACGCCCTCTGCGTGCGGATCGTCGGTGGTGGCGTCGAAGGCGATCGCGTCGGTGCCGAAGAACCTGCGCATCACCGCCGCCCAGGCCCCGGCGAAGGTGGCGTGCCCGGAGACGTAGGCCGGGAAGGCCGGCGAGAACGAGACGCCGTTCGTGTCCTGCGACAGCGGCTGCCATCCGCCGCCGATCGCGCTCTCCGGCCGCCACAGGTCGATCTCGGTCAGGTACTTGGCGTCCCAGGCGGCGATGGCGGCGTCGGCGAGTGCCAGGGCGACCAGCCCGAAGAGCCGAGCGTTGGCCAGGATGCCGAGTTTCCGCTGCTTGGCAACGATCTGGGTGTGCTCGAAGAGTTGGCCCGGTGGCCGGTAGGTGGCCGCGAGGTCGTTGGCCCAGAAGAACGCGATCTGCGTCTGGTCGGAGGTGCGCAGAGACTGTCCCTTGGCGCCGTATGCGCGGACCTCCTCGACCTGGTCGACGTACTCCTGCTTGCCGAGCAGGTCCTCGTAGTCGACGGCGTCGGCGGGTAGGTCCGGCCGGAACTGGTCGCCGGAGGTCAGCGCGAACGGGGTGACCAGGCCCCACTTCGGGCTGATCGCGTCCTCGCCGTCGGTGGGTCGCCACGACCCCGGCACCCCCTCCACCTGGTACGGATCCTCGTTGTCGGAGCCGTCGTTGGTGCGGGCCTGAAGGTTCGCGGCGGCGGCTGCGGCGCCGACCGTGTTGCCTCGCGTGACCTCTGCGCCATTCACGCCGGACGGCCGGCGGGCAACGGCCCGATCCATGGCCGAGGAGAAGGAGCGGTCGTACAGAGCGGTCAGCACGTCGTGCGCCGCCTGGTCGATGGCCGCGTGCAGGGACGGTGCCACGACGTTGTCCATGGTGCCCGGGTAGCTGACCGGCACCCGTACCCGGTAGGGATTGCCGACCCCGGTGACCGAGACGGCGGCGTCGTGCATCGCCGCGTGCAGGATGGCCGCCTGTCGGGACAGGGCGGTGGGCGGTAAAGGCAGACCCTTGAAGGTGTCCAGCAGGATGCCGTTCCAGTACAGGACAGGGTCGGTGTTCGGGTCGACGGCCAACGGTGTGAGCGAGATGTTGTCCAACCGGACCGTCGAGGCGGCATGCCCGCCGAAGTGGAACAGGAGCACCGCTCTGGGGTCACCGAACGGCGAGGCGAAGTCGAAGGTGAACCGGCGCATCGTGGACGTCAGCGTGACGTTCTGGTCGACCGCGGAGGTGAAGGGCGTGTTCGCCCGGGAGACCGAGACGCGCAGCGGGCGGCTGACGTCGGCGGAGGCGTCAAACTGCAGCCGGTACGGCTGCGCGGCCGTCACCCCGAACTCGAAGTGGCCGACCAGGTCCTCGTAGGTGGGGTCGTCGACTGTCGCGCTGGTGCGGATGCGCAGCTGCCCGGCGTTGACCGTCGTGCTGGTCGAGGCGAGGCGGGTCCACCAGGGCTGGGTGCTGCCGTTGTCGAACGTGCCGTTGAGGATGAGGTCGCCCGGGGCGGCGGCGGCCGGCGCGGGCCGGACGAGGGCCGCGAGGGTGCTGGCGAGGACGACTGCGAGCAGCATGCTGAGCAGGCGACGGAGTTGCCGTCCGTGGTTGTGGTGCCGCGGGTCGATCGGTGGGTTCATCGAGAGCCTTTCCGGTCCGGGACCGGCGACGACGAGGTCGTTGCCGTGAGGATCGGCTCACCGTAGGAGCGTTCGCCCTGTTCACGGCCTGCGAACAACGGTCGGAACGCTGCCGCACACAGCGGGCGCCGGTGTCCCTTGAGGACACCGACGCCCGCTGGGCGAACCCAAGACTCAGCCGATCGTCTCCCGCTCCCGCCACGCGGTCCGCAGGGAGGTGCGGCCGTTGGTGCGCAGCAGCGATCCCTCGTACACCCGGGCGCCGGCGAGCAGGAACGCGCCGGTGGCGAGCAGCAGGACGACAAGCGAGACGAACGGCTCCCAACCGGCCGCGTCGCCGGTGAACAGCCGCAACGGCATGGCCGTGGGCGACGAGAACGGCAGGTACGACAGCACCCGCATCGCTGTCGCGTTGTCGTTCAGGAAGATCACCGCGAAGAACGGCAGCATGACGGCGAGCTGCACGGGTGTCGACACGGCGGCGAGGTCCTCCTGCCGGTTGGCGAGCGCTCCGGCTGCCGCCCACATCGCGGCGAGCAGCACGAAACCGAACAGGAAGAACGGCACGAACCAGCCGATCGCCGGGGCGAGCAGGCTGAGCAGGTCGCCGCTGTCGCCGATCTGCATGCCGATCACCGCCACCACGGCGATGAGCGCGATCTGTGCGAACGCCAGGATGCCGCCGGCCACCACCTTGCCGGCCAGCAACGCCCGTACCGGCACCGCCGCGACGAGGATCTCCACGATGCGGGTCTGCTTCTCCTCGGTGACGCTCTGCGCGATCTGCAGGCCGAAGGTCTGCGAGGTGATGAAGAAGACGAACGCGAAGACGAACGGCACCAGGAACGCCACCACCGGGTCGACCGCGTCCGGGTCGAGCAACTGCACCGGCGGCGAGCTGCTCAGCGCCTGGACCACGTCGGTGGGGGACTCGTCCATCGCGAGAACCTTCGGACCGGCGACCACCGCCGCGTCCACGTCACCGTCGCGGACGGCCTGCTCGGCGGCCCGGTCGTCGGCCACCACCCGGACGTCGAGTCCGGCGTCCCGCAGCGGCCCGGCCGCCTTCTGGGTGACGGCCACCGTGTCCGGACCGCCGGAGAGCAGCGGCGGCAGGATGGTGCCCGCCGCGGCGATCAGCAGGAAGAAGAGCGTGCCGAACAGGAAGGTACGGTCGCGCAGCTTGACGCGGATCTCCCGTTCGGCGACCAGCCGGGTGGCCTGGGTGATGTTCACTGGGTGACCTCTCGGAAGATCTCGGTGAGCGAGGGGCTGACCGGGCGGAAGGCGCGCACCGGGCCGCGCGCGAGGGCCGCCTGCAACACGGGCTGTTCGTCGGCGTCGGCCGGCAGGTCGAAGACCACCCGCGGGCCGTCCAGCTCGACCAGGGTCACCCCGGGTTGGTCGCGTACCCAACCGGCGTCGGTCGCCACCACCAACTCGTAGCGGGGCACGGTGTAGGACTCGCGCAGCTGCTGTCGGCTGCCGGCGGCCCGGATCGTCCCGTCCCCGATGATCACCAGGTCGTCGCAGAGGCGTTCCACGACGTCGAGCTGGTGGCTGGAGAACAGCACCGGCACGCCGGCCGAGGCCCGTTCCCGCAGCACGGTGACGACGGTGTCGACGGCGAGGGGGTCGAGGCCGGAGAACGGCTCGTCGAGCACCAGCACCTCGGGGTCGTGCACCAGGGCGGCCGCGATCTGCGCGCGTTGCTGGTTGCCCAGCGACAGCGTCTCCAGCAGGTCGTCACCGCGTTCACCGAGGCCGACCCGGTCCAGCAGCGCGTCGGTGGCCCGCCGGGCGGCGGGCGCGTCCAGGCCGTGCAGCCGGCCCAGGTACGTCACCTGCTCCCGGGTGGTCATCTTGGGGTAGAGGCCCCGCTCCTCCGGCATGTAGCCGAAGCGCCGCCGGTCCCGCGGGGTCAACGTGCTGCCGCCCCAGCTCACCTCACCGGCGTCGGGGGCGAGCACACCCAGGATGATGCGCATGGTGGTGGTCTTGCCGGCGCCGTTGGCGCCCACGAAGCCGGTCATCCGGCCGGCGGCCACCTCGAAGGACACGTTCTTGAGCACCTGCCGGTCGCCGAAGCTACGGTCGACGCCGTCGAGGCGAAGCGTTCTGGTCACCAGTCCACGCTAGATCGAACACCCCGCCCCGCCGTCCGCCCGGTGGGTGAGCGGGCGGTCCGTCGCGCGGCGGATGGCGGTCACCCGCCGGGCCGGACCACCCCGTTCTCGTACGCGAACACCACCGCCTGCACCCGGTCGCGCAGGCCGAGTTTGGCCAGCACCCGACTGACGTGGGTCTTCACGGTCGCCTCGCCCAGGTGGATGGCAGCGGCGATCTCCGCGTTGCTCGATCCGGCGGCGAGCAGCACCAGCACCTCCCGTTCCCGTGGGGTCAGCCCGGCCAGCGCGGCGTCCGCCTCCGGCCCCCGGTGGGCGGTGCCCGCCGGGTCTCCGGGACGGGCGAACGTGGAGATCACCCGGCGGGTGATCTCCGGGGCGAGCAGGCCGTCGCCCCTGGCCAGCACCTGGATCGCCTCGATCAGCTCCTCCGGTGTGCCGTTCTTCAACAGGAAACCGCTGGCCCCGGCACGCAGCGCGGCGAACAGGTAGTCGTCGCGGTCGAAGGTCGTGAGGATCAGCACGGCCGGCCCACCGGGTCCGTCGGCGGTGATCTGCCGGGTGGCCTCCAGGCCGTCCATCCCGGGCATCTCCACGTCCATGAGTACGACGTCGGGGCGGGTGGCCCGGGTCATGGCGACGGCCCGTTCGCCGTCGGCGGCCTCGCCGACCACCTCGATGTCGTCCTCCACCTCCAGGATGACCCGGAAGCCGGTGCGGACGAGGTGCTGGTCGTCGGCGAGCAGCACCCGGATGGTCCGATCCGGTCCCGACCTCTCGTGGGCTGGCGCGGCACTCATGCCGTCACCTCCGTGTCGACGGCCGGCTGGTGTTCGTCGTG
Source organism: Micromonospora sp. NPDC048905 (assembly GCF_040649655.1). Classification (NCBI taxonomy): domain Bacteria; kingdom Bacillati; phylum Actinomycetota; class Actinomycetes; order Micromonosporales; family Micromonosporaceae; genus Micromonospora; species Micromonospora sp. NPDC048905. The sequence goes on along the minus strand of NZ_JBEZFV010000001.1, from coordinate 191,604 downwards.
CGGCTCCCGCTGCGCGCCGACCGGTGGGTCGGTCGCCGCCAGCGGGAAGCGGGCGCGTACCCGCCATCCGCCGCCGGCACGCGGTCCGGCCTCCAGGTCGCCGTCGTGCGCGGTGACCCGTTCGCGCATCCCGATCAGGCCCAGCCCGACGGCGTCGACCCGGCCGCCGGCTCGCCCGTTGTCGGTCACGTCGACCTCCACCTCCCGGGCCAGGTAGCGGACCCGCACGTCCAGCAGGTCCGCACCGGCGTGCTTCAGGGTGTTGGTCACCGCCTCCTGCGTCACCCGATACAGCGCCTGCGAGACCGATTCGGGCAGCGCGACCGGGTCGCCGTACACCCCGAGGGTTGCCGTCAGGCCCGCGGCCCGAGCCCGCTCGACCAGCTCACCGATCCGGTCGACGTCGCCGCCGGCCGGCGGCGCGGCGTCGGCCGTGCCGGTGGTCCGCAGCACCCCCAGCATCCGGCGTAGCTCGTCGACCGCGGTGCGGGCGCTCTGCTCGATGGCGGTGAGCGCGGTGCGGGCCTTGGCGGGGTCACGGTCGAACACCCGGCGGCAGGCGGACGCCTGCACTCCCATCACCGACACGTGGTGGGCGACCACGTCGTGCAGTTCCCGGGCGATCCGGACCCGTTCGCCGAGCACCGCCCGTTCCCGGGACTCGGTCTGCGACCGGCGCAGGTCCTCGGCCTGGGTCCGCAGCTCGTGTTCGCGACGAGCGGCCACCCAGGCGGTCTCACCGAAGAAGTACGCGAAGCCGAAGACCAGCACGTTGAGCAGGACACCGGTGACCATCGCGGCGAGCACGGGTGGCACCGGCCCGGCCGCGTCGTCGAAGGCCCCGGGTGGAATCTGGTCGATCGTGATCGCGTAGTAGATCCCCAGCCAGGCGAACATCGTGGTGATCACGCCGATGCGCAGCCGCCGGGCGAGGCGACGGTCCTGCCCCCAGGCGCCGACGGTGTAGAGGGCGCAGAACAACGCCCAGGAGGAGAACTGGGTCTCCGGGGCCGATCGGGCCTGCGCGGCGATGAACCCCACCGAGACGATCAGCAGGGTCGTCACCGGCCAGCGCCGCCGCCAGATCAGCGGCACCGTCACCGCGACGGTCCAGAACAGTTGCTCCGCCCCGGACGGCGGCGAGCCCAGCAGGAACGCCCCGGTGCTGTGGGCCAGGGTGAGGCTGACCAGCGCCAGCACGGTCATCCCCAGGCCGAGCCACAGGTCCTTGCGGCGCTGCTGGGTGGTCGGACCCGGTCGGCGCCATTCGTCTCGCGGTGCCACGGTCATCCGGGAACGATGCCACGTCGCCCGCCACGCCCGTCCAGTGGGCGGACCGGTGCCGTCGGACCCGGGCCACGGGCGGCGGCCCGACGCGAGGTACGCGCCGGGCCGCCGGAGATGGGCTCTCACTCACGCCGTCTGACGGCGCGTCTTCAGAGCGGTGTCGATCAGGTCCCAGACCAGGATCGCCGCCGTGCCCACCGCGATGGCGACCCCGATGGTGTTGCGGTTGTCCGCGTCCGCCAGCCAGCTCAGCCGCTCGCCGAGGGCGGGGTTGAGCAGCCGGTCGGACAGCGCCAGCGATACCACCGGCACCGAGAACGCGAGGTTGACAAGCGCCTTGGTCCCGAACAGCGCCCAGGTCCAATGCCCGATCCGGTACTTGACGATCTCGAACACCAGGCTGCCGAGCAGGACGACGATCAGTGCCGGCAGCCAGAAGGACCACAGCGCCGGGTCGAGGACCGGGATGTTGTCGCCGTCGGTGTCGCGGACCCAGGAGTGGTAGTGCTGCAACGGCAGGTAACCGATCGTGGCCACCAGAAAGACCGCCGACGCGATGGTGTCGGCGAGGGACACGTCACGGTGCGCCGGGACGTCGGGCAGCTGGTCGACAGTCCACTCCGGCAGGTCAACGGCCGTCTGGGTGCGCTCGATGATGGCGAAGGTCAGGGTGAGCCAGAAGGCGATCTGCACGGCCACCTGCATGGCCACGACGATGCCCGGCCCGATGGCCCCGAAACCCTTTCCCTCGGCCGCGTCGACCACGGTGACGATCGTGCCGACGAGCGCCGGGATGAAGCTGAGCAGCAGCTTCAACAGCCGCAGCCAGAGCAGGTAGTAGGTCGGGCCGATCAGCTGGAGCCGACGGTCGGCGTACCGGGCGGCCAGCACGTCCGGGTTGCCCAGCTCGGTGAGCACCGCCCGCTCGGCGGTGACCGGGTCCGCGCCACCGTCGGTCCGGCCCTCGATCATGTCGTCGATGGAGGCCCGCAGCTCGGTGGCGATCTCGTCACGACGCGGGGCGGGCACCGAGCGCAGGGTGGCGGCGAGGTAGCGGTTGGTCAGGGTGTTCATCGGTCCACTCCTTGGATCAGCCCGGTGATGGAGGCCTGCACGGCGGCGAGGTCGTCGAGCAGCCGGTTCAGCATCGACTCGCCCTCGTCGCTGGTTCGGTAGAACTTGCGCGGTCGGCTCTCCTCGGTGTTCCACTCGCTGGTCAGCAGCCCCTGGTCCTCCAGGCGGCGCAGCAGCGGGTAGAGCGTGTTGGCGTCCACCGGGAAGCCGTGGTCGGTGAGCCGTTGCAGCAGTGCGTAGCCGTAGTCCGGTCGGCGCAGCGCGACCAGGCTGGCCACCACGACGGTGCCTCGACGCAACTCCTGTAGGTGCGTCCGTAGAACGTCCTCGCTAACCATGTGTCACACCATACTGTGTGCCACACAGTGTTGTCTACCGGGACATCATCGTGTCGCTCGCAGACTGGTGTGCCGGGCAGCACGCGGGGCGCCCGGCAGAAACCGGGCGCCCCGACGGTTGACGCTGTTCAGCAGGCCGGACCCGCCCGGAAGTTCCGCTCGACGAAGCTGGCCGGACCGACCTGGAAGTAGCCCACGCCCGGCCGGATCGGGTGCCCGGTGAACAGCTCCACCCGCGAGCCGAGCCGCACGAGGTACGCCTCGGCGTCCCCCGCGTCGTTGCGGATCAACGAACCCCGCCGGCCGTAGATCGCCTCCAACTCGTCGAACGACATACCGACCGTGGCGCCGGCGGGGGACTGCGGCGGTGCGGTGGCCGTACCGACCTCCACCAGTCGCCCGTCGCGGAAGGCCAGCACGAACACGCCGGCCCAGGAACCGGTCGATCCCGCGTGCACCACCCCGCCGCAGGCAGGAGCGGTCCAGCCGATGTGCCCGTTCGCGGTCAGCGTGCTCAGGCTGGCGCCGATCCGGTACACACCGGCGCCGGCGACGCTGAGCACCTGCGGGTGGCTGTGCTCGACAGCGGCGGCGAGCGGGCCGCGCGCCGAGGCGGATGCGGTGCCGCCGGTCCGGGGCGCTGCCGCCGCCGGGCCGGCGACGGCCACCGGGACGAGCGTGCCGAACGCCAGCGCGGCGGTGGTGAGGAGGATCGTGGGACGGTTCATGGTGGCTCCTTCGGTGATGGGTCTCCTGCCCTGTTAGTCACCGCGCCGGGGCCAACGGTTCGTCGGGTTTGCGACCGACCCGGTCTACTCTCCAAGGAAACGCCGGCCGGGGGTGACGCGGTGACGGCTCCACTGCGGATCGGGCCCTACGCCATCGAGCGACTGCTCGGCGTCGGATCGTTCGCGACCGTCTGGCTGGGCTACGACCGGGCGCTCGACGCGCACGTGGCGATCAAGGTGCTGGCCGAGAACTGGAGCCACGACCTGCGGGTCCGGGAACGCTTCCGCGACGAGGCCCGGCTGCTGCGCCGGCTGGAGCACGAGCGGCTGATCCGGGTGCACGCCGTCGGTGAGTTGCCCGACGGCCGGCCGTACGCGGTCCTGGCCTGGGCGGACGGGGGGAGCCTGCGGGACCGCCTGGCCGCCGGTGAGATCCCCACGCCCACGGCGTTGCGGCTGCTCGGCGAGATCTGCGCGGGGGTTGCCGTGCTGCACCGGCACGGCGTCGTGCACCGTGATCTCACCCCGGGCAACATCCTGTTCCACTCCGCCGGTCCGGACGACCCCGACACCGAGAAGGTGCTGATCGCCGACCTCGGCCTGGCCAAGGCGCTCGCCGCCGCCTCCGGGCTGACCGCCCGAGCCGGTACCCCGGGTTACATGGCCCCCGAGCAGGACAACCCGGGCGCGGTGATCGACACCCGCGCCGACGTGTACGGGCTCGGCCGGCTCGGCATCCGGCTGCTGGGCGCCGACCCGCCCGGGTACGCCCCGGAGATCCGACTGCGGGCAGACGTGCCGCCAGCGGTCGCGGCGGTGCTCGCCCAGGCCACCGCCCACCACCCTGCCGACCGCTATCCCGACGCCGCGGCCCTGCACACCGCGCTGACCCGCGTGAGCGACCAGGTGGGGCTGGCTGTGGCGACCGGTCCCGTGCGCCGTCGGTACTGGCTGCTGCGGGTGGCCGGGGCCGCTGTCGTGGCAGTCCTGGTGGGTGCGGTGGGTGCCGAGCCGGGTGGAGTCGGGTCGGCGCGGCCGGTCGGCGGCACGTACACGACCGGGCCGCTGACCGTGGTGTTGCCACCCGGCTGGTCCGCCACCGGGGCGACCTGGGCCGGTCAGTACGGTGCCGACGGCCAACCCGAACCGGCGCTGGTGATGTCACCCCAACCCCGCCGGTGGGCCGCCGACCCTCGTCTGCCCGGCGCGTTCGTGGGCCTCTCCGCCACCACGGCGGCACGCGCCACGCCGGCCGGGTTCCTGGCCGAGCGCACCCACGGTGACTGCGCGCCCGCGCCGTCCCGGCTCATCCGGCCGGCGGGTGTCGAGTGGACGGTGGTGGCGTACCGCTGCGACCGAGGTCGGCCGCAGATCATCGAGTCGGCCGCCACGCACCCGGGCCGGCCCGCCTTGGTGTACGTGCAGATAAGCCCGCCCGCGGGCAGCGGACCCGACTTCGTGGACACCCTGCTCGCTGGCGTACGCCTGGGGTAGGCGCGCTAGCGGACCACCACGGTGATGGTGTGCTCCCGGCCGTCCTTGGGGATCGTCACAGCGACGGTGCCGGGGCGGACGAAGCGGATGTCCACCACGCCCGCCTCGTACTGCTGCGAGACCAACTCTGGACGGTCCACGGTGACGAGCCCCGGCCCGATGCCCTGGATCCGCAGCACCGCACCGGTGGCGAAGCAGAGCGATCGCAGCAACTCGATCTCGGTCTCGGCGAGCGGCAGGTCGTAGCGGACCGCGCCCTGGCAGGCCGGCGTCGCGTCGGCCGGCGGGGGAGTCGTGCGGGGCGTACCCCTGGTCCGGGTGGGTTCGGGCGGTGCCGGGACCGGGCGCGCGCTGGTCGGCGGCGGTCGCGTCGGCGACCCGGCGGTCGCGGGGGTCGTGGGGGTCGTGGCGGGCATGGTGGTCGTGGCGGGGGTGGCGGGTGTCGGCGTCGAAGAACGGCTCGGGCCGGGCGGTTGGACGGGCAGGGGCGAGACGGCGTCGGCGCCGCAGGCGGCGACCCCCGCGGTGGCCGCGAGGACGACGACGAGCCGGCGGAACGATGCCGCGTTCACTCGGCGCCGAGCCGTTGCCGGACCTGTCGGCGGGCCAGGTGCAACCGGGACTTCACGGTGCCCACCGGCACGTCGAGCAGGGCGGCGATCTCGGGGTAGCTCAGCCCGAGGACGTCGCGCAGGGCCACCACCTCGGCGAGGTCGGGATGGACCGAGTCGAAGGCGTCCAGCAGGTCGAGGCGGGTGCCCGCGACCACGCTGGTCCGCCGCGGGTCGGCCCGGTCGGGCAGCGGTACGCCGCCGGCCTCCAGCCGCCAGCGGCGGCGCAGCGTGCGGTAGGTCGAGCGGGACCGGTTGGCGGTCAGCCGGTGCAGCCAGGTGCGGAACGAGGAGCGCCCCTCGAACCGGGCGATGCCGTTGGCCAGCGCCAGCAGCGTGTCCTGGCAGGCCTCCTCGGCGTCCTCCCGGTTGGGCAGGAACCGGGCGCACAGCCGCAGCACCTCGGGGCGCACCGCCACCAGCAGGGCGTCCAGCGCCGCCGGGTCGCCGTGCGCGGCGGACCGGGCCAGGGCGTCGATGTCGTCCGCGTCGGGCATGCCGGGTGTCCAATGCTCGCCGGTGCCGATCCCCGAGCGTACGACCGGTGACACCGGCGTGGCCCGGTACGGTCCGGCACCCGACCCGGACCGGCGCGTTACTCGAAGCGGGACACGTCCCCGGCACCCCGACGCAGGATCTCCGGCTCGGGGCCGGACAGATCGATCACGGTCGTCGGCTCCTTGCCGCAGTCGCCGGCGTCGAGGACCGCGTCGAGCTGGTGGTCGAGCCGTTCCTTGATCTCCCACCCCTGGGTCATCGGCTCGTCGTCGCCGGGCAGGACCAGGGTGCTCGACACCAGTGGTTCGGCCAGCTCGGCCAGCAGCGCCTGGGTGACGGTGTGCCGGGGTACGCGGACACCGACGGTGCGCTTCTTCGGGTGCAACATCCGGCGCGGCACCTCCTTGGTGGCCGGCAGGATGAAGGTGTAGCTGCCCGGGGTGGACGCCTTCACCAGACGGAAGACCGAGTTGCTGATCTGCACGAACTGACCGAGCTGCGCGAAGTCCCGGCAGACCAGCGTGAAGTGGTGCCGGTCGTCGAGGTGGCGGATCTGGCGGATCCGGTCCAGCCCGTCCGCGTTGCCCAGCTGGACGCCGAGCGCGTAGCAGGAGTCCGTCGGGTAGGCGACCAGCCCACCACCTCGGATCAGGTCGGCGACCTGGCCGATGATTCGGGGCTGGGGGTTCTCCGGGTGCACGTCGTAGTACCTCGCCATGCTGATGAGCCTAGGCGCTCCCACTCGCCGGCCCGGTCTGCGCCGTCACCTTGTCCGCGATCCTGGGCCAACGCGTATTCCTTGATCGGTAGGTGAACCGGAGCCGTCGGCCGGGGCGTTGATCGGGCGGTCTGGGCAGGTGCGCCGACGCCGTCGTGGTGGCCCGGGTTCGACTGAGAGGCAGGTGTGCCCGATGCTTGGTTGCTGGCGGAGCGGCGGATTAATTGTTGCGTGCGTAGCGGTGTCAAAGCCTTCAATAATGCGTCGAGTTGCTTCCGGGTAACGAATTGGTGCGCTCGGCCATTATCCGCAACAAGATCCGAGAATCGCGGAAAGTGACGGGCTCGCGACGCTTCCATCGCCCCCGGCCGGTCTTGTTGGTGGTAACGGTGGGTGCCGGCGGGCGGAAAGCGCCCTGTTCAGGCCCCTTTCAGGGATTACCCAAAGTAGCGCTGGGTGGTGCGTTTGACACAGCCCGTCAGCGGTCCTTACCTTCATCCCACTTGGAGGACGGGGGAGGACGTGCTGGGTAACGCTGTGCAGATAGCCATCTACCAGCGACTTAGGCGCACTGGTGATGATCAGGTCGGGCGGGATGTGAGCCGTCGGGCTTCGTCGTCAGCTAATGGGCGGACCGGCAAGCTGCCATTCCACTGAGTTTCTCGGCGGTGGTGCGCCCGGCTTTGGTCGGCCGCGTTGTCATTCGGAACGCCTCAATTCTGAAATGCTGTGGTCGGCTCGTGTCGAAAAGATGCGCCCGCGCCGCCTCAGCCACGTAATCGTCTGACTGTTTCGACGCGCCGACCGGCGTCGTCGGCAGTCCAGCCGCCGTCGAAGGCGGCCTTTTCTTCGTGCCTCCACGCAATTTCTCCGTGGGTGAACCCTGCGGCGAGCCCTCATCACTTTTACTCAGGAGAATTCGAGTGCAAGAACCGCACACAGCCGCTGTCGCCCCTTGGCGCCGGCTGGGGATCACGGTGGTGGCCACCGCTTTGGCCATGTCCACCGTCTCCCTCCTGCCTCCGCCGGCCGGCGCGCAGGAACCCACCCCGCCGGGGGCCGACAGTGCGATCACCGGCCTCTCCGAGCCTGACGCGATCGCGGCTGCCGCGCGGTCGGGTCGAGCCGTCGAAGCGTCCCGGTCGAGGTCGGAGAGTTCCCGTGTGGTGGCGACGCCCCAGGGAACGCTGATCCTGGAGTCGTACGCCACTCCGCGCTGGACGAAGAAGCCCGATGGCGGTGGGTGGCGGGACATCGACACCCACCTGCGGCAGAACGCGGACGGGACGGTCGCCCCGGTGGCGACGTTGGCCGACGTGCGGTTCTCGGCGGGCGGTGCGGCTCCCGCGGTTCGCCTGCCGGTCGGCCCCGGCGAGGTCTCGCTGACGTGGCCGGGCGCGCTGCCGGCACCCCGGATCGAGGGCGACACCGCGATCTACGAGTCGGTGCTGCCGGAGGTGGACCTCCGGCTACGGGCGCTGGTCGACGGATTCACCTGGGTGCTGGTGGTGAGGTCACCGCAGGCGGCGGCGAACCCGGCCCTGGAAGCGTTGCGGTTCCGCCTCGACACGCCGGGGCTGACCAAGCGGGAGCGCGCCGGCGGGGGCTTCGAGGTCGTGGACGGCTCGGGCCAGCTCCGGCTCTCCGCCGGTAGCGCCCTGATGTGGGACTCCTCCGGTGTCACCTCATCGAAAGCGGCGGCGAAGGCGGGCGGCACGGCGTCGGCGCTTCAGGCGAACCGGGACGTCGTACGGTCGGCACCGGATCTGGCGCGCAAGGCGGAGCTGCCGGCGAGGATCCAGGGCAGCGATCTTGTGATCCGGCCGGATCTGTCGCTGCTGCGCAACAAGAACGCCGTGTTCCCCGTCGTGATCGACCCGTGGTCGACGATCAACAAGCTGCGCTGGGGTTACACCGGTTCGGAGAACGCGACCCGGGACGACGGCGTCGCTCGGGTCGGAGCCGATCCAGCAGGCAGTGGAACCTTCCGATCCTTCTTCGCCTTCAACCTCTCCTCCCTCGCGGGGAAGACCGTCCGGTCGGCGAAGTTCCTGACCGAGATGACCCACTCCTGGGACTGCGCGAACACGCCGGTCAACCTCTGGCGGTCGGCCGACCTGACCAGCGCCGGCAAGCAGAGCTGGGACGGTCCCAACCTGGCGCTGTGGCTGGAGGAGCGGTCCGGGCACGCGCACAAGCCGTCGGGCGGGGCGGGCTGCTCCAACGATCCGCAGCCGGACCTGCCCATGGAGTTCTCGGGCAGCAAGCTGGGCACGGACGTGTCCGCCGCGCGCGGCGAGAGCAACTACACGCTGGCCCTGTCCACCCGGCAGTCGGACGGTTCCTCGGAGTCGACGAGCAACTGGTGGAAGAAGTTCGACCCGGGTGTCACCAAGCTGTCGGTCGAGTACAACACCAACCCGAACACGCCCACCGCGGCCCAGTTGTCGACGCACGCCGACTTCACCGCCCCCGCGCAGGCCTGCGTCACGGGAACCTCGCGGCCCATGGTGCGCTCGGACTATCCGTGGCTGAAGGCGATCCTCACCGATCCCGATGGCAGCAACGGCGGGTCGCTGAGTGGGGCCTTCACCCTCCAGAAGCTGGTCAGTGGGGCCTGGACCGGCGTGTCCGGTTGGCCGAAGACGGATTCCGGCGTGGCCACGGGGGCGAGGGCGGAGGTGCAGCTGACCACCAAGACCGCCGACGGTGAGGTCTACCGGTGGCAGGTGCAGACCAAGGACACCCTCGGGGGCGCGTCCCTGGGCTCACCGTGGTGCGAGTTCTACATCGACTATTCGGCCCCGGCACAGAAGCCCAAGGTGACGGTGGCCGGTGACGTCCCCTACCTCGAGTCGCCCCCCTTCGGCACCAACCAGGACTTCCACGGGTCGATCGGCCTGTCCGGCAAGTTCACCCTCTCCGCGAACGGTGTCGCCGACGTCTACGACTACGTCTACCAGCTCCAGGGCGGACAGCAGATGACGGTGAGGGCGGCCACGCTGGGCGGCCAGGCCGAGGTGTGGGTGACGCCGAAGGTAATGGGCGAGAACGTGCTCAGCGTGCGCAGTCGGGACCAGGCCGGCAACTCGTCGGCCCCCTACGACTACACGTTCCTGGTCGACAACTACTCGGCGCCGAAGGCCATCTGGAAGATGGACGAGGGGGCGGGCACCACGGCCGCCACCACCCCGGCAGGTGGCCCCAACCTCACCCTCACCAGCAATGTGGGCTGGACGGGAAGTTGGACGTACGGCACCCGGAAGAACACGACACCCGATCGCGCGTTGGGTTTCGGTACCAACAAGGGCTGGGCGGCGACCTCAACGGCACCTCCGATCGATTCGTCGCGCAGCTTCAGCGTGGCGGCGTGGGCGCGCATCACCAGCACGAGCACCTTCGGTTCGGTGGTGGCCGTGAGCGGCACCAACAACGGCGCCTGGCAGTTGCAGCGGGACAAGGGCGGCAGTTGGTACTTCCACACCTTCTCCGGCGACAGCCCCACCCACACCCGTACCTCGGTCGTCTCGAAGGAATGGGCGCCGATCGGCACCTGGCAGCACATCGCCGGGGTGTACGACGCAGGCGCGAAGGAGATCCGGATCTTCGTCAACGGTGAGAAGGTCGGCACCCAGCCGTTGAGTGCCCTCTGGAAGTCCACCGGCATCATGCAGATCGGTCGGGTGCGCTACAACGCCGTCGAGGGCAACTACTTCGACGGCGACATCGACGACGTCCGGCTGTGGGACCGGGTCGTCGACGAGAGGGACCTCGAGGAGATCGTCACGCCCAAACTCACCGGCGAGTGGCTCCTGGATGACCCGGACCTGGCCACGATCCAGCAGCAGGGCGACTCCTCGGGCTACAACCGGCCGGTCGGCCTCACCGCTGCCCCGAGCGCGACCGTCTGTGAGAACGCCGGCCCGAACGGCGCCTACGCACTCTGCCTGGACGGGATCAGCGGCACCGCGAAGACGCAGGGTCAGGTGCTGCGCACCGAGGGATCGTGGACCGTCTCGGCGTGGGTGAAGCCGTCGGCGTTCACCGGCTTCCACACGGTGGTCTCCCAGTGCGGGACGCTGCGCTGTGCCTTCTACCTGCAACGCCAGGCCGGGTCCACGCCAGGTTGGGCCATCGTGGTGCCGGACCGGGACCAATCCGAGCCGAACGTTGCCTACACCACGGTCAAGTGGAGCGGCACGCCGGTCCTCAACCAGGGGGTCCACCTCGCCGCGACCTACGAGTCGGGCACCAGGACGCTCAGGCTCTACGTCGACGGTGCTCTCGTCGGTGAGAAGAAGACCATCCCGCCGCCCTTCGCCACCACCGGGTCGCTTCGCATCGGCTCGTCCGACTCCGGGGACTACGTGAAGGGCGCCATCAGCCGGGTCAGGGTGTGGCAGGGCGCCCTCTCCTCTGCGGAGATCCTCTCCCTCGCCAATGAGGTGTAGCGCTCCCTGAATGAAACCGCTCCGGGGCCGGCGGCCTGCCCGCCGGCCCCGGAACAGGCCCCTCGTCATCCCCCTGAACCGCAGAACAGGAGTCCGCAGTGACCTTCTCTCGTGCGCATATCCGCACCCGTTCGCGAAAATGGGGGTACGCACTCCTGGCGGCGGCGATCGCCGTGGCTGGCGTCGCCTCCGCTCCGCATCGGGTGCGAGCCGAACCGGCGGAACCCGGGCCTGATGCTCGCCCGACGACCGCCGCACTGTCCGAAGCCGAGGCTCTCGCCGCCGCGAAACGATCCGGTCGCGCCGTCGAGGTCACGACGCTGAAGTCGGAGAACTCCCGTGTCCTGGCATCCCCGAAGGGGTCCCTGGTCATGGAGTCGTACCCCGTTCCGCAGTGGGTGAACCGGCGGGACGGAGGTGGCTGGCGGACCATCGACACGTCGCTGGTGACGGGGGCGGACGGGTCTGTCGCGCCGGTGGCGACGGTGGCGGACGTGTCGTTCTCCGCTGGCGGCACCGCCGCGGTCGTGCGCCTTCCGGTCGAGGGTGGGGAGGTGTCCCTCTCCTGGCCCAGCACTTTGCCCGCCCCCCGTCTTGAGGGCGACACGGCGATCTACGAGTCGGTGTTACCTGACGTCGACCTGCGGATGCGTGCGCTGCGCGACGGGTTCAGCTGGGTGCTCGTGGTGAAGTCGGCAAGCGCGGCGACGAACCCCGCGTTGGAGACTCTGCGGTTCCGCCTCGACACCCCCGGTCTGTCCAGCAGAGCGCGCGCCGGCGGCGGCTTCCAGGTCGTCAACGGCGCGGGACGGGAAGTCCTCTCCGCCGGGAACGCGTTGATGTGGGACTCGTCCGGCCTCACGACGACGGCCCAGGCGAAGAGCAGCAAGGCATTGTCGGCCTTCGCGGCCCAGGAGAAGCGCGACGCGCTGCGGATGGTGCCGGACCGGGCGCGCAAGGCCGAGTTGGCGACCGACGTGCGGGACGGTGACCTCGTCATCCGTCCGGATCTCACGCTGCTCCGTGGCCCGAAGACCGCGTATCCGGTGGCCATCGACCCGTGGACGACGGTCAACAAGGCGCTGTGGGGATACGCCGGCTCGACGGACGCGACCCGCGACGACGGGGTGGCCCGGGTGGGTAGGAACCCGGACGGTTCCGGGAACTTCCGCTCGTTCTTCCGGTTCAACCTCTCGGCGCTGTCGGGCAAGACGATCCGCTCGGCCAAGTTCCTGACCGAGATGACCCACTCCTGGTCGTGTGCCTCCACGCCGGTGAACCTCTACCGGACCGCCGAGCTGGGCAGCTCCGGCAAGCAGACGTGGGACGGCAGCCCGAAGCTCATCACCTGGTTGGAGGAGCGGTCCGGGCACGCGCACAAGCCGCCGGCCGCGCCGAACTGCTCGAACGACCCGCAGCCGGACCTGCCGATGGAGTTCGCCAAGCTGAAGGACGACGTTTCCAGCAACCGCGGGAATGCCAAATACACCCTCGCCCTGGCCGCCCGACAGGCCGACGGTACGTCGGAATCCGAGTCGACCTGGTGGAAGAAGTTCGACCCGGCGATGACCAAGCTGTCGGTCGAGTACAACAGCAACCCGAACACCCCGACGGCGGCCCAGTTGTCCACCCACGCCGACTACACCGCCGGGGCACAGGCGTGCGTGAGCGGCGCGACCCGCCCGATGGTGCGGTCGGACTACCCGTGGTTGAAGGCGACCCTGAGCGATCCCGACGGCAGTAACGGCGGCAGCCTGTCCGGCGTGTTCACCCTGCAGAAGCAGGTGAACGGCACCTGGACCACGGCGACCGGCTTTCCCAAGACCGATGCCGGGGTCGCACCGGGGGCCAGGGCCGAGGTGCAGCTGACCACCAAGACCGCAAGCGGCGACGTGTACCGGTGGCAGGTGCAGACCAAGGACGGCCTCGATGGCATCTCGGGCCTGTCGCCCTGGTGCGAGTTCTACGTCGACTACGCCGCGCCCACGTCGAAGCCGAAGGTGACGCCGGAAGACGCTCTCTACCTGGAGTCGCCGCCGCTGGGCACGAACCAGGACGTGCGCGGCTCGGTCGGCTACTCCGGACGGTTCACCTTCTCCGCCAACGGCGCCGCCGACGTCTACGACTACCTCTACCGGGTCGATGGCGGCGCGGAGCAGGTGGTGCGGGCAGCGACGCTGGGTGGCACGGCCACGGTCTGGGTCACCCCGAACTCGATCGGCGAGAACGTGCTGAGCGTCAAGAGCCGCGACCAGGCCGGCAACACCACCGAGGCGTACGACTACGTCTTCCTCGTCGACAGCCCCTCGGCACCGAGGGCACACTGGGCGATCGACGAGGGCACCGGCACCACCCTGACGAACCGGATCGACGGCGGGCAGTCCGCCACCCTGACCCCCAACCCCTCCTGGTCCGACTCCCGCCTGCGCGGTACGCACAAGAACCGGGGCAAGGACTGGGCGGTCAAGTTCCGCGGCGCCTCGGACTACGCAGGCACCTCCAGTGCGGTGGTCGACACCGCGCGCAGTTTCTCGATCTCTGCCTGGGTTCGCGCCGACGCGGTCGGCGGAGTCGTCGTGTCGCAGCCGGGCACCAAGAAGAGCCCCTTTGAGCTGCAGTATTTCCCGGCGAAGGAACGCTGGTGCTTCGTCACCTACGTGGCGGACCTCTCGAACGCGGGCGCGACGGCAGCCCCCGCCTGCACGGCCGAACCCGTTCAGGTCGGAGTCTGGGTGCACCTGACCGGCGTGTACGACGCCGGCTCGGCCAACCAGCTGTCCCTCTACGTGAACGGGGTCCGCAAGGGCACGGGATCCACCGCGCCGGTGTGGTCCTCCGGTGGTCCGTTGTTGATCGGCGTCGCCCGCGCCGGCATCCTCACCGGCTGGTTCAACGGCCTGGTCAGCGAGGTCCGGATCTGGGACCGCGTCGTGGACCCGGAAATCGATCTTCGACCTCTGGTCGAGCCCGTGCTGGTGGGCCAGTGGGAGATGGAGGACTTCGACTACGACGCGCCACGACAGGAGGCGGACGGCTCCGGCTACCAGCGCCCACTCACGCTGACCGACGCTCCCGCTGCCGACTGGTCGGCCAACGCCGGCTACAACTTCTCCAGCGGTCTGGCCGTGGATGGACTTTCTGGCCACGCGGCTACCGACGCTCCGGTCCTGCGCACCGACCAGTCGTACACGGTGTCCGGGTGGGCGCGCTGGAATGGTGGGGCCGGCCCGCGCACGGTGTTCGCCCAGGATGGCGGCCAGATCTCCGGCTTCTTCCTGACGTGTCGAAACGACCCGACCGGCCGTCCCAAGTGGTCACTGATGAACCGGACGGCCGACTCGACGTCGAGCTCCTCCCGAACGGTCTACGGCAGCGACTGCGTCGCGAACAGTTGGGCCCATCTCACCGCCGTGCAGGACGTCACGGCCCAGAAACTCAGCCTCTACGTCAACGGCCAACTGTCCGGCGCCGTCAGTGTCCCGGCGCCGTGGAGCGCCGAGGGCGCCTTCACCGTCGGCCGCGGGAAGTACGTGGTGCTCGCGGACCACTTCCCGGGCGACATCGACCGGGTCCGTGCCTGGCAGGGCGCCCTCTCCGACGCCGACATCGCGGCGTTGTTCGCGGAGGCGTAACCGCAGCCGGTGGGTCGGGGTGCCGTGGCGTCGCCGCCATCCCGACCCACCCCCTCGTCCACCACGCCGCACAACCCCCTGGCGGCGTGTTGTCACCCCCTGGAAAGGAAACGATGAACACGGTCAGATCCAGTCGATCACGCCGCCCCTGGCGGCCCAGACCGACATTCGGCGCCGCGGATGCGAAGGGCCGGAAGATCATCTCTGCCGGCCTGCTCGCGGTGCTCGCCAGCACGCTCATCGGGCAGGTGCCCGCACAGGCACAGCAGGTCGCGGAGGCCAAGCGGCTCGAGGCGCAGCGCTACGAATCCGTACCCGTGCAGCCCGTCAAGGCCACGAAGCCCGGCCCCGAGCCGGAGGAGGAGGCGGCCAAGGTCCGGCGCCCGGCGCCGGCGTGGCCGGCCGCCGGTGCCGCCGAGGTGAGCCTGCCCGCCGCCACGGGTGCCCGCACCACCGGGGACGCCGCAGCCGTCCGCGCCGGCGCGCTGCCGGTGACGGTACGGCCGGTGACCACAGCGGCTTCCGCCCGGGCCGGGGCGACCCCACCGGGCAAGGTACGCGTCGAGGTGCTGCCGAGGGCAGAGGCGGAGGCGGCCGGTGTGCGCGGCGGTCTGCTGCTGCGCGTCGGGCGTACGGACGGGGAGACGTCGGCCGGTCCGGTCGAGGTGGGCGTGGACTACTCCGGGTTCGCCTCGGCGTACGGCGCGGACTGGTCGTCGCGCCTGCGCCTCGTGCAGGTGCCGGAGTGTGCCCTGACCACGCCCGGCACGAAGGGTTGTGAGCTGTCGCCGTTGGAGTCGCGCAACGATGTGCGAACCCAGACGGCATCAGCCTCGGTGGCGGCGGCGGCATTCAGGCCGGCGATGTCGACGACGGACGCGAAGCGACTGGGTCTGGGGTCCGCCACGGCCATGGCCGGCACCATGGTCGCCCTGGTCGCGGGCAGTCAGGGTGGTGCGGGCAACTACTCCGCCTCCAGTCTCGCTCCCGCCTCGTCCTGGGAGCACAGTGGCTCCACCGGCAGCTTCCAGTGGTCCTATCCGATGAGCGTGCCCCCTGGTCCGGGAGGTCCCTCTCCGAGCCTCGGCCTCTCCTACTCGTCGCAGTCGGTGGACGGTCGGCAGGCGGCGACGAACAACCAGCCCGGCGCCATCGGCGAAGGCTTCGACTACCAGCCGGGCTTCGTCGAGCGTCGGTACAAGACCTGCCTCGACGACATGGGCGGAAACGCCAACAACACCACCGAGACGAGCGATCTCTGCTGGGGTCCGGAGAACGCGGTTCTCTCCCTGGGCGGCTCGTCCATGGAACTGCTCAAGGACAGCGACGGGAGGTGGCACCCTCGCAAGGAGGACGGCTCGAAGATCGAGTTGTTGAAGTCGCCCGCCTACGGCAATGGCGACGACGACAACGAGTACTGGAAGGTCACCAGCGTCGACGGGACGCAGTACTGGTTCGGACGGCACCAACTGCCCGGTTGGAGCACCGACCGTCCGGTCACCAACTCCACCCTGACCGTGCCGGTGTTTGGCAACAACCCCAACGAACCGTGCCACGCCGCGAGCTTCGCGTCGTCCGACTGCGGCGGCAAGAAGCAGGCGTGGCGGTGGAATCTGGACTACGTCCAGGACGTCCACGGCAACACGATGTCTCTCTGGTGGACCAAGGAGACCAACTACTACGCCAAGAACCAGAACCGAACGTCACCCGTGTCGTACGACCGGGCGGGATACCTCACGAGAATCGACTACGGCACCGACAGCCGGGACGGCACCGAGTACTCCTCGACCAGCCCGTACGTCCAGAACGCCCCGGGTCGAGTGGAGTTCACAAACGTCGATCGGTGTCTGTCCAACTGCACTACGAAGGACGCCACCACCTGGCCCGATACTCCCTGGGACCAGGAGTGCACGGCGACGACAAACCCCTGCCTGTTCGGGGCTCCCACCTTCTGGTCGGCGAAGCGGACGACGGTGGTCACCACCAAGGCGTGGAAGGCCGCCACCTCGTCGTACCAGCCCGTTGACTCGTGGACGTTGCGACAGAGCTTCCCCGACCCGGGCGACGGCACCCGTGCCGGCCTCTGGTTGGACGGGATCACGCACCGGGGTCTCAACGGAACGACGGTGACGGCTCCGGAGGTCACCTTCAGCGGTAAGCAGATGCAGAACCGGGTCGACGCCACCGGTAGTGACTGGGCGCTCGCCATGAACTGGTGGCGTGTCAACTCCATCAGGTTGGAGACCGGCGGCGAGATCTACGTGACCTACAGCCCGCCGCAGTGCGCCAAGGGCGGCACGATGCCAACCGCCCTCGACAACAACGGCCTGCGCTGCTACCCGGTCAGGTGGATCCCGCAGGGCAAGGTGGACCCGCTCACCGACTACTTCCACAAGTACGTGGTGACCGAGGTCCAGCAGATCGACCACACCGGTGGCGCCCGCCCGCTGCGGACCGCCTACGAGTACGACACCAAGAGCCAGCCGCTGTGGCACTACGACGACGATGACGGGCTCAGCCCGGACGACCGGAAGACCTGGTCCCAGTGGCGGGGCTATCCCACGGTGATCACCTACATTGGCGAGGGTGCCGAGCGGGTCAAGTCCGAGACGCTCTACTTCCGCGGCATGTACGGCGACAAGCTCGCCGCCGGCGGCACTCGTACCACCCAGGTCGAAGGCCTGGAGGGTGGTAAGGCCAACGACTACGACCACTATTCGGGCACGCCACGGGAGCAGATCACCTGGCTCGGCTCGACGGTCCTCGCCGCCTCGGTCAACGAGATGTGGCGCTCTGACCCGCCGACCGCGACCCGCGCCGGAACGCCGGTCGCGGAGGCCCGCTACGCACGGGTCGCGGTTGTCAAGAGCCGTACCAAGACCGACACCGGAACTCGCCGGTCCACCACCACCACGACCTTCGACGGCTACGGCATGCCGACGAGCGTGCAGGATGGCGGCGACGACGCCACGACCGGCGACGAGGGGTGCGTGCAGACCGAGTACGCCCGCAACACCGCCGACTGGTTGTTGACCCCGGTCAAGCGGACGCACGGCTGGGCGGGGCCGTGTGCCACTGCCCCGACCGCGGAGAACCAGATCACCGCCGACACGAGGTTCAGCTTCGACTCACTCGGCTACGGCAGCGCCCCGACCGACGGTCTGATAACCGCGATTGAGACGATCAAGAGCTTCACCGGCGGCGTCCGTGGTTACCAGCAGGTCTCCACTGCCAAGTACGACGCCTTCGGCCGGGTCATCGAGTCCACGGACATCGCCGGTGAGAAGTCGACGACGGCATACACGCCGGCTACCGGCGGCCCGGTCACCAAGGTTGTCTCGACCAACCCGTTGCTCTGGACCGACACCGCCGAGATCGACCCGGCCACCGGGCTGACGATCAAGAGCACCGACGCCAACAGCCGGGTCACCGAGGTGGCCTACGACGCCATGGGGCGGACCACGGCGGTGTGGATCCCGGGACGGGACAGGGCGACCTTCCCGTTGGACCCGTCCTCCAGCTTCAGCTACGACCTGTCCAAGTCGGCACCCTCGTCGGTCACGTCCCGGTCGGTGAACGCCAGAGGCGGGTACAACACCTCGTACGAGCTGATGGACGCGCTCGGCCGTCCCCGGCAGACGCAGGAGGCCGGTTATGGTGGCGGTCGCATCCTGACCGACACCTTCTACGACGCGGCGGGCCGGATCTACAAGGCCAATGCCGCCTATCACAACAGCGCGGCACCGGGTACGACGCTCTACTCCGGGCTGGACCGGGACGTCCCGAGCCAGACCAGGACGCTGTTCGACGGTGCGGGCCGTCCCGCGCACTCGCTGCTGTTGGCGTCCGAGTCGAGCGTGCAGGTGGAGAAGGCGCGAACGTCGACCACCTTCCACGGCGATCACACGACCGTCGTGCCCTCGGCCGGTGAGTCGGCGACGACCGCGTGGACCGACCCGCACGGCCGGATGGAGAAGCTGTGGCAGTACCACGGCCGAACTGCGACCGGCACGTACGACGAGACCAAGTACACCTACCACCCGGTGGGCCAGTTGGCATCGGTGCAGGACGCCTCGGGCAACTCCTGGTCGTACACCTACGACATCCAGGGTCGAATGACCTCGTCGACGGACCCGGACGCCGGGACCACGACTCTCACCTACAACAGCCGGGGTGAGGTGGAGCAGACCAGCGATTCTCGGCCGACCACCCCTGACCTGTACTACACCTACGACCGTCTGGGTCGCCCGGAGACCGTCCGCGAGACCAGTCTGACGGGCCAGAAGCGCATCGAGAACACCTACGACCTGCCGCTCAAGGGTCTGACCAAGTCGTCTTCCCGCTGGATCGGCACGGACGAGTACCGCACCGAGACGGTCACCGTGGACGCCCTGTACCGGCCGACGCAGACCAAACTGACCCTGCCGCCCTCGCAGGCGAGCTTCTGTGGTGCCGCCGCTACCACCTGCAGTTTCACCGCAAAGGCCAGCTACCTGGCCGACGGTTCGCCCAATACGGTCACTCTTCCGGCGGTCGGTGGACTCGACCAGGAGGTGTTGACCTACAAGTACGACCAGACATACGCGATGGCCGACCAGTTGGCAACCAACTACGGCGACGTCAGCTACTACGCCATCCAGTCGGGCTATACCAACCTGTACGAGCTGAGCACTCTGACCCGGTCGACGGAGCTGACCGGGGCCAAGTTCGTGCAGACGACCGACCGTTACGACGAGGCCACCGGCCGGGTCAAGAGCAGCGCCATCCTCCGGTCGGCATCGCCCTCGTACATCGCCAACGTCTTCTACGACTACGACGAGAGCGGCAACCTTCTCAAGATCGACGACAACTCGGGTGCCCGGCCGCGGGACACCCAGTGCTTCACCTACGACCACCAGCGGCGGCTCACCGAGGCGTGGACTCCATCGTCCTCGAGCTGCAACAGCGCTCCGGCTGCGGAGTCTGAGCTGGGTGGTCCGGCGCCGTACTGGCAGAAGTGGTCGTTCGGCGCGCCGGACGACCCCAAGGGTCGGATCGGTAACCGGCTGACGCAGACCGAGCGGGGCACCCCGACCGGCACGGTGACCACCAGCTACTCGTACCCCGCCGCGAAAGCTGCCCAGCCGCACCGTCTGGACGGCTGGAGCAGGACCGACAACGCGGGCACGACCACCGGTTCCTACACCTACGACGAGGCCGGCAACACGAAGACGCGGCCCGGCCCGGCTGGCCAGCAGGCGTTGGCCTGGGACGTCGAGGGGCGGTTGGCGACGCTCACCGACAGCGCCGGCACGAACTCCTACATCTACGACGCTTCCGGCAACCGGCTCATCGCCAAGGATGCGACCGGCAGCACGCTGTTCCTCGGAGACCAGGAGCTGCGGCGCAACAACAACGGCCAGCTCGACGCCACCCGGTACTACTCCTTCAACGGTGAGGCGATCGCCCAGCGGAAGACCACCGGGATCACCTGGCTCGCGAGCGACCACCAGGGGACAGCGCAGGTCAGCGTTGCCACGGACGCCAACCAGACGATCACCCAACGGCGGCAGACACCGTACGGGGCGTCGCGTGGCGCGGCGGTCTCGTGGCCGAACAAGCAGGGTTTCCTGGGCGGTTACCAGGACCCGACGGGGCTGACCCACCTGGGTGCCCGAGAGTACGACCCGACGGCTGGTCGGTTCATCTCGGTCGACCCCGTCAACGATCCCGGTAATCCACAGCAGATGCCGGCCTATACGTACGCGGCGAACAACCCGACCACGTACAGCGATCCCAGTGGCAGGATCATCGCCGAATACGCCGGAGTCGACGTCCCCACTACTCCGGGGTGGAACTACGACTGCGCCCACGGCATCAGTGGATACCAGTGCCAGCAGATCATCGAGGGTGGGGAGAAGCCGCTCTCGACCCGCCGCGACAAGGGCATGTTCAACAACAAGGTCATCCACGACACGCTGGATGGCGCCGCGGTTATTCCTGGTCTGGGATCCGCAGCCGATGGCCTGAACACTGCCTTCTACATCTATGAAGAAGATTACGGCAGTGCCGCCGAGGCGTTGATGCCCGGCCCGTCGGTCTGCGCGGCAGCCCGGAACACGTGCAAGAAGGCGCGCAAGGAACTCGCCGACAAGGCCCAGAAGGCGATCGGTCGGGCGACCAAGGGCGGCACGCCGAAGATCAACCCGGCCCGGGAAGCCCAAGAGATGGCCCAGATCAAGGCCGAGGCACGGGCCAAGGACCTGTCGCCGAAACCGAAGCCGGCCACCCCGCCCGGTAAGAAGCCGGACCCGGGCACCAAGGGCAAGCCGAACAAGAACAGCAGTGGCACGACGACGAAGAAGGAGGGCTGCCTCCACAGCTTCGACCCGGCGACCCAGGTCCTCATGGCCGACGGGTCCGCTCGGCCGATCGCCGAGGTGGCCGAGGGCGACGAGGTCCTGGCGCATGACCCGGAGACGGGGGTCACCTCTGCCGAGTCGGTGGAGGCGCTGCACGTCAACCAGGACGAGGACCTGACGGACCTGTCCGTCCGGACCGAGGATGGCACGTTCACCACCCTCAAGACGACTCAGCACCACCCGTTCTGGAGCGAGAGTCGGCAGAAGTGGGTCGACGCCGCAGATCTCCAGCTGACGGAGTGGCTCAAGAGCGCATCGGGCGAGTTGGTGACCGTTGCGAAGGTGCTCAACTTCAGCGGCAGCAAGGTCATGCGTGACCTCACGGTCTCGAAAGTGCACACGTACTATGTGCTTGCAGGCATCACTCCGGTCCTTGTGCATAACTGTGATCCAATCGTCATCTACAGAACACCGAAGTCCGCCGACAAAGATTTCGAGTTGAAGCACGGTCCAAACCCGGAAATGCAGAACCAAGAGGGCAGTAACGGATATTTCTACCTCGGCGAAAAGAGCGTGGCGGCCGAGTATCAGGGCCGTGGTCCTTACGCACCCGGAATGATTAGGTACGAGATGGAAGCTTCATTCCTGGAAAGCTTCTTCGGTACTGGCAAACGTTATGACTGGCAGGGGCCCGGTGGTACCGCGCGTATCGAGTTCGAGATACCGTTCGGGCGACTCGAGGAATTCAATTCGCTTACTCGGGGCAGGACTTGGGTGCCCATGAAGAAAGAGTGACAGGCGTGCATCATCTTCTGCATCAGGAATACGACGTAACGGTAATCGCGGGTCGGCCCTGGGGGTTGGAGGTTGAGTTCGAGGACGGGACGCGAGGGCTGATCGACAACACTAAGGATCCCGCCTGGACTGCTGATGACCGTTCGTCTGCCGTCGGCGACGTGCTTCACGTCGTCGTGATCGATGACCAGCGCGAGCCACTTCGGCTCAGTGGACTCGATGTCGACCTAAAGATTGCCCGGAAGAAGAGGTCCACGATGGGCGGGTAGTCAGCCTATCGAGCCGGGAGGCCCCGCCGAGATCGTTACCGTTCTCTGCGGGGCCTCCTGGTGCTCCGGAGGCACCTCGATGATTCGCCTGGCGAGGTGAGTTGGCGGCGATGTCGTGCTTGACCCAAGGTCATCGCGGATCGGTTCGGTGGGGCGCGGGGTGTCTGCCCCCGGCGAGGCGCCAATGGCTGCCGCGCGACGAGACGCGGGCCACGGCCGCCGGCGCGGACGGTGGAGCCGTCGAGATCACCTCGGTAGGGTAGGTCCCGGTCGGCTCCGACCAACAAGATCCACACCGCCGGGGGGCGCCAGGCATGGCCGATTCGTTCGCGCATCTGCACGTGCACACCGAATACTCGATGCTCGACGGAGCGGCCCGGCTGAAGGACCTGTTCGCCGAGGCCAACCGGCTGGGCATGCCGGCGGTGGCGATCACCGACCACGGCAACATGCACGGGGCGAACGACTTCTACAACCAGGCGATGGCCGCCGGGATCACCCCGATCCTGGGCGTCGAGGCGTACGTGGCGCCGGAGTCGCGCTACCACAAGGCGCGGGTCAAGTGGGGTCGGCCGGAGCAGAAGAGCGACGACGTCTCGGGTAACGGCGCGATCACCCACAAGACGATGTGGGCGAAGAACGCGCAGGGCCTGAAGAACCTGTTCACGCTCAACTCGCGCGCGTCCATGGAGGGGCACTACGTCAAGTGGCCCCGGATGGACATGGAGTTGATCGCCGAGCACGCCGAGGGGATCATGGCCACCACCGGCTGCCCGTCCGGCGCGGTGCAGACCCGGCTGCGGCTGGGCCAGTTCGACGAGGCGCTCAAGGTCGCGGCGAGCTACCAGGACATCTTCGGCAAGGACAACTACTTCCTGGAGATCATGGATCACGGCCTCTCCATCGAGAGCCGGGTCCGCGAGGGGCTCACCGAGATCGCCCGCAAGCTGGACATCCCGCCGGTGGTCACCAACGACTCGCACTACACCCACGAGGCGCAGGCCACCGCCCACGACGTGCTGCTCTGCGTGCAGACCGGCAGCAACATCGACGACCCCAACCGGTTCCGCTTCGAGGGTGGCGGCTACTTCGTCAAGAGCGCCGACCAGATGCGCGCGGTGGACTCGTCCGAGCTGTGGCAGCAGGGGTGCCGCAACACGCTGCTGGTCGCCGAGAAGGTCGACCCGAAGGGCATGTTCGAGTTCCACAACCTGATGCCGCGCTTCCCGGTGCCCGACGGGGAGACCGAGGAGTCCTGGTTCCGCAAGGAGACGTTCGCCGGCCTGGGCCGCCGCTACCCGAACGGCATCCCGGAGGGGCACGTCGTCCAGGCCGAGTACGAGCTGGGCGTCATCAACCAGATGGGCTTCCCGTCGTACTTCCTCGTGGTCGCCGACTTCATCCAGTGGGCCAAGAGCCAGGGCATCTCGGTCGGTCCGGGTCGTGGTTCGGCCGCCGGCTCGCTCGTCGCGTACGCGCTGGGCATCACCGACCTGGACCCGATCCAGCACGGCCTGATCTTCGAGCGGTTCCTCAACCCCGAGCGCGTGTCGATGCCGGATGTCGACATCGACTTCGACGAGCGTCGGCGCGGTGAGGTGATCAAGTACGTCACCGACAAGTGGGGTGAGGACAAGGTCGCCCAGATCGCCACGTTCGGCACGATCAAGGCGAAGGCCGCGATCAAGGACTCGGCCCGGGTGCTTGGTTTCCCGTACGCGGTCGGCGACCGGATCACCAAGGCGATGCCGCCGGCAGTGATGGGCAAGGACATCCCGCTCACCGGCATCTTCGACACCAAGCACCCCCGCTACGCCGAGGCCGGCGAGATCCGCGGCCTGTACGACTCCGACCCGGACGTCCGCAAGGTGATCGACACCGCGAAGGGCATCGAGGGGCTGATCCGGCAGACCGGTGTGCACGCCGCCGGCGTCATCATGTCCGCCGAGCCGATCATCGAGCACATCCCGTTGACGCGCCGCGACGCCGACGGGGCGATCATCACGCAGTTCGACTACCCGACCTGCGAGTCGCTCGGGCTGCTGAAGATGGACTTCCTCGGCCTGCGCAACCTGACGATCATCGACGACGCCGTCAAGAACATCGAACTCAACCACGGCCTCAAGCTCGACCTGCTGGCCCTGCCGCTGGACGACCCGGCCGCGTACGAGCTGCTGGCCCGCGGTGACACCCTGGGCGTGTTCCAGCTCGACGGTGGGCCGATGCGGTCCCTGCTGCGGTTGATGAAGCCGGACAACTTCGAGGACATCTCCGCGGTCCTGGCCCTGTACCGACCCGGCCCGATGGGCGTCGACTCGCACACCAACTACGCGCTGCGCAAGAACGGCCTCCAGGAGATCACCCCGATCCACCCGGAGCTGGAGGAGCCGCTGCGGGAGATCCTGGCACCCACCCACGGCCTGATCGTCTACCAGGAGCAGGTGCAGCGCGCCGCGCAGATCCTCGCCGGCTACACCCTCGGTCAGGCGGACCTGCTGCGCCGGGCCATGGGTAAGAAGAAGAAGGAGATCCTCGACAAGGAGTTCATCCCGTTCCGGGACGGCTGCCGCGAGCGCGGCTACTCCGACGAGGCGATCCAGGCCGTGTGGGACGTCCTGGTGCCGTTCGCCGGGTACGCCTTCAACAAGGCGCACTCCGCCGCGTACGGCCTGGTGTCCTACTGGACCGCGTACCTCAAGGCGCACTACCCGGCCGAGTACATGGCCGGGCTGCTGACGTCCGTCGGTGACGACAAGGACAAGATGGCGCTCTACCTGTCCGAGTGTCGCCGGATGCGGATCCAGGTGCTGCCACCGGACGTGAACACCTCGGCCGGACCGTTCACCCCGGTCGGCAAGGACATCCGCTTCGGTCTGGCCGCGGTGCGCAACGTCGGCGCGAACGTGGTCGCCTCGATCATGCGGTGCCGGGAGGAGAAGGGCGACTACGCCGACTTCTACGACTTCCTGTCCAAGGTGGACGCGGTGGTCTGCAACAAGAAGACAATCGAATCGCTGATCAAGGCCGGCGCGTTCGACTCCCTCGAGCACCCCCGCAAGGGCCTGCTCGCGGTGCACGCGGACGCCATCGACGCGTACGCCGACGTGAAGCGCAAGGAGGCGGTCGGCCAGTACGACCTGTTCGGCGCCGGCTTCGGCGACGCCGACACCGGCAGCACGACGGTGATGCCGGTCATCAGCGAGAGCGAGTGGGACAAGCGCGACAAGCTGGCGTTCGAGCGCGAGATGCTCGGCCTGTACGTCTCCGACCACCCACTGTTCGGCCTGGAGCACGTCCTCGGCGCGGCGGCGGACACCACGATCGCCTCCCTGGCCGAGGAGGGCGCGGTGCCCGACGGCGCGGTGGTCACCCTCGCCGGCATCCTGTCCGGAGTGCAGCGCCGGGTCACCAAGCAGGGCCGGGCCTGGGCCTCGGCCACCCTGGAGGACCTGGCCGGTGGGGTCGAGACGCTGTTCTTCCCCAACACCTACGAGGTGATCGGGCAGTACATCGCCGAGGACGCCATCGTGGTGGTCAAGGGTCGGGTGGACCGCCGCGACGACACCCCACGGATCATGGCGATGGACATGTCCATGCCGGACGTCAGCACCAGCGCCACCAACAAGCCGGTCACCCTCACCATTCCGGTGCACCGCTGCACACCGCCGCTGGTGGAGAAACTGAAGGAGACCCTGGTGCTGCATCCCGGCGACACCGAGGTGCACGTCAAACTCCAGAACGGTGGCCGCACCACCACCCTGCGGCTGGGTCCGTTCCGGGTGGCGGCGACGACCGCGCTGATGGGTGACCTGAAGAGCGTCCTCGGCCCGGCCAACGTGAGCTGACGGGTCCGCGGCCCGGCCGGCGTACATCCGGCCGGGCCGCGGACGGCCGGGCTCAGTCCCGGTCGGGGGCCGCGATCTCCCGCAGCTGGCCGTCGGCCAGCCGCAACCACCGCTGCACGCCGATCTCGGCGAGGAACCGTTCGTCGTGGCTGACCACGACAAACGCCCCCTGGTACGCGGACAGCGCACTCTCCAACTGGGCGACGCTGACCAGGTCCAGGTTGTTCGTCGGCTCGTCGAGCAGCAGCAGTTGCGGCGCCGGCTCGGCGCAGAGCACACACGCGAGGGTGGCGCGCAGCCGCTCACCGCCGGAGAGCACCCCGACGGGCAGGTTCACCCGGGAGCCCCGGAACAGGAACCGGGCCAGCAGGTTCATCCGCCGGGCATCCGGCAGGCTCGGCGCGTACGCGGCGAAGTTCTCCGCCACCGTGCGGTCGAGGTCCAGCAGGTCCAGCCGCTGCGACAGGTACGCGATCCGCCCGTCGCCGCGCTTCAGCTCGCCGCCCGTCGGTTCCAGGTCGCCGTTGACGAGGCGCAGCAGGGTCGACTTGCCGACGCCGTTCGCCCCGGTGAGCGCGATCCGCTCCGGCCCCCGGATCACCAGGTCGGCGCCGTCGCCGCCGAACAGTTCCCGATCGTCGAAGCGGGCCCGCATCCCCTGGCCGGAGAAGACGGTGCGCCCGCCGGGGACGGTGGTGTCCGGCAGGTCGACGGTGATGGTGTCCTCGTCGCGTACCGCCCGGCCGGCCTCGTCGAGGCGGGCCTTGGCCTCGCCGAGCCGGGCCGAGTGGGTCCCCTGCGCCTTGCCCGCCGACTCCTGCGCGCTGCGCTTGAGCCCACCGGCCACGATCCGCGCCAGTCCGGCGTTCTTCAGGTTCTTGGAGGCGTTGCTGGCCCGCCGGTCGGCCCGCTCCCGGGCCTGCTGCATCTCCCGCTTCTCCCGCTTGACCTCCTGCTCGGCGTTGCGCAGGTTGCTCTCGGCCACCTCCCGCGCCGCCTGCACCGCCTCGGTGTACGCGGTGAAGTTGCCCCCGTACCAGTTGATCTCACCGCGGTCCAGCTCGGCGATGCGGTCCATCCGGTCCAGCAGCTCCCGGTCGTGGCTGACCAGCAGCAGGCACCCCGACCAGTCGGACAGCACGTCGTAGAGCTTGTGCCGCGCCTCCACGTCCAGGTTGTTCGTCGGTTCGTCGAGCAGCAGCACGTCCGGGCGTCGCAGCAGTTGCGCCGCCAGGCCGAGGGAGACCACCTGGCCGCCGCTGAGGGTGTGCAGCCGCCGGTCGAGCGCCAGGTCACCGAGGCCGAGCCGGTCCAGTTCGGCGCGGGTGCGCTCCTCGATGTCCCAGTCGTCGCCGATGGTGGCGAAGTGCGCCTCGCTGGCGTCGCCGGCCTCGATGGCGTGCAGCGCCGCGATCCGCTCGGCGACGCCGAGCACCTGCGCCACGGTCAGGTCGCCGACCATCGGCAGGGTCTGCGGAAGGTAGCCGAGCAGGCCGTCGACGGTGACGCTGCCACCGCTGGGCGGCAGCTCCCCGGCGATCAGCCGCAGCAGGGTGCTCTTGCCGGCGCCGTTGGGCGCGACCAGGCCGGTGCGCCCTCCCGGGACGGTGAAGGACAGCTCCGAGAAGACCGGGGTGTCGTCCGGCCAGGAGAAGGAAAGGTTCGAGCAGACGATGAACGCATCAGACATGAGAGTGACCTCAAAGGGTGGGGTGGGCGCGCCTAGCTCGCCCGACGACACGGGACCGGTGGAACGACGACATGGCCTCGGCGGCTGCGCCTACGCGCGCCGAACCGATGGCCGAACACGTCCGGTCTCACCCGGAGATGTCGTCGTCACCCGCCATGTCTGGTCTCCCTGGTCGTGTCACCAACCCAACTCGCCAAGTCTAACAACGGATCTTCACCCCGCCACCGGGTTCCCGACCAGGCGGTGCTCCCGCGTGGGGCACGTGGCCCCAAGATCGTGCTCGAACCTGGATGTAGTGGTGTCGGGCGTCCCGGATGCCACTACAACCAGGATATTGCGCGATCTTGCGGCGGGGCACTCACCGGGAGGCACGGCTCGAGAGACCTACCGGCTCGGCGCGGAAGCACGGTCACCTTGGGCGGTACTCGACCTCGGGGCGGCCGGGGGTGCCGTAGCGGGGGCTGCGGACCGCGCGGTCGACGGTCACCAGGTATTCGAGGTAGCGGCGGGCGGTCACCCGGGAGATGCCGGTCAGCCCGCTCACCTCGGTCGCGGACAGTCCCGCCTGTGGGCCGGTCCCGTCGGTGAGCGCCGCGCGTACCCGATTGAGGGTCTGCGCGTCGAGCCCCTTGGGCAGGCTGTGCCCGGCGGTGCCGCGCAGGGTGGCGAACATGTGGTCCACCTCGTGCTGGGCGGCGACCTCGCCGTCGGCGAGCGCCTGGGCGCGATAGTCGGCGTAGCGTTCCAGCTTGTCGCGGAACGCCGCGAACGTGAACGGTTTGAGCAGGTAGTGGGTCACCCCGAGGGACACCGCGGTGCGTACCACCGCCAGGTCCCGGGCGGAGGTCACCGCGAGCACGTCGACGTTGCTGCCGGCGGCCCGCAGCGCCCGGCAGACGTCCAGGCCGTGCAGGTCGGGCAGCCGAAAATCCAGGAGTACGGGGTCCACGTCGCCGCCGTCGCCCGCGCGCAGCGCCGCCATCGCCGCCCGCGCGGTGTGCGCCACCCCGACCACCACGAATCCGGGAACCCGTTCGGTGTACGCGGTGTGCGCCTCGGCCAGCAGCGGCTCGTCCTCGACGACCAGCACCCGGATGTCGGTCATCGCGGGGCACCGCCGACCGGTAGGTGGACCGTGAACAGGCTGCCGCCGTCGTCCGAGCGGGTCACCTCGTAGCGGCCACCGTGGCGGCGGACCACCTGCCCGATCAGCGCCAGACCGAGACCCCGTCCGGTGCTCTTCGTGGACCAGCCGCGCCGGAACGCGTCCGCCACCCGGTCCGCGGCCAGCCCGGGTCCGCTGTCGGCGACCCGGACCACCAGTTCGTCGTCGACGGCGCCGACGAAGACCCGTACCGTGCGCGGCGGGGGCGTGCCGGCGACCGCCTCCAGGGCGTTGTCGATCAGGTTGCCGACGACGGTGAGCAGGTCGTTGGTGGGCAGTGGGCTGTCGTCGAGGCGGCAGTCCGGCTCGATGACCAGGTCCACGCCGCGCTCGCCGGCCTGTGCCGACTTGCCGAGCAGCAGCGCGGCCAGGGCCGGCTCGGTGACCGCGTCGACCACCCGGTCGGTCAGCTGTTGCGCCAGGGCCAGGTCCCGGGTGCCGAGCCGGACCGCCTCGTCAGTCCGGCCCAGCTCTACCAGCGTCAGGACCGTGTGCAACCGGTTGGCCGACTCGTGGGTCTGCGCCTGCAACGCCTCGGTCAGCGCACGGACCGAGTCCAGCTCGCTGGCCAGCGTGCGTAGCTCGGTCTGGTCGCGCAGGGTCAGCACGGTGCCGAGCGGCGCCCCCTCGAAGCGGGCGGTCCGCTGGTTGGCCACCAGCACGCGGTCACCGGCCAGCATGGGCTCGTCGAGGGCGTCGCGGCCGGAGCCGAGCAGCTCGGCCACCGCGGGCGGCAGGTCGATCCCCGCCACCGGCCGGTCGGTGACCGGCTCGTCGGCGTCGAGGCCCAGCAGGCGCCGACCCTCGTCGTTGATCAGCGCCACCCGTCGATCGGTGGTCAGCACCACGAGACCTTCGCGCACCGAGTGCAGGACCGCGTCGTAGTACTCGTACATCCGGGTCATCTGCGTCGGTCCCAGGCCGTGGGTCTGCCGGCGTAGCCGGCGGCTGAGCAGCCACGAACCGGTCGCGGCGAGGGCGAGCGCCGGCGTCGCGACGCCCAGCAGCACGGGAAGTTGGCGCAGCAGCTTGCGGTTGATGGCCCGGGTGGTGATGCCCACCGACACCAGGCCGACGATGCGCTTCTGCTCGTCGTACACCGGCACCACCGCGCGCACCGACTCGCCGAGCGTCCCGACGTTGGTGGTGGTGAACGCGCGGCCCGCCAGGGCGGGCCCGATGTCGCCGACGAACGGCTCGCCGATGCGGTCCCGGGTCGGGTGCGAGAAACGGGTGCGGTCGGGGGCCATCACCACCACGAAGTCGGTGCCCGTGGCCCGCCAGGTCGATTCGGCGTACGGCTGAAGGATGCTGGCCGGGTCGGCGGTCGTGAGGGCCGCGCGGACGTCGGGGGAGCCGGCCACGGTCTGCGCCACCGCGAGCACCTTCTCCTGCGCGGCCTGGCGGGAGTCGACGCGGGCCAGCCAGGCCGCGCCCGCCGCGCCGGCCAGCACGAGCAGCGTCACCACCATCGCCTGGAGGGCGAAGAGTTGCCCGGCGATGCTCCACTGCCGTCGAGCCACCTTCACCACCTCCTCGTCGCGCCGCTGCCGTTGTCGAGTCAGCGGTGAACAGAATGACCGCAAGGCTGTCAACGGGTGAGACACGGTTCACATTGTCGACATGGACACCACCACATCCGCCACCACACCGGCACCGGCGGTCCGCCGGGACCGTACCCGCTACCTGTACCTCGCCGTCATCGTGGCCGTGCTCGCCGGCATCGTGGTCGGCCTGGTCGCCCCCGATTTCGGCAAGGAACTCAAGCCGGTCGGCACCGGTTTCGTCAACCTGATCAAGATGATGATCAGCCCGGTCATCTTCTGCACGATCGTGCTCGGCGTCGGCTCCGTCCGGCAGGCCGCGAAGGTCGGCAAGGTCGGCGGCCTGGCGCTGGGCTACTTCCTGACCATGTCGACGGTCGCGCTCGCCATCGGCCTGGTCGTCGGCAACCTCATCCACCCCGGCTCCGGCCTGGACCTCGGCCAGGACCTCGCGGGCGCGGGCAAGGCCGCCGCCGGAGACGAGGCCGGCGGTACGACGGAATTCCTGCTCGGGATCATCCCGACCACGCTGTTCTCCGCCCTCACCGAGGGGGAGGTGCTCCAGACGCTGCTGGTGGCGCTGCTCGTCGGCTTCGCCGTGCAGGCGATGGGCCGGCGCGGTGAGCCCGTGCTCGGCGCGATCGCCGTCATCCAGCGGGTCGTCTTCAAGGTCCTCGCCATGATCATGTGGCTGGCGCCGGTCGGCGCGTTCGGTGCCATGGCCGCCGTCGTCGGCGCGACAGGCGTGGACGCCCTCAAGAGCCTCGCCCAGATCATGCTCGGCTTCTACGCCACCTGTCTGATCTTCGTGCTGGTCATCCTGGGCGCGCTGCTCTGGTTCGTGGCCCGGATCTCGATCTTCTCGCTGCTGCGGTACCTGGGCCGGGAGTTCCTGCTGATCCTGTCGACCTCCTCGTCGGAGTCGGCGCTGCCGCGGCTCATCGCGAAGATGGAGCACTTCGGCGTGAGCAAGCCGGTCGTGGGCATCACGGTGCCGACCGGGTACTCCTTCAACCTGGACGGCACGGCGATCTACCTGACCATGGCGTCGCTGTTCATCGCCGACGCGCTGGGCAACCCGCTCTCCATCGGCGAGCAGATCTCGCTGCTGCTGTTCATGATCATTGCTTCGAAGGGCGCGGCGGGCGTCACCGGCGCCGGCATCGCGACCCTGGCCGGCGGGCTCCAGTCGCACCGGCCCGACCTGGTGGACGGGGTCGGCCTGATCGTCGGCATCGACCGGTTCATGTCGGAGGCCCGCGCGCTCACCAACTTCGCCGGCAACGCGGTGGCGACCGTGCTGGTCGGCACCTGGACCGGCGAGTTCGACCGGGACCGGGCGGTCGGAGTGCTCAAGGGCGACGACCCGTTCGACGAGGCCACGATGCTCGACGAGCACGACGACGATTCGGCGGCACGCCCCGACGAAGCCACCACGCCGGCCGGCGTCCCCGCCTGACCGTCCCGCCTGTTGGTCCACGGCGATGATCGACACGGGATCGGCAATATCGGGGTGTCCGAGCGCGTAGGAGACCCCGATATCGCTGACCTCGTGTCGATCACCACCGAAAGGCGCCGGGGTCGGGGCCGCGGGCGGGGGCGTGTGCGGGTTCCTGGGCGGCGCGCCGGTCGGTAGCGTGGGGCGTGGCGGCGGACGGGCCGGTACGACGTCCCGCGCCACGAGGAGGTTCGGGATGGATTCCCTGCCGGAGCCGACGTTCGGTCAGCGGCTCAAGGTCTACCGCGAGCGTTCGGGCAAGACTCGTGCCGTACTCGGCGGCCTGGTGGGTCGCAGCGCCGAGTGGGTCAAGGCAGTGGAGACCGACCGCATTCTGCCGCCGCGCGTCCACATGCTCGACCGGATCGCGCGTGCCCTCAAGGTCGACCTGTCGGTCCTGGTCGGGGAGTTGAGCGACCGCTCCGCGATCGTGAACGGGCCGGAACATCCGGCGCTCGCCTCGGTTCGGGACGCCGTGAACCGCTACACGTTCTCCGGCGACGCCACGCCTGAGCCGTTGGGTCGGCTCGGAAACCGTCTCGCTGCGGCCTGGCGGGCACGCCATCAGGCGCCGGACCATCGCACGGTGCTGGGCGCCCTCCTGCCGGACCTGCTCCGCGACGTCCAACGCGCGGCGTTGACCTACGAGGGTGACGAGCGTCGACGAGCCCAGGCGCTCTTGGGCGAGGCGCTCGGGCTCGCGCAGATGTTCCTCGCCTACCAGCCGGCCGCCGAGATTCTGTGGCGCGTCGCCGACCGCGCGATGGTGGCCGCGCAGGAGTCCGGTGATCCCGAGGCGCTGGCCTGCGCGGGGTGGTTTCTGTGCCAGGTGCACCGGGACGCGGGCGACTGGGACACCGCCATGGCGGTGACGCTAGACGTCCTCTCCGCCCTGGAGGCGCGTGCGTCCGACGCGAACACCAACCTCCTGGCCCTCTTCGGCGCGCTCCACTTCGAAGCCGCTTACACCGCTGCCCGAGCAGGTGAGGAGGGTCGTGCCTGGCGGTACTGGGACCACGCCGATCGGATCGCGCAGCGCCTGCCGCAGGGCTTCTACCAGCCGCAGACGTCGTTCTCCCGCGTCATCATGGGTGCCCACGCCGTCACCGTGGCCGTCGAGTTGCAGAAGTCCGGCGAAGCGGTGCGGCAGGCACGGCGCCACGACGCAGCAGCCATTCCGTCGCGACCCCGCCGCGCGCGACACCTCGTCGAGGTCGCCCGGGCCCATTACGGCAAGGGCGACAGTGACACCGCCATGGCGAACCTTCGCCAGGCGCACGAGTCGGCCCCGGAGACGGTCCGCTTCAACGGCTACGCCCGACAGATCACTCTGGACCTGCTCAGCGGGCCGCCGTCCAGCCGCGAGGACGCCCGAGATCTCGCACTGAAGGTCGGTCTCGTCTCTTGATCTAGGGGTACGAACTCTACCCACGATGCCCCGAAACCCTCCGTAACGTCCCCGCCACGGGATGCGGCGGGCGGTGCGGACTTCGCCTGGTCGCCGCGTCCCCCTCAACCTCAGGGGTGGCTGGCCGCCCTCGCCAAGACGGGGAGGACGCGTGCGACGCGTCTCGTACGACGAATACCTCGCGGTGGTCGCACTGACCCTGGCCCGTAGGCACCGGCCTGTCTGGTCCTGGCGGCATTGGCGACGAATCTGCTGTTGCGGAACCGACC
This sequence comes from Micromonospora sp. NPDC048905, assembly GCF_040649655.1. NCBI lineage: Bacteria > Bacillati > Actinomycetota > Actinomycetes > Micromonosporales > Micromonosporaceae > Micromonospora > Micromonospora sp. NPDC048905. The sequence continues at coordinate 157,949 of NZ_JBEZFV010000001.1, read as the reverse complement.
TGCCGTGCCGAAGCCGTCATCGTCTCCCAATCAACCGCGTCCACTGGCCCGCCCAGGGCACGTCGTGACGACCCTCCATCAGCCGACCTCACCGCTCTGGAACTGCGGGTACTGTGCTGCCGACTGGCCCTGCGAGCCGGGGCGCTTTCTCGGCTGGATGCGGTGAGCATCATTCGGGCCGGAGACGAGAAGTTCCACTACAGCGACGGGTCACACAGGTGGATCCCGCCCAGCCCCGACTACGACCAGGAGGTCTGGGACGAGCAGGTCCGCCAGCACAAGCAGAGCCACCTGCGGAACGAGCACCCGAAGGTCCGCATCCAACGTCTCGTGTGACGCGCCGACCCGTGTCAGCTCGTTGCCCCGAAGCCGCCGTGCAGGGTGAGCGGCGACCATGACGCCCATCGGCCGGCGTGGCGCGATTGGCCATCCTGGTCGGCCTGACCCGATGACAGTGATGAGTTTCGGCGCCCCTGCCCGTCATACCTGCGACAGGACCTGACGAGGCGGAAGGATCACGTGATGAGTGCGGATACGCGGCTGAACGAGTTGGGCGTGAGCGGTTTTGGTGAGGTCGCCGAGCCGGCGGTGCACGTGCGCGGCTACCGGATGCTCGGGTCCGGCGCGAGCCCGGCACCGGGCCGGACCACCCGTGGGCTCGTCGGCACCGGCCTCGTCGCCGCGCTCGCAGCGGTGGTGGCCACCACCCTCGGCGCTGCGCTCGCCCAGGCCGGTGGCGTCGACTTCGAGGTCCCCGATGGTGGCGAGACGATCCCGTTGGCCGGGTTCGCCGTGGTGACCGGCTTCTTCTCGGTCGTGGGCATCGTCATCGCCGCCGCGTTTCGTCGGTGGAGCGCTCGTCCCGCCAAGCGATTCGTGTGGACGACGGTGTCGCTGACCGCGATCTCGTTGGTCCCGCCGGTCATCTCCGGGGCAAGCGCCGCGACCATCGCCGCCCTCGTCGGGCTGCACCTGGTGCCTGCGGCGGTGACGATTCCCGTCCTCGCGCGGAGCCTCCGCACCCGAACCGACTGACCGGTCTCGTCAGCGACGCCGGTCGGGCGCCGAGGGGGCGTTGCGGAACGCTCGGGGGGACATGCCGAAGGCGGCGGTGAACACCCTGCTGAAGTGGGCCTGGGAAGGAAAGCCCCAGCGGGCGGCGACGGTGTGGATGGCCCGCCCGCGTTGCAGGGGATCGCGCAGGTCGCGCGCGCACCGGTCCAGTCGCCTCGTCCGGATGATGTCGGCGACGGTCTGGTCCTCGGCCTCGAACGCCCGGTGCAGGCTGCGGAGCGAGACGTGGTGCGCGGCCGCCACGGTGCCGGGGGAGAGGTCCGGGTCGCCGAGGTGCTCGTCGATGAATGCCTTGACGCGCACGCGCAGGCTGTGCCCGCGTACCTCGGTCGGCAGGGCTTCGGTGAGGTCCAGGCGCTGGGCCAGTGTCGCGGAGATGAGGTCTCGGGCGACGATGCCCAGGAGTGGGACGTCGCGCTCCTGGTACTGCTCCGGGTGGCCCAACACCTGGTGTACGAAGTTGCTGAGCAGCGCGCCCATTCCCTCGACGGCGGAGATGTTGGTGCCGAGGAGCTGCGCGATCTTGTCGGGATGCAGCGGTACGAGACCGTGCGGCACGAGGATCGTCAGGGTGGTCAACAGACCCTCGAGCCGCGACCGCCCCTGATGCGACGACCGATGCGGTCGCGACGTGTCGACGACGGCGAACTGCCCCGGCGTGAAGAGGTTCGTCCGCCGCTCCTGTTCCACCCCGCCGTGCCCGGACAACGGCAGCGCGAACTCGTACATCTCCGGGTCGCTGCGGCGGATGAACGTGCTGGTCCGCTGCATGTCCAGGGACGGGTACCGCCAGGACGACAGGACGATCTCACCCAGACTGATGACCTCGGCCCGGGCCTGGAAGTTTGCCGCGTGGGCACTGTGGATCCGCATCGGGACCGATTCACGCGCCACCAGGTCGTGCCAGTAACCGAACCGCTCACTCGCGGGCACCGCGGTCGTGTCCGCCGAGCCTACGGTGAGCACTGGCTACCTCGAATTCTGTCGATGTCGGCGACGGGTGACGGCAGCGCCGCCGACCGGAATGAGAAAATCACCTTAACTCCGGCTCAGGTTCGGCGCGTCGTCGTCGCCTCATGTTCGTAGAGCGCCCAGACACCGGGCCATCACCCGGTACGGGATGGCCTGGCCCCTGGTCTGGTCGACGGTGCCCACCAGGTGCAGGTCGAGCTGTGGACAGTGGAAGAGCCACGTCCCGGTGACTCCGGAATGGCCGACGAGCGTGACCGGGCGGCGGCCCGACGACATGAGCCGGCCGACCGTGAAGAACATGGTGCCCAGCCCGTACCTGAGGACGGGGATGTTGCGCAGCCGGTTGCGCCGCTCGGTGAGCAGCTGCCCTGAGCGGGTGTCCCGGAAGAGGGCACCACCAAGGAGCGCTCGCTGAAAGGTGAGGAGATCGGCGGTGGTGCTGAACAGGTCGTTGCAGGATCCGATCATCGAGGGCACCTCCACCCTGCGCTGCTTCGCGTAGAGCGGCGAGGGCGGTGCGGACGCCGCAGGTGGCGGAGGGTCCCCGGGGAGCCAGGTCTGCGTCAGGTCGAGCGGGCCGAGGATCCGTTCGGTCAGCAGGTCGGCGATCGACCGACCGGTCACCGTCTCCATGATGTGGATCAGCAGCTGGAAGCCGGTGTCGGAGTAGCGGGCCTTCTGTCGTATGGCACTGAGGTCCTGCGGCGTGAAGTGCGGCCGCTGCTGCTCGCGCGTGGTCCGCACGGTGTCCTCGAAGGTCCAGGCCAGATCCTGCCCGGTAGCCAGGCGCTCATTCAGGCTGGGGCCTTCCCGACGCTTCTCGAAGTGGTCGGGCAGGCCGGACGTGTGACTGGCGAGGTGGCGCACCGTGATCGCCGACGTACGGTCGATTCCTCCGAGGACATGCAGGCCGGTCGTCGTCTCCGCCGGCAGGTAGCTGGTGATCGGCGCGGACAGGTCGAGTTCACCGCGTTCGTGCGCCTGCAGAACCAGCGCGATGATGAACCGCTTGGTGACGCTGGCGATGAAGAACGGGGTGTCGGGACGCACCGGTTGATCGTGGGCGCCGACCGGCCCGCAGGCAGCCGACCAGCGCAGCGTCCCGTCGCCGCTGGCGACGGCGAGGTTGGCGTGGTGTACGCCGCGGTGCGCGACGAGATTCTCCAGCAAGCCCCTCAGTCGCGCGTCGACACCGGCGGGAACGTGATTGTCGTGAGCGGTGATTGTGGTCAGTGACGATCTCACCAGCATATGTCTACTAGACATGTCTCTGAGAGGCAACAACCTAGACTCGGCCAATGGCCCACGTGATCCTTGGTCTGCTCCTGATCACCCCGCAGACCTTCTACGACCTCATCAAGGGATTCGAGGCCGGCGTCGCGCTCTTCTACAGCGCCAGTTCCGGAAGCATCAAACGGGCGCTGGACACCCTGCTCACCCGAGGGCTCATCGAGGTGGCCAGCACCGAAGCCGGCGGGCGGGGACGGAAGGTGTACCGCGTCACCGACGCCGGCCGGCAGGAGTTCCACGCGTGGATGACCGGAGAGCTGACCGGGTCCGATCTGGAAACCGCGGCGCTGTCCCGGCTCTACTTCCTCGGTCTGCTGAAGCCAGACGAACGCGTACCGGCGCTGCGCGGTGTCACGGGTCGCATCGAGAACGACCTCGCCAGGCTCTCGGCCCTCGCCACGCACCTCCGAGACCTGGAGGTGCCCGAGGAGCACCGCGACCTCGCCACCCATCAACGCGCAACGCTCGACTACGGCATCGCCGCACACCGCTTCACGCTCGACTGGTTCCGCGATCACATCAACCGACACGAGCCGGGCCACCTGCGCGACGAGGATCCGAAGGTCCGCATCCGGCGCCTCGGGTGACGCGCCGACCCGTGTCAGCTCGTCGCACCCAGAGCCGCCGCGCAGAACTCGGCTGGTGGCAGGTATTCGTGGACGGAGACGTAGTGGAGCAGGAGCTGAGGTGCGGCGTACACGACGCCGTCGCCCTGGACCTGGAACTCGGCGCTCTCGCGGGCGATCATGCCCAGCCGAATGGCTTCTCTGGCGTCACCGCCGATGTCCCGGATGCAGATCTCGCAGAAGTGGTATCCGCGTGTCTGGCGGACCCGCACCGTGGCCAGCTTCGTCAGGGCTGGCATCAGGCCGTCCGGGGGAGCGCCGGTCGGGAACGGATGCGCGGCGTCCAGCCAACCGACGTTGAGCAGCGGCAGGTCCGGCCACGGCTCGTCGGTTAACCCTGGCTCGTCCTCACGCCGCTCCAGGTACGTGTACGGCGTCAGGTCCGCGAAGTAGGTCACGGGTCCTGTCTACCCCCGGTGCGCTTGACAAGCGATGTGTGAGCGTTAACATCGACAACCACCACTGTCTGTCGGGAGGTCCGATGACGCTCGTCCTCGCGCGTTCCACCGCACGTCGGATGGCCGGGCTCACGGCTCTGGTCGTGCTGCTCGCCGTCGGCCTCAGCGTCATCTCCGGAAAGCCGGCCGCGGCGTGGGACAACGGCACGGCGGACACCCCGCCGATGGGGTGGAACAGCTACGACTCGTTCAACTGGCGCGTCACCGAGTCCGACGTCCGGGCCAACGCCGACTACATGCGCGACAACCTGCGCCAGCACGGTTGGCAGTACGTCGTCATCGACTGGGCCTGGTACTACCCGGGCCAGCACAACAACAGCCCCAACCAGGACGCCGGCCTCAACCCCCGGCTGCGGATGGACGCCAACGGGCGGCTGCTGCCGGACACCACGCGGTTCCCCTCGGCGGCGGGCGACAACGGGTTCAAGCCCCTCGCCGACTACGTGCACGCCCAGGGGTTGAAGTTCGGCGTCCACCTGATGCGCGGCATCCCCCGGCAGGCGGTGGCCGACAACGTGCCCATCCTCGGCACCAACTGTCGAGCCAACCAGATCAACAACAGCACCACCGCGGCCTGGCTCAACCTGATGTGGGGCCTGAACATGTCCAACGCCTGCGCGCAGGCGTACCTGGACTCGGTCTTTCAACTCCTGGCCGGCTGGGGCGTCGACTACGTGAAGGTGGACGACATCGCGGCCCCGACCTACCGGCAGGCCGAGGTCGAGGGTTACCGGACGGCGATCCAGCGCAGCGGTCGGCCGATGGTGCTGAGCCTCTCGCCCGGTGCGACACCACTGGCCAGCGGCGGGCACGTGCGGGACAACGCGCACATGTGGCGCATCGTCAACGACCTGTGGGACAACTGGTCGTCGCTCGACGCGCTCTTCGACCAGTTGCGCAACTGGACGCCGTACCGGACGGCCGGTGCCTGGCCCGATCCGGACATGATCCCGATCGGGCGGCTGTCGAAGTACGGCCCGGTCGGCTCACCCCGCTACTCCGCGCTCACCGCCGACGAGCAGCGCACGCTGATGACCCTGTGGGCGATCAACCGGGCGCCGCTGATGTGGGGCGGCAACCTGGTCGAGAACCGCGCCGCCGAGCTGGCGCTGATGACGAACGCGGCGGTCCTCGCCGTCGACCAGAACAGCGCCAACAACCGGCAGCTCGTCGGCGGCACCCGGCAGGTGTGGACCGCCGACGTGCCGGGCAGCGACCACCGGTACGTGGCGCTGTTCAACCGCGAGAGCGCCACCGCCACCGTGTCGCTGAACCTGGTCGACCTGGGCATCGGCTCGGCCACCGTCACCGACCTGTGGTCCGGCGCCGGCCTCGGCACCGCCACCGGCACGCTCACCCGGTCCCTCCCCGCCCACGGCAGTGGCCTGTACCGGCTGGCGCCGCTGACCACCACCCCCACGCCGACCACCTCCACCGTGGCCGCGCGGCACAGCGGGAAGCTCCTCGACGTCTCCAACGCGTCCACCGCGGACGGCGCGAACGTCGTGCAGTGGGGCGCGAACGGGCAGGCCAACCAGCGGTGGCGGTTCCAGGACACCGGTGGTGGCTACTCCACGGTGACGAGCGTCAGCAGCGGCAAGTGCCTCGACGTGTACGGCGGCGCGAGTGCCACCGCCGACGGCGTCCGGGTCATCCAGTGGGCGTGCAACGGCGGCACCAACCAGCAGTGGCGCGTCGAGGATCTCGGCACCGGCTACGTCCGGCTCGTCGCCCGGCACAGCGGAAAGTGCCTGGACGTGCTGAACGCCGCCACCGCGGACGGCGCCCAGACCGTGCAGTGGACCTGCGGCACCGGCACCAGCCAACAGTGGCGACGCACCACCGTGTAGCGCTCAGCGGCGCGCCCGCCACATCGCGCTGATTCGTCGCGAAACGCGCCGCCACCAGCAGGTTTCGGAGCGAGAATGAGGGGTGCCGCGACGATCCGGGGGAGCAGGCGTGCGGGCAACCGGCCTCCTCGGCCGGCTCCGCCGCCGTGACCCGGGCGATGCCGTCCTGCGGCGGGCGGCACGACTGACACTCGTCGCGTCCGTCGTCTTCTACGGCTGCCGCTACGGCGCGGGCAGCTCGGTGCTCGCCACCTACGGCCTGTTCGGCACGATCGCCGCCGGATCGTTCGCGCAGTTGCCCGGTCCGGCGCCGCAACGGGCGCGGATCCTCGTCACCGCACTGCCGGCGGTGTGGGCGCTGATCGCCGTGGGGTCGTTGCTGGCGTGGAGCACGTGGTCGGCCGCCGGTGGCATGGTGGTCATCGGGTTCGTCGTGGCGTTCGCCGGGGTCGGCAACCCGCGCCTGGTGGGGTTGGCCAGCGCGTTCCAACTCTTCTACATCCTGGCGTCGTTCCCGCCGTACCAGCCGGGCACCCTGCCGGAGCGACTCGGCGGCGTCACGTTCGCCATCGTGCTGCTCGCCGCGGCGGAGGTGCTCCTCTGGCCCGATCCGGTGCCGGTCTCCTACCGGCAGCGCCTCGCCGTCGCGGCGGACCGCGTCGCGGCGTTCCTCGACGTCACCGCCGAGCGGTTGACCGACCCGCCCACCGGTCCGGGTGCTCGGGACCCGCGGCGCGAGCGCGCGTACGACTCGGTGGCCGCCATCGAACTGGGCCGCAACCCCCCGGAGTGGGCGCCGAGCGCGGCGGGCGCCCAGGATCGGGCGTTGCGGATCTGCGCGTCCGCGCTCCGCGAGGCGCTCGCCGAGGCGGACCGGTTGGCCGTGGACGCGCCAGCCGTACCGATTGGGGATCTGGCGGCGGCGAGTCTGCTGCGCTCGTGCGCGGTGACGACCCGCGCCGCCGGCCGGACCCTGACACCGGGCGCCCCGCCGGTGGGTCTCGACGACCTGGACGCCGCGATCGGGCGAGCCGAGACGGCGTACCTCGCCGGAGAGGGCGACGGCCACGACCCGCCGGACGCGTCCCGGTTGTGCCGGGACGCGACGGCACTGGCCGTCGCCGACCAGACCCGGGTCTTCGCCGTGGGCGTCCGGGTGGCCACCGGGTCGCGGCCCGACGGCGAGGACGCCCCCGGAGGGCTCTTCGCGTACGCGCGGCACAGCCCGTGGCGGCTGTACTGGTGGCAGTTCCGCGCCCACCTGGCACCCCGCTCGGCCCACCTGCACAGCTCTCTTCGGGTGGCCGTGGCGCTCGCCGTCGCCCGGATCGCCGCCGGGGCGCTGCACCTGACCCACGGCTTCTGGGTGCTGCTGGCCACCCTCACCGTCCTGCGTACCTCGGCCGCCGACACCCGCACCGCCCTGCGCCCGGCCGTGCTGGGCACGATCGTCGGTGCCGTCGTCAGCGGCGGGCTGATGCTCGTCATCGACAAGCCGATCGTGTACGCCATCGTCCTGCCGGTGACCCTGCTGCTGGCCTTCGGCGTCGGTCGCCTGCTCGGCCCGGTGTGGCAGCAGGCGCTGTTCACCGTGCTGCTGACCGTCGTCTTCGCCCAGCTCAGCCCGGAAGGGTGGCGGCTCGCCGAGACCCGCCTCGTCGACGTGCTGCTCGGCGCGGTGATCGGCGTGCTCGCCGGCGTGGCGATGTGGCCGCGCGGCGCGAGCCACGATCTGCGGCACAACGCGACGGGCTACCTGAGGGCCAGCGCGGACGCCGTCGAGCAGACCGTGCTGGCGATCGTCGGCGGCGCTCCACCTCCCGACCGTGCCCTCGACCGGGTCCGGCGCCGAATGATCCTTGTCGACTCGTCGTACTGCCAGTACCACTCGGAGCGACACCATCCGCACCGGCAGCAGGTGAACTGGGACGCGGTCCTGAGCGCCGGGCACCACGTGGTGCCCGGCGCGGAGTCGCTGTTGCGCCGCAACCCGCCCGGCTGCCTCGCCGGCTGGCCGGCCGCGGCGGCCCTGCTGCGGGACTCCGCCGCGCATCTGCGCTCGGCGTACGACGACGTCGCCCGCGAGGTGGCGCACGACCGCGCCGCGGGTCCGACGGCCGACCCGGCCGGCTGCGGCGACGAACTGGACCGGGTTCGTCCACTGCTCAGCGGGCCGGACCCGCGGTCGGTCCGGCACCTCGTGGAGGTCGACAGGTGGCTCACCGGCCTCGCGGCCAGCCTCGCCCGAATCCGTCCACCGGCTGGCGATTCGGCCTCGATGTGACCGATCCGGTGCCCCAACCAGTCATGGAGTGTGGGAGTCCACCGGAGCACGGGAGTGAAATCATGGATCAGAACCTGCGGATGCTCTTCGACCGGGCGATCGTCGACGAGCCCGCACTGCCGTCGACCGACCTGGCCGGCGCGGCGATGGCAGCCGGCACCAGCCTGCGCCGACGTCGACAGCGCCTGGTGACGGCGGGCACGGCAGCCGTGGCCGCCATCGCGGCGGTCGGGGTGGTGAACGTGGTGGCACCGCCGCAACGGTCGGCCCCGGAACCGACGACCGTGCCGGCGGCGTTCGGCATGCTGGTGAACAGGGCGTGCGAGGCCCCCGCCCAGACGACCGCGACCGATGCTTCGATCTTCCTCACCGACGACATCACCAATAGGCAGCGCGACGCGGTCAACCGCGCGCTGGACGTGGATCCGGCGGTCGGGACCCTGGTGTTCGTGAGTCGCGAACAGGCGTTGATCAACTTCAGGAAGATGTACGAGGACGCGCCCGAACTCGCCGCCAGCGTGAAGGCCAGCCAATTTCCGGAGTCGTACCGGATCACGCTCGTCGCGCGGGAGCAGTTCGCGACGTTGAAGGGCCTGGTCAAACGCATGCCCGGAGTCGAAGAGATCATCGGCATCGACTGCCCGGCCGGCACGAACGCGTCGGCGGTCGACTGATGGCGGGTGTGCGCTGGGGCGCGGCCCGACGGCGCGAGCAGACCGCCCGGCAGGCGGAGTTCACCGCCTTCGTCGAGACCACCGCGCCGCGACTGCGCCGGACCGCCTACCTGATGTGCCGCGACTGGCACCTGGCGCAGGACCTGACCCAGACCACCTTCGCGAAGATGTACGCGAACTGGAGCCGGATCCGGCACACCACGAACCTCGACGCGTACAGCCGGCGGGTGCTGATGAACGTCGTCTTCGACCACGCGAAGCGGCGTAGCGCCACCGAGCTGGTGCTGGCCGAGTTGCCCGAGGCGGCGCCCCGACGGCTCGACGACACCGCGGAGGTGCACGTCACCCTGCTTCGGGCGCTTGCCACCCTGCCCCTTCGGGACCAGGCCATCGTCGTGCTTCGGCACTGGGAGGACCAGAGCGTCGAGGCCGTCGCCAGCACCCTCGGCGTCTCCGTCTCGGTGGTCAAGACGCAGAACGCCCGCGCACTGACCAGGTTGCGGACGGTGCTCGGCCAGGACTTCGTCCGGATCTGACAGGCCGCCGATCGCCGATTGGTCCTGCCCGTTCGACGCCGCCTCGCCTAACGTCGGCGAGATGGAGATCGAGCAGGCGCAGAAGCTGTGGCAGCCGGAGCCCGGCTGGTTGAACACCGCCTCCTACGGGTTGCCGCCCGAGCCGGCGTGGACGGCACTACAGGACGCCCTGGGCGCGTGGCGCGTCGGCCGCACGTCGTGGGAGGGCTGGGGCGAGGCGGTGCACTCGTCCCGTACCGCGTTCGCCGCCCTGATCGGGGTGCCGGCCGGTGACGTCGCGGTCGGCGCGGCCGTGTCGCAGATCCTCGCGCCGGTCGCGGCGGCCCTGCCGGCCGGGGCGACGGTGGTGGTCCCCGAGGTCGAGTTCACCTCCAACCTGTTTCCGTGGCTGGTGCAGGAGGAGCGCGGGGTCAAGGTCCGTACGGTGCCGCTGGCTGGCCTGGTCGACGCGATCGACAGCGACACCGATGTGGTCGCGTTCAGCCTGGTGCAGTCGGCCGACGGGGCGGTGGCGGCGTACGACGAGATCGTGATCGCGGCCCGCGCGCACGGCGCGTTGGTGGTGGTGGACGCGACCCAGGCGTGCGGCTGGCTGCCGTTCGACGGGAGCGGGGCCGACGTGGTGGCCGTCGGTGGCTACAAGTGGCTGATGAACCCGCGCGGCACCGCCTACGCCTACCTGGCCCCGGCGCTGCGCGAGCGGTTGCGCCCGGACGCCGCCGGCTGGTACGCGGGCCGCGACCCGCACGCCTCCTACTACGGCGCGCCGCTGCGGCTGGCCGACGACGCCCGCCGGTTCGACATCTCCCCGGCCTGGTTCAGCTGGGTCGGCGCGGCGCCGGCGCTGGAGTTGGTCGCCGAGATCGGCGTGCCGGCGATCCGGGAGCACAACGTGGCGTTGGCCAACCGGTTCCTGGCCGGGCTGGGCCGGCCGCCGGGGGAGAGCGCCATCGTCAGCGTCGACGTGCCGGACGCGGAGCAGCGGCTGGCGGCGGCCGGCATCCGGGCGGCGGTCCGCGCCGGACGGGTCCGCGCCTCCTTCCACGTCTACTCCACCGAGGCCGACGTGGACGCGGCGTTGGAGGCGTTGACGGGGTGACTCCGCTCAGGCGAGGTGACCACCGATCTTCGTGTAGCCGCGCAGCAGGTCCCGGGAGATGATCAGCCGCTGCATCTCGTCGGTGCCCTCGAAGATCCGGTAGAGCCGGACCTGCCGGTACCACCGCTCGATGGGCAGCTCCCGGGTGTAGCCCATGCCGCCGTGGATCTGGAGCACCCGGTCGACCACCCGGTTGACCATGCCGGCGCCGTAGAGCTTGCCCATCGACGACGCGTGCCGGGGATCCAGGCCCTGGTCGACGGTCCACGCCGAACGCAGCACCAGCCACCGGGCCGCCTCCAGTTCGGTCTCCGAGTCGGCGATCATCCACTGGATGGCCTGGTTGGTGCCGATCTTCGCGCCGAACGTCTCGCGGGTGTTGGCGTAGTCGATCGCCATCTGCAGCACCCGTTCGGCGATGCCGATGGCGTGCGACGGGATGGTGTAGCGGCCCTTGCCGATCCACTCCATGCCCAGCGTGAAGCCCTGCCCGATCTCGCCGAGGATGTTGCGGTGCGGCACGCGGACGCCGTCGAAGATGAGCGATGCGGGGCCACCCTCGCCCATGGTCTGGATGAACTCCGAGCGCCAACCCATCGTCCGGTCGACCAGGAAGGCGGTGGCCCCACCGTTGCGGGCGCCCTTGTCCCGATCCGTCACCGCGACCACGATGGCGAAGTCCGCGTCGTGCCCGCCGGTGATGAAGGTCTTCTCGCCGTCCAGGACCCAGTCGTCGCCGTCGCGGCGCGCCGAGAGCCGGATGTTCGCGGCGTCCGAGCCCGCCCCCGGCTCGGTGATCGCGAAGCAGGAGCGCCGCTCGCCCTCGATGGTCGGGAGAAGGAACTCCCGCTTCTGCTCCTCGGTGGCGTGGAACAGGATGTTGTCGGCCTCCCCGCCGAAGCGGAACGGCACGAACGTGCGGCCCAACTCCGTCCAGATCAAGGACTGGAGTACGGCCGGCAGGTTCATGCCGCCGTACTCCTCGGGGGTGGCCAGGCCCCAGAAGCCGAACTTGCGGGCCTTGAGTTGCAGCTCGCGCACCTCGGAGTGGTCCAGGCCCGGCTGGTGCGCCCGCTCCCGGCGGAGCACCTCGGCTTCCAGGGGCAGCACCTCGCGGCTGATGAACGACCGGACGGTGTCCCGCACCGCCCGCTCCTCGTCGGTCAGCGAAAAGTCCACGGTGGTCCTCCTGGCGTCGGAGCTGCCGGTCACCATTAAACTAGCGGTGCAAGTTTTGCCGCGTCCAGACCCCCACCGCCGAGACCCGCGAGGAGCGCAGTGCCCCGACCCCGCCAGCCCCGCCTCACCCGGCAGCTGATCGTCGAGACCGCCACCGCGCTCATCGACGCCGAGGGCCTGCCCGCCTTCTCCACCCGCCGGCTCGCCGCCGAGTTGGGCGTCCGCGGCCCGTCGCTCTACAACCACTTCGCCACCAAGGACGAGATCCTCGACGCCGTCGCGGACACGGTCACCGGCGCCGTCGACACCAGCGGCTTCGCCAGCCGGGACTGGGCCGCCGCGCTGCGCGACTGGGCCTGGTCGTACCGGCGGGCGCTCACCGCGCACCCGAACATCGTGCCGTACCTGGCGCAGGGGCCGGGCCGCCGACCGGCCGCCCTCGCCATGGCCGACGCCGTCTACGGCGGGCTGGTACGCGCCGGCTGGCCGCCGGCCCGCGCCACCCACATCGGCGCCGCGCTGCGCTACTTCGTGGCCGGGTCGGCGCTCGGCTCGTTCGCCCGCGGCTTCGTCGAGGACCCGGAGCTGTACGCCGCGCACTACCCGCACCTGCGGCAGGCACACCGGCTCGCCGAGCACCAGCAGAGCGTGGACGAGGGCGCCTTCGCCCTCGGCCTGGACGCGCTGCTGCACGGTCTGGCCGCCGAGTACACCCGCAGCGTCGGCACGGTGGAGTCCGGGCGGCCCAGCGGGTAGCGTCCAAACTCCCAGCGCTAGTTTCATCGCCCCGTCGCCATCACCCGCCGCGACCCCGTCGCCATCGCCCGTCGACCACCCCCGAAGGGACGCCATGGACCTCGCCGCCCCGCCGTCGCAGCTGCCCGACACCCTGCGCCTCCGACGTCACCTGCACATCGGCGGCGAGTGGACCTCTCCCGCCGGCACCGACCTGCTCGAGGTGGAGAATCCGAGCACCGGCGAGCCGATCGGGCAGGTGCCCGCCGGCACCCCGGCCGATGTGGATCGCGCCGTCGCCGCGGCCCGCGCCGCCTTCCCCGGCTGGGCGGCCACCGCCCCCGGCGAGCGTGCCGCCCACCTCGACCGGCTGCACACCGCACTCGCCGCCCGCGCCGACGACCTCACCCGCACCATCGCCGTGGAGCTGGGCTCGCCGCTGAGGTTCGCCACCCGCGTCCAGGTCGGGCTGCCGTTGACCGTGCTGCGCGACCACGTCGCGCTCGCCGCCCGACCACCCGTCGAGGAGAGCATCGGCAACTCGCTCGTCGTCCGCGAGCCGATCGGCGTGGTCGGCGCGATCACCCCCTGGAACTACCCGCTGCACCAGGTGCTGGCCAAGCTGGCGCCCGCGCTGGCCGCCGGCTGCACGGTGGTCCTCAAGCCCAGCGAGTTGACCCCGTTGACCGCGTACCTGCTGTTCGACGCCGTCACCGAGGCCGGCCTGCCGCCGGGGGTCCTCAACCTGGTCCCCGGCACCGGACCGGTGGTCGGCGAGGCCCTGGCCGGGCACCCCGACGTCGACCTGGTCTCGTTCACCGGCTCCACCGCCACCGGCGCGCGGATCATGCGGGTCGCCGCCGACCGGATCGCCCGGGTCGCGCTGGAGCTGGGCGGCAAGTCCGCGAACGTGCTCCTCCGCGACGCCGACCTGGCCGGCGCGGTCAAGGTGGGCGTCGGCAACGCCCTGCTCAACTCCGGGCAGACCTGCACCGCGTGGACCCGGATGCTGGTGCACCGCGACCGGTACGCCGAAGCACTCGACCTGGTCGCCACGGCGGTGGCCGGCTACCGGCTCGGCGATCCGTTCGATCCGGCCACGCGGCTCGGCCCGCTGGTCTCCGCCGCCCAGGTCGAGCGGGTCCGTGGCCACGTCGACCGGGCGCTCGCCGACGGCGCCCGGCTGGTCGCCGGCGGACCGGACGCTCCGGTGCCGGCCCAGGGGCACTTCGTCGCCCCGACCGTCTTCGCCGACGTGCACCCGGACAGCGCGCTCGCCCAGGAGGAGGTCTTCGGCCCGGTCCTCGCCGTCCTCCCGTTCGACGACACCGACGAGGCGGTCGCCATCGCCAACAACTCGCGGTACGGGCTGGCCGGCGCGGTCTGGTCCGCCGACACCGAGGCGGCGCTCGCGGTGGCCCGGCGGCTGCGGACCGGCGCGGTCGACATCAACGGCGCCCCGTTCAATCCGCTCGCCCCGTTCGGCGGCTACAAGCAGTCCGGCCTGGGCCGGGAGTTGGGCGTGCACGGGCTCGCCGAGTTCTGCGAGCTGAAGGCGATCCAGCGATGAGCGGCCCCGAGCCGTCCCCGGCCGCGCCGGGCCGCGGCGAGCCGGTCATCGTCCGCGCGCTTGTCGCGCGCGGGGCCGGCGCCGAGCTGCGCGTCGAGCGGATACGCCTGCCCGCGCCCGGCCCGGGCGAGGTACGGGTGACGATCCGAGCCGCCGGCGTCTGCCACTCCGACCTGTCCATGGTGAACGGCACCATCGCCGCGAGGTTCCCGCTGGCGCTCGGGCACGAGGCGACCGGCGTGATCGCCGAGGCCGGGCCGGGCAGCACCCTGCGGGTCGGCACCCCGGTGGTGCTCAACTGGGCACCGGCCTGTCGGGCCTGCTGGTGGTGCCGCAACGGCGAACCGTGGCTCTGCGCCGACACCACCGCCCCGACCGTGCCGCGCGGCGAGACCGACGACGGCCTCCCGCTGCACCTGACCCTCGGCCTCGGCGCGCTCGCCGAGGCGGTGGTGGTGCCCGAGAACGCCGTCATCCCGATCCCGGCGGGCCTGCCGCCGGAGCGGGCCGCGTTGCTCGGCTGCGCGGTGCTCACCGGTGTCGGCGCGGTCCACAACACCGCCCGGGTCGCGCCCGGCCAGTCGGTCGCGGTGATCGGACTCGGCGGGGTCGGGCTCGCCGTGCTCACCGCTGCCCGCCAGGCCGGCGCCACGACGATCCTCGCGGTCGACGTCGCCGAGGCCAAACGGGACCTGGCGCTAGCCGCCGGGGCGACCGACTTCCTGCTCTCCGACGACCGGCTCTCCAAGGAGGTACGGGCGCGCACCGACGGCCGGGGCGTCGACCACGCCTTCGAGTGCGTCGGCCGCGCCACCACCATCCGCGCCGCCTGGCGGCTGACCCGGCGCGGGGGAGCGGTGACAGTGGTCGGCATGGGCGCCAAGGACGACATGGTCAGCCTTGGCGCGCTCGACATCTTCCACTCCGCCCGTACCCTGCGCTCCTCGGTGTACGGCTCGTCCGACCCGGAGCGGGAGGTGCCGGCGCTGGCTGCCAAGCTGGCCGACGGCGCGCTGGATCTGCGCGTGCTGGTCAGTGGCACAGTCCCGCTGGACGACGCGCCCACGGCATTCGCCCGACTGGCGCGAGGCGAGGGCGCTCGCTGGGTGGTCACCCTGGACTGAGCCGAGTGGGTCGGCCACTGCCGCTCACCCGGACGCGTGTCACATCCGCGCCCGCAGCACGTCGACCTCGCAGCCTGGCGACGAGGGGTCGAAGCCGTGTTGGACGAGCCAGCGGATCGCCAGCAGGCTGCGCATCGACCACCACGCCCGGATCACGTCGAGGTCGACGTCGACGCCGTAGCCGGCCACGACGTCGTCGAGGTGCTCCTCGTGCCCGAGCGTCAACGTGGCGAGGTCGAAGAGGGCATCGCCCCGGCACGCCTCGGACCAGTCGAGCACACCGGTGATCTCGTCACCGTCGACGAACACATGAGCGATCTGCAGGTCGCCGTGGGTGAACACCGGTGTCCACGGCCGGAGCGCGGCCTCGGCGACGTGGCGGTTGCGGATGACCAGGTCGGTGGGGAGAACGTCGTTGCTGACGAGCCACTCGCATTCGACGTCGAGCCGTGCGGCCAACTCGTCGCGGCTGCGGCCGGGCCAGGGCGGCAGCGGCGCGTCGTGCAGCGTACGAGCGGCGGCGCCCGCCGCGGCCCACGCCGCCGGCGACGCGGTCGACGGCTCGCCGAGGCGACCGAGCGCGGTTCCGGGCAGGGCGGCGAGCGCGAGTACCGGCGGCCGGTGCCAGAGGACCTCGGGAGTCGGGATCGGTGCGATCGCCATCGCCTCGACCTCGACGTCGGCGCGTACCGGATCGGCGTCGATCTTCAGGAACGTGTCGCCGACGCGCAGGGTCGCGCGTTCGCGATGGGCGACGACGACTTCGACTTCCTGCACGGCAGGCATTATCGCGACCCGACCACCGGTTTCCCAGGGGATTGTCGGCGACGAGGGGCGTGCCTGGCCCGGTGCCCTGGGCTGGCTCCGAACGGGCCAACCCTGGGCGCCCGGGCGACAGAGCCGGGCGACAGATCAGAAGGGTGGGGCGTCCTCGCCCATCAGCGCCAGCACGACGCCACCCTTGCCGCTCTTGAGGCCCTGGACCACGACTTTGCCGGTGCTGCCGTCGGGCAGCTCCAGGGTGAAGGTCTTTCCGATCGCGTTCTTGGGGCCGTTGCCGGCGCTGTTGGCGGGGCGGAAGTCGCCCGCCCAGGGTGCGATACCGCCCCTACGGGCCGGCTCGGCGAAGAGCGCGGCGGTGCCGGGGGTGCGGGTGCCGTCGGAGGAAAGGAGCACTGAGGCGCTGCGAAAGGTAGCCATATGCGCCAAGGCTAACCCGGCCGTGCCGGTTCGGGGCACCACAGCTGCCCGTAACGGCGATTCGGTCGTCGCCCCTTGCGGGTGGAGCAATACCTAGCAGTACGATGCATCGTACTTCTAGGGTTAGGGGTGGGAGGCTTCATGAAAGTCGCCAAGGATCTGGTCGCCGCCTCGGCGACACCGATGGTGCTCGGCATCCTGGCCGAGGGCGAGAGCTACGGGTACGCCATCCTCCGGCGGATCAACGAGCTGTCCGGGGGAGAGCTGGACTGGACCGAGGGGCTGCTCTACCCGCTGCTGCACCGGCTCGAACGGCTCGCCTATCTGGAGTCGAGCTGGCAGGCGGTCGCCGGTGAGCGCAAGCGCAAGTACTACCGCATCACCGACCGGGGCCTGGCCGAGCTGGCCGAGCAGCGCCGGCAGTGGGACACCGTCGTCGGTGCGCTCAAGGAGATCTGGCACGACCGCGCGCCACTGACGGCGTACCCGCTGGAGGGCCTCGCATGACAAGGCACGGTGGGCCCGAGGAGCTGGAAGAGCAGTTCGCGCAGTGGCGTCGGTACGTGCTGCGCCGCAGGGAGCTGCAGGCGGTGGACGCGGACGAGCTGGAAGACCACCTTCGCGGCTCCGTCGACGAGCTCGTCGCCGCCGGCCTGAGCCCGGACGAGGCGTTCCTGGTCGCGGTGAAACGGATGGGCAGCCTCGACGATCTCTCCCGCGAGTTCGCCCGGGAACATTCGGAACGTCTGTGGAAGCAGTTGGTGCTGACCGGCGACTCCGGTGGTCCGGTCGCCGGCACACGCTCCCGCCGGGACCTGTGGGTCCTGCTCGGCTGCGCGGCGGGTGCGGTGGTGTCCGTCAAGGCGCCCGCGCTGTTCGGGCTGAGCCTCGACGACGACGGCTCGTTCTACGCGCGCAACGCCACCCTGTTCGCGCTGCCCTGGCTGGCGGGGTTCCTGGCCTGGCGGCGGCAGGCCCGGCCGGCGGTGCTCGCGGTGCTGGTGGCGCTGTTCGCGCTCGGCGTCGCGGCGGCCAACGCCTACCCACTGGCGGACGACTCGCAGTCCGTGGTCGTCACCGGCGTCCACCTGCCCATCGCTCTCTGGCTCGTGGTCGGTCTGGCCTACGTCGCCGACGACTGGCGCTCGTCTCGTCGACGCATGGACTTCATCCGCTTCACCGGCGAGTGGTTCATCTACTTCGTGCTGATGGCCCTCGGCGGCGGCGTGCTCGCCGCGTTCCTGTTCAACACCTTCGCGGCCATCGGCATCGTCCCGGAGGCGTTCGTCTCGCAGTGGCTCCTGCCCTGCGGCGCCGCGGCCGCGGTCGTGGTGGCCGGGTGGCTGGTCGAGGCCAAGCAGAGTGTCGTGGAGAACATCGCGCCGGTCCTCACCCGACTGTTCACGCCGCTCTTCACGGCCGCCCTGCTCGCCTTCCTCGTCGCGGTGGTCTGGACCAGCCACGGCATCGACGTCGAGCGCGAGGCGCTGATCCTGTTCGACCTCCTGCTGGTCGTGGTGCTGGGGCTGCTGCTCTACTCACTCTCGGCCCGTGATCCGCTGGCCCCGGCCGGAGCGTTCGACAAACTCCAACTCGCGCTGGTGGTCAGTGCGTTGGCGATCGACGTGCTGGTGCTGTTGGAGATCACCGGGCGCATCACCGACGAGTACGGCAGCACGCCCAACCGGGCGGCCGCGCTCGGCGAGAACGTGATCCTGCTGGTCAATCTCGCGTGGTCGGCGTGGCTCCTGCTGACCTTCATCCGCCGACGCACGCCGTTCGCCACGCTGGAACGGTGGCAGACCGGTTACCTGCCGGTGTACGCGGCGTGGGCCTGGATCGTGGTCCTCGTCTTTCCCCCGTTGTTCAGCTACGCCTAGGGCGCGCTCGGCGGTGTGGGCACCTCCCGGCCGGGATCGGGAGGTGCCCACCAACCAGGTGGTTGACACCTGGTCACACAGATGCTGAACTATCAACCAACCGCTTGGTTGAGGATGGGTGGGAATGACTGAACAGCTCGACCGCCGGCAGGCCCTGGTGCACGCGGCGTTCTCGGCGATCGCCGAGAACGGCTTCGAGGGGTTCCGGCTGCGACCGATCGCTGCCGCGGCAGGCATCGACCACTCCACCCTGCACCACTACTTCCGGACCAAGGCCGATCTGATCGCCGCGGTGCTCGAGCACGTGACCAGCCAATTCGAGGCGACGATGCACACCGACCTGGAACCCGCCGCCCGGTTGCGGCAACACCTCAGCGAGATCGCCACCGCTGTCGCGGAACGGCCCGAGTTGTTCGTCGTACTCGATGAGCTTGATCTTCGCGCTCGACGTGACGCGTCCACCGAGGTCGATATCGAGCGTGACGAACAGGGGTGGCGCGACGCCCTCGCGGCGATCTTCACCGAGGGCGTCGCGCACCACGTCTGGTCGGTGAAACTCAACGTCGCCGCCAGCGTCGAGCTGGTGATCGCCACCGTCAAGGGGATCCGTCTGCGTCCCGACAAGGCCGAGTCGGTTGTCAACCAACTGTGCGACCTCTTCGCACCGGAAGGACTCACCCATGATTGACGTCCTCATCGTCGGCGGTGGCATCGGCGGTCTCGCGCTCGCCCAGGGTCTGCGTAAACACGGCCTCGACGCCGCCGTGTACGAGCGTGACCGGTGCCGCGACGACCGGGTGGACCGCTACCGGCTCGCCATCAACCCGGCGGGCAGCCGGTCGCTGCGTGCCTGCCTGCCCGACCGGCAGTGGCAGGCGTTCACGGACACCGCGGGCCGCCCCGGCGGCGGTTTCGGCTTCCTGGGCACGGACCTGCGCACGCTCGTCCTCGTCGAGGACGCGCTCATGCATCCCGACGATCCCGACCCCGCGGAACGGGCCTATCCGGTCGACCGTCAGACACTGCGCGGCGTCCTCCTCGACGGACTCGACGACGCCGTCCACTACGACAGGACGTTCGAACGCTACGAGCTCGCCGCCGACGGTCGGCCCACCGCGCACTTCGCCGACGGCACGTCCGTCAGCTGCGACGTCCTGGTCGGCGCCGACGGGATCAACTCCCGGGTACGCGCGCAGTACCTGCCGACCGCAACCCAGCGCGACACCGGCGCGGTGGGCGTCGGGCTCAAGTTGCCGCTGAACGACGACACCCGAGCCTGGTTACCCGCCCGGCTGGCGGACGGCATGAACCTCGTCCTGACCGGTGCGCCGTACTTCCTGTTCACCTCCGTGTTCGAACGCCAGCAGCCGGTCGGGGACGACTATCTGCTCTGCGCGTTCGTCGGCCGCAACGAACTGTTTCCCTCGCGTCCGGAGCGCCTCGACGGCGCACAGTTGAAGGCCTACGTCGCCGGGCTGATCACGGGCTGGCACCCGGCGCTCCGCCGACTGATCGACGAGTGTCCACCGGGGGACGTGAGCGCGTTTCCGTTCCAGGCGTCCGATCGCCCGGCGCCCTGGGCGCCGTCGCGGGTCACCGTCCTCGGCGACGCCGTGCACGGCATGCCGCCGGCCGGCGGTAACGGCGCCAACACCGCACTGCGCGACTCCGCCCTGCTCACCCGCCAGTTGTCCCTGGCCGGCACCGGCCACCTGCCGCTGCTGGACGCGATCGGCGAGTACGAGACCGAGATGCGCGAGTACGGATTCCAAGCCGTCGACCTGGCCCTGCGGACCCTCCACCAGGGCATGATGAGCAACCCGCTGAACGTGGGCCTGACCCGTCGCTGGTTCAGCCTCTGCGACATCGTGCCACCGCTGCGCCGGATGACCTTCGGCGCGAGCTGGGCCAAGGTCAGCGCTCCCCGTCCCTGGGAGCGGGCCGCCGCGCGCTGACGAGCGCCGACCCGCTCGGCGTCGGTCACTTGCCGGTGACGATGCCCGGGTTGATGCACAGACCCGGGTTGGCGCCGTTCTTCTCGGCGATCTCCAGACAACGGGTCACCTTGTCGACCTTCGCGTTGGTCTCGGTGATCTGCTTGGAGATCTCGGCGTTCTTGCGGTCCTGCTCCAGGTTGCGGGTCTGAGCCAGCTTGTCCTGGAACGCCTTGATGTTGCCCTCGGTCTTGTCGTCGTGGTTCACCCGGGTGATCGTCACCGAGAGGATGTCCACGTCGGTGGTGAGCCGGGCTTCCGCGCTGGTCTTGATGTTCGCCGCGAACGGCTTCAGGTCGACGTTGAGGTCACCGGTCTGGGCGTCGATCTTCTCAAGGGGGTTGTACGCGGCGAAGGCGTCGTTGACCGCGCTGTCCAACTGCACTCCCACCCGCTGACCCCGGAAGCTGTTGAAGTCGCCCTTGTAGTCCATGAACTGCTTCGGCGCGTTCTCCGGCTTGACCTGCCACTCGATGAGGACCTCGACGCAGGCGTCGGCGAGCGTGCCGGTGCGGACCCGTACGCAGTTGTTGCCGCCGATGTGGTCGTACTTCTGCCGGCCGGCGTCCCACTCGCCGACCTTCTGCCAGGGCGCCACCCACTTCAGGCCGGAACCGGTCACCTCGCCGGTGGGCTTGCCGAAGCTGGTGACGATGCCGACCGAGCGGATGGGCACCGAGTGGGCGCTGGAGGTGATCCCGACCAGCAGGGTGAGGGCCAGGAAGCCGAGGGCCGCGAGAGCGGCCACCCGCTTCAGTGGCCGCGCGCGGGTGACGAGGGCCAGGACGGCGCTGACCGCCAGGGCGGCGGTGAAGACGATCGCCGTGGTGAAGCCGACAGGCATGGGTGGGGACCTTCCGCGGGGCTGGGTAGATCATCAACCTAGGAGGTCCGGTCAAGGTCGCCGCCGGCAAATCCCGCGCCGGCGCATCCACCGCCCGCCGTTCCAGCGAACCCCCGGGTAGGGAACGTCTATCCGGGGGTACGTCTGGTGCTGACCGAGCCGATGCCGGCGCGGACCGTGGAGATCGCGTACAAGCAGGTCTCGCTGGCTGCCGAGGACCTGGACGGCAATGCCGTCGCCACGCTGGTGCTGGAGGTGGCCGAGGCCTGGGGCGTGCCGGCGCTCTGGGAGCAGGTCTGTCGTCCGTTGTTGGCCCGGCTGCGGGGACGTTCCGCCGCCGAGGTCGCCGTCGAACATGCCCTCTCCGAGGGCGTCCGGGTCGGGTTGGACGTGTACCGCCGGGAGCCGGGCCGGTCACTGCCCGCCGGCGGGTTGCTGCTGGCCGGCGCCGAGAAGGAGGCGCACTGCCTTGGTCTGCACGCGCTCGCCGCCGCGCTGCGCGAGCAGGGGCGCGGGTGTCTGCACCTGGGGCCCGCGCTGCCCTGGTCGGCGCTGGCCAGCGCGGTGTACCGGGCGCGCCCGCACACCGTCGTGCTCTGGTCGCAGACGCCGGTCACCGGCCGCGCGTACCGTCTGGTGCGCTTTGCCCGGGACTTCCCACGCCTGCGGGTGTACGGCGCGGGACCGGGTTGGATCGAGCCACTCACCGCGCCGGCGGACCGCCTCGACTCGCTGCCGACCGCCGTCGCCGCCTGCCTGGCCGTTGCTACTCGGCGTGATGCCCACCACATACGATACGGATCGGTGCCGTATCGTTAATGCACGCCGTAGGCTGACCCGCGTTACGAGTCTGACCCGTATCGTATTGCGGCGCGGGGAAAGCGTGGGGGGAAACCAGGCATGGAGCTGCACAACAACACCGGCCACCCGAGGAGGTGGGCGATCCTGGGGGTGCTGGTGATCAGCCTCCTCGTGGTCGTCCTCGACAACACGATCCTGAACGTCGCCCTGCGCACCCTGGCCGACCCGGTGCACGGCCTCGGCGCCAGCCAGGGCGAGCTGGAGTGGTCCATCAACTCCTACACGCTCGTCTTCGCCGGACTGCTGTTCACCTTCGGGGTGCTCGGCGACCGCGCCGGCCGCAAGCGCTTCCTGATGATCGGTCTGGTGCTGTTCGGCCTGGCGTCGCTGCTCTCCGCGTACGCCCAGAGCCCCGGCCAGCTCGTCGCGGCCCGCGCACTGATGGGGGTCGGCGGCGCGGCCATCATGCCGGTGACGCTCTCGATCATCTCCAACGTCTTCGACCCGCGCGAGCGTGGCCGGGCCATCGGTGTCTGGGCCGGCGCCGTCGGCCTCGCCGTGGCCATCGGCCCGATCCTCGGCGGCGCGCTGCTGGAGCACTTCTGGTGGGGTTCGGTCTTCCTGATCAACGTGCCGGTGGTCATCGCCGGCGTGGTGCTGGTGGGGCTGCTGGTCCCGGAGTCGCGTGACCCGCGACCGGGCCGGATCGACGTATTCGGCGTGCTGCTCTCCGTGGTCGGCCTGGTCGCCCTCTCCTACGGCATCATCGACGGCGGCGAGCACGGCTTCGACCGCCCGATCGCCTGGGGTTCGATCCTGATCGGCGTCGCGGTGCTCGCCTGGTTCGTCCGGCACGAGCGGCGCAGCGACCACCCGTCGCTGGACGTCCGGCTGTTCAAGGTGCCCCGCTTCGCCGCGCCGGTCGCCATCGTCGGCCTGGTGTTCTTCGCCGCGATGGGCTCGATGTTCTTCGGCTCGTTCTACCTGCAACTCGTACGCGACTACAGCCCGTTGCAGACCGGTCTGCTCTTCCTGCCCTTCGCCGGTGCCCAGCTGATCTTCGCGCCGCGCAGCGCCGCGATGGTCCGCCGCTACGGCGGTAAGGCCGTCGCCACCGTCGGCCTGGCGCTGACCGTGGTGTCCCTCGGCGCCTTCCTCTTCATCGGCGCCTCCACCCCGATCTGGATCGTGCTGCTCGTCTTCCTCATCCAGGGCGCGGGAATGGCCAACATCATGCCGCCCGCCACGGAGTCGATCATGTCGGCGCTGCCCCGGGAGAAGGCCGGCGTGGGCTCCGCGGTCAGCAACACCATCCGCCAGGTGGCCGGCGCGCTCGGCGTGGCCGTCCTCGGCTCGGTGCTCTCCGCGGTCTACCGCAGCGACATCGGTGACGCGCTGACCGGCCTGCCCACGCAGGCCCGCGACGCGGCCAACGAGTCGATCTCCGGCGCGTACGCGGCGGCGGGCCAGCTCGGCCCGGCGGGCCCGTCGCTGATCTCGGCGGCCAACGACGCCTTCGTCACCGCCATGCACTGGGCGGCCGGGCTCTCCGCGGTGATCGCCGCGCTCGGGATCATCGTGGTGCTGCGCTGGATGCCGGGTCGGGAGGAGACCAGCGTCGCTCCGGCGGCCCCGGTTGCCGAGCCCGAGTTGGCCGGTACGGCATAGGTGCGGGAAGATGTCTGCCATGACGTCCACCGCTGATGCTCCGCGGTCGCCCGGGCGACCGCGGAGCATCCGTGCCGACGAGGCGATCATCGAGGCCACCCTCGACCTGCTTGCCGAGGGCAGCACCATCGAGGCGCTCTCGATCGAGGCGATCGCCGCTCGCGCCGGGGTCGGCAAGGCCACCATCTACCGCCGCTGGGCGGGCAAGGACGCCCTGCTGCTGGACGCGCTACGTCGCCTCAAGGGCGTCCTGGCGCAGCCCGCCGGGCACTCGGTCCGCGACGACCTGGTGCTGCTGGTCGGCGCGATCGGCAAGAACGTCGACCCGCGTGCGCCGAAGATCATGCCCTGTCTCGCGTCCGCCGTGAACCGCGACTCGGATCAGTTTCAGCTCTACCAGAACATCATCGCGCCCCGCCGGCAGCTGATGCGCGAGGTGCTGCGGCGCGGCATCGACGAGGGAGTGCTCCGGGGCGACATCGACATCGAGGTGACGATGGCGCTGCTCACCGGGCCGATGCTGATCCAGCGGGTGCTCCAGTGGAACCCGGACCTGGACGAGCAGACCCTGCCCGAGCGGGTCGTCGACGCCGTGCTGCGGGGCATCCAGGTCCGCTGAGCAGGCCGCTGGTCCGCGAGCCGGCGGCTGCTCGGGGCGGTCGCCGGCTGGCCTCGGTCGATCAGTCGGCCGATGCGCGCAGCCGGTGCAGGCGCAGCGCGAGCTGCACCTCCAACGCCCGCTCGGGCCGCTGCCAGTCCGCGCCGAGCAACTGCCCGACCCGCTCCAACCGCTGGGTCACCGTGTTCACGTGCACGTGCAGCTGCTCGGCGGCGCGGGCCAGGCTGCCACCCACCCCGAAGTACGCCTCCAACGTCCGCACCAGAGCCGTGCCCCGCCGAGCGTCGTAGTCGACCACCGGCCCGACCGTGGTGCGGAGGAACTGGGCCACGTCCGTCTCGCCCCGGTCACCGACCGTGCCCAGCAGTAACCCGACGAAGCCCAGCTCGGCGGTGCTCGCCCCCTGGCCGGTCCGGCCCAACGCGCCAAGCGCCGTCAGGCACCGGTCCGCCTCGTGGAAGGTCCCGGCCAGCGCCGCCGGCCCGTTCGACGGGCCGCTCGCCCCGGCGGTCACCGGTCGGCCGGTCACCCGGGACAGGTCCCTTGCCACCGCGCGGGCGCTGCCGCCCGCGTCCAACCCCGGCAGCATCAGCACCACCCGACCGTCGCGCGCCGCGGCCAGCCCACCGCGCGCCGAGGCGTACGTGGTGGCCCAGGAGAGCACCCGCTGCCGGGCCGAGCCGGTCGCCGCGATCGCGTCGTCGCCCACCGCCACCAGCACGTGCGGTGCGTCCAGGTCCACCCCGAGCCGGCGAGCACGACTGCGCAACGCGTCGGTGTCGCGCAGCGGACGAGCGATCAGGTCGTCCAGCAACTCGCCACGCACCCGCCCCTCCGCCTCCGCCACCGTCCGGCGGAACAGCAGCAGCAGCGCGGTCACCAGGGCGGCCCGCTCCAGAATCCGCTGGTCGGCGTCGACCAACTCGTCGTCCGGACGCAGCACCAGGGCGCCCAGGTTCTCCGCGCCCGCCACCACCGCCGCGTACCAGAGGGGACCCCGGCGCACACTTCGCCCCTCGGTCCGCGACGCCGCCACCGCCTCCACGATGTCCGCCCGGTCCGGCTCGTCGATCTCACCCACCCGGGCCAGCAGGCGGCCCTCGGCGTCCAACGCCAGCAGCGCACCACCCAGCACCTCGGTCACCGCCGCCGCCACGTCCTCCACCCCGCCGCCGCGCAGCACCAGCGCCGTCATCCGATCGTGCGCCGCCGCGGCCCGCTCCACCGAGCTGCTGTGCGCCCGGATGGTGGTGTTCGCGGCCGACAACTCGGCCAACGCCGAGCGGGTCTCGGTCAGCAGCCGGGCGGTGTCGATCGCCACCGCGGCGTGCGCGGCCAACGAGACCAGCAGCGCCACCTCCTCCCGGACGAACGGCCGAGCCGAACGGTTGGCCGCGTAGAGCACACCGATCGAGGTGGAACCGAGCCGCAGCGGCACCCCGAGGATCGCCACCAGACCCTCCTCGCCCACCCCGGCGTCGATCTCCC
The DNA here is from genome assembly GCF_040649655.1 of Micromonospora sp. NPDC048905. Lineage (NCBI taxonomy): Bacteria > Bacillati > Actinomycetota > Actinomycetes > Micromonosporales > Micromonosporaceae > Micromonospora > Micromonospora sp. NPDC048905. The sequence continues at coordinate 131,984 of NZ_JBEZFV010000001.1, read as the reverse complement.
CGGTGTGGTGGAAGCGCGCGTCCTCGCCGTAGTTCCCGGTGACGTACGGCGCGCCGGACTGGGCCACCAGGCCACCGAGACCGGCGCCCATCGGCAACCGCAACCGCTGGAAACGGGCCGAGACCGACCCGTCGGTCACCCGCATGTACGTGTCGCCGCGCTCGTCGTCGTTGAGCGTCATGTAGGCCACGTCCGCGCCGAGCAGGTTACGAGCCCGGTGCACGATCGCCCGCAGCACGTCGTCCAGGTCGCGCAGCCCGGCCAGGTCGCTGACCGTGTCGTACAGGCCGGACAGCTCGGACTCCCGGCGACGGCGACGCTCCAGCAGCGCGCGGACCCGCAACGCCACCGACCTGGCCTGCTCCAGCTCGGCCAGCCGCTCCGGCGGCAGCCCCGCGGCCCGCGCGGCCACCAACGGTCCCTCGAACTCGACCGCCGCGGCCTCACGGGCGAGCAGCTCCAGGAACTCCACCGGCGATGACATGGTCGACATTGTGCTCAGCCCCACTAGTTGGCCGTCCAGCCCCCGTCGAGGGCGATCGACGCGCCGGTGATGAACGCCGCCGGCGGCGAGCAGAGGTACGCCAACAGCTCGGCGACCTCCTCCGGTTCGATCAGGCGCTTGATCGCGGCCCGGGCCAGCATGATCTTCTCGATCACCTCGGCCTCGTCGATGCCGTGGCTGGCCGCCTGGTCGGCGATCTGGCTCTCCACCAGCGCGGTGCGCACGTACGCCGGGTTGATGCAGTTGGCGGTCACCCCGTGCGTGGCGCCCTCCAACGCCACCACCTTCGACAGCCCCTCCAGCGCGTGCTTCGCCGAGACGTAGGCCGCCTTGTACGGCGACGCGCGCAACCCGTGCACCGAGGAGATGTTGACGATCCGACCCCAGCCCCGGGCGTACATGTGCGGCAGCGCGCGACGGATCAGCAGGAACGGCGCCTCCACCATCACCCGCTGGATGTACTCGAAGCGCTCGACGGGAAAGTCCTGCAGCGGCGCGACGTGCTGAAGGCCGGCGTTGTTCACCACGATGTCCACGTCCACGTCGAGGCGGTCCACCGCCGCGGCGTCGGACAGGTCCACACCCTCTGCCCGGCCGCCGACCTCCGCGGCCACCGCCTTGGCCGCCTCCAGGTCGCGATCCACCACGAGCACCGTGGCGCCGGCCGCGCCCAGCCGCAGGGCACACGCCCGCCCGATGCCGCCACCGCCCCCGGTGACCAGGGCGGTCCGACCGGCGAGGTCGAGCTGTACGACGTGGGGGACCGCCACGGGTTCTGCCGTCATGGCGCAAGAAGTTACGAGCTGTGTGCTCCCCGGCACATGGGCCAGCGACACATACTCCGTACCAAAGCTGTGTGGCCCACCCGCCCTCGCCGCCGCAGATCGCGCAGCATCTGGGATGTAGTGGTGTCCGGGTGCTTCGTTGCCACTACATCCCGGATCGAGCGTGACCTTGCGGCTGGCGCCCCGGACCTCCGCTCCCGGCCGGTCGAGCGTGGGGCGCGCGGGGCGCGGGGCGTGTCCCGTGGGGCTGGTGGGAAGAGCGCCGGTTAGGGTGTCGAACACACGTACTGCTGACGGCTGGGGAGGGGGCGGCGTGCGGGTGCTGGGGGTCGACCCGGGGCTGACCCGGTGCGGGGTGGGTGTGGTCGAGGGTGTGCCCGGGCGTCCCTGCACTCTGATCGCCTACTACGTGGTCTACACCGACCCGGCCGACGACCTGGCGCTGCGCCTGTTGCACCTGGACCGGTCGCTGAACAAGTTGGTCGCCGAGCACCAGCCGGAGAGCGTCGCCGTCGAGCGGGTGTTCAGTCAGCACAACGTGCGTACGGTGATGGGCACCGCGCAGGCCAGCGGCATCGCCGTGCTGGCCGGGGCGCGCGCCGGACTGCCGGTGCAGACGTACACGCCGAGCGAGGTGAAGGCGGCCGTGACCGGGTCCGGTCAGGCGGACAAGGCGCAGATGACCGCGATGGTCACCCGGCTGTTGCGGCTGGCCGAGCCGCCGAAGCCGGCCGACGCCGCCGACGCGCTCGCCCTGGCCATCTGCCACGTGTGGCGCGGCGGGACCCGCTCGAAGCTGGCCGCGGCGGCCGACCGGGCACGACGAGGAGGAGCACGATGATCGCCAGCGTGCGCGGCACGGTGACCGCGACGGGTCCGGACCAGGCCGTGATCGAGGTTGGCGGTGTCGGTCTCGCCGTGCACTGCGCCCCCGGCACCCTCGCGGAGCTGCGGGTCGGCCAGGTCGCCCGGCTCGCCACCAGCCTGATCGTGCGGGAGGATTCGCTGACCCTCTACGGCTTCGCCGACGACGACGCCAAGTCTCTGTTCGAGTTGCTCCAGACCGCCAGCGGGGTGGGTCCGCGACTGGCCCAGGCGGTGCTTGCCGTGCACAGTCCGGACGCGGTGCGCAAGGCCATCGCCAACGCCGACACGGCCGCCCTGACCCGGGTGCCCGGGATCGGCAAGAAGGGCGCCGAGCGCCTGGTGCTGGAACTGCGCGACCGGATCGGCCCGGTGCCGATCGGCGTCGACGGGGTGACCGGGGTGACCCGCGGTAGCTGGTCGGACCAGGTCCGGCAGGCGCTGGTCGGGCTGGGTTGGACGGCTGGCCAGGCCGATCAGGCGGTGGCCGCGGTGGCCGAGTCGATCGAGGGTGAGACGCCGCCGGTGCCGGTCCTGCTCAAGCAGGCCATCCGCCTGCTGGGTCGGACCCGATGAGCGCCCGCGCGGTGTGCGCGAGGAGTGAGCCGGGGTTGCGAGCCCCGCAGTCGCGAGTGAAGAGGGCACGGTGAGCGAGACCGACGGGCTTGTCTCGGCGTACGTCAGTGACGCCGACCGGGACGCGGAGGCCACGGTCCGGCCGAGGCGGTTGGCCGAGTTCATCGCCCAGGACCGGGTGCGTGATCAGCTCGACCTGTTGTTGCAGGGCGCGATGCGGCGGGGGTCGCCACCGGACCACATCCTGCTCTCCGGCCCGCCCGGTCTGGGCAAGACGAGTCTGGCCAACATCGTCGCCGCCGAGTTGGGCGCGGGTATCCGGGTGACGAGTGGCCCGGCCATCGAGCGTTCCGGGGACCTGGCGGCGATCCTGACCAGTCTCACCGAGGGCGATGTGCTCTTCATCGACGAGATCCACCGCATCGCGCGTCCGGCCGAGGAGTTGCTGTACAGCGCGATGGAGGACTTCCGGGTCGACGTGGTGGTCGGCAAGGGGCCGGGGGCGACGGCGATCCCGCTGGATGTCGAGCCGTTCACCCTGGTGGGCGCGACGACCCGCTCGGGTCTGTTGACCGGTCCGATGCGGGACCGGTTCGGGTTCGTCGCCCACCTCGACTTCTACGCTCCGGCGGATCTGGAGACGCTGCTGCACCGTTCGGCGCGGATCCTGGGGGTGCCGATCACCCCGGAGGGTGCGACCGAGATCGCCGGTCGGTCCCGGGGCACGCCGCGGATCGCCAACCGGCTGCTGCGCAGGGTCCGCGACTACGCCGAGGTGCGGGCCGACGGCGTGGTCGATGTCGACACCGCCCGTGCGGCGCTGATCGTGTACGACGTGGACGCGCTCGGGTTGGACCGGTTGGACCGTGCGGTGCTGACCGCGTTGGTCGACTCGTTCCGGGGTGGGCCGGTGGGTCTGTCCACCCTTGCCGTGGCGGTGGGGGAGCAGCCGGACACGGTCGAGGAGGTCTGCGAGCCGTTTCTGGTCCGTGCTGGTCTGTTGGCGCGTACGCCGCGGGGGCGGGTGGCCACGGAGGCCGCCTGGCGGCATCTGGGGCGCACTCCGCCGAATGGTACCTTTGGCATGGATAGTCCGCCTGTGCCCGATCTGTTCTCGATGGATACCGATCAGCCGTGATGTGAACGTGATCTGTGCCGCATTCGGTGTTCTCAGGTGCAGGGTTTAGACTTCGCCGCGGTCTGTACAGGACGTGAGATTCCGCCTCCGCTCCGGCACCCAGGTGCCGGGCCGGTGGCCAGTGGGAAGGTCAGTAACCGTGAATTACATAGCAGCGGGCCCCTCAGGTGGCGGTATCACGCCGATCCTGATGATCGTCCTGCTCTTCGGTGTCATGTACTTCATGATGATCCGACCCCAGCAGAAGCGCCGCCGCGAGGCTGAGTCGATGCAGTCCGGGCTCGGCCCGGGCGACGAGGTCGTCACCATCGGCGGGCTCTACGGCACGGTCACCGGCATCGAGGACGACACCGTCCTGATCGAGGTGGCCCCTGGTGTGCAGACCCGCTACGCGCGGGCCGCCATCGCCCGGGTGGTCACCCGCGCGGAGCTGCCGAGCGAGCCGGTCAGCGGGGACGCCGACGTCATCAAGGAATGACGTCTTCTCCGGGGGTGGCGAGTCCGGCGTACGGCCGGTCGACCGGCTTCCGGGCCACCGCGCCCGACGGGGCAGCGGACCAGACGTGAAAACTGGATAGTTGGGTCGACGTTGGGCGTCGGCACGTTCCCGTGACCATCGGCGTTCCGCGCTGGGTGTCCGGACCACGTGTCGGCATCTCGTCGGCTCAGGTCAGCCCGTCAGCCGGGACCCCCGGCCCGACACCGCCGCCGCTGCGCACAGCGGCGCCACCGCACAGGGAGACAGGACAGCCGTGGCACCACCTCAGGGACAGATGCGCCCCGGGCGGCAGCTCGCCGTGCTCGGGTTCATCTTCGTCGTCCTCTATCTTCTGGTGTTCTTCTCGGGTGCCAGCGGCAGCCTGAAGGATCGGCTCGAGCCTCGGCTCGGTCTGGACCTCATCGGCGGCACCCGGGTGACGTTGGAGGCGAGAAACAGCATCGGCGGCAAGGCGCCGACGGCGGAGAATCTCGAGGAGGCTCGGCAGATCATCGAGAGCCGGGTCAACGCGTTCGGCGTGGCCGAGGCCGAGGTGGTCACCGAGGGCAACCGGAACATCGTCATCTCCCTGCCCGGTGAGAACCGGGACCTCAGAGACGTGGGCAACGCCGCTGAGCTGCGCTTCCGCAAGGTGCTCAAGGGTGCCGACGGCAGCGGGACGGCCGCCGTGCCGCCGCCGGCCGCGCCCACTCCGTCCGGCAGCGCCGTCCCCAACCCGTCCGGCAGCGCGACGCCGTCCGGCGGCGCCACCCCGACCCCGTCGGGCAGCGGCGCGCCGAAGATAAGCCCGTCGCCCAGCGGCGGTCAGGGTGGGATGGCCCCGGCGCCCAGCGCCACGCCGACTCCGTCCGCCTCGGCGAGTGCCGCCGCGCCCAGTGCCAGTGCCAGCGCGGAGCCGGTGCCGGCCAGCATCGAGGAGCAGCGCAAGGCCGTCGAGCAGAAGGTCGGCGCCGCCGCCTGGCAGGCCGCCAACGGTCTGCAGGCCCCGGCCGACCTGACCGCCGACCCGTCGCTCGCCGACAAGCTCAAGCCGTTCGGCGAGCTGTCGCCGCAAGAGGTCGCCGTGCTGTCGGCGCAGATGCAGTTCAACGTGCCGACCATCGGCTGCAAGCAGCTCGACGAGCGCCCCCCGGCGTCGATCTCCGAGCCGAAGCAGCAGGTCGTCTCCTGCGAGGACGGCGCCTCGAAGTACCTGCTCGACCAGGCCAAGGTGCTGGGCACCGACGTGTCCGACGCCGACGCGGTGCTCGACCAGACCAACGCCTGGGTGGTCAGCCTCGACTTCAAGAGCGACGGTCAGGGCAAGTGGACCGACCTCACCCGTGAGTCGTTCAACAACGAGGGCCAGGCCTGCGACGCGACCGCACTCGGCCAGGACGGCAAGTGCCGGGTCGCCGTGGTGCTGGACAACGAGATCGTCTCCTCGCCGGAGATCCAGGGCGTGCTGACCGGCAACTCCCAGATCACCGGCAACTTCAACCAGAAGGACGCGAGCGCGCTCGCCGGCCAGCTGCGCTTCGGCGCGCTTCCGGTGACGTTCAAGCAGCAGGAGGCGCAGAACGTCACCGCGACGCTGGGTGCCAGCCACCTGCGTGCCGGTCTGCTCGCGGCCGGCATCGGCATGCTGCTGGTCATCATCTACGCGTTCTTCTACTACCGGCTGCTCGGCTCGGTGATCTTCCTGAGCCTGATCCTCTCCGCGCTGCTGGTCTTCGGCGCGCTCGTGGTGCTCGGCCGGCAGATAGGCTTCACGCTCACCCTCGCCGGCATCGCCGGCATGATCGTCTCGCTCGGTGTGGCGGCGGACTCGTTCGTCATCTACTTCGAACGGTTGAAGGACGAGATCCGGGAGGGGCGCAGCCCGCGTAGCGCGGTGCCGCGCGCCTGGATGCGGGCTCGTCGCACGATCATCTCGGCCAACGCGATCACCCTGCTCTCCGCCGTGGTGCTCTACGTGGTCTCGGTCGGCACGGTCAAGGGCTTCGCGTTCGCCCTCGGTCTGGCCACCGTGCTGGACCTGGTCGTGGTCTTCCTCTTCCGGCACCCGATCATGACGATGTTCGCCCGGACCCGGGCGTTCCTGTCCCCGCGGGTCAGCGGCCTGGGCCGGGCACTGCCGGCCCGCAGCCAGCAGACTCAGCCCCGCAACCCGCGCGCCAAGGAGGCCTGAGATGGCTGAAAACGGTCTGGCGAGCCGCCTCTACAACGGCGAGGCCGGTCTCAACGTCGTCGGCCGCCGCAAGCTCTGGTTCGGCGTCGCCGGTGTCCTGATCCTGATCGCGCTGCTCAGCTTCGGGCTGCGTGGGTTCAGCCTCGGCATCGAGTTCGCCGGCGGCAACTCGTTCCAGGTGCCGGCCAGTGTCGGCACCCTGGAAGACGCCGAGCGGGAGGTCAACTCGGCCCTCGCCGCGGAGAACACCGGCATCAAGGTGGCCACCGCACAGAAGGTCGGCGGCACCGGTGGTGACACCTACGAGCTGCGTACGCCGCAGCTCAGCGCCGAGCAGACGAACGCGGTCAAGGGTCAGATCGCCGAGGATCTGGGGATCAACGCGGACCAGATCAGCGGTAACCAGGTCAGCGAGGCGTGGGGCAGTCAGGTGACCCAGCGGGCCGTACTCGGTCTGGTCATCTTCATCGCGCTGGTGATGGTCTACCTGATCCTGCGCTTCGAGTGGCGGATGGCCGTCGCGGCGGTCGCGTCGCTGTTCACCAACCTGATCCTCACCGCCGGCATCTACTCGCTCGTCGGCTTCGAGGTCACCCCGTCGACGATCATCGGGTTCCTCACGATCCTGGGCTTCGCGCTCTACGACGTGGTGGTGGTCTTCGACAAGGTCCAGGAGAACACCCGCGGCATCACCGCCAACAACAACCAGACGTACGCCGAGGCGGCCAACCTGGCCGTCAACCAGAGCCTGATGCGGTCGCTGAACACCTCGGTGGTCGCCCTGCTGCCGGTCGGCGGTCTGCTCTTCATCGGTGCCGGTCTGCTCGGCGCCGGCACGTTGAAGGACCTCGGCCTGGTGCTGTTCGTCGGTATGGCGGTGGCGTTCCTGACCTCCATCCTGGTGGCCACGCCGCTGCTGGCCCTGCTGAAGAACTACGACCCGCGGATCCAGGCGCACAACAAGCGCGTCCTGGCCCGGCGCAGCGGGCTCGCCCGGGGCGAGGTCACCGGCAAGGGTGCGGTGAGCCCGACCCAGGGTCAGGTGACCGAGGAGTCGCTCGACCCGGACGCTGCCGCGCTGGCCGGCGCCGCGCCCAAGGTGGGCGCTCGCCCGGCGGGCAAGCGGCCGACCGGTGCCCGGGGCGGTCGCCCCGGTGGTGGCGGCAACCGGCCGGGTGGCGCCAAGCGGCGCTGACCCGCCACGACACAACCGAACGGCGTCCGGCATGCTGTGCGAGCAGCACTGCCGGACGCCGTCGTCGTTGAAGGAGAGCGGAACAGCCATGACGGAGACCCACAGCACCGCGGCGCGCGGGGACAGCGGCCCGGAGGCCGCCCGACTGGTCGCCAGCCGGGTGCTGGACGTGCCCGACTTCCCCAAGCCCGGCGTCATGTTCAAGGACCTGATGCCGCTGTTCGCCGACGGGAAGGCGTTCCGTGAGGTGATCGACGGGATCGTCGCGTACCACGGTCGGGACGCCTTCGACGTGGTGGTCGGCATCGAGGCACGCGGGTTCGTCGTCGCCGCGGCCGTGGCGTACGCGGCCGGGGTCGGCGTGGTGCCGGTCCGGAAGGCCGGCAAGCTCCCCCGCCCGGCGCACTCGGTCTCCTACGCGCTCGAATACGGCGAGGCCACCCTCGAGGTGCACGAGGACGCCTTCACCGCCGGGCACCGGGTGCTGGTGGTCGACGACGTGTTGGCGACCGGCGGCACCGCCGAGGCGACGTTGGACCTGGTGGAGCGGGCCGGCGGCACCGTCACCGGTTTCACCGTGCTGCTGGAACTCGGTTTCCTGGGTGGGCGGGAGCGGTTGGCGCCGCGTCCCGTCCATGCCCTGCTGACCGTTTGAGTCGTTCGGTGGCGCGCTGACCGTTTGATGGCGGACTGGTCGGGCGGAGCCTGTGCCGACCGTCCGGCGGAGCGGCAGCGGACCGTGCGTGCGGGTAGCATTGCCCATTGCTGACGCCGGCGGTACGCCGTCCGGCGGCGCGAGACCAGGCCGGCCGATTGTTCGGCAGGTGTTTTCCCGGCGAGCGGTGAGGAGGCCGGTGTCCCACGATGTCGTCCCTCCGGCGGAGGGCACGGTGCACCCGACAGGCGACGCTGACGGCACGGTGACTGACCGGGCAGGCGACGCGCCAGCCCGGGTCACGGGCGCCGGCAGCGGCTCTGGCCGGGCTGCGGGCGAGAGCGCGGTACGACCGATCAGCGGCCCGCCGAGCGTCGAGGCGTCTCCCGGCGCCGACGGGGTGGTGGTGCCGTTCCCGGGTGACGCCGGCGTCGACCCGTCGCCGAGCGGTGGCTTCGGGCTGTCCAACGCGCCCACCGGTCGGCGGGTGCGGGCCCGGCTGGCCCGGTTCAACGCGCCCTGGCAGACCTCCCAGGTCAGCGAGGTGCTGGAGCCGCTCATCGCGAGCCACCGGGACAACCATCCCAAGGCCGATGCCCGGCTGCTCCAGCGCGCCTTCGACACGGCCGCGCGGTGGCACTCCGGGCAGTACCGCAAGTCCGGTGACCCGTACATCACGCACCCGCTCGCGGTGGCGACGATTCTCGGCAACCTGGGGATGGACACCACCACGCTCGTCGCCGCGCTGCTGCACGACACCATCGAGGACACCGAGTACACCCTCGACGCGATGCGCGCCGACTTCGGCGGCGAGGTCGCCCTGCTGGTCGACGGCGTCACCAAGCTGGACAAGGTCAAGCTGGGTGACGCGGCGAAGGCCGAGACGATCCGCAAGATGGTCGTGGCGATGGCCAAGGACCCGCGGGTGCTGGTGATCAAGTTGGCCGACCGACTGCACAACATGCGCACCCTGACCTTCCTGCCCCGCCCCAAGCAGGAGCAGAAGGCCAAGGAGACGTTGGAGATCCTGGCGCCGCTGGCGCACCGGCTCGGTATGAACACGATCAAGTGGGAGCTGGAGGACCTGTCCTTCGGCACGTTGTTCCCGAAGCGCTACGAGGAGATCAACCGGCTGATCGGGGAGCACCAGCCGCAGCGCGAGACGCTGTTGCGGCAGGTCACCCAGAAGGTCGGCACCGACCTCAAGGCCGCCAAGATCAAGGCGGAGACCACCGGACGGCCGAAGCACCTCTACTCGATCTACCAGAAGATGATCGTGCGGGGTCGTGACTTCAACGACATCTACGACCTGGTCGGGGTGCGGATCCTGGTCGACACGGTTCGGGACTGCTACGCGGCGCTGGGCGTCATCCACGCCAACTGGCAGCCGGTTCCGGGCCGGTTCAAGGACTACATCGCGATGCCCAAGTTCAACATGTACCAGTCGTTGCACACGACTGTCATCGGGCCCACCGGCAAGCCGGTGGAGATGCAGATCCGCACGTACGCGATGCACCGCACCGCGGAGTTCGGCATCGCCGCGCACTGGAAGTACAAGGAGCACAAGGGCACCCAGATCGTCGGCCCGCCGGCGCACATCGACGAGATGACCTGGCTGCGGCAGTTGCTCGACTGGCAGCGGGAGGCGGCCGACCCGAGCGAGTTCCTGGACGCGCTGCGCTTCGACCTGTCCAGCCAGGAGGTGTACGTCTTCACCCCGAAGGGTGACGTCATCCCGCTGCCGACCGGGTCGACGCCGGTGGACTTCGCGTACGCGGTGCACACCGAGGTGGGGCACAAGTGCATCGGGGCGCGGGTCAACGGCAAGTTGGTGCCGTTGGAGTCGACGCTGTCCAACGGCGACGTGATCGAGATCTTCACCTCGAAGTCCGAGACCGCCGGCCCGACACAGGACTGGCTGGGCTTCGTCAAGAGCCCGCGGGCTCGTACGAAGATCCGCCAGTACTTCAACAAGGAGCGGCGCGAGGAGGCGATCGAGGCCGGCAAGGACGCGATCGTCAAGGCGATGCGCAAGCAGGGCATGCCGTTGCAGCGGATGCTCACCTCCGACGCGCTCATGTCGATCGCGCGGGACCTGCACCTGGCCGACGTGGCGTCGCTCTACGCGGCGGTCGGCGACAGCCAGGTCTCCGCCCAGTCGGTGGTGCAGAAGCTGATGGCCGCGTACGGCGGCGAGGAGGGCGCGGCGGAGGACATCGCCGAGACCGCCGTCGCCACCCGGCCACCGCGCAGCCGCCAGAGCAGCAACGACCCCGGTGTCGTGGTCCGTGGCGTCAGCGACGTCTGGATCAAGCTGGCTCGCTGCTGCACCCCGGTCCCACCGGACTCGGTGTTCGGTTTCGTCACCCGCTCCGGCGGGGTGAGCGTGCACCGCGACGACTGCGCCAACGCCGAGGACCTGCGGGCCCAGAGCGAGCGGGTGGTCGAGGTGAGTTGGAAGCTCACCTCCGCCTCGACCTTCCTGGTCGCCATCCAGGTCGAGGCACTGGACCGGCACAAGCTGCTGGCCGACGTCACCCGGGTGCTCTCCGACGAGCGGGTCAACATCCTCTCCGCCACCGTCACGACCACCCGCGACCGGGTGGCGGTGAGCCGGTTCAGCTTCGAGATGGCCGACCCGAAGCACCTGGGCCACCTGCTGGCCACGGTCCGCAAGGTGGATGGCGTCTTCGACGCGTACCGGGTCACCTCCGGCGCCTGACGCGTACCCCGGACACACAGGCGCCCGCCGGCTCAGCCGGCGGGCGCCTGGTCGTCAGCGCGGGGGTCAGCCCTGCGGCGGGCTCATCGCGAGGTCCTTGATGATGACCTCCTTCTTCGGGTGGCCACCACCGGCCTGCTGGGCGAACGCCCCGTCGTCGCCGGCCTTGGCCACGTCCTTGACGAGGTCCATGCCGCCGGTGATGGTGCCCAGCACCGTGTACGCCGGGTCCAGCGGCGAGTCACCGTAGACGATGAAGAACTGGCTGCCGGTGCTGCCCGGATCCTGCGACTTGGCCATCGCGATGACACCCTCCGGGTACGGCGGGCGCTTGTCGGTGGGCAGGTTCTCCTCGGCCATGCGGTAGCTCGGGCCGCCCTGGCCGTCGGTGGGGCGCCAGCCGTTGCCGGTGGCGCTCGGGTCGCCGCACTGCAACACCTTGATGCCCTCGCTCACGAGGCGGTGGCACTTGGTGTTGTCGAAGAAGTTCTTCTCCGCGAGATAGCTGAAGCTGCCCGCCGTGCACGGCACCTTCGACCGGTCGACCTTGGCCGTGATCGGGCCCAGGTTGGTGTCGATCGTCATGGTCTGCACGCCGGTGGCGGACTGCTGGTTGCTCGGCAGCCCGACGTCCTTGATCTGCGGGGGACGCTGTTCCTTCGGCAGCTCGTTGAAGGCGCACTCCGCCGCGCCGGCCGGCGCGGCGGTGTTCTTCTTGTCGTCGTCGCCGCCGCCGAGGCTCACCGCCAGCCAGACGGTGCCGGCGACCACGAGCACCAGCGCGCCTGCCGCGCTGACGATCGCCCGCGTCTGCCGGCGCTTGCGGGCCTTGGCCGCCCGCTCGGCCATCTCCTTCTCGAGCCGGGCGCGTGCCGCCGCGCGCTGCCGCTCTCTGGTGGACGTCACGCCTGGATCCTCCTGGCTGTCTGCTGCTGGGGTGCCGCTGGGGTGTGGGTGGTGGCGGCCGGTCAGCCGGCGCTGGGGCTGCTGGACGGCGCGCCGGAGGCCGACGGCATCGGCGCCGCCGCGGTGACCGGCTCACCGACGGTGAGGCTCTGGATCGTCACGTCGGTGCTGGGCTTGACCTTGGCCCCGGTCCCATTGTCCACGGTCGGGAGGGCACCGATCTTCTCCACCACGTCCAGCCCGGCGGTCACCCGCCCGATCACCGGAAACTTCGGCTCGGCGGTGGTGAAGTCCTTGAAGAAGATCAGGAACTGGCTGCCGTTGCTGCCCGGCGGGTTGGCGATCATCGCCACGGTGCCCTTCGGGTACGTCGGCGGCTGGCCGGAAGCGGGGCTGGCCGACGGCACGGTCGGCAGCTCCTCGTCGTAGAACGAGTAGGTCGGGCCGCCGAGGCCGGTGCCGCTCGGGTCACCGCAGCGCAGCGCGCCGTCGGCGGTGATCTCGTGGCACTTGGTGTTGTCGTAGAACGACCGGCTCGCCAGGTGCGCGATGCTCGCCGCCGCGCAGGGCGAGTTGGTCAGGCTGAGCTCCGCGGTGATCGGCCCGCCCTGGTTGGTGGTCACCGTCATCGCCCGGGTGCCTTCGGTGGGCAGACCCTTGCTCTCCGGCGTGCCGACGTCCTTGAGGTTGGCGTTGGCCGAGGCGTCCTGCGGCGTCCAGAGGCAGGTGTCCTCGTTTGCCGTGTTCTGCTTGGAGTCGGAGTCGAACGCTCCGAGTGCCCAGGCGGAGCCGGCCACGACCAGCACGAGGATCAGGGCGGCGCCGACGCCGGCCTGGATCTGCCGACGCCGCCGCGTGGCGGCGGCCCGGCGGGCCAACTGCCGGTCGAGCTTGGCCCGCGCCATTTTGCGCTGCCGGTCCCTGCTGGAAGCCACCGGTGCTCCCCTTTCCTCTACCTGGTCGTCGCCGGCGACCGGGCGTCCCGGCCCGTCCGGGCGTCACGTGTGCCGCGCCACACGCCCGCCAGAGTGTACGGCTAGTGACTGGGAAAGTGGTGTACGAGGTCCACCCCGTTCCGAGCAGCGCTTATCGGGCGGTGTCACTGTGTCCCGCGGGGCGCGCGGGACGGACGCGGCAAACTCACTCGGCGCGCCCGTTAGGCTGCTGGGCAGGACGACAGCCGTTCGACGAAAGGACAGCGCCCGTGCTCGTGGCCGGCTTTCCCGCGGACGCCTTCGGCACCAACTGCTACGTGGTTGCCACCGCGCCGGGGGAGCAGTGCGTGGTGGTCGACCCCGGCATCGGGGTGCTCGACCAGCTCGACGCGCTGCTCGCCGAACACCGCCTGCATCCGGCCGCTGTCCTGCTCACCCACGGCCACCTCGACCACACGTTCTCGGTCGCGCCGGTCTGCGGTGCGCGGGGCATCACCGCCTACGTGCACCCCGGCGACCGGGAGATGCTTGCCGACCCGGCCAAGGGCCTCTCCGCCGACCTGACGTCGCTGTTCGGCGGCCGACTGAGCTACACCGAGCCGGATGAGGTGGCCGAGCTGACCGACGGCGCCACCCTCACCCTCGCCGGCCTGGAGATCGCCGTCGACCACGCCCCGGGCCATACCGGCGGGTCGGTGCTGTTCAGGTTGCCCGGCGCGGGCTCGGGCTGGGAGGCGGACGAGATCTGCCTGTCCGGCGACGTCCTCTTCGCCGGGTCGATCGGCCGCACCGACCTGCCGGGCGGGAGCATGCCGGCCATGCTCACCAGCCTGCGCGACAAGATCCTTCCGCTGGCCGACGACACCGTCGTGCTGCCCGGCCACGGCCCCGCCACCACCATCGGCCGCGAGCGCGCCAGCAACCCGTACCTCGTCGAGGTGGCCGGCACGACGCCGGCCGCTCCCACCCGGGGCCTCTAGATCTTTCGTCCGCGCCGCGGCGCGGACCCACGACACCACCGCGCCGCGGGCGCGGCACCGCAAGGAGTACGCCGATGAGCAAGCCCACGCCCATCTCCGGTTTCCCGGAGTGGACCCCCGGTCAGCGGATGATCGAGCAGTTCGTGCTCGACAAGATCCGGGCCACGTTCGAGCTGTACGGCTTCGCGCCGCTGGAGACCCGCGCGGTGGAGCCGCTGGACCAGCTGCTGCGCAAGGGCGAGACCTCGAAGGAGGTCTACGTGATCCGGCGGTTGCACGCAGACGCCGAGGGCGCGGGCGGCGACGACCAGCTCGGCCTGCACTTCGATCTGACCGTGCCGTTCGCCCGGTACGTGCTGGAGAACGCCGGCAAGCTGACCTTCCCGTTCCGCCGCTACCAGATCCAGAAGGTGTGGCGGGGGGAGCGGCCGCAGGAGGGGCGCTACCGGGAGTTCGTCCAGGCCGACATCGACATCGTCGACCGGGACACCCTGGCCCCGCACCACGAGGCGGAGATGCCGCTGGTCATCGGGGACGCGCTGCGGTCGCTGCCGATCCCGCCGGTGACCATCCAGGTCAACAACCGCAAGATCCCCGAGGGCTTCTACCGGGGTATCGGGCTCACCGACCCGGAGGCGGCGCTGCGGGCGATCGACAAGCTCGACAAGATCGGTCCGGCGAAGGTGGCCGAGCTGCTGGCCCAGACCGCCGGGGCGAGCGAGGCGCAGGCCAAGGCGTGCCTGGCGCTGGCCGAGATCTCCGCGCCGGACGCGTCGTTCGCCGACGCCGTGCGGGCGCTCGGGGTGAGTGACCCGCTGCTCGACGAGGGCATCGAGGAGCTGGTCCGGGTGGTGCAGACCGCCGCCGAGCACTCACCCGGCCTCTGCGTCGCGGACCTGCGCATCGCCCGCGGCCTGGACTACTACACGGGCACCGTCTACGAGACCCAGCTGCGCGGCTACGAGCGGTTCGGCTCGATCTGCTCCGGCGGCCGGTACGACAACCTGGCCAGCGCCGGCGCTGTCTCGTACCCCGGGGTGGGTATCTCGATCGGGGTGACCCGGCTGCTCGGGTTGCTGTTCGGCGCGGGGGACCTGTCGGTGTCCCGCTCGGTGCCCACCTGTGTCCTGGTGGCGTTGGCCGACGAGGAGCACCGGCCGGCCAGTGGCCGGATCGCGGCGGCGCTGCGGTCCCGCGGCATCGCCACCGAGGTCTCGCCGAGCGCGGCGAAGTTCGGCAAGCAGATCCGTTACGCCGAGCGGCGCGGCATCCCGTACGTGTGGTTCCCGGGTGCCGACGGAGCGCCGGACGAGGTGAAGGACATCCGTTCGGGTGAGCAGGTCACGGCCGGTGCGGGGGAGTGGATGCCACCCCTGGCGGACCGCAAACCGACGGTCAGCTGAGTCTCACCACTGGCGCTCCTGGCCGCGGGGACCTACGGTAGCGTAAGTTACGCCACCGTAGGGAGCTTCTCGTGACCGTCAGCACCACAGTCAGTCAGACCGCACTGCTCGTCGAGTTGGAGCCGGTGGTTGCCCGCAACCTCGACCGCCACCTCTCGCTCGCCAAGGAGTGGTTCCCGCACGAGTACGTGCCGTGGAGCGAAGGGCGGACCTTCGACGGGCCGCTCGGCGGCGAGGCGTGGTCACCGACCGACTCCACCATCCCGGACGTGGCCCGCACGGCGCTGATCGTGAACCTGCTGACCGAGGACAACCTGCCCTCGTACCACCACGAGATCGCCACCCTGTTCGGCCGGGACGGCGCGTGGGGCACCTGGGTGCACCGGTGGACCGCGGAGGAGGGTCGGCACGGGGTCGCGATCCGCGACTACCTGACCGTCACCCGGGCGGTCGACCCGGTGGCGTTGGAGCGGGCCCGGATGACGCACATGTCGGAGGGCTACACCAACGCCCACGGCGACGAGGTGCTGCACTCGCTGGCGTACGTCTCGTTCCAGGAGTTGGCCACCCGCATCTCGCACCGCAACACCGGCAAGGCCACCGGCGACCCCGCCTGTGAGGCACTGCTGGCCCGGGTGGCCGCCGACGAGAACCTGCACATGGTCTTCTACCGCAACCTGCTCGCCGCCGCGTTCGAGCTGGCCCCGAGTCAGGCCATGCGGGCCGTCGCCGACGTGGTGGCCGACTTCCAGATGCCGGGCGCCGGCATCGACGGTTTCGCCCGCAAGTCGGTGGCGATCGCCCTGGCGGGCATCTACGACCTGCGCCAGCACCGCGACGAGGTGCTCCAGCCGGTGCTGCGTCAGTGGGACGTCTTCAACGTGACAGGTCTCGACGCCGACGGCGAGGCGGCCCGCGAGCAGCTCGCCGCCCAACTGGACAACCTGGACAAGGCAGCAAGCCGCTTCGAGGAAAAGCGCGACGCAAGAGCCGCCCGCCTAGCCCTCCGCTAACCCCCACCCCCAGACACCCGTGTTGATCAAGAGGTTTGCGTCACCGGGAGCCCGTTTCCTGACGCGAACCTCTTGATCAACCATCCAGGGACGGGGTCAGGGTTGGGGGAGGAGGAGGCAGGTGCTGGTGGCGTGGGCTGTCAGGCGGCCGTTGGCGTCGGTGATGCGGGCCTCGGCCAGGGCCGTCCGGTTGCCGCGTTGCAGCACCGTGCCCTCGCAGCGCAGCGTGCCGCTGGCGACGGTGACCGGGCGGAGGAACTTCACGTTGAGGTCCAGCGAGGTGTAGCCGACGCCGGCCGGCAGGGTGCTGTGCACGGCGCAGCCCGCGGCCGTGTCCAGCAGTGTCGAGAGGACACCACCGTGGACGGTGCCGAGCGGGTTGTAGTGGAACTCCTGCGGGGTCAGCTCGACGACCACCACGCCCTCGTCGGCCGCCATCCGGGTCATGTCGATGAGGTGCATCACCGGTGGTGCGGCCAGCTCGCCGGCGATCATCGCCCGGAGCATGTCGAGGCCACTGCGTCGACCGATCTGAGCGGCGTTGACCGCCGGGTCCGCCCAGGTGAAGGTGCGGCTGCGCGCCGGTTCCTGCGTCTGCGTCATGGACGCAGCCTGGCAGCAGGTTGCTGAGTCTGTCAACGAGACCTAGCCTGGTCGGATGCGACCCGCAGCGCTGGACTGGTCGGTGGAGAACTGCACCATCGCCCGTGCCATGGAGATCCTCGGTGAGCGGTGGACCCTTGTGGTGCTCCGCGAGGTGTTCACCGGCGTCCGCCGCTTCGACGACATGCGGGTACGCACCGGCATCCCACGGCAGGTGCTGACGAACCGGCTGGCCGGCCTGGTCGAGCGGGGCGTGCTGCGCCGCGAGCCGTACCGGGAGCCGGGGAGCCGGCTGCGCCACGAGTACCTGTTGACGGAGAAGGGCCTGGATCTCTGGCCCGTCCTGGTGGCCGTGCTCGGGTGGGGTGACCGGCACCTTGCCGACGCCGAGGGCTCGCCGCTGACCGTCACTCACCGTGACTGCGGCGCCCTCGTGCACGCCGAGTTGCGCTGCGCCGACGGACACGATGTGGGGCGGGTGCGTGACGTGGTTCCCCGCCCCGGCCCCGGTGCCCGCCGCCGTACGCCCTGACGGGCGGACCCGCGCCGGCCGGTGCCACAAGGCATCGACAACCATGCTCGCCGAGGGCGGGTTGGGTGTGACGGCGGCTGTTCGCCATCGTGTCGGTGGTGTTGCGGAGATGTGGCCGGCTGCGTTCGCTGAATCCGGGCTCAACCAAGCCTTGTCAATGATCTTAAGTATGTGAATACTTCAGTGCACTTGGCCGGTTTCCCCAGATCGGCCGGGTTGCCATCGGGTCAGCCGACCTCGGCGAGACCCGCTCCCCCGCCCAGGAGGTTGTTACATGCGACCCACGAGGTCCACATTCCGCGTTGCGGCCACTGTCGCCGTTTCCGGAAGTCTGGTCGTCGGTGTGCTCATCGGCGCACCCGCCCAGGCCGCACCCGCCGCCTCGCCCGACGCCGCGGCCGCGCTGTCCGCGCAACTCGGCGACCGCTCGGCCGGTTCGTACATCGACGCCAGCGGCAGGTCCGTCGTCACGGTGACCGACGCGGCCGCCGCGAGCGCGGCGAACAAGGCCGGCGCCGCCGTCCGCTACGTCACCCGCGGTGCCGGCGAACTCAACCGGGCCACCGCCGATCTGGAGCGCTCCGCGAAGATCCCGGGCACCGCCTGGTGGAGCGACCCGGTCACCAACCAGGTCGTCGTCTCCGTCGACAGCACCGTCACCGGCGCCAAGCTGGAGCGGGTCAAGGCCGCCGCCGCGCGGGCCAACGGCGCGGTCCGCGTCGAGGCCGAGGCGGGCGTGCTGAGCACCCGGATCTCCGGCGGCCAGGCCATCTACGCAGGCGGGGGCGGGCGCTGCTCGCTCGGCTTCAACGTGCGCAGCGGCAGCACCTACTCCTTCGTGACCGCCGGGCACTGCACCAACATCTCCGCCAACTGGTACTCGAACTCCGCCCAGACCGCCCTCATCGGCACGCGGACCGGCACCAGCTTCCCGGGCAACGACTACGGCATCGTGCGGCACAGCAACTCGGCGAACGCCGCCGGCAACGTCTACCTCTACAACGGCAGCTACCGGGACATCACCGGCGCCGGCAACGCGTCCGTCGGCCAGTCGGTGCAGCGCTCCGGCAGCACCACCGGCCTGCGCGGCGGCACGGTGAACGCGACGAACGCCACCGTCAACTACGCCGAGGGCTCCGTCTCCGGGTTGATCCGCACCAACGTCTGCGCCGAGCCGGGCGACAGCGGCGGCTCGCTGTTCGCCAACACCACGGCCCTGGGCATGACCTCCGGCGGCAGTGGCAACTGCCGCACCGGTGGCACGACCTTCTTCCAGCCCGTCACCGAGGCCCTGAGCCGCTACGGCGTCAGCGTCTTCTGATCCCGTCACCGCCCGCGGGCCGCCGGAGGATTCCGGCGGCCCGCGTCGCGCGTCCGGGCGCCGTCGCGCGCCGGCTCACGCGAGCCGGTCGGGCCGCTGGGTGGGTCGCAGGGGATCCGGGGGTACGACACCCACGGCGGGACCGGTGGGTGTCGCGGCGCCGACGGACCAGGCGAGGTGCGCCCGCCGGGCGGAGACGACCGCCAGCAGCGGCCACAGGGAGACCGCCACCGCCGTGACCCGCTCGGCCAGCCCGGTGCGCGACCCACTCGTCACCTCGAACGCGCACCAGCCGAAGAGCGCGAGCAGCACGAGGGTGGTGCTCAGCCCCACCGCCCGGCGGAACGCCCAGGGCGCCTCCGGTCGGGTGGGGTGCGCGGTGTCGTGACCGCGCGGCAGCCGCAGTGCCGAGCCGGCCGGCCAGAGCACCAGGGCGAGGACGGCCACCGTGGCCGCGACGCCGTGGCTGACCGAGCCGCCGACCGGCGGCCGGGGAAACGCGACAAGCGCGATGGTGGCCACCCCACCGATCGCGAGCAGGAACCGGCTGGGCAGTCCGGCCGCGTGCAGGACGGCGGCCACCGACAGGTAGCAGCAGCCGAGCAGCACCAGCGCCACCACCATGATCCAGGCGTCGGTGGCGTCCTGCCCCGCCAGCTCGCTGATGGTGTCCCGGATCGGGTCGTACCCGGCGGGTTGCCGGGCCTCCGCGACGGTCCAACCGGCCACCAGCAGCACGGGCGCCGCCGCCGCCGTGGCGACGGCCCAGTTCGGTACGGGCCGCATTTCGCCACGTTAACCGGCGCGGCTGCCGGGGGAGTCGGGTTCGCCGGTCCACCCCACCAGCGAATCGCGCCGGCCTGCCGGGTGCCCGGAGGCGGGGCGGCCACCCCTGACAGAATGCGGGTGAGGACTGTTCCACGATGAGGAGTTGCCAGCCGTGATCCGTACCCACAATGCCGGAAGCCTGCGCGCCGCGGACGCCGGCTCGACGGTGACGCTCGCCGGGTGGGTGGCCCGCCGGCGCGACCACGGCGGGGTCATCTTCGTCGACCTGCGCGACGGCACCGGCGTCGTCCAGGTGGTCTTCCGCGAGGAGGACGCGCACGCGCTGCGCAACGAGTTCTGCGTGAAGGTCGTCGGCGAGGTGACCCGCCGGCCGGCCGGCAACGAGAACCCGGAGCTGCCCACCGGTGAGGTCGAGGTGACCGTCACCGAGCTGGAGGTGCTCTCCGAGGCCGCGCCGCTGCCGCTGCCGGTGGACGACCAGATCGAGGCCGGCGACGACATCCGGCTCAAGTACCGCTACCTGGACCTGCGTCGCAGCGGGCCGGCGAACGCGCTGCGGTTGCGTTCGCGCGCCAGCCACCTGGCCCGGGGTGTCCTGCACGAGCGGGACTTCCTGGAGATCGAGACGCCGACGCTGACCCGGTCGACGCCCGAGGGCGCCCGCGACTTCCTGGTGCCGGTGCGCCTGCAGCCCGGCAGCTGGTACGCGCTGCCGCAGTCGCCGCAGCTGTTCAAGCAGCTGCTGATGGTCGGCGGCATGGAGCGGTATTACCAGATCGCCCGCTGCTACCGCGACGAGGACTTCCGGGCCGACCGGCAGCCCGAGTTCACCCAGCTCGACATCGAGATGTCCTTCGTCACCGAGGACGACGTGATCGACCTCGGTGAGGCGATCGTCTCGACGCTGTGGAAGGAGCTGGCGGGGCACGAGATCTCCGGGCCGATCCCGCGGATCACCTGGCACGACGCCATGGCCCGGTACGGCTCCGACAAGCCGGACCTGCGCTACGGCGTCGAGCTGACCGAGCTGACCGACTACCTGCGCGGCACCGCGTTCCGGGTGTTCGCCGGGGCGATCGACGCGGGCGGTTACGTCGGCGCGGTCGTGATGCCGGGTGGCGCGGCGCAGAGCCGCAAGGAGCTGGACGGCTGGCAGGACTGGGCCAAGGCGCGTGGCGCGCGCGGCCTGGCGTACGTGGTGCTGGACGCCGAGACCGGCGAGGCGCGCGGCCCGGTGGCGAAGAACCTCTCCGCCGAGCACCTGGGCGGGCTGGCCGACGCGGTCGGCGCCAAGCCGGGCGACGCGATCTTCTTCGCCGCCAGCGCCACCACTCGGGAGGCGCAGGAGCTGCTCGGCGCGGCCCGCGTCGAGATCGCCAAGCGGTCCGGTCTGATCGACGAGAGCGCCTGGGCGTTCTGCTGGGTGGTCGACGCGCCGATGTTCGAGCGCACGGACGAGGGCGGTTGGACGGCTGTGCACCACCCGTTCACCTCGCCGAACTCGGAGTGGGTCGACCGGTTCGAGGAGGCTCCGGACCGGGCCCTGGCGTACGCGTACGACATCGTCTGCAACGGCAACGAGATCGGCGGTGGGTCGATCCGTATCCACCGGGGTGACGTGCAGAAGCGGGTCTTCGACCTGCTCGGCATCACGCCCGAGGAGGCGCAGGACAAGTTCGGCTTCCTGCTGGAGGCGTTCAAGTACGGCGCACCGCCGCACGGCGGCATCGCCTTCGGCTGGGACCGGGTCTGCATGCTGCTCGCCGGCGCGGACTCGATCCGCGAGGTCATCGCGTTCCCGAAGACCCGGGGCGGCTTCGACCCGCTGACCAGTGCCCCCACCCCGATCACCGCCCAGCAGCGCACCGAGGCCGGCATCGACGCCAAGCCCAAGCCCCCCGCAACAGCCCACACGGGTACGGCCGGCCCCGCGGCCCCGGTAGCCGACCCGGTCTAACCGCACCCCCGCCCCCGCTTGGTTGATCAAGAGGTTTGCGTCATCATCGCCCCGCGAGATGACGCAAACCTCTTGATCATCGGTGGGGGAGTGGGCTGGCATGCGGGTGCTTGTGGTCGGGGGCAGTGGGTTTCTGGGTTCCGAGGTGTGTCGGCGGGGCGTTCGCGCCGGGCTCGCTGTGGTCGGGACCTTCCACTCCGGTGAGCTCGCGGTGCCGGGCGTGCACGCGCGGCGGCTGGACGTGACGGACCGGTCCGCCGTGCGCGCGCTTGTCGCGCAGGTGCGACCGGACGCCGTGGTCGGGACCCCCTACCGGTACGACGACTGGGCGGTCACCGCCGACGGCGCCGCGAACGTGGCGGTCGCCGCCGCCGAGGTGGGCGCCCGACTGGTGCACGTGTCGAGTGACGCGCTGCACGCCGGCCGTCCCATGCCGTACGCCGACGACGACCCACCCACCCCGGTGCACGCCTACGGAGCGGCGAAGGCCGCGGCCGAGACCGCCGTGCGGGCGATCGACCCCGGTGCGGCCCTGGTGCGTACCTCCCTGATCCTGGGGGAGGGCAGCAAGCAGATCCAGCTCTGCCGGGACGCGCTCGCCGGCCGGGCGGCGCTGTTCACCGACGAGTCCCGCTGCCCGATCGATGTCACCGACCTGGCCGACGCCGTGCTGGAGTTGGTCGCCTCCTCGTACACGGGTCTGCTCAACGTCGCCGGCCCGGACGCCGTCAGCCGCGCCGACCTGGGCCTGCTGGTCGCGACGCGGTTCGGTCTGGACGCGGCCGGGCTGACAACCACCACCGGGGCCGCCGCCGGCCTGTCCCGCCCCCTCGACGTACGCCTCGACTCCACCCGCGCCGCCGGCCTGCTCCGCACGCGACTGCGGGGAGTACGCGAACTTCTCGCGCCCTGAGCAGCCTTGCACACATGTCATGCACAACTCTTGTGCACAAGAGTTGTGCAGAGATAGTGTGCAGGAATGGAGAGTCCTTCACCCGACCGGCCGGTCGAGCAGCGCCGCGTCCATCTGGACGGCCGACAGGTTCGCACGCTTGCCCACCCCCTGCGGATGCGGCTGCTCGGCTCGCTGCGGGTCGACGGCCCGGCGACCGCGACCGCGTTGGCCGAGCGGTTGAGCACCAACACCGGCGCCACGAGTTACCACCTGCGCCAACTCGCCGACGTCGGGCTGGTGACCGAGGACCCCGACCGGGGCACCAGCCGGCAGCGATGGTGGCAGGCCGCACACGACGTCAGCGACTTCGAGCCCACCGACTTCGACGACGATCCGGACGCCCGTGCCGCCGTGCAGTGGATCCAGGGCGACCAGGTACGGGTGATGGCCGAGCTGGCCGAGCGGTGGATGGCCGTCGAGCACCACCAGTCCCGTGACTGGCGTGACGCCGCCGGCATGAGCGACCTGGTGCTGCCGCTGGACCCGACCCGGCTGCGGGCCCTCAGTGCCGACCTGTGGGCGGTGCTGATGCGCTACCGCGAGGAGGCGGTCACCGAGGCGTCGGACGCCAAGCCGGTGCACGTGTTCCTGGCCGGCTTCCCCCGGTTGGACGATCGCTGGTGAGCGCGAGGAGTGAGCCGGTGTTGCGAGCCCCGCAGTCGCGAACGAACGGTGGCCTGGTGAGCGCGAGGAGTGAGCCGGTGCTGCGAGCCCCGCAGTCGCGAAGTGAGGTGTCCTCGTGAGCGCGCTGACCGTACGCCAGGTCCGGTTCCGCTACCTCACGCTCTACGGTCTGCGCTGGTTGCCCACGGGTCTGATCATCCCGGTCATGATCCTGCTGATGCAGGAGCGCGGCCTGTCGCTGCCGCAGATCGGCCTGGTCTTCAGCGCGCAGGGTTTGCTGGTGCTCGCGCTGGAGCTGCCCACCGGCGGGCTGGCCGACGCCCTCGGCCGCCGACCGGTGCTCGTCGTGGCCGGGGCGCTCAGCCTCGTCTCGCTGGCGCTGTTCGCGGTGGCCGACTCGTTCTGGGTGTTCTTCCTGGTCTATGCGGTGCAGGGGATCTACCGGGCACTCGACAGTGGGCCGTTGGAGTCCTGGTACGTCGACGCCACACTGGCCGCGGACCCGGATGCCGAGTATGAGCGGGGCCTGGGCTACGCCGGCACCGTCAGCGGCGGGGCGATCGGTGCTGGCGCGCTGCTCAGTGGCGGCCTGGTCGCACTGGGTTCGATCGGGCGGGTCAGCGCGCTCACCGTGCCCGTGCTGGCCGCGATCATCGCGCAGGCGGTGTCGCTTGTCGCGCTGCTCGTCCTGCTGGTCGAGCAGCGACCGGCCAGCGGGTTCGCGTCCCTGCGGGCCTCGGTGGTCCAGGCGCCCCGGATGATCGGCCAGGCGATCGGGCTGCTGCGCCGTTCCCGGGTGCTGCTGGCGCTGGTGCTGGTGGAGCTGTTCTGGGGCTTCGGCATGGTCACCTTTGAGTCGCTGCTGCCGGTCCGGCTCGCCGAGGTGATCGGTGACCCGGAACGCGCCGCCGCGCTGCTCGGGCCGGCCAACTCGGCGGCCTGGCTGGCCTCGGCCGCCGGCGCGGCGCTGACCCCGTTGCTGCTGCGCTGGTTCGGGGCTGCTCCGGGAGCGGCGCTGCTGCGCATCCTGCAGGGCGTCACGGTGGTCGGGATGGGGCTGTTCGCCGGGCCGGTCGGGGTGCTGGTGGCCTACCTGGCCTGCTACGCCGTGCACGGCGCGTCCAACCCGCTGCACAGCGGCCTGTTGCACCGGCAGGTCGACGGCCCGTACCGGACCAGCGTTCTCTCGCTGAACTCGATGATGGCGCAACCCGGCTTCGCCCTCGGCGGGGTGATCCTGACCGCGATCGCCGCCGCCGTCAGCGTCAGCACCGCGATGGTGGTCGGCGCGGTGGTGCTCGCCGTCGCCGCGCCGCTCTACCTGCCCGCCTGGCTGGCCGGCCGTCGGGTCGCGACGCCCGTCGAGCCGACCGCGGTGCCCGTGTCGGCGCAACGGTAGGAGGGCACGGACCCGGGCGGCGGTCCACCCGGTCCGGAGGTGGACACCCCAGATCCACGGTGGAGATTGGCGAGTCGACCGATTGGGTACATCACGCGCCGACCTACTGGGAACCCCCACCGGAGGACCGACATGCTCGCCATCCTGGCCGCCATCGTCTTTGGCTTTGCCCTGCTGATCGATCTGCTCGACACCGACTTCGGCGCACCCGACCTGTTCAACTGGAACACCCTCGTGCTCCTCGGTCTGTTCCTGCTCGCGCTCTACCTGGGCGGCGTGGGCAGCGGCCCGCGCGGTGGCGGCGGTGGCGGCGGCGGTCGCTGGTACCGGGGCCGTCGCCCCGGCCGTGGCTGACCGGAACCGATCACCGGGGCCGGGCCCACGGCGCGATTCTGGCCTCGTGGGCCCGGCCCGGTACTGTCTTCGTGATGGAGTCCGACGCCCTCTTCTCCCTCGGTGAACCCGCCGGGTCGCGCAGCGCGCCCGACGGTCCCGCCGGTGTCGACGGCTTCACCGCGGTGGCCGACGACTCGCCCCTGCCCGTCCGGATGCGCCCGGTGACTCTCGACGAGTTGATCGGCCAGGACCACCTGCTCGCCCCCGGCGCCCCACTGCGGCAACTGGTCTCCGGCGGCGCCCCGATGTCGGTGATCCTCTGGGGTCCACCGGGCAGCGGCAAGACCACCATCGCGCACCTGGTGGCCGGGGCGACCGACCGGCGCTTCGTCGCCATGTCGGCGCTCTCCGCCGGCGTCAAGGACGTCCGGGCGGTGATCGAGGCGGCCCGCCGCCAGCGCCGCTCGGGTGGCCCGCAGACCGTGCTCTTCATCGACGAGGTGCACCGGTTCAGCAAGACCCAGCAGGATTCGCTGCTCGCCGCGGTCGAGGACCGCACTGTCACGTTGCTGGCGGCGACCACCGAAAATCCGTACTTCTCGGTCATCTCGCCGTTGCTGTCGCGGTGCGTGCTGCTCACCCTGCAACCGCTCGACGACGAGGCGGTGCGGGGCCTGCTGCGCCGCGCGGTCGCCGACAAGCGTGGCCTGGGCGGCGTGCTCACCCTGGCCCCGGAGGCCGAGGACCACCTGGTCCGACTCGCCGCCGGTGACGTCCGCAAGGCACTCACCGCGCTGGAGGCGGCGGCGGCCTCCGCCACGGCGCTGGGCGGCGGGCGGATCGACCTCGCCACCGCCGAGCAGGCCGTCGACGTCGCGGCGGTGCGCTACGACCGCGACGGCGACGCCCACTACGACGTGGTCAGCGCCTTCATCAAGAGCATGCGCGGCTCGGACGTGGACGCCGCCGTGCACTGGCTGGCCCGCATGCTGGTCGCCGGTGAGGACGCCCGGTTCATCGCCCGCCGCCTGGTCATCTTCGCCAGCGAGGACGTGGGCATGGCCGACCCCGGCGCGCTGAGCGTCGCCACCGCCGCCGCCCACGCCGTCGAGTACGTGGGGCTGCCCGAGGCGCAGCTCAACCTGGCCCAGGCGGTGATCCACCTGGCCACCGCCCCCAAGTCCAACTCGGCCACCACCGCCATCGGTGCCGCGATCGCCGACGTCCGGGCCGGTCGGGGAGGCCCCGTGCCGCGCGGGCTGCGCGACGCGCACTATGCCGGCGCTCGCGGCCTGGGCCACGGCACGGGCTACCGCTATCCGCACGACGACCAGCGCGGCGTGGTCACCCAACAGTACGTGCCGGACGACCTGGTCGGCACCGACTACTACCAGCCCAGCCCGCACGGCGCGGAACGGTCGGTGGCCAACCGGCTGCCGGTGCTGCGCCGGATCGTGCGTGGCCTGCCGGCCCCGGCCACCCGTCCGGACACTCCGACAGCCGAGCCGCCGGTAACGACGCGGACCGCGTCCGCGCTTCCTGGTGAGAACGGCCGCCCGACGACGGGCACGGGCACCTCCGGCACGACGCAGGACAGCGGCGCTGACGCCGCAGGAGAGGGTCAACAGTGAGATCGCGTGGTGGGGACCGCCCGGACGAGGGCCCGGACGAACGGCGCGATCCCCGCGCCAAGACGCGCCGGTGGGGTCGAGGCCGGGCGGCCGAGGCCGAGCCGGAGGAGCCGGTCGCCGGCGAGGAGTTCGGCTGGATCGACGACCTCCGCTCGGCCAAGCAGCAACGCGGTGAACTGGGTCCGGACGGCGCGCCGGCCGAACCCCACCGCCCCCACGGTGGTCCGCCGGTGGAGCCCGCCGGGCCGCGCGGGGGTCCGCCGGCCGAACCCGCCGGGCCGCGGACGGGTGCGCCGGCCGAACCCACCGGGCCGCGGACGGGTGCGCCGGTAGAGTCCGCCAGGCCGCGGACGGGAGCGCCGGCCGAGCCGGCCCGTGCGCGCGGGCCGGTGCCGCCGGCGGCCGCGGTGCCGCCTGCCCCGAGCCAGGGCGGCCCGGGTGCCGCCGCCCGTCGACCGGTCGACACCCCCTGGCCGGGGGACGTGCCGCCGGCGGGCCGCCGCCCGGATGACCGCCCACCTCCCGCCGGCCCCGCTGCCCCCGGCCCGGGCCAGCCCGCGCGTCGCGGCGTACGGCCGGCACCCGGTGCCCGTGCCGCCGTACCGCCGGCGCCCCCGGCCGCCCGCCCGGTCGGCGGCGACCCGGCCGGCCCGCCGGCGCCTCGCGCCACACCCGACGCGCCCGGCGGCCCGGCCCGGCCCCGCCCGGCAACGGCTCCCCCCGGCCCACCCACCTCGGGCGCCCCGACCGGTCGTCGTCCGGACGCCGCCGTTCCGCCGGGCCGTCGTCCGGACGCCGCCGTGGCCGGCGGTCACCCGGACGCGATGCCGCCCCTGCGCCGCCCGGACGCCGGCCCACCGGGTCGCCGACCTGGTCCGGAGCCCACCGAGCCCGGTCGTGCACTGCCACCGGCCGAGGGAACACCGGCCGGTCGGCGCGCCGGAGCGGCACCCGACCCGGCGCGGGCCGCCGGACCAGCCGCCGGCACGGCGCGCCTCGCCGGCGCGCCGGCCGCGCCACCGGCCGCGGACGGCCTACGACCCGACCCCGCCATCGACCGCGACCCGCGTACCGCGCGGCGTCGCCCAGGCCCGGTCGACCCGGGGGCTCCGGAGCCCACCGACCGTCGTCCCGACGAGCGTTCCCGTCCGGCCGCCGGCCGCCGCCGTGCCGCCGAACCCGACGAGCCCGCGGTGCCGCGCACGGGCAACGCCCCGCCGGTGCCGGCGGCCTCCGGCGCGCACAGCGGTGCCACGCCCACCATCGGACCGGCCGACGGCACCGGTCGTCGCCGGGCCGTCCCCGCTGAGCCGGAGCGTCGGACGCCGGCCGGCGGCGAACCCCGGGCGGACCGCCCCGAACGGCCCGCCGACTGGCTGCGCCAGGCCGGCCGCCTGCCGCACACCGACCCCGGCCTGCCCGTGGTCAACCGCCGCGGCGGCACCCCGCCGGCCGCGGGTCGCGGTCCCGCGCCGGCCGGCGGTGCGGGTGACCTCGTCGACCACGCGTCCGGTCGCCTCGGCGTGCCCGACCCGGCCGCGGAGCGCACCGCCGCCCGCCGGCCCGCCGGCCCGCCGGCCGACCCCGGTGCGGACCCTCCGACCGGTCGTCGTGCCGCCCGACCCGACGCGCCAGGAACCACAGGTGAGCAGGCTCCGCCCCCTGCGTCGGCGTCCGGCGACCGCCCGGCCCGTGGCCGGGGCGCTGCGGCGTCCGTTCCGGACCGCACCGGCGGGCGGGCCCGCCCGGTGGGCGCGCCCGGCCCGGACGCGACTCCCACGCCGGATCCGACCGGCCGACGACGCCGGCCGGGCGCCGAGCCCGGCCCGGACGGTCCAGGGCGACCCGGCCCGGCCAACGACCGCGGCGACGCCCCCTACGCCGGTGGACGACCCGCGCCCGGCGCCGGTCCCGCCGCACCCGCGCCCGCGCGCGGCGCCGCCCGCTCCACCCCGCCCGGCCGGGCGCGACCCGTCCCGGGTGGCGCACCGGTCCCGGGCGCCGGGCGCCGGGACGCCGACCCCGCGCCCCGCCCCGCCCCGGGCGCCGAGTCGGCACCCCGGGACGTCGTCCGTCCGGACGGTCCAGCTCGGGCCGCCGTGCCACCGGGTGGGGACGGCCCGGTTCGGGCCGCCGCCGCACCGGGCGTGGACGGTCCGCCGCGTACGCGGCCGGATGGCCCGGCTCGTGCCGCCGTCCGCCCGCCCGGCGGTGCGCGACCGCCCCTCGCCGACGATCGGGCGCACGGTGAGCCGGGTGCCGGTCCCGGGTCCCCGACGCGTGGTGGCGCCCCGGCCGGCCGACCCGTACCCGCCGACCGTGCCGCGGGACGTGCGTTGCCGCCGCACCGGGAGCCCGGCCGCCCCGACCCGAGCGGCGTCGCCCCGGTGCCACCACCCGGTCGCCCCGGTGAGCCGGTCGGGGTGGCCCGTGCCGCCGCCGCGGTGCCGGTCCCGGCCGGCCCGGTGGATCGACCGGCAGGTGAGCCCGCGCTGCGCTCGGCCGGCCAGGACACGCCCGACGACGATGCCGCGCCGGGTGCCCGATCCGAGTTGCGCCGGCAGTTGCGGGAACGCCGTCGCCTCCGCGCGGCGGTGCTGGTGCTGGTCAGCGTCGTGCTGCTCGGTGCGGTGCCGCTCTTCTTCGGCATTCGGACGCTGAGCCGTGACCCGGTCTTCGACAACCTTGATCAGCTCAACGTGCCCGGCTGGGCCGCCGCCAAGACCGTCGACGACGTCAGCGGCAGCCGCTGGTGCCTGCTCGACTGCCGGCTGCGGGAGCGCACCGTCACCTCGGACAAGTCGCCAGAGGACACGGCGAAGGTCTACGAGGACGCGCTGCGCCAGGACGGCTGGCAGCCGTGGAAGGTGAGCCGCTGCCCGGAGCAGAAGACGAAGGGCAGCTACACCTGCTGGCGTCGCGACGAGTTGACGCTCGACCTGTGGGTACGCGAGCCGACCTGCGTGCCGCCGCCGGTCGACGGTGAGCCGGCGGTCGTGCCGTCCGGCGACCCGTCGGCCGCTGCGACGGAGTGCACCGGTTCGTTGGTGTCGGTGAAGGTACGCAACGCGATCGACGACGAGCGGACCAGGCCGCAGCCGACCACCGACCCGTCACTGACCGGGGAGGACCCGTTCCCGACGGTCAGCGGGGATCCACTGGGTGAGCTGACACCCTCACCGTCGTGAGGCGGTCTCCATCACGGACGGTAGGGTCTGGGGCTGGCGGGCACGCCCGCTGTCGGTGACCGCTGACGGCGTGGCGGCCGCCACGGTGCCACGGTTGTGCGTTCCGGGGACGTCGGGTCCTGCGGAACTCTGCTTGAGGAGGACAGGCGTGGGCGACATTTTGGCGATCGCGGCGCTGATCGCGGCGAGCGCGTTCGCGGTGCTGGTGCTCATCCTGACGTTGCCCATCCTGCGGCTGCGGCACACGGTGGACGCCACCACCCGGATGATCAACGATCTCAACGATCGGACCGGACCGCTGCTCGGTGACGTGAACACCACGGTGAAGAACGTCAACACCGCCCTGGAGCAGGTGCAGACCTCGCTCGACGGCGTGAATCTCCAGCTGGCGAAGGTCGACACCATGACCAGCCACGCGCAGAACGTCACCGCCAACGTCGCCAACCTGGCCACCGTCGTCTCTGCCGCGGCCGCGAACCCGCTGGTCAAGGTGGCCGCGTTCGGCTACGGCGTGCGCAAGGCCGCCGCCGGCCGCCGGCACGCCGAGACCGAGCGCGAGGTACGCGACACCATCAAGCAGCAGCGACGGGCCGCGCGACGCGGCAACAGCTGACCGGACCGGCGCACCAGGAGGTAGCGGGACATGAGGCGCTTGTTCTGGCTCGGCATCGGCGTGGCCGTCGGGGTGATCGTGGTCCGCAAGGCGACCCGGACCGCGCAGGCGTACACGCCGGCGGGCATCGCCAGCTCACTGACGGAATCCGCTGGCGGGCTCGTCGAGTCGCTGCGTAGTTTCGTGGAGGACGTCCGGGTCGGGATGGCCGAACGCGAGCAGGAGATCCACCACGCGTTCGCCTCGGGCGAGGCGTTCGACGACAAGTTCGCCGACCTGCGGGAAGACCCGCGGATCGGCGATCGGGAAATCTTTCCGGAGGAACACCAGCGATGAAGACGGCGGAGATCAAGCGGCGGTACCTCGCGCACTTCGAGGCGAATGGCCACACCGTGGTGCCGTCCGCTCCGCTGCCCGCCATCAGCGACCCGAACCTGCTGTTCGTCAACGCCGGCATGGTGCAGTTCGTCCCGTACTTCCTGGGTCAGCAGACGCCCGCGTACCAGCGGGCGGTCAGCGTGCAGAAGTGCATCCGTACCCCGGACATCGACGAGGTCGGCAAGACCAGCCGGCACGGCACGTTCTTCCAGATGAACGGCAACTTCTCCTTCGGTGACTACTTCAAGGCCGGCGCGATCCCGCTGGCCTGGGAGTTGTCCACGAAGCCGATCGCCGAGGGTGGTTACGGGCTGGATCCGGAGCGGATCTGGCCGACGATCTACCTCGACGACGACGAGGCGTACGAGATCTGGCGGTCGGTGGGGGTGCCCGCCGACCGGATCGTCCGCCGGGGCAAGGCGGACAACTTCTGGTCGATGGGCATTCCCGGGCCGTGTGGTCCGTCGTCGGAGCTGTTCTACGACCGGGGCCCGGAGTACGGCCGTGAGGGCGGCCCGGCGGTCGACGAGGACCGGTACATGGAGTACTGGAACCTCGTCTTCATGCAGTTCGAGCGGGGGCCGGGCACCACCAAGGAGGACTACCCGATCCTGGGTGACCTGCCGGCGAAGAACATCGACACCGGCATGGGCCTGGAGCGGATGGCCTCGATCCTGCAGGGTGTGGACAACCTGTACGAGATCGACGAGGTCCGGCCGATCCTGGCGCGGGCGGCGGAGCTGACCGGTAAGCGCTACGGCGCGCACTCCGGGCACGTGGCCAGCGAGTCGCACCCGGACGACGTCCGGCTGCGGGTGATCGCGGATCACGTGCGCACGGCGCTGATGCTGATCGGCGACGGCGTGACCCCGAGCAAC
This sequence comes from Micromonospora sp. NPDC048905, assembly GCF_040649655.1. Lineage (NCBI taxonomy): Bacteria > Bacillati > Actinomycetota > Actinomycetes > Micromonosporales > Micromonosporaceae > Micromonospora > Micromonospora sp. NPDC048905. The sequence continues at coordinate 100,434 of NZ_JBEZFV010000001.1, read as the reverse complement.
GAGGGTCGCGGCTACGTGCTGCGCCGGATCATGCGCCGGGCGATCCGGTCGATCCGGCTGCTCGGGTGGCAGGATCGGGCGCTGCCCGAGTTGCTGCCGGTGGCGCGGGACTGCATGTCCCCGTCGTACCCGGAGCTGGCGACCGACTTCGACCGGATCGCGGACTACGCGTACGCGGAGGAGGAGGCGTTCCTGTCCACCCTGCGGGCCGGCACGACGATCCTGGACACCGCGATCGCCGAGACCCGCACGGCGGGCGGCTCGGCGCTGTCCGGCGCGAAGGCGTTCCAGCTGCACGACACGTACGGCTTCCCGATCGACCTGACCCTGGAGATCGCCGCGGAGCAGGGCCTCGCGGTGGACGACGAGGGCTTCCGCCGGCTGATGGCCGACCAGCGCACCCGGGCGAAGGCGGACGCGCAGGCCCGCAAGACCGGGCACACCGACCTGTCGGCGTACCGGTCGGTGCTGGACTCGGGTGGCCCGGTGACGTTCACGGGTTACAGCGAGGTGTCCCGGGAGTCCACGGTGCGCGCGCTGCTCGGCGTCGACGGGCCGCGGCAGGCGGCGACCGAGGGCGACACCATCGAGCTGGTGCTCGACACGACCCCGTTCTACGCCGAGGGCGGTGGTCAGCAGCCCGACCAGGGCATGATCACCGTCGGCGGCGGGCAGGTCGAGGTGCTCGACGTGCAGCAGCCGGTGCCCGGCCTGATCGTGCACCGGGCCCGGGTGATCCGGGGTGAGGTGCGCGCCGGTGAGGCGGGTTACGCCGAGATCGACACGACCCGGCGGCGGGCGATCTCCCGGTCGCACACCGCGACGCACCTGGTGCACCAGACCATGCGGAACTTCCTCGGTGAGTCGGCCACGCAGGCGGGGTCGCTGAACGCGCCCGGTCGGCTCCGGTTCGACTTCAACACGCCGACCGGGGTGTCGCCGACCGTCCTGCGGGACGTGGAGCAGCAGGTCAACGAGGTGCTCCTGGCCGACCTGGAGGTGCACGCCTTCATCACCTCGCTGGACGAGGCGCGGCGGATCGGCGCGATGGCGCTCTTCGGCGAGAAGTACGGCGAGGAGGTGCGGGTCGTCGAGGTGGGCGACTACGCCCGGGAGCTGTGCGGCGGCACGCACGTGGCCCGCTCGGCCCAACTCGGCCTCGTGAAGATCCTCTCCGAGTCGTCGATCGGGTCCGGTGTCCGCCGGGTCGAGGCGCTCGTCGGCATGGACGCCTTCGGCTTCCTGGCCAAGGAGCACCTGCTGGTCTCCCGCTTGGCCGAGCTGTACCGGGTGCCCAACGACCAGGTCGCTGACCGGGTGGAGCAGACCGTTACCCAGCTCCGGGACGCCGAGAAGGAGCTGGAGAAGCTGCGCGCGCAGTTGGTGCTGGGCGGGGCGTCGGCGCTCGCGGCGCAGGCCAAGGATGTGCGCGGGGTGGCGTACGTGGGCACCGAGGCGCCGGAGGGCGCGGCCGGCAACGACGTGCGGACCCTGGCCCAGGAGATCCGCGGCAAGATCGACCCGGCGCGGCCGGCGGTGGTCGCGGTGGCGGCCCGGTCAAACGGCAAGGCGTCCCTGGTGGTGGCGGTCAACGCGGCCGCGCGCAGCCGGGGTCTGGCCGCGTCGGAGCTGGTGAAGGCGGCGTTCTCCGGGCGCGGCGGTGGCAGCCCCGATCTGGCCCAGGGCGGCGGACTGCCGGCGGCCGAGGCGCCGAACCTGCTGCTCACCGTCGAGAAGGCGATCACCGAAGCGTGACAGCTCATTACTGTGAGTCAGGGCGGGCCATTCGGTCCGCCCTGGTTCGTACCCGGTCGGTGGTGACCGTCGGTGGCTGAGCTGACGCGCGGTGTGCGGATCGGGGTGGACGTCGGTCAGGTGCGGGTGGGCGTCTCCCGCTCGGATCCGGACGGGATCCTGGCAACGCCGCTGGTCACGCTCGCCCGTGATCTGACGGCGGCGCCGGACGCGGTGCCCAGCGATCTCGCCGAGTTGGCCGCGCTGGTGGCCGAGCACGAGGCTGTCGGCGTTGTCGTCGGCCTTCCGGTCAATCTCGCCGGCAAGCATGGTCCGGCGGCTGTCCACGTGAAGGCGTACGCTGACCGACTGGTCGATGTGATAGCGCCCGTCCCGGTAACGCTCACCGACGAGAGGATGTCGACGGTGGTCGCCTCTCGTAGGCTTGCCGAGCGTGGCGTCCGAGGTAAACGTCAACGTGCGGTTGTCGATCAGGCGGCCGCAGTGGAGATCCTGCAGAGCTGGCTGGACGCGCAGCGGAGGCGGACGTAATGATCGACGATCTGGACCTGGGGTTCGACGAGGCGGAGCGGGGGGAGAAGGGCCGACACCGGCGCAGCTTCCGCAACGGCAAGGGCAAGGGCGGGTCCGGCGGTGGCCGGGGCAAGACGTTCCTGGCTCTGCTGATGGCCCTGGTCCTGTTGGGCGCGATCGGTGGCGGCGCTTTCTACGGCTTCGACCGCATCCAGAGCTACTTCGTCACCCCCGACTACGACGGCGCCGGGTCCGGTGAGGTCACCGTCGACATCAAGAACGGCGCGCTGATTGCCGACATGGCCGACGCCCTCGTCGCGGCCGACGTGGTGAAGAGCCAGAAGGCGTTCATCGAGGCGGCCGAGGCCAACTCGCGCAGCAAGAACATCCAGCCGGGCACGTACAAGCTGCGCAAGCAGATGAGCGGCACGAGCGCCGTCACCGCGATGCTCGACCTGAAGAACAAGATCGTCAACGGGTTGACGATCCCCGAGGGTCGCACCAGCTTCAACATCTACAAGCTGCTCTCCGAGAAGACCAAGATCCCGGTGAAGGACTTCCAAACCGCCGCGAAGGACCCGGAGGCGCTCGGCGTTCCGGACTGGTGGTTCACGCGCAGCGACGGCAAGAAGGTCGGCAAGTCCGTCGAGGGCTTCCTCTACCCGGACACGTACGAGATCCCGCCCAAGTCCACCGCGCAGAGCATCCTGAAGCTGATGGTGAATCGCTTCCTCTCGGTGACCGGTGAGATGAAGTTCGCCGACACGGTGCAGAAGGAGCGGGGCGGCGTCAGCCCGTACGAGGCGTTGATCGTGGCGTCGCTGGCCCAGGCCGAGGCGGGCAACGCCGACGACCTCGGCAAGGTCGCCCGGGTGGCCTACAACCGGGTGTACGGCGAGTTCTTCTGCAACTGCCTGGAGATGGACGTCACGGTCAACTACTACCTGGAGTCGATCGGCAAGCCGACCAAGTCGTCCAAGCAGATGACGGCGGCCGAGATGGACGACCAGAAAAACCCGTACAACCGCAAGCTGCGCGGCCTGATCCCGACCCCGATCAACAGCCCCGGCAAGCAGGCCCTGGAAGGGGCGATGGACCCGCCGACGGGCAAGTGGCTCTACTTCGTGGCCATCGACAAGCAGGGCCACTCCGAGTTCGCCGAGACGTACGAGCAGCACCAGCGCAACGAGGCCAAGGCCCGGGAAGCCGGCATCATCTGACGGCATCCCATCCGGCACACTCGGGAGGACAGGGCAGTGACGACAACCGGCGGTGGTCGTGTCGACCCGTAGGGCCGCGGTACTCGGGAAGCCGATCGCGCACTCCCTCTCCCCGGTGATCCACAACGCCGGTTACGCCGCGGCCGGGCTGACCGGGTGGTCGTACACCCGGATCGAGTGCGCGGCCGCCGAGCTGCCGGACCTGGTCGCCGGCCTGGGGCCGGAGTGGGCGGGCCTGTCGGTGACCATGCCGGGCAAGGAGGCGGCGCTCGCCGTGGCCGACGCCGCGTCGCCGGTCGCCGTCGCCGTCGGCGCGGCCAACACGCTGGTACGCCGCCCCGACGGCTCCTGGTACGCGGACAACACCGACGTCGCCGGCATGGTGCGGGTGCTCACCGACGCCGGGGTGGGCGCCGGTGCCGCCGTGACGGTGCTCGGCGCCGGTGGCACGGCCCGTGCCGCGCTGGCCGCCGCCGCGCGGTTGGGCTGCTCCCCGGTCACGGTGGTGGCCCGGCGGGCGGCCGCGGTCGACGAGCTGCGGCCGGTGGCGGACGCGCTGGGTGTCGCGCTGATCCCCGCCGACTGGGCCGCCGCGCACCAGCATCTCGCTGCCGCTGACGTGGCTGTCTCCACCGTGCCGAAGGGAGTCGCCGACCCGTTGGCCGACGCGGTCACCTGGCGGCCGGGGGCGGTGTTCTTCGACGCGCTCTACGACCCGTGGCCCACGCCGCTGGCCGCCTCCGCCGTCGCGGCCGGCCGGCGGGTGGTGTCCGGTCTGGACCTGCTGCTGGCTCAGGCGGTCGGGCAGTTCGAGCAGTTCACCGGCGTGGCCGCACCGGTCACGGCGATGCGGGAAGCGGTACGACAGGCGACCAGAGGCGGCCTTCTTTAGCTGACGGTTAAGACGCGCTTACGGGAAACTGTCGTTCCCGCGATGCGTCCTGGTCATGGATACGCTGCTCACCGTTACGGACGCAGACACAGGGAGTTTCCTTGACCAGGCACGGACTGCACCGCATCACCCGGTTCCGCTCCGCACCCCGGCGCAAGGCGATCGCCATCGGCGTGGTCGGCGGATCGGTGGTGGCCGGCGTCGTGGCGACCATGATGCCGCTGTTGGCCAGCGACGACCTGTCGATCCGGGCGGTGGCCGACACCACCGCGACCGCGGTGTCGCAGGACGGCGACAACGCGACCAAGACGACGCTGGCGACCTGCGCGACGCGCTGCGACGGCAATCCGCGTGGTGGCCGCGAGGCGGTCGTCGAGTTCGCGGTGACCACCGTGCCGGCCGCCGCGGTCAACGTCCGGGCGACGCTGCGGATGCACGCCTGGCAGCAGTTCCCCGCCACGGTGACGGCGCACGCCTCACCGCTGAGCGCCCGTGAATCGCGGCCGCCGCTGGCGACGGCCGGTGCCGTGCTGGACAGCGTGTCAGGTGTGGCCAAGGGCTTCAACGAGTGGGACATCTCCAAGCTGGTCACCGGTAACGGCACCTGGACTGTCGCCCTGGCCCAGACGGGCCTGGAGAGCCGGGTCTACTGGGCGTCGGTCGAGAACCGCAACGCGGACCTGCGTCCCAGCCTGGTGATCAGCTACGACATCGGCACCCGGCCGTCGTCGGTGACGACCACCCGGCCCGCGCCGCCGCCGAGCGCGTCGCCGAGCGCCGCGCCGACCACCGCCGCGCCGAAGCCGTCGGCCACCATCGCGCCGAGCCGGACCGCGACGCCGAGCCCGAGCGGCACCCTCCCGGACGGCCGGTGTGGTTCCGTGTCGGACAAGCTCGTTCCGTCCTGCGGCGCCTGGTGGGGCATGTACTCGCCGGCCGGTGCATCCGGCGGCTGGGACCACGGTAAGGCCGTCACCGACGTGGAGTCGCAGGTCGGGCGCAAGTTCGACATCGTGCACCGCTACCACGACTTCTCCAACGCCGGCAGCAACGGCGCCTTCCCGGACGCGTACGAGACGCAGCAGATGCGCGAGGGCCGGTTGATGTTCTTCGCCTGGGAGTCCCGTGACTTCTCCGCCGGCACCACGATGAAGTGGTCGGAGATCTACAGTGGCCGGCAGGACGCCACGATCGACGCGGTCGCGGGCCGCATCCGCGCGGCTGGCGTACCGGTGTTCATGGGCTTCGACCACGAGCCGGAGGACGAGCCGAACAAGGGCAGCGACGCCGACTTCGTCCGTGCCTGGCGCTACGTCCACGAGCGGTTCGCCAAGGCCGGCGCGACGAACGCGGTCTGGGTCTGGACGATGATGGGCTGGTCCGGGCACCACTCCCGGTACGCCGGCCTGTACCCCGGCGACCGGTACGTCGACTGGGTCGGCTACGACCCGTACAACTTCCACGTCTGCAACGGCAGCACGGTGTGGAAGAGCCCGAGCACGACAGTGGGCGGCTTCTACGACTGGTTGGACGCCAACGGCATCGGCGCCGGCAAGCCCCGGATGCTCGCCGAGTTCGGCACCAACTTCAACTCCGCCGACCTGGGCGCCAAGCAGCGCTGGTTCCAGGACTTCCCGGCCGCGCTGAAAGCGCACCCGAAGATCAAGGCCGCCATCTACTTCAACTCGCCGGGCATGACCAGCCGCACGGCGACCTGCGACATGACGATGAACCACGACGCCGCGGCGGTGGCCGGTTTCGCGAAGGCCGGGCAGGATCCGTACCTGCGGCAGCCCACCGGAGGGAGCCGCTGACGACCGTCTTCGGCCACTGACAGGACGCCGTGCACCGGAGGTCGGACATCCGACCCTCCGGCGTTCTGTCGGCTAGCAGATTCATGCACCGCCCAATCGGCGGATTTCATTGACCAAGCTGGACGAGGCACGCTACCCCGGGTTCTCATCCACCTTGGAGGCGCAGCGTGCCTAGACTCTCGCACTTGTGGCGTTTCGCAGGACAACGTCGGAGCAGGGCGGGGATGGTCGCGTTGGCGATCGTCGCCGCGGTTCTCGGCGTACCCACCACCGTGTCGGCCGCGGTGGTGCCGGTCCCCGAGACGGCCACCCTGGTGTCGGCCAACCCCGCCGATGTGACGCCGCACGCCCGAGACGGTGAGACCCGCGCCTTCGCGCAGGTGGGCAACACGGTCTTCGTCGGCGGCAGCTTCACCCAACTGCGGCAGACCGCCGGCGCCGCGTGGGTCACCCAGCGCTACCTCTTCGCGTACGACCGACTCACCGGCACCATGTCCACCACCTTCCTGCCGGTGCTCGACGGCGCGGTCAACACGCTCGTCGCCGGTCCCGGCGGCACGCTGATCGTCGGCGGCTCCTTCAAGAACGTCAACGGGGTCTCCCGGAAGAACCTGGTCGCGCTCAACCCGGCCACCGGCGCGATCGTCGACAGCTGGGTCGGGCGCTCCGACGGCGGCACGGTCCGCGACCTGGCGCTGCACGGCAACTGGCTGTACGTGGCCGGCGCGTTCAACTGGCTCAACGGCACCGCGCACGTCGGTATCGGCCGGCTCAACGCGACCACCGGAGCGATCGACCCGAGCTTCGTCATCGACGCCACCGTGGGACGGCACGGCACCACGTCGTACGTCTGGACGCTCGACGTCGCACCGGATGGCAACACGCTCGTCGTCGGCGGCAACTTCACGCTCGTCAACGGCCTGGCGCGCAATCAGATCGCGCTCGTGGACGTCTCCGCGACGCCCGCGCTGCTCGACTGGAGCACCGAGAAGTACGTCTCGCCCTGCGCGTCGCCGGCGACCTTCGTGCACTACGTGCAGGACGTGAAGTTCGGCGAGGACGGCAGCTGGTTCGTCGTCGGCAGCAACGGTGGCGGTGGCTGGCCGACCGCGTACTGCGACGTCCTGGTCCGCTTCGAGACCGCAGCGCGGGGCAGCGGCCTGGTCGCCACCTGGGCCGACTTCACCGGCAACGACACCATCACCTCGGTCGAGGTGGCGGACAACGTGATCTATCTGGGCGGGCACTTCCGCTGGATGAACAACCCGAACGCCAGCGACAACGCCGGCCCGGGCGCGGTCGACCGGCTCGGTATCGCCGCCGTCACCCCGGCCACCGGGATGCCGGTGAACTGGAATCCACGTCGCAGTGGCAGCGCCTCGATGCCCGCGGGCACCAGCAGTTGGGGTTCGGCGGTGCCGGTGCTCTGGCGCGGCTCGGACGGGCTCTACTTCGGACACAACTCCGACGGGATGGGCGAGGAGTACCACGGCCGGCTCGGCATGTTCCCGCTCGCCGGCGGGCGTACCTTCGCCCCGATGAACCCGCCCTCGGCCACCACCGGCAACCTCTACCTGAACACCGCCCCGGGCACGCTGGCGAAGGTGCCGTTCGACGGCACCGCGCTGGGCGCCGCGACCACCGTCAGCCAGCCCGCCTACACGGCGGCCGGCGCGACGTGGCGGGTAGGCGACCGGATCTACTGGTCGCACACGGTGGCCGGCACGCCCACCGGCAGCCGGATCGACGTCTCGCTGTTCAACGGCGGCGCGATCGGCTCGTCGTGGGAGGCGTCCGGCTACAACGACTGGTACAACCCGGCGGTGCTGACCGGCGCCTTCTTCCTCGACGGCCGGCTCTACTACACCCGCACCGGGGCCAACAATCTCTACTACCGCTACTTCGAGATCGACGGCAACTATCTCGGTGCCACCGAGTTCGCCCTGCCGACGACCGGCGTGACCTGGTCCGGAGTGCGTGGCATGGCCTGGGTGGGCGGTCGGATCGTCTACGGTGGCACCGACGGCGCCCTGCGCAGTGTGCCGTTCGACCCGACGGCCGCGGCGAGCATGGCGGTCGATGGCACCACGGCGACCGTGATCAGCGCCGCAACGCCCGAGTTGTCCTGGTCCACCCCCTCGACGTTTTTCTCCGTGCAGTAATGGTCAACCGTTCGTAACGGAGCGTCGGTAGATTGTTCACGTTGGGTCGGTGGCGGGCACACCGCCACCGGCCCCGTGACGTGGGGAGGCTCGTTGCTCGGCGCCGCTGGCATCCGTACGAGACGCGCGGTGCGTCTGCTCTTCGCGGTCAAACGCGTGTGGTACCAGCTCCGCTACCGGCGGTTGACGCTCGGCCGGGACGTGGAGATCCGGGGCCGGGTCCGGCTGCGCCGAGGTGTGCGGGTGACCATCGGGGACCGCACCCGGATCAACAAGCTGGTCCGCTTCGCGGGTCCCGGTGAGGTGCGCGTCGGCGCCGACTGTCTGCTCAACGCCACCTGGATCGGCACCTGGACATCGGTCACCGTGGGAGACCGGTGCCTCCTGTCGGACTGCGAGTTGCTCGACAACGACTTCCACAACCTGCCGCCCGCGCAACGGCACGCCCCGCCCGGCCCGGCCACCCGCGCCCCGATCGTCCTCGAGGACAACGTGTGGGTCGGCGCGCACGCCCTGGTGATGAAGGGCGTCCGGGTGGGCCGGGACAGCGTCGTGGGCGCGGCGACGGTGGTCCGCACGGACGTCCCTCCTGGCGTCGTGGTCGTCGGCAATCCTCAACAGACGGTGAAGAAGTTCCATGACTGATGCGACTTCCGGCTCCTGGACCACGGACGGCCCGTCCGCCGCGACCCCCGGCGCGGTGACGCTGACCGACCTGCTGCGGGTGCCGATGCACCGGTTGCGGCTGGTCGGCGCGGCGGCCCTGGTCGGTCTGCTCGCCGCGCTCGGCTACGTGCTGCTGGTGCCGGCGGCGCTGACCGCGAACGCGGTGGTGGCGGTCCGGCCGGTGGTGACCGACGCGTTCACCCCCAGCGGCGCGGGTGCCGACCGGGCGGTCAACATGAACGTGGAGAGCGGCATCGCCACCGGCACCGAGGTGGTGCAGCGGCTCGCCGACGCGGCCGGCGGACACCCGCGCGACATCCGCGGCGCGCTCGAGGTCGAGGTGCCCACCGGTGGGCAGATCCTGCGCTTCAGCTACCAGGCGGGCGAGGCGCAGCGGGCGGTGCAGGGCGCCAACCTGGCCGCCCAGACCTACCTGGACGTGCGACGCACCATGTACGAGCAGCAGCGCGCCGAGATGCTGCGCTCCTACGACGTCAGCATCACCAAGGTCGCCGCCCAGCAGGCCGCGCTGCAGAAACGGGCCAGCACCACCAAGGACCCCGCCGCCGGCAACGCGGTGGTCGCCGAGTTGGCCGGGATCAACAACCAGCTCACCCAGCTCAACTCCGCGCGTACCGAGATCGCCGCGGTCGACGTCAACCCCGGCTGGGTGACCCAGACCGCCGAGAAGTCGCTTGTCGCCTCCGCCGGGCACCGTCCGCTCTACCTGGTCGCCGGTCTGCTCGGTGGGGCGCTCATCGGCATCGTGCTCGCGTACGCCTGGGAGTCGGCCGACCGGCGGGTCCGCTCGGTCGCCGACGGCCGGGACGCCACCGGCCTGCCGCTGCTCGGCACCGTGCGGCGGCCGGCGTTCCGGGGCAGCCCCCGAGCGGTCGACGCCGACGTCCGGTACGTGGCGATGGCGGTCGCCGAGCGGGTCCGTCCACCCGCCCGGGTGGCGCTGGTCAGCGCCCGGGAGGACGCCTCCGCGCTCACCGCCGGGCTCGCGGTGGCGCTCGCCGCCGACGGCCGCGACGTCTTCGTCGCCGACGACAGCGGGCGCACCGAACTGCTGCGCGCCACGGTGCTCGCCGACCGGGGACGGCTGCCCGTCGACCCGTCCCGGCCGCTGGTGCCGAAGCCCCGCCCGGCCGGCAGCCCTCCGCCCGCCGGCGCCGGTGAGGCCGCGACCCCCCGCCGACCCTCCCCGCATCCGACCGGCGCCCGCCCGTCCACCGACGCTGACGCCACGCTGACGCTGCCCCGGGTGTCGTCCGCCCGCCCGGAGAACGGTCGGGTCGTCGACCCGGACGAGGTGAGCGTCGGTGTGGGCAGCGTCCGGTTCGGCACCTGGCGACAGGGCGCCGACCACGGCTTGGTGCTGTTCAACGCCCCGCCCGCGGAGTCCGACGAGCGCGGCGTCGCCGTCGCCCGGCAGGGCAGCGCCGTGGTGGTCGTGGAGCGGGACCGCACCCGGCAGAGCGACCTGCGACGCCTGGTGGAACGGCTGCGCGCCGCCGGGGTCACCCCGCTGGGCTTCGTGCTCACCCGTAACGGCCGGGCCTGAGCGTGTCGGTCACCCGCGCCCCGGCGACCGATCCGCCGCCCGGAGGCGCTACCGCCGCCGTCGCGCCGGTGCCGCCGCCGTCGCTGCCGCCCCGGCTGCCGCTCTGGCCGCTGTCGCTGATGTTCGGCCTGGTGCCGCTCTGGTGGCTGTTCGGTGCGTTCTACCTCGGCTGGCCGCTGCTGGGTGGGTTGCTGTTCGCGTTGCTGCTCACCCGGGGTCGGGTGCCACTGCCGCCGGCGGCCGGGATCTGGTTGCTGTTCCTCGCCATCGTGGTGGTCAGCGCCACCCAGCTGCCGTCGCCCGCCTCGCTGCTGACGTTCGCCCTGCGCCTGGCGTTCTACCTGACCGCGCTCGTGGTCGGTGTCTACGTCTACGTCGCCGCCCGGGAACGCGCGAGCCTGGTGGCGGTGCTCAGCCCGCTCTGCGCCTTCTGGTTCGCGCTGGTGGCGCTCGGCTGGCTCGGGGTGCTGGTGCCCCGGCTGGCCATGGCCACCCCGATGGAGGTGCTGCTGCCCGGCGGGGTGGCCGGCACCCCCTTCATCCAGGACATGGTGCACCTGACCACCGCGGAATACAGCACCCGGTCGCTCAACCCGATCTACCGGCCGGCCGCCCCGTTCGCGTACACGAACAACTACGGCAGCGCGTACGCGATGACGTTGCCCTGCGTGGTGGCCTTCACGATGCTGCGTCGGCGGGGTGTCCTGCGCTGGGCGCTCCTCGCGTCGTTGCCGCTGTCGCTCGCTCCGGCGTTCCTCACCCTCAACCGGGCGATGTTCCTCAGCCTCGGCGCCGGGCTCGCGGTGCTCGGGGTGCGGGCCAGCCTGCGCGGCAACATCCGGGTGGCCGCGTCCATCGTGGGCGTGGTGGTGATCGGCGGGTTGGCCACACTGTTCATTCCGATCACCGAGTTGATCAACAACCGGGTCGAGTCCAGCGACACCAACACCGACCGGCTCTCGCTCTACACCGAGGTGATCCGCCGGGTGCAGGAGTCACCGTGGTTGGGCTACGGCGCGCCGGTGAACGTCGACACCGTGTCGGCGGACGCGCCGATCGGCACCCAGGGGCAGCTCTGGATGGTGCTGTTCAGTCACGGCGTACCCGCGCTCGTCTGTTTCCTCGCCTGGTTCGTCGCCGCCGCGGTGATCTGCGCGCGGGCGACGTCGGCGGCCGGGCAGTGGCTGTCGGTGGTGCCGGTGGTCTGCCTGGTGCAGGTCCCGTTCTACGGCATGGCGAACCAGAATCTGGCTGTCGCGTTCTTCGCGGTGGGCTTCGCGATGGCGCTCACCGAACGGGAGCGGTGGACCGGGTCGCCCCGGGCGCCCGGGTGGTCGCAGCCCGCCGCGCCGGCCGCGGTGGTGCCGGCGTGACCGCCGCGACCCGACCGCCGACCGGCCCGGAGCACCCGACGCCGGCGCCCGCCGGTGCCCACCACCCGGCCGTCATCGCCGACGCGGGCTCGACCGAGACCCGACGCAGCGCGCGCAGCGGCGTGGCCGGGCTGCTCGGCGCGGCCACCAGCGGCCTGTTCGGTTTCGTGCTGGCCGTGGTGATCACCCGGTCGTACGGCACGGCCGGCGCGGGCGCGTTCTTCGCGGCGATCGGGGTGGTCACCGTGGCCACCGCGATCTGCACGCTCGGCGCGGAGACCGGCCTGATGTGGTCGCTGCCCCGGCGCAGCGTCGGCGTGCGCGGCGACGCGGCCCGGGTGCTTCCGGTGGCGCTGATCCCGCCGCTGCTGGCCGGGCTCCTGGTCGCCGGCGTCGGTGTGCTGGCCGCCGACGCGCTCGCGCCCCGGCTGCTGCGTGGCTCCGGTACGAGCGGCCACGCGCTGCTCACCATCACGTTCGCCGCGGTGCCGGTGGTGGTCGTCATGACCCTCCTGCTGGCCGCGTTGCGCTGCGTGCGGTCCATCCGGGCGTACGTCGGGGTGCAGTTCCTGCTGTTGCCGGTCGCCCGGCCGCTGCTGGTCGGCGCCGCCGCGCTGGCCGGCGGTGGCCTGGTCGCCGGCATGACCGGCTGGTTGGTGCCGGCGGCGGTGGCGCTGCTGGTGTGCCTCACCCTCGTGGCCGGCCCGCTCGGGTTGGGCCGGGGCGCGGCGCTGCGACCGACAGGCGGCGACTGGTCGACGTTTTGGCGTTTCGCGCTGCCCCGGGCCGCGTCGGCGGCCATCGACGCGGGCAGCATGTGGGTGGGTGTGCTGCTCACCTCCGTGCTGGCCGGGCCGACGGACGCCGGCGTGTTCGGCGCGGTCGGCCGGTACGTCCTGGCCGGCCAACTCGCCATGCAGGGGTTGCGGGTGGCGGTGTCACCGCAGTTGTCCCGGCTGCTCGGGCGCGGCGAGCGGGCCGCGGCGGCGGCCGTGCACCGGCAGTTGACCATCTGGGGGTTGGTGCTGTCCTGGCCGGTGTACCTGCTGCTGGCGGTCTTCGCGTTGGCCTTCCTGCAGTTGTTCGGGCCGGAGTTCACCGCCGGTGTGCCGGCGATGACCGTGCTCGCGCTGGCGATGCTCGTCAACACCGGGGTGGGCAACGTGCAGAGCCTGCTGCTGATGGGTGGGCGCAGCGGGCTGCATCTGGTGGCCACCGTGGCCGGGTTGACCGTGACCGTCTCGCTGGGCCTCTGGCTGATTCCCCGGCACGGCGCCACGGGAGCGGCGGTGGCCTGGGCCGCGGGCATCGCCACCGAGAATCTCACCGCCGCCGGGTTCGCCCGGTCGGTGGTCCGGGAGCCGCTGTTCGACGGCGCGACGGTGCGTGCCGCGGCGGCCACGGTCGCCGCGGTGGGTCTGGCGGCCGGCGCCGGTGTGCTGGTGGGCGGGCGCGGCCTGCCCGGCCTGGCGGTGGCACTGGGTGTGCTGCTCGCCGGCTGCGTCGGCATGTTGACGTTGCCCCGGGTGCGCGCCGGTGTCCGGGAGACCATGAGGCAGGTCCGTGGACGGGAGACCGCGGCCACGGCCGCCGACCCCGGCACGGCATCGACGAGAGGCAGGTGAGGTCCGTCGTGGCGTCCATCCGTGACCGGGTCAAGCAGTTGGTCCCGACCCAGGTGACCGTCCGGGTGAAGGAGTCCCTGGTGGACTACGGGGTCCGCACGAGTGACCGGCGGCCCCTGCCGGACTTCCTGATCATCGGCACGAAACGGGGTGGCACCACCTCCCTGTGGAACTACCTCATCCAGCACCCGCTGGTGCCCCGCCTCTTCCCGGCGTGGAACACCAAGTCGGCGCACTACTTCGAGGAGCACTGGGGGCGCGGCGAGGCGTGGTACCGCTCGCACTTCCCGACCCAGCGCCACCGCGACGCCCTGTCGAAGCGGCACGGCGGGCCGGTCCGGGTCGGCGAGGCAGCGCCGCTGTACATGTTCCACCCACTCGCCGCGCAGCGCGTCGCCGCGCTGCTGCCGGGCGTGAAACTGATCGTGCTCCTGCGGGACCCGGTGGAGCGGGCGTACTCGCACTGGAAGGAGCGCCGCACGCACGGCATCGAGCCGTTGGACTTCGCCGCCGCGCTGGCCGCCGAGTCGGAGCGGACGGCGGGGGAGCGGGAGCGGCTGATCGCCGAGCCGGAGTCGTTCAGCGAGGCGTACGACTGGTACACGTACCGGGCGCGGGGGCGCTACCTGGAGCACCTGGAGCCGTGGTTGGAGCGTTTCGACAGGCAGCAGATCCTCTTCCTGCCCAGCGAGGACCTCTACCGTGACTCCCGGGCGACCTACCGGCGCACCCTCGACTTCCTCGGCCTGCCGGCGCACGACCTGCCGCACTTCAAGGTCTTCAACGACCGGCGCTCGGCGCCGCTGGAGCCTGCGGTACGCGCCGAGCTGACCGACTACTACCGCCCGCACAACGACGCGCTGCGCCAGCGGCTCGGGCTGGACCTCGACTGGGCGGACCGGCCGGCGTGACGACACGGGTGGGCCCGGCCACGGACCCGCGCTCCCGGGTGGACGGTCTGGGCTGGGTGAGCCGCGCGGTCTTCCCGGACGAGCGGGTCAACCTGACCGTGGGCGGCGCCGCACCGGCGGGTCACCGGGCGGTGGCCCGGTACGCGGTGGTGCCGTCGGTCGCCCGGGCGCGGTTCCTGGTGCCGCTGGGCGCGCCTGCGGCCGGGGCGGCGTCGCTGCTGGCGTACAACGCCCTGCGACCACCGAAGGTGCGCGCGGTGCGGGCGGTGCTCGGCGGACTGGCCCGGTTCGGTGCGGTGGGGCTCGCGCCCTTCCCGACGTTGACCGTCTCGGTGCCCGCCGGCGCGGTGGCCGCGGATCTGCTGCTGACCGAGCGACTCGCGGCCGAGCTGGGCGGCACGCCGCTGCTGGCCGCGTGCGGGGTCCGACCACCCGACCCGAACGTCAAGCCCACCCTGCAACTCTTCAGCGCCGACGGTCGTCCGCGCGGCTACGCGAAGATCGGCTGGAACGACGCGACCCGCGCGCTGGTCACCGCCGAGGCGGCGGCGCTGCGGGCGTTGGCCGCGGTGGCCGGCGTCGCCGACCACCCGACGCCGCCGAGACTGCTCACCGAGACGACGTGGGCGGGCCAGGTGGTCGCGGTGATCGAGCCGCTGCCACCGGCGGTACGCGGTGTGCCGGTCGACGACCCGCCGCGGATCGCGGCGCTGCTCGCGGTCGCCCGACGTGGCGGCCCGCCGGGTGCACCCCGGGCGCTGGCCGGGTCGACCTTCCTGACCCGCCTGGCCGGACAGGCCGACCGGGCCGCCGCGGCCGAGGAGTCCGGTGCGCGGGCGGTCGCCGCGGTCGCCGCGCTGGCTGGTCGGCACGGCGACACAGGCGTCGAGTTCGGTCACTGGCACGGCGACTGGGTGCCGTGGAACCTGGGCCGGCACGACGGCCGGTTGGTCGCCTGGGACTGGGAGCACAGCGGCGCGGACGTGCCCCTCGGGTTCGACCTGGCGCACGACGCGTTCCAGCGGGCACTGGTGCTGCGGGGCGAGTCGGCCGCTGTCGCGGCGTCGGCCGTCGACGCGAACCTGGACCGGTACGGCGAGCGACTCGGTCTCGGCGCGGCACAGCGCCGGCTGGTCGCCGACGCGTACCTGGTGGAGATGTGGTTGCGGACCTGGCGGCTGGCCGACGCGGGCGCGGGCTGGAACACCGCGCTGCATCCCGCACTTCTGGACGTCATCGAGAAAAGACATAGCGGCTGATCCGGAGGAATCGTGGCGTCGAGGCGCGCCGCAGAGTGACGACATAATGGCAGGTGGTGATAACGATCGATGGACCTCGGGCGTTCGACGCGCCCGGGTGCCCGATGTGGAGATCGACGTCTCGACCGGTCGCGCTATTCAACGACCGGAAAACGTGTGATCTGCTTCTGCGTGGCGTGAACTGGAATTCCAAGCGAACTTGTGGGGAGTCGCGTGGACACGAAGATCGACGACGATGCCGCGCCAGTGCTTCTGCTGGTCGGCTCCAGCGGTGGCCATCTGGCCCAACTACTCGCCCTGCGGCCCTGGTACGAACAGTGGCGGCGCTGCTGGGTCACCTTCGACACCCCGGAGGCGGTGTCCCTGCTGACCGGCGAGGACCTGGTGCCGGCGCACCACCCGACCACCCGCAACATCCCGAACCTGCTGCGCAACGCGCTGCTGGCCTGGCGGGTGCTGCGGGCGCGGCGGGTCGCCGCGGTGGTCACCACCGGAGCCGGGGTGGCGGTGCCGTTCGTGGTGCTGGCCCGGCTGTGGCGCATCCCGACGGTCTACATCGAGGTGTACGACCGGATCGACACCCCGACGTTGACCGCACGGCTCTGCCGACCGTTCCTGTCCGCGATGCTCGTGCAGTGGGACGAGCAGCGCCGGCAGTATCCCGAGGCGACAGTCGTCGGGACGCTGCTGTGACGGGGGAGGCCGGCACCGCCCGGCGATCGCAACCAGCCTCGACCGACGAGGAGCCCCGACTGCCGCGCCAGCGTGACACCGAAACCGGCCAGCTCCGGCTGCTGGTCGCGGTGGGCACCGACAAGCACCCCTTCGACCGGCTCGTCGACTGGCTGGCGCAGTGGCACGCGCAGGCCACCGACGAGGTCGGGCTGACGGTGCAGCACGGGCACACCCGTGCCCCGCACCTGCCCGGCGCCGTGCCGTTCCTCGGCCACGACGCGCTGCAACAGGCGATGGCCGAGGCCGACCTGGTGGTCTGCCACGGTGGCCCGGCGACCATCCTGGAGGCACGCCGGCACGGCCACCTGCCCATCGTGGTGCCTCGCGACCCGGCGCGCGGTGAGCACGTCGACGACCACCAGCTCCTGTTCGCCCGCCGGCTCGGCGCCGCCGGCCTGGTGGCGCTCTGCGAGACCCGGGAGGCGCTGCACGGCGCGTTGACCGACGGGTTGGCCGACCCATCCCGGTACGCGGTGGCCGCCGACCCGCAGGCGCACGAGGCACAACGGGCGGCGGTGGCCCGGGTCGGGCGGATCGTCGACGACCTGGTGGCCCGCTCGACCCCGCGCCCACTCCGGTGGCGGGCCCGGTCCCGGCCGCGCCCGGGTGCGAAGGAGATCCGATGACCCACCAGCCCAGCGTCAGTGTCGTGGTGCCCACCCGGGACCGCCCGGAGCTGCTGAGGTCGGCGGTGCGCGCGATCCTGGCCCAGGAGTACCCGGGGCCGATCGAGGTCGTGGTGGTGTTCGACCAGTCCGCGCAGGACGAGTCGCTGACCGAGCTGGCCGGCGGCCCGACCCGTGCGGTGCGGGTGATCGGCAACACCCGTACCCCGGGGTTGGCCGGGGCTCGCAACAGCGGCACCCTCGCCGGGGAGGGTGAGCTTGTCGCGTTCTGCGACGACGACGACGAGTGGCTGCCCGGCAAGTTGGCCCCGCAGGTCGACGCGCTGGCCGCCGACCCGGCTGCCGAGTTCGTCTGTTCCGGCATCCGGGTCAGCTATGACGGGCACACCGTCGACCGGGTGCTGGACAAGGACCGGATCAGCCTGGACGACCTGCTGCGCGACCGGTTGACCGAGCTGCACCCGTCGACCTTCCTGATCCGCGCCAGTGCGCTGCGCGACGGGTTCGGGCTGGTCGACGAGGAGATCCCGGGCAGCTACGCGGAGGACTACGAGTTCCTGCTGCGGGCGGCGCGGAGCGCGCCGCTGATCAACCTGCGGACGCCCTCGGTGCTGGTCCGGTGGCACAAGCGCTCGTACTTCTCGCAGCGCTGGGACACCATCTCCGAGGCGTTGCAGTGGCTGCTGCGGCGCTACCCCGAGTTCGCCGGCCAACCGGCCGGTGCGGCGCGGGTGGCCGGTCAGATCGCGTTCGCCCAGGCCGCCGCCGGCAACCGTCGGGGCGCGCTGCGGTGGGCTCGGCGCACCCTGCGGAGCAATCCCCGCGAGCCGCGCGCCTATCTGGCCCTCGCCGTCGCCGGTCGGGTGGTCCGGGCCGACGCGGTCCTGCGCACCCTGCACAAGCGCGGTCGGGGGATCTGACCTGCCACCGGTGCCCGGTCGACCGGGCACCGGTGTCCGCAGGGCGGGACACGGCGGGCAGCGTGCCGGGTCGGTGGCGCGCCGTGACAGACTGGCCGCTGTGTTGCGCTGGTTGACTGCAGGTGAATCGCACGGTCCCGCCCTCGTCGCGATGATGGAGGGGGTGCCGGCCGGCATCGAGGTGACCTCCTCCGAGATCGCCGACGAGCTGGCCCGTCGGCGGCTGGGCTACGGCCGTGGCGCCCGGATGGCGTTCGAGCGCGACGAGGTCGAGCTGCTCGGCGGTCTGCGGCACGGCGTGACCCTGGGCAGCCCGGTGGCGATCCGGGTGGGCAACTCCGAGTGGCCGAAGTGGCAGACCGTGATGGCCGCCGATCCGGTGGACCCCGACGAGCTGGCCCGGCAGGCCCGCAACGCGCCGCTGACCCGTCCCCGGCCGGGCCACGCCGACCTGGCCGGCATGCAGAAGTACGGGCACACCGACGCCCGGCCGATCCTGGAACGCGCCAGCGCCCGGGAGACCGCCGCCCGGGTCGCCGTCGGCACGGTCGCCAAGGCGTTGATCCGGCAGGCGCTCGGCATCGAGATCGTCTCGCACGTCGTCGAGTTGGGTCCGGTGGCCGCGAAGCCGGGGCTGCGTCCCGTGCCGTCCGACGCTGCCCGGATCGACGCCGACCCGCTGCGCTGCCTCGACGCGGAGGCCAGCGCGCTGATGGTCGCCGAGGTCGATGCCGCGAAGAAGGCCGCCGACACCCTCGGGGGCGTGGTCGAGGTGCTGGCGTACGGGGTGCCGCCGGGTCTGGGCAGTCACGTGCAGTGGGACCGCAAACTCGACGCCCGACTGGCCACCGCCCTGATGTCCATCCAGGCGATCAAGGGCGTGGAGATCGGCGACGGCTGGCAGCAGGCCCGGTCCCGGGGCTCGGAGGCGCACGACGAGATCATTCCGTCGGCGACGGGCGTCCGCCGGGTCACCGACCGGGCCGGTGGGCTGGAGGGTGGCATCACCACCGGCGAGCCGCTGCGGGTTCGTGCCGCGATGAAGCCGATCTCCTCGTTGAACCGGGCGCTGGCCACCGTGGACATCACCACCGGCGAGCCGGCCACCGCGATCAACCAGCGGTCCGACGTCTGCGCGGTGCCCGCCGCGGCGGTGGTCGCCGAGGCGATGGTGGCGCTCGTGCTCGCCGAGGCGGCCACCGAGAAGTTCGGCGGGGACTCGATCGCCGAGATCCGTCGCAACTTGGCCGGCTACCTCGACGCCCTGGTGATCCGCTGATGGCGCCGGTCGTCGTGCTGGTCGGCGTCCCCGGCTGCGGCAAGACCACCGTCGGCCGGGCGCTCGCCGCCACCCTCGGGGTGGAGTTCCGCGACACCGACGTCGACATCGAGCAGATGGCCGGCAAGCCGATCCCGGAGATCTTCATCGACGAGGGAGAGGCGCACTTCCGTACCCTGGAACGGGCCGCGGTGGCCGCGGCGCTGGCCGGCGGCACGGGTGTGCTCGCGCTCGGCGGCGGCGCGGTGCTGGCCGAGGAGACGCGGGCCGCGTTGATCGGGCACCGCGTGGTGCACCTCTCGGTGGAGCTGCCGGACGCGGTGAAGCGGGTCGGGTTGGGCGCCGGCCGACCCTTGCTGGCGATCAACCCGCGCGCCACCCTCAAGCACCTGATGGATCAGCGTCGGCCGCTCTACCGCGAGGTGGCCACGATGACGGTGACCACCGACGGCCGGGCCCCGGCGGCGGTCGTCGCCGAGATCGCCGCCGTGCTGAAGGGCTGACCGCTGACCGGGTCGGCGCTCAGCCGCGGGCGGCGCGTTCGAGCACGTCGGCCAGGGCCTTCGGCTCGCTGAGCATCGGCCAGTGCCCGGTGGGCAACTCGAACAGCTGACCGCCGGCCAGACCGGTGAAGAACGGGTGCCCCTCGCCGATCATCTGCCGTACCACACTGAGCGGGAAGGTGCTGGCGACCAGCGCGGTCGGCACCGGACGCCCACCGGTACGGCGTACCGCGTCGGTGGCGGCCGCCAGCGGCTGCGGGGTGGCCCGGGCACGCAGCAGGGCCAGCGTCGGCTCGTCCAGACCGGCCAGGTTGGTGGGGTCGGCGGCCGGGTCCCACGCCGGCGGCGGCAGCAGGTGGCCGGTGCCGATCGCGGCGCGCAGCCGCTGCTGCTCCTCCGGTGGCACCGTGTCGAACTGCGCGACGCCGTCCGGCAACGGCCCACTCTCCACGTAGATCACCCGGGCGATCCGGTCCGGAATGCGGTCCGCCGCCTGGGCGACCGGCATCCCGCCGCCCGAGTGGCCGACCAGCAGCACGTCGCGCAGATCCTCGACCTCGATCAGTCGGACGATGTCGGTGGTGTGCGTCTCCAGGCCGATCTCCGGACCGGCGAGATGGTGGCGTTCGGCCACGCCGGTCAGTGTCATCGGGTGGACCTCGTGCCCCTGCGCGCGCAGCGCCGAGGTCACCTCCCGCCACGCCCAGGCGCCCAACCAGAACCCCGGCACCAGCACGTACGTCGCCATCTGTCGCTCCTTCTCTCGGTTACCGACAGACCGTACGATCGAATCCGGACAGAATCCGCCCGGTTTCGAGGAGTGGTCTGTGTCACATCCCGCCGGCCGGGTGTTGGCCCTGCTGGAGTTGCTCCAGGCCCGGCACCGTGCCACCGCCGCCGAGCTGGCCGGCCGGCTCGGTGTCGACGAGCGGACCGTGCGCCGGTACGCGGCCACCCTCGTCGAGCTGGGCATCCCGGTCACCGCCGACCGGGGCCGCCACGGCGGCTACCGGCTGCACCCCGGCTACAAGCTGCCGCCGCTGATGCTCACCGACGACGAGGCGGTGGCCGTGCTGCTCGGGCTGGTCGTCGCGGAGCGGGTCGGGCTGACCACCGAGCAGCCCGCCACGGCCACGGCGCTCGCGAAGATCCGTCGGGTGCTGCCGGCGGCGCTCGCCGACCGGCTCGCGGCCGTGCAGGAGCACCTCGGCTTCACCCTGCGCCGCCCCGAACCGGAGCTGCGGCCGGCGTCGGGCACCCTGCTCGCGCTGGCCGCGGCGGCCCGGCACCGGCAGCGGGTGGCACTGGACTACCGCTCCTGGCGGGGCGAGCAGTCGCACCGGGAACTCGACCCGTACGGCCTGGTCTTCCACTCCGGCCGCTGGTACGTCACCGGCCACGACCACCGGCGCGGGGAGGTGCGCACGTTCCGACTGGACCGCGTCGGCGCCGTGACGCCGGGCACGGCGACGTTCACCGTCCCGGAGGGCTTCGACCCGGTGGCCCGGGTGACCAGGTCGCTGGCCGGCGTGCCCTACTCGCACGAGGTCGAGGTGCTGCTGGAGACCGATGTGGACACGGCGCGCCGTCGCATCCCGCCCAGCGTGGCCGAGCTGACCATCACCGCCGAGGGAGTACTGCTGCGGGCCCGGGCGGAGAGCCTGCCCGGCATGGCCGCGCTCCTCGCCGGTCTGGGCTGCCCGTTCACGGTGCGACACCCGGAGGCGCTGCGCGCCGCGGTGGCCGAGCACGCCCGCCTGCTCGCCGACTGGGCGGCCCGGCCAGCAGGTGGGCAGATGCCGTCACCGCGCCGCCCGCTGGACTAGGCTGCCGGCGATGAACGAGGTGACCCGGATTCCGGTCGGCGGCGAGCGGCCGTACGACGTGTTGGTGGGGCGTGACCTGCTGGGCGCGTTGCCGGGCCTGCTGCCCGGCGCGAGTCGGGCGGCGGTGCTGCACGCGCCCCCGCTCAAGGCCCTGGCGGACGCGCTCGGCGAGCGGCTGCGCGCCGCCGGCGTCGAGCCGCTGCCGATCGAGGTGCCCGACGCCGAGTCGGGCAAGCAGATCGACGTGGCGGCCGCCTGCTGGGACCGGCTCGGCGCGGCCGGCTTCACCCGTACCGACGCGGTGGTCGGGGTGGGCGGCGGCGCGGTGACCGATCTGGCCGGCTTCGTCGCGGCCTGCTGGTTGCGCGGAGTGCGCTGGGTGCCGGTGGCGACCTCGCTGCTGGGCATGGTGGACGCCGCGGTTGGCGGCAAGACGGGCATCAACACGGCTGCCGGCAAGAACCTGGTGGGCGCGTTCCATCCGCCGGTCGGTGTGCTGGCCGACCTCGCCACCCTGGACAGCCTGCCCGCGGTCGACCTGGCGGCCGGGCTCGCCGAGGTGGTCAAGTGCGGGTTCATCGCCGATCCGGCGATCCTGGATCTCGTCGAGCGCGACCCGGAGGCGGCCACCGACGCGCGCGGGCCGGTGACGCGGGAGCTGATCGAGCGGGCGATCCGGGTCAAGGCGGACGTGGTCGCCGGTGACCTGCGCGAGTCGGGTGTGCGGGAGGTGCTCAACTACGGGCACACCCTGGCCCACGCGATCGAGCAGAACGAGGGCTACCGCTGGCGGCACGGCCACGCCGTCTCCGTCGGCCTGGTCTACGCGGCCGCGCTGGCCCGGCTCGCCGGCCGGCTGGACGCGCCGACCGCCGACCGGCACCGGGCCACGTTGAGCGCGCTCGGCCTGCCGGTGAGCTACCCGGCCGACGCCTGGCCGCACCTGCTGCCCGCGATGCGGGTGGACAAGAAGGCCCGGGGCAGCCGGCTGCGTTTCGTGGTGCTGGACGGGCTGGCCCGTCCGGCGATGTTGGAGGGCCCGGACGACGTGCTGCTGGAGGCCGCCTACCAGGAGGTGTCCAGCCGGTGAAGGTGTACGTCCTCAACGGGCCGAACCTGGGCCGGTTGGGCACCCGGGAGCCCGAGGTGTACGGCAAGACCACCTACGCCGACCTGGTGGCGCTCTGCGAGGCCACCGGCCGGGAGTTGGGGTTGGACGTGACGGTCCGGCAGACCGACGCCGAGCACGAGCTGCTCGGCTGGCTGCACACCGCCGCCGACGAGGCTGCCGCGGTGGTGCTCAACCCGGCTGCCTGGTCGCACTACTCGTACGCCGTGCGGGACGCGTGCGCGATGCTGCGGGGGCCGTTGGTGGAGGTGCACCTGTCCAACATCCACGCCCGCGAGGAGTTCCGGCACCACTCGGTGGTGTCCGCGGTGGCGACCGGGGTGATCTGCGGCCTCGGCATCGACGGCTATCGCCTCGCTCTGCACCACCTGGCCGGCCGAGGCGCCTGACCACCGGTTTCCCGCCCATTTCCCACCGGCTGCGACAAATTACCGATAGTGAGCGTTATCGGCGTCGCCGAGCGTCACCTGGTGGGCCGCGTCCGGTGCCGGCTGTGCGTACCCTGCTCAGATCCTTTGCTCTGCTTCACCAGGCGCAACAGTGCGGTGAGCTGCGGCTTTGTGAGTTGTGTCGTACCGAGGGCGGCGGTCTGGCCGGCACGGTGGGTGACTGGTGCGCGGGTTGAAGCAGAGCAAAGGGTTCGACGAGGGGAACGGCTACCGGTCCGAGCGTCACGCTCCGTCACCGTTGTGGGCGTCGATGCCCGTTGGTCGGCCCCCGCCCGCGTAGGGTGGTCAGCGGGTCTCGGCGCAGCTAGTAGACTCGTAAGGTCTGTCCGCCAATTGATGATCAAGGCAGGAAATGGCCTCCACCAACGACCTCAAAAACGGCCTGGTACTCAACCTGGACGGCGAGCTCTGGGCTGTCGTCGAGTTCCAGCACGTCAAGCCCGGTAAGGGTGGTGCCTTCGTGCGCACCACGCTGAAGAACGTGCTGTCCGGGAAGGTGGTCGACAAGACCTTCAACGCGGGCACCAAGGTCGAAACCGCGACCGTTGACAAGCGCACGATGCAATACCTGTACGCCGACGGTGAGGACTTCGTCTTCATGGATCTGGAGACGTTCGACCAGATCACCGTGCTCGGCGGCACCGTTGGCGAGGCAGCCAACTACCTGCTGCCCGAGGCGGAGGCGACCGTCGCCCAGCACGAGGGTGTGCCGCTCTACATCGAGCTGCCCACAAGCGTCGTGCTGGAGGTCACCTACACCGAGCCGGGCCTGCAGGGTGACCGCTCGACCGGCGGCACCAAGCCGGCGACCGTGGAGACCGGCGCCACCGTGCCGGTGCCGCTGTTCATCACCACCGGTGAGAAGATCAAGGTCGACACCCGCGACGGCCGTTACCTCGGCCGCGCCTGATGGCTGAGGGTTCCAAGCAGCAGATGCCGGCGCGCCGCAAGGCGCGCAAGCGGGCGCTGGATGTCCTCTACGAGGCCGACCTGCGGGACAAGCCTCCGGTGGAGGTGCTGGCCGGCTACGTGCAGCGGATCGAGCAGCCCCGACCGGAGCACCTCGGCTACGCGGTGGGTCTGGTCGAGGGCGTCGCCGAGCACCTCAACCGGATCGACGAGCTGATCGCCAGCTACGCCGAGGGTTGGACGTTGGAGCGGATGCCGGTCGTCGACCGGAATCTGGCCCGGATCGCCGTCTACGAGTTGCTCTACGTCGACGAGATCGACGACGCGGTCGCGATCAGTGAGGCTGTGGAGCTGGCCCGGCAGATGTCGACCGACGATTCGCCGCGCTTCCTCAACGGGGTGCTCGGCCGGATCGCCGAGTACGCCACCCGCTGAGCATCGCAGCACCGAACGCCGTGACCGGAAAGGGCCCGTGCCAGATGGCACGGGCCCTTTCGGTACAGCGACAGCTCAGGAGGCGAAGAACGCCCGCGGGTCGGCCACCAGCACACCGTGCTCGGTGAGCCGCTCGATCAGACCCGACGGCGAGGCGTCGTAGACGATCGCGAGAGCCCGCAGGTCATCGGCGCGGATCGAGAGCACCCGGCCGTTGTAGTCACCACGCTGCTGCTGGATGGCGCGGGCGTAGCGGGCGACGTAGGCCAGGTCCTCGGAGGCCTCGTCGTAGAGCCGCTCCAGGTCCAGGACGATCTTGCTGGTGGGCTCGTGCCGGACACCACTGCCGTCAGGCAGCAGCTCCGAGACGGGGACACGGTAGAACTCGGCCAACTCGGCCAGACGGGACACCGTCACGGCCCGGTCGCCGCGCTCGTACGAGCCGACCACCACGGCCTTCCACCGCCCATTCGACTTCTCCTCCACACCCTGCAGGGACAGACCCTGCTGCTGGCGGATGGAGCGCAGGCGGGCGCCCAGAGACTTGGCGTATTCAGAGGGCATTCGGACACTCCCAGTGCTGCTCGGGGTTCTCCCGTCGATCGCTACGGAGCGTGACGGTACGGGGAATGCGACACCTGGTCAAGTGGTCGTGACCCGACCGTTGGGGAGCGTCCGGGAAGTTGTCCCCGAATCCTGGTCCTGACCCGGTGGTCAGCGGCCGCCGTCCATCGGCCCGGTGACCACTGGTAACGTGGCGCGAAGCCCCGGTCAGGTCCGCTGCGCGGTCCGGCCGGAGGTGCCCGACATCCTTTAACGACCCGTCCCGTGAGGCGGGGAAGGAGGTCCGCCGTGGCGTACCCACCGGCTGCCCGCCCGTCACCACCGCGACAACCCTCGGTGAAGGTGATCCTCGCCAGCGCCGACGTGCAACGCGTGGTCGACCGCATCGCCCACCAGATCCTCGAGAAGACCCAGGGTGCCGCCAACACGGTGCTGCTGGGGATTCCGACCCGGGGGACGCCCCTCGCCCGGCGACTCGCCGAGCGGATCAGCACCTTCGAGGACGTCGCCGTTCCGGTAGGTGTGCTCGACATCACCCTGTACCGCGACGACCTGCGCCGGCAGGCCACGCGCGCGATCGGCCCGACCGAGTTGCCGTCCGGCGGGATCGACGGCAAGCGGGTCATCCTCGTCGACGACGTGCTCTTCTCCGGCCGTACCGTCCGGGCCGCGCTCGACGCGCTCAACGACGTGGGCCGCCCGGCGTCGGTGCAACTCGCCGTCCTGGTCGACCGCGGCCACCGGGAGTTGCCGATCCGCGCCGACTACGTCGGCAAGAACATCCCGACCTCGCTCGCCGAGAGCGTGAAGGTGACGTTCGCCGAGACCGACGGGACCGACGAGGTCAAGCTCTACGGGGGACCCACCTCATGATCAAGCATCTGCTCTCCGGCGCGGACCTGGACGCCGACACCGCCACCGAGATCCTGGACACCGCCGCCGAGATGGCCACCGTCGCCGGTCGGGAGATCAAGAAACTGCCCGCGCTGCGCGGCCGGACCGTGGTGAACCTCTTCTACGAGGACTCCACCCGCACCCGGATCTCCTTCGAGGCGGCGGCGAAGCGGCTCAGCGCCGACGTGATCAACTTTTCCGCGAAGGGCTCCAGCGTCACCAAGGGCGAGAGCCTGAAGGACACCGCGTTGACCCTGCAGGCCATGGGCGCCGACGCGGTCGTCGTCCGGCACCCCGCCTCGGGCGCGCCGCACCGGCTGGCCAACTGGGTCGACGGGTCGGTCGTCAACGCCGGGGACGGCACCCACGAGCACCCGACCCAGGCGCTGCTGGACGCGTACACCATGCGGTCCCGGCTGGGCCGGCTCGCCGGGCTCTCGGTCGCGGTGGTCGGGGACGTGCTGCACTCCCGGGTCGCCCGCTCCAACGTGTTGCTGCTCTCCACCCTCGGCGCCAAGGTCACCCTGGTCGGCCCGCCGACCCTCATCCCGGTCGACATCGCGGGAGCCCTCGCCCCCGCCACCGACGTCTCCTACGACCTCGACGCCGTGCTGCCCAACGTCGACGTGGTGATGATGCTGCGGGTGCAGCGGGAACGGATGAACGACTCCTACTTCCCCTCCGCGCGCGAGTACGCCCGCCGCTACGGGCTGGACGGCCCACGGATGCGTCGGCTGCCCGAGCACGCGATCGTCATGCATCCCGGCCCGATGAACCGGGGGATGGAGATCACCCCCGAGGTCGCCGACTCACCCCGCTCCACAATCGTCGAACAGGTCACCAACGGTGTCTCCGTGCGGATGGCTGTTCTTTACCTGCTGCTCGGAGGGAACAACCGGTGAGCGCGTACCTGATCACCAACGTGAGTGTCGTCGGCGGCGCGCCGACCGACCTGCTGATCCGCGACGGCCTGGTCACCGAGGTGGGCGCCGGCCTGTCCGCGCCGGACGCCACAGTCGTCGACGGCACCGGGCTGGTCGCCCTGCCCGGCCTCGTCGACCTGCACACCCACCTGCGCGAGCCCGGCCGGGAGGACGCCGAGACCGTCGAGTCCGGGTCCCGCGCCGCGGCGATGGGCGGCTACACGGCGGTCTGCGCGATGGCCAACACGTCCCCGGTCGCCGACACCGCGGGCGTGGTCGAGCAGGTCTGGCGGCTCGGCCGCGAGGCAGGTCTGGTCGACGTGCAACCGATCGGCGCGGTCACCGTCGGGCTGGCCGGCGAGCGCCTGGCCGAGCTGGGCGCGATGGCGGACTCCGCGGCCCGGGTGCGGATCTTCTCCGACGACGGGCACTGCGTGGCCGACCCGAAGCTGATGCGCCGGGCGCTGGAGTACGTGAAGGCGTTCGACGGGATCATCGCCCAGCACGCCGAGGAGCCCCGGCTCACCGAGGGCGCGCAGATGCACGAGGGTGAGGTCTCCACCCGACTCGGGCTGATCGGCTGGCCGGCGGTCGCCGAGGAGGCGATCATCGCCCGGGACGTGCTGCTCGCCGAGCACGTGGGCAGCCGCCTGCACGTCTGCCACGTCTCCACCGCCGGCAGCGTCGAGGTGCTGCGCCAGGCGAAGGCCCGTGGGGTACGCGTCACCGCCGAGGTCACCCCGCACCACCTGCTGCTCACCGACGAGCGAGCGGAGAGCTACGACCCGGTCTTCAAGGTCAACCCGCCGCTGCGGACGGCCGCGGACATCGCCGCGCTGCGCGCCGCGCTCGCCGACGGTGTGGTCGACGTGATCGCCACCGACCACGCCCCGCACGCCGTGGAGGACAAGGAGTGCGAGTGGGCGTACGCCCGGCCGGGCATGCTTGGTCTGGAGACGGCCCTGTCCATCGCGCTCGACGTGCTCGGCCCCGAGTGGGACCTGATCGCCGAGCGGATGTCGCGTACCCCCGCCCGGATCGCCGGCCTGACCGGGCACGGCGTCGACCCCGCGCCGGGTGTGCCGGCCAACCTGACCCTGATCGACCCGGCCGCCCGCCGCACCATCGAGCCGACGGAGATGGCCAGCCGCAGTCGCAACACCCCGTACGCCCGCATGACGCTGCCGGGTCGCATCGTGGCGACCTTCCTGCGTGGCGAGCCGACGGTCCTGG
This sequence comes from Micromonospora sp. NPDC048905, assembly GCF_040649655.1. Taxonomy (NCBI): domain Bacteria; kingdom Bacillati; phylum Actinomycetota; class Actinomycetes; order Micromonosporales; family Micromonosporaceae; genus Micromonospora; species Micromonospora sp. NPDC048905. Next base: position 72,252 of record NZ_JBEZFV010000001.1, on the reverse strand, counting down.
ACGGAAAGGCAGTCAAGTGACCCGTAGACGTTCCGCAATCCTGGTGCTCGAGGACGGGCGCACGTTCCCCGGTGAGGCGTACGGCAGCGTCGGCGAGACCTTCGGCGAGGCGGTCTTCAACACCGGCATGACCGGTTATCAGGAGACCCTGACCGACCCGTCCTACCACCGGCAGGTGGTGGTGCAGACCGCCCCGCACATCGGCAACACCGGCGTCAACGGCGAGGACGACGAGTCCGGCCGGATCTGGGTGGCGGGTTATGTGGTGCGCGACCCGGCCCGGATCGGTTCGAACTGGCGGGCCACCGGCAGCCTGGAGGACCGCCTCGCCACCGAGGGCGTGGTGGGCATCAGCGGGGTGGACACCCGGGCGCTGACCCGGCACCTGCGCGAGCGGGGCGCCATGCGGGTGGGCATCTCCAGCGTCGAGAAGGACCCGCAGAGCCTGCTGGCCCGGGTCCGGCAGTCACCGCAGATGGTCGGCGCGGACCTGTCCGCCGAGGTGAGCACCGCCGAGCCGTACGTCGTCGAGGCCCTCGGCGAGCACCGGTTCACCGTGGCGGCTCTGGACTTGGGCATCAAGCGCAACGTGCCGCGTCGGCTGGCCACCCGTGGGGTGACCACCCACGTGCTGCCGGCGTCGTCGAGCATCGACCAGATGCTCGCCACCGGCGCCGACGCGATCTTCCTGTCGCCCGGCCCGGGCGACCCGGCGACCGCCGACGCCCCGGTGGCGCTGGCCCGGGAGGCGCTGCGGCGGGAGGTGCCGCTGTTCGGCATCTGCTTCGGCAGCCAGATCCTCGGTCGGGCGCTCGGCTTCGGCACCTACAAGCTGGGCTATGGCCACCGGGGGATCAACCAGCCGGTGCTCGACCGGCTGACCGGCAAGGTCGAGGTGACCAGCCACAACCACGGCTTCGCGGTGCAGGTCCCCGGCTCGGGCAACGGCGCGGTCGTCCCCGACCAGGTGATCGACACCGACTTCGGTGGCGTCCGGGTGTCGCACGTCTGCCTCAATGACAACGTGGTCGAGGGGCTGCGGGCCGTGGACCTGCCCGCGTTCACCGTCCAGTACCACCCGGAGGCGGCGGCCGGCCCGCACGACGCTGACTACCTCTTCGACCGATTCGCCGATCTCATCGAGGGGCGCAGCAATGCCTAAGCGGACCGATCTCAAGCACATCCTCGTGATCGGCTCCGGGCCGATCGTCATCGGGCAGGCCTGCGAGTTCGACTACTCCGGCACCCAGGCGTGCCGGGTGCTGCGCAGCGAGGGGATCCGGGTCAGCCTGGTCAACTCCAACCCGGCGACGATCATGACGGACCCGGAGTTCGCCGACGCGACGTACGTCGAGCCGATCACCCCGGAGTTCGTGGAGCTGGTCATCGCCAAGGAACGCCCGGACGCGATCCTGGCGACCCTCGGCGGGCAGACCGCGCTGAACACGGCCGTCGCCCTGCACGAGGCCGGCGTCCTGGAGAAGTACGGCGTCGAGCTGATCGGCGCGAACATCGACGCCATCAACCGGGGCGAGGACCGGCAGCTGTTCAAGGAGATCGTGGCGAAGGCCGGCGTACGGCTGGGTGTCGACGACCCGACCGGGCTGGTGCCCCGCTCCCGGGTCTGCCACACGATGGACGAGGTCGAGGCGACAGTCGCCGAGCTGGGCCTGCCGGTGGTGATCCGGCCGTCGTTCACCATGGGTGGCCTGGGCTCCGGCATGGCGCACACCCCCGAAGACCTGGCCCGCATCGCCGGCGACGGCCTGGCCGCCAGCCCGGTGCACGAGGTCCTCATCGAGGAGAGCGTGCTCGGCTGGAAGGAGTACGAGCTCGAGCTGATGCGCGACCGGCACGACAACGTGGTGGTGGTCTGCTCGATCGAGAACATCGACCCGATGGGTGTGCACACCGGCGACAGCGTCACCGTCGCTCCGGCCATGACGCTCACCGACCGGGAGTACCAGCGCCTGCGGGACCTGGGCATCGCGGTGCTGCGCGAGGTCGGGGTGGACACCGGCGGCTGCAACATCCAGTTCGCGGTCAACCCGGTCGACGGCCGGATCGTCGTGATCGAGATGAACCCCCGGGTGTCGCGCTCCTCGGCGCTGGCCTCGAAGGCGACCGGCTTCCCGATCGCGAAGATCGCCGCGAAGCTGGCCATCGGCTACACCCTCGACGAGATCCCCAACGACATCACGTTGAAGACCCCGGCGGCCTTCGAGCCGAGCCTGGACTACGTCGTGGTGAAGATCCCCCGGTTCGCGTTCGAGAAGTTCCCCGGCGCGGACCCGGAGCTGACCACCACGATGAAGTCGGTGGGCGAGGCGATGAGCCTCGGGCGCAACTTCACCGAGGCGCTGAACAAGGCGATGCGCTCGATGGAAACCCGATCATCTGGTTTCTGGACCACTCCAGATCCGGCGGACGCCACCCGCTCCGACACCCTGGCCGCGCTGCGGATCCCGCACGACGGCCGGCTCTACACCGTCGAGCGGGCGCTGCGCCTCGGCGCGTCGATCGCCGAGGTCAGCGAGGCGTCCGGCGGGATCGACCCGTGGTTCCTGGACCAGATCGCCGCGCTGATCGAGCTGCGCGGCGAGATCGTCGACGCGCCGGTACTCGACGCCGACCTGCTGCGCCGGGCCAAGCGGGCCGGCCTGTCCGACCGTCAGCTCGCCGCGCTGCGCCCGGAGCTGGCCGCCGAGGACGGCGTCCGCACCCTGCGGCACCGCCTCGACGTACGCCCGGTCTACAAGACGGTGGACACCTGCGCGGCCGAGTTCGAGGCGACCACGCCGTACCACTACTCGACGTACGACCTGGAGACCGAGGTCGCGCCGTCGGACCGGCCGAAGGTGCTGATCCTGGGCTCCGGCCCGAACCGGATCGGGCAGGGCATCGAGTTCGACTACTCCTGTGTGCACGCGGTGCAGGCGTTGCGGTCGGCCGGTTACGAGACCGTCATGGTCAACTGCAACCCGGAGACGGTCTCCACCGACTACGACACCGCCGACCGGCTCTACTTCGAGCCGCTGACCTTCGAGGACGTGCTGGAGGTCTGGCACGCCGAGGACTCGTCCGGCCGGGCGGCCGGCGGGCCGGGTGTGGTCGGGGTGGTCGTGCAGCTCGGCGGGCAGACCCCGCTGGGCCTGGCGCAGCGGCTCAAGAACGCCGGTGTGCCGATCGTCGGCACCTCCCCGGAGTCGATCCACCTGGCCGAGGAGCGGGGCGCGTTCGGCGCCGTGCTGGCTCGCGCCGGGCTGCGCGCGCCGGCGCACGGCATGGCCACGTCCTACGACGAGGCCAAGACGATCGCCGACGAGATCGGCTACCCGGTGCTGGTCCGGCCGTCGTACGTGCTCGGCGGGCGGGGCATGGAGATCGTCTACGACGACCCGACGCTGCGCGACTACATCGGCCGGGCCACCGACATCTCCCCGGATCACCCGGTGCTGGTGGACCGGTTCCTCGACGATGCCATCGAGATCGACGTGGACGCTCTCTGCGACGCCGACGGCGAGGTCTACATCGGTGGCGTGATGGAGCACATCGAGGAGGCCGGCATCCACTCCGGCGACTCGTCCTGCGCGCTGCCGCCGATCACCCTCGCGGGCTCGCACCTGGCCGAGGTCCGCCGCTACACCGAGGCCATCGCCCGTGGCGTCGGCGTCCGCGGCCTGCTCAACGTGCAGTACGCCCTCAAGGACGACGTGCTCTACGTGCTGGAGGCCAACCCGCGGGCGTCGCGTACCGTGCCGTTCGTCTCGAAGGCGACGGCGGTGCCGCTGGCCAAGGCGGCGGCCCGGATCGCGCTCGGCGCGAGGATCGCCGAGCTGCGCGCCGAGGGCCTGCTCCCGGCGACGGGGGACGGGGGCACGATGCCCGCCGACGCGCCGGTCGCGGTCAAGGAGGCGGTGCTGCCGTTCAAGCGTTTCCGGACCCGCGCGGGCAAGGGGATCGACTCGCTGCTCGGGCCGGAGATGAAGTCGACAGGCGAGGTGATGGGCATCGACACCAACTTCGGGCACGCCTTCGCCAAGAGCCAGTCCGCCGCGTACGGGTCGCTGCCGACCGCCGGGAAGATCTTCGTCTCGGTGGCCAACCGGGACAAGCGCGGCATGATCTTCCCGATCAAGCGGTTGGCCGATCTCGGCTTCGAGATCGTGGCGACCACCGGCACCGCCGAGGTGCTGCGCCGGCACGGCATCGCCTGCGAGCAGGTCCGCAAGCACTACCAGGCTGGCGAGGGCGATGACGCGGTGTCGCTGATCGCCGGCGGCCAGGTGGCGCTGGTGATCAACACGCCGCAGGGTTCGGGTGCCAGCGCCCGCTCCGACGGCTACGAGATCCGCAGCGCGGCCGTCACCGCCGACATCCCCTGCATCACCACGGTCCCCGGCGCGGCGGCGGCGGTCATGGGCATCGAGGCGCGCATCCGCGGCGACATGCAGGTGCGCCCCCTGCAGGATCTGCACGCCATCCTGCGGGCCGCCCAGTGACCCTGTTCGAGCAGGCGGTACGGCCCTGGTTGTTCCGGATCGGGGGTGGAGACGCCGAGGCGGCGCACGAGTGGACCCTGCGGCGGTTGGCGGCCCTGTCGCGGCGGCCGGCCGCGCTCGCCGCGCTGCGAACCCGCTACGCGGTCGACGCGCCGCGCACGGTGTTCGGGGTGCGTTTCCCCAACCCGGTCGGGTTGGCCGCGGGGATGGACAAGGACGGCGCGGCGCTGCCGGCCTGGCCGGCCCTCGGCTTCGGGTTCGTCGAGGTCGGCACGGTCACGGCGCACGCCCAGCCGGGCAATCCACGGCCGCGGCTGTTCCGTTTGCCGGCCAGCGAGGCGGTGGTCAACCGGATGGGCTTCAACAACGCCGGGGCCGCGGCGTTGGCGGCCCGGCTGACGGCGCTCACCCGCCCGCTCGGGGTGCCGCTGGGCATCTCGTTGGGCAAGTCCAAGGTGACCCCACTGGACGAGGCGGTCGAGGACTACCTCGCCTCGTACCGGGCGCTGCGCGGGCACGGCGACTACTTCGCGGTGAACGTGTCCTCACCGAACACGCCGGGCCTGCGGTCGTTGCAGGACCGCGCCCACCTGGACGCGCTGCTCGGCGCGCTGGTGGGGGAGAAGCCGGTGCTGGTCAAGATCGCGCCCGACCTGACCGAGGCGGCGATCACCGAGCTGCTGGAGGTCTGTCTGGACCGTGGCGCCGCCGGGGTGATCGCCACCAACACCACGCTGTCCCGGACCGGGCTGGCCACGGTGGACGCCGAGCGCGGCGCCCAGGCCGGTGGTCTCTCCGGCCGGCCCCTCACCGGACGGGCTCGGGAGGTGGTCGACTTCGTCCACCGGGAGACCGGTGGACGGCTGCCGATCATCGGCGTCGGCGGGGTGCTGGACCCGGACGACGCGGCGCGGATGTTCGACGCCGGCGCCGCCCTGGTGCAGCTCTACACCGGCTTCATCTACCGCGGTCCGGCCCTGGTCCGCGCCGCCGCCCGCGCGACTGCCGCGCCCGTGGCACCGGACGCGGTCGCCGGCCGGTGACCGCGCCGGCCCGGTGCTCGCCCGGCCTCGCGTCGGGCCGGCCCGCGCCGGCTCGTCGCCGAACCGGCCGCGCGCCCGGGAGGCGAGCCTCGCTGCTGGCCCTTTGCTCTGCGTCAACCCACGCGACGGCCGACGTCCGCTCTCCGGACACCGGGTGTCGCGTCCGGTGAAGCCGAGCAAAGGGCGCGGGGATGACTCTCGGCTGTGGGACGCCCGGCTTGTCCGTGTCTGGAAGGAGTACGTGTGACACCCGAGGAGATCCTGGCCTTTGACCGGGCGCACGTCTGGCATCCGTACGCCGCGCTGCCCCCGACGAACCCGCCGTACGTGGTGGAGAGCGCCGAGGGGGTGCGGCTGCGGCTCGCCGACGGGCGGGAGCTGGTGGACGGGATGTCGTCCTGGTGGGCGGCGATCCACGGCTACCGGCACCCGGTGCTGGACGCGGCGGCGACCGACCAGCTCGGCCGGATGAGCCACGTGATGTTCGGCGGGCTCACCCACGAGCCCGCCGTACGGCTCGCCCGGACCCTGGTCGAGCTGACCCCGGACGGCCTGGAGCACGTGTTCCTGGCCGACTCCGGCTCGGTGAGCGTCGAGGTGGCCGTGAAGATGTGCCTGCAGTACCAGCGGGCCGTCGGCCGACCGCAGCGGCGCCGGTTGGCGACCTGGCGGGGTGGCTACCACGGCGACACGTTCCACCCGATGAGCGTCTGTGACCCGGAGGGCGGCATGCACCACCTCTGGGGCGACGTGCTGCCCCGGCAGGTGTTCGCCCCGGTCCCGCCCGGCGGCTTCGACGACCCGCCCGACGACGCGTACGTGGCGGCGTTGGTGGAGACCGTCGAGCGGCACGCCGACGAACTGGCCGCGGTGATCGTCGAGCCCGTCGTCCAGGGCGCCGGCGGGATGCGGTTCCACCATCCGGGCTACCTACGGGTGCTGCGCGAGGTGACCCGGGCGCACGGGGTGCTGCTGATCTTCGACGAGATCGCCACCGGGTTCGGTCGTACCGGTGCGATGTTCGCCGCCGAGCACGCCGGGGTGACGCCGGACGTGCTGTGCCTGGGCAAGGCGCTCACCGGGGGCTACCTGACGTTGGCGGCGACGCTCTGCACCCCGGAGGTCGCCCGGGGCATCTCCGCCGCCGGCGTCCTCGCGCACGGACCCACGTTCATGGGCAACCCGTTGGCCTGCGCGGTGGCCAACGCCTCCATCGGGCTGCTGCGGGCCGGGGACTGGTCGGCCCAGGTGGCCAGGGTCGGCGCCGGCCTGCGCGCCGGCCTGGAGCCCCTGCGCGGTGCGCCCGGCGTGGCCGACGTGCGGGTGCTCGGCGCGATCGGGGTGGTCCAACTCGACCACCAGGTCGACCTCGGTGCGGCCACCGTGGCCGCCGCGGATCAGGGGGTGTGGCTGCGCCCGTTCCGCGACCTCGTCTACACGATGCCGCCGTACGTCACCGACGACGCCGACCTGGCCCGGATCACGGCCGGGGTGGCGGCGGCGGTGGCGGCCGGCTGAACCGCCGTCGTCAACGCACACCCGGGAGGCGGTCCGCCGCCCGGCAGGAGAGAGGGAGTACCGGATGGAGAGCTTCGGAACCCGGCTGCACCGGGCGATCGGCGAGCGGGGGCCACTCTGTGTGGGCATCGACCCGCATCCGGGTCTGCTGGCCGGTTGGGGCCTCCCGGACGACGTCTCGGGACTGGATCGGTTCGCGCGGACCGTCGTCGAGGCGCTCGGTGACCGGGTTGCGGTGGTGAAGCCTCAGTCGGCCTTTTTCGAGCGATTCGGATCCCGCGGAGTGGAGATTCTTGAGTCAACTATCCGACAGTTACGGAATGCCGGCTCGCTCGTTCTCCTCGACGTGAAGCGCGGCGACATCGGCTCGACGATGCGCGCGTACGCCTCCGCGTACCTCGATCCATCCAGCCCGATGTATGTCGACGCGGTCACCGCGAGCCCCTACCTCGGAGTCGGTTCGTTGGCGCCGATGTTCGAGTTGGCCGCCGAGCACGGCGGCGGCGTGTTCGTGCTGGCCCTCACCTCCAACCCCGAGGGCGCGGCCGTGCAGCAGGCCCGCACGGCCGACGGCCGCACCGTGGCGCAAACCGTGATCGACGAGATTTCCCAGCTCAACGAGGGTGCGACTCCGCTCGGAAGCTTCGGTCTGGTGGTCGGGGCGACCATCGGTGACACCGGTCACGACCTCTCCGGCGTGGGGGGTCCACTGCTCGCTCCGGGGCTCGGCGCGCAGGGTGCCGGTGCCGCCGATCTGCGTACCGTCTTCGGTTCGAGCCTCGCCTCGGTGCTCCCGTCGTACTCCCGGGAGGTGCTCTCCGCCGGCCCCGATGTCGACGCCCTGCGGGCCGCCGCGGACCGCGTGTTGGCCGACTGCCGGGCCGTCCTGCCTGCCCGGTGACTGACTGACGGGTCGGTCACCTTACGGTGATCATGCGGCCCCCACGTTGCCGAAAGCTCCGTTGGCCGCTAGTTTTCCCCGCGCTGGGAACCATGGACCCCTTGGTTCACAGCGACACCACGTTTCACAGATGCGGCGGTGCGCCCCGCCCGCCGCGATAGGGACCTGAGGAGAACTGGTGCCGCTCCCGTCACTGACCCCCGAACAACGCGCTGCCGCGCTCGAGAAGGCCGCGGAGATCCGCAAGGCCCGTGCTCAGCTGAAGGAGCAGCTCAAGCAGGGCAAGACCACTCTTGGTGCCGTCCTCGAGCGCGCCGAGAGCGACGACGTCGTCGGCAAGCTCAAGGTTTCGGCCGTCCTGCAGGCCATGCCGGGTATCGGCAAGATCCGGGCCACCCAGATCATGGAGAAGCTCAAGATCGCGGACAGCCGTCGCCTGCGTGGCCTCGGCGAGCAGCAGCGCAAGGCACTGCTTGGAGAGTTCGCCGCCAACTGAACCTGGCAGCGTGTAGAAACAAGCAGTGAGCACGGATGACGAGGCGCGCCCGGCTGCTCGGCTCACTGTCCTGGCTGGACCTTCGGGTTCCGGCAGGGAGAGTGTCGTCGAGCTGGTCCGGGCGCGTTCTCCGTCCGTGTGGATCCCGGTGCCGGCCACGACCAGGCCGCGCCGGGAGGCGGAGATCGACGGGGACGACCGCGTTTTCCTCGCCCCCGCCGAGTTCGATCGCCGGCTCGCCGCGGGCGAGCTGTTGGAGTGGTCCCGGATCGGCGCATACCGCCGGGGCACGCCGTACCCACCGCTGCGCGCCCGGCTCGACGCCGGGCAGCCGGTGTTGCTCCCGCTCGACCTGCCCGGCGCGGCGGTGGTGCGGGCCCGCCGGCCCGATGCGCGGCTGGTGCTGCTGGGCCCACCGGGGTACGAACCCGACCCCACCGTGGCGGCCGCCTTCACGCACACGCTGACCCACGACCGCACCGAGCGGGTGGTCGACGAGCTGGTAGGCTTACTCGGTTCTTCTTATCCGGATCCGGCCTGGTCGCGCGTGCGCGGCTGACCGCCGGCCGCCGTTGAGACTCAACACCGCGTGCGCGCGGCTCGAAAGACGCAGAGGTCAAATTCGTGGGATCCATCGCCAACCCCGAAGGCATCACCAACCCGCCGATCGACGAGCTCCTCGAGAAGACGACGTCGAAGTACGCGCTCGTCATCTTCGCCGCCAAGCGCGCGCGCCAGGTCAACGCCTACTACAGCCAGCTCGGCGAGGGCCTGCTGGAGTACGTCGGCCCGCTCGTCGAGACCACCCCGCAGGAGAAGCCCCTCTCCATCGCCATGCGCGAGATCAACTCGGGCCTGCTCACCGCCGAGCCGACCGACCAGCCGTAAGCACTCGCCGGCCGATGTCCGCCTCGATCGTCCTCGGGGTCGGCGGCGGCATCGCCGCCTACAAGGCGTGTGAGCTGCTGCGACTCTTCACCGAATCAGGTCACCGGGTCCGGGTCGTGCCGACCGCGTCGGCGCTCCGGTTCGTCGGGGCGCCGACTTGGGCGGCACTCTCCGGCCAGCCGGTCGCCGACGACGTCTGGACCGACGTGCACGAGGTGCCGCACGTCCGGCTCGGTCAGCAGGCCGACCTGGTGGTGGTCGCACCGACCACCACCGACCTGCTCGCCAAGGCCGCGCACGGGCTCGCCGACGACCTGCTGACCAACACCCTGCTGACCGCCCGCTGTCCGGTGCTGCTGGCCCCGGCCATGCACACCGAGATGTGGGAGCACCCGGCCACCGTGGCCAACGTCGCCACGCTGCGCTCCCGGGGGGTCCGGGTCATCGAACCGGCAGTCGGGCGGCTCACCGGCGTCGACACCGGCAAGGGTCGGCTGCCCGACCCGGCGGAGATCTTCGCCGTCGCCCGTCGGGTCCTGGCCCGAGGTGCCTCCGCCCCCGCCGACCTGGCCGGCCGCCGGCTGGTCGTCACCGCCGGTGGCACCCGGGAGCCGCTGGACCCGGTCCGCTTCCTGGGCAACCGCTCCTCCGGCAAACAGGGGTACGCGTTCGCCCGCGCGGCGGTCGCCCGAGGCGCCCGGGTCACCCTGATCGCGGCCAACGTCTCCCTCGCCGACCCCGCCGGCGTCGACCTGATCCGGGTCGGCACCACCGCCGAGTTGCGGGAGGCGACGTTGAAGGCCGCGGTCGAGGCCGACGCGGTGGTGATGGCGGCGGCTCCGGCCGATTTCCGGCCGGCGGCCTATGCGCCTGGCAAAATCAAGAAGTCGGACGACGGTGTCGCGCCCACCATCGAGCTCGTCACGAACCCGGACATCGCGGCGGAGCTCGGCCAGCGCAAACGACCGGAGCAGCTGCTTGTGGTGTTCGCCGCCGAGACCGGCGACGCCGAGGCCAACGGCCGAGCGAAACTCGCTCGGAAGCGGGCCGACCTGATCGTCGTCAACGAGGTCGGTCCCGACCTGGTCTTCGGCGCCGACACCAACACGGTGACGGTCATCGGCGCGGACGGCTCGGTCAGCCGGCTGCCCGAGCAGGCCAAGGAAGCCGTGGCCGACACCGTCTGGGATCTCGTCGTGGCGCGGCTGCCCGTCCGCTCCTGACGGGTGGAACGGAGCGCGACCGGTCCCTGCACCGGCCGCAGTGGTGATTAGACTGCCGCGGAACGACCTCACACGCTTAGGAGTGCCGTGACACGCCGCCTCTTCACGTCCGAATCGGTCACGGAAGGCCACCCGGACAAGATCGCCGACCAGATCAGCGATGGCATCCTCGACGCGTTGCTGACCGAGGATCCGCACAGTCGGGTCGCGGTGGAGACCATGATCACCACTGGCCAGGTGCACATCGCCGGTGAGGTGACCACCAAGGCGTACGCGGACATCCCGACGATCGTCCGCCGCACCATCCTCGACATCGGCTACGACTCGTCGAAGAAGGGCTTCGACGGCGCGTCCTGCGGCGTCAGCGTCTCCATCGGCGCACAGTCCGAGGACATCGCACAGGGCGTGGACAACGCCTTCGAGCTGCGGACCGGGGCGTCGGAGAGCGCGCTGGACGCGCAGGGCGCCGGCGACCAGGGCATGATGTTCGGCTTCGCCTGCTCGGAGACGCCCGAGCTGATGCCGTTGCCGATCGCCCTCGCCCACCGGCTGGCCCGCCGCCTGGCCGCCGTGCGCAAGGAGGGCACGATCCCCTACCTGCGGCCGGACGGCAAGACCCAGGTGACCATCGAGTACGAGGGGCTGCGCCCGGTCCGGCTGAACACCGTGGTCGTGTCCAGCCAGCACGCCGCGGACATCTCGCTGGACTCGCTGCTCACTCCCGACGTGCGTGACCACGTGATCGCCCCGGAGTTGGAGAGCCTCGGCCTGGACACCGACGGCTACCGGCTTCTGGTCAACCCGACCGGCCGGTTCGAGATCGGCGGCCCGATGGGCGACGCCGGCCTGACCGGCCGCAAGATCATCGTTGACACGTACGGCGGGTACGCCCGCCACGGCGGCGGCGCGTTCTCCGGCAAGGACCCGTCCAAGGTGGACCGCTCCGCCGCGTACGCCATGCGCTGGGTCGCCAAGAACGTGGTCGCCGCCGGTCTGGCCGAGCGGTGCGAGGCGCAGGTCGCCTACGCCATCGGCAAGGCCCACCCGGTGAGCCTGTTCATCGAGACGTTCGGCACCGAGACCGTGCCGGTCGCGTCGATCGAGAAGGCCGTCACCGAGGTGTTCGACCTGCGTCCGGCCGCGATCATCCGGGACCTCAACCTGCTCCGCCCGATCTACCAGCAGACCGCCGCGTACGGCCACTTCGGCCGGGAGCTGCCGGACCTCACCTGGGAGAGCACCGACCGGGCCGCCGACCTCAAGTCGGCCGCGGGAGCCTGACCGCCACCAAGCGCAGCGACCGGCGACCCGCGGACGGGTCGCCGGTCGCGCGCGTCTGCGTGGACGTCGGCCTGGCGCACCTGGACCGGCCGTTCGACTACCTGGTGCCGGCGGAGCTGGACGAGGTGGCGGTGCCCGGTACCCGGGTGAAGGTGCGCTTCGCCGGGCAACTCGTCGACGGGTGGCTGCTGTCGCGCGCCGACGACTCCGGGCACACCGGCCGCCTCGCGTACCTGGAGAAGGTCGTCTCGCCGGAGCCGGTGCTGGCGCCCGAGATCGCCCGGCTGGCCCGCGCGGTCGCCGACCGGTACGCGGGCAGCCTCGCCGACGTGCTCCGGCTCGCCGTCCCACCCCGGCACGCCCGGGTCGAGAAGGAGCCCCGCGACGACGGCACGTCCGTTCCACCGGACGCCGACACCCTCGACCCGCCCGCCGCCGAACCCTCGACCGCGCGGCCGGGGCACACCGCGTCCGCGACCGTGCGGCCCGAGACCGTCGACCCGACGGCCGTCGACCCGACGGCCGTAGACCCGACGGCCGTAGACCCGACGGCCGTAGACCCGACGGCCGTAGACCCGACGGCCGTCGACCCGGCGGCCGACCCGGTCGACCCGCGCGGGTGGCGGGACTACCCGACGGGTCCGGCGCTGCTGCGGGCGCTCACCGATGGCCGGACGCCCCGCGCGGTCTGGTCGGCGTTGCCCGGCGAGGACTGGGCGGCCCGCTACGCCGACGCGGTGGCCGCCACCGTCGCCGGCGGGCGTGGCGCGGTGGTGGTGGTGCCCGACGCCCGCGACCTCGACCGGCTGGACGCCGCGCTCACCGGCGTGCTCGGCCCGGGGCGGCACGTCTGCCTCTCCGCCGCCCTCGGTCCGGCCCGGCGCTACCGGGCGTTCCTCGCCGCCCGTCGCGGGCAGGTGCCGGTGGTGATCGGCACCCGGGCGGCGATGTTCGCCCCGGTGGACCGGCTCGGCCTGGTCGCCATCTGGGACGACGGTGACGACCTGCACTCCGAGCCCCGGTCGCCGTATCCGCACGCCCGCGACGTGCTGCTCACCCGCGTCCAGCTCGCCGAGGCCGGCGCGCTGGTCGGCGGGTACGCCCGCACCGCCGAGGCGCAGTTGCTGCTGGAGACCGGCTGGGCGCGGGAGGTGGTCGCCGACCGGGCCACCGTGCGGGCCCGGATTCCGGCCATCGCGCCGACCGGCGACGACCCGCAACTGGCCCGCGACCCGGGGGCCGCCACCGCCCGACTGCCCAGCCTGGCCTGGACGGCCGCCCGCGACGCTCTCCGGCAGGACCTGCCGGTGCTGGTGCAGGTGCCCCGTCGCGGCTACCTGCCGTCGATCTCCTGCGCCGAGTGCCGCACCCCGGCCCGGTGCGAGCACTGCTCCGGGCCGCTCGCGCTGCCCTCGGCCGGCGGCACCCCGGCCTGCCGGTGGTGCGCCCGGGTGGCTGCCGCGTACGCCTGCCCGCAGTGCGGTGGGCGGCGGCTGCGGGCCGCGGTGACCGGCGCCCGGCGGACCGCCGAGGAGCTGGGTCGGGCGTTCCCCGGCGTGCCGGTGCGCACCTCGGGGCGCGAGGAGGTGCTGACCGACGTGCCCGGCGGCGCCGCCCTCGTGGTGACCACGCCCGGCGCCGAGCCGGTCGCTGCGGGCGGCTACGGAGCGGTGCTGCTGCTCGACTCGTGGGCTCTGCTGACCCGGGCCGACCTGCGCGCCGGTGAGGAGGCGTTGCGTCGCTGGCTGGCGGCGGCGGCCCTGGCCCGCCCGGCACCCGCGGGCCGGGTGGTGGTGGTCGCCGACGGTGCGCTCGCCCCGGTGCAGGCGCTGTTGCGCTGGGACGCCGCCTGGTTCGCCGGCCGGGAGTTGGCCGAGCGTCGGGAGTTGGGCTTCCCACCGGCCGTCCGGATGGCGAGCGTCACCGGCGCGGCCGAGGCGGTGGCCGACCTGCTCGCCGCGGCCCGGCTGCCCGACGACGCCGAGGTGCTCGGGCCGGTGCCGGCCGAGGAGGGCCGGGAGCGGATGCTGGTCCGGGTGCCCCGGGCGCGGGCTGCGGCGCTCGCCGAGGCGCTGCACTCGGCCGCGGGTGTGCGCGCCGCCCGCAAGGCCGCCGATCCGGTTCGTCTCCAGGTCGACCCGCTGAGCCTGTTCTGAGCGGTTTCGGGGGGGCGTCGGCGGGCGACGGGCCCGGCCCGCGCGGTTGGTCCTCGCACACCGCGTCCGACAGGGCGGTGGCGGCGGAGTGGTAGCATCGCCCGTCATGCCAAGGCGTACGACGGCTCCAGGTTGCGACGGAGCGTCACAGGCGCCGTGCTGGGGGCCGCCGCAGGATGGCGCGACGATGGCGGGAACGCGTCGGTCGGACGCGATGTCGATGATGTCTTTGAGCCGGTGAGCAGGGGTGGACCAGTCGTGACCGTTGGACAATCGATCGTCTTCAACGGCGACCTCGGCAGCGGCAAGAGCACCGTGTCGGTCGAGATCGCCAAGCGGCTCGGCATGCGCCGGGTCAGTGTGGGTGACCTCTACCGGGAGATGGCGCAGCAGCGGCAGATGACCGCTCTGCAGCTCAATCTGCACGCCGAGCTCGACCAGGCCGTCGACGGCTACGTCGACCAGCTCCAGCGGAACATCGCCGCCTCCGGTGAGCGCCTCGTCATGGACTCCCGGCTGGCCTGGCACTTCTTCACCGACGCGCTCAAGGTTCACATGATCACCGAGCCGGGTGAGGCGGCCCGCCGGGTGCTGGCCCGTCCGTCCGGGCCGGCGGAGAGCTACGCCTCCCTGGAGGAGGCCAAGGCCAAGCTCCGGGAACGCAGCGCGAGCGAGCGCAGCCGGTTCATCGTCCGGTACGGGGTGGACAAGGCCCGACTGCGTAACTACGACCTGATCTGCGACACCACCCGTGCCTCGGCGGCCGAGGTGATCGAGCACATTGTCGCCGCGTACGAGGGCACGCTCGGCGCCGAGGTGCTGCGCGACGGGCCGCCGCTGCTGCTGCTGGACCCGGCCCGCGTCTACCCGACCGAAGACATTGCCACCCTGCGGGGTCTGTGGGACACCGACTTCGTCGGCGACGTGGCCGAGGCCGGCGACGAGGCCCTCGAACCGCTGAAGATCGGGTTCACCGGCGAGTACTTCTTCGTCGTCGACGGTCACCGTCGGCTCAGCGCCGCCCTGCAGAACGGGTTCTCGCTGGTCCCGGCCCAACTGGTCGCCGAGGTCGACGAGCCGGTGGTGGGTGGGATGAGCGCGATCGACTACTTCGCCGCCCAGGTGCGCCCCGGCCTGATCTACGACTGGGAGGCGGCCCACAAGATCCAGCTGCCGCTACCCGAGCCGGCGCTGCTGCGCGGTGACGCGGTGCTCGCCGGGGACCCGGCCGCCGGCGCCTGAGCCCAGCGATGGGCCGGGCCAGCACGCGGGGTGCGCGCCGGCCCGGCCACCTGTTCGGTCGGTGCGTCGAGGCGATGCCTCAGCCGAGGACCACGCCGGAGGCGCCGACGCCGGCCATGCCGGAGAAGATGTCCTCGTAGTAGAACCGCCAGGCGCAGGTCCGACCGGTGGGGACGTAGCCGGTACAGGCCACCGAGGTGTTGGTGTCGTCGATGGCGGTGTTGGTCCCGGTCGCCCAGACCTGGAGGGTGTTCGCCGCGTTCACGATCTCCACCGGGCCGCCGCTGTCACCCTGACCGACGGCGTTGGTGCGGAGGGTGCTCTCGGCCTGCACCTGACCGCAGACCGTGCCGAAGTTGCGCACGTTGATGCACAGGTTGCGGGCCTTCACCTGGATCGAGCAGCGGGTGCCGGAGTACGCGCCGGAGGTGCAGACCCAGTTGCCGACCTGGCTGGCCGTCGCGCCGATCACCTGGTTGTTGAACTCACTGACCACCTGGCCGGCCGCGTTGGTGCTGTTGTTGAAGACCCGGCCGCCGCCGCTGCCGTTGAGCAGCAGGGTGTCGGTGCTGACGTTGCGGGTGCCGACGGTGCCGATCGTCTGCCCGGTCGGGTCGGTCGCCAGGACGTTGAGGTTGGCGCAGTGCGCGGCGGAGAGCACCCGCGTCACCCCGCCCTGGTAGACGCCGAAGCCGGTCGAGCAGCCACCGCCGGTCGCGGTGTTGCGCCACGCGGCGCCACCCCACCACGGCGGGCTGTCGTCCCACCGGGTGGCCGGCGCGGCGGCGACCCCGGTCTGCACGGTCACCGGGACGCCGGCGAGTGCCGACGCGCCGAGCAGACCGTCCTGGGTGCCGACGAGCAGGCCGGCGCCGTCGGCGCGAGGCCCGACCGTGGTGATCTGGTTGCCGACCTTGGCCCGCAGCCGGTCGGCCGCGGCGACGAGTTCCCGCTGCGAGTACGGGGCGGACAGCACCTTGGTGGCGACGGTGGCCCGGGTGGTGGCCACCAGGTTGGCCGGCGGCTCGCCCTTCCAGTAGACCTGGAGGTGCCGGGTGGTGGGATCGGCGACGATTCCGGCGAAGCCGGAGTTCGCGCTGCGCTCGGCGGCGTTCGTGATCCGCGCGGCGGCGGTGTTCATGCGCTCCTGGAGCCGGAGCAGCTCCGACCAGGAGGCGAAGCCGCCGGGCACCGGTGTGCTGTCGACGAACGAGCCGGCGGTGGCGGCCTTGCCTCCGGGTGCGGCGGTGGCCGGTGCGGCGGTCACGCCCGCGGCGAGCAGCGTGAGGCCGAACGCGGCGACGGCGACGCGCCGCAGCAGCGACGGAGACCGCCGGACGGTCAGATGTGGACGGATCATCAGGTACCTCTTCCCCCAGGGGTAGTGGAGCGGGCCGAACCCGCACCAGGAAGGTGGCACGGGACGTCGGCGCCGCGAGACGGATCCTGGACGGGGCTGGACACCACCGGACAGCGCCGGACGGTCCACTGTCCGACGTGGAACTGTCAGACATCGGCGCTCGCCTATCGACCGGCGCTGGGGCGGAATTAGCCTGCCCGTGCGCATCCGGGGCGGCCGGGTGACCGGGGGGTGGGAGCCGCATGTCCGACCAACGGGTACCTTCCGGTCGATCGGCGGCACCGGGATCGTCCGCGGCGTTCGAGGTGACCCACGCCGCCGCCGAGGCGCAGACGTTGCAGGAACTGGCCGGGCTGCTGCGCCAGTTGCGCCGTCGGGAAGCCCGGCAGCAGGGCGAGACCCAACTGACGTACCGGCAACTGGCGGCGAAGACCGGCTGGTCGCGCGGGATCATCGGGGAGTACTTCGCCGGCAACATCCTGCCTCCGCCGGAGCGGTTCGACGCGCTCATCAGGCTGCTCGGTGCCGCCCCTGCCGAGCAGGGGGCACTGGCCACGGCACGGGACCGGGTCGAGGAGCGCCGCCGAAGTCCGAACCGGGACCACGCGACGACCGGACGGGCGAGTGCCGGGGCCGGACGGGCCAGGGCCGGCGCCCCACGCCCCGGTACGCCGTCGGCCCGCTTCCCGGTGCCCCGCCAACTGCCCCCGGCGCTGCCGGGATTCGTCGGGCGTGCCGCCCAGCTCGCCGAGCTCGACGCCGCGTGTGCCAGCCCCGGCGGGTCCGGGGACGACAGCATGGCGCCGGGCACCGTCCTGACGTTGTCCGGCACGGCCGGGGTCGGCAAGACGACGCTCGCGGTGTACTGGGCGCACCGGATCGCCGCCCGTTTCCCGGACGGCCAGCTCTACGTCGACCTGCGCGGGTTCGACTCCTCCGGGGTGGTGGTGACTGCCGTCGAGGCGGTCCGGGGTTTCCTGGAGGCCCTCGAGGTGCCGCCCGAACGAATCCCCACCCACCTCTCCGCGCAGGTGGGCCTCTATCGCAGTCTGCTCGCCGGTCGCCGGATGCTGGTGCTGCTCGACAATGCCCGCGACATCGACCAGGTCCGTCCCCTGCTGGTCGGCAACCCGAGCTGCCTGGTCCTGGTCACCAGCCGCAACCGGCTCGCCGGTCTGATCGCCGCCGACGGCGCCCGCCCGATCGGCGTCGGCCTGCTCAGCACCGTCGAGGCCTGGCAACTGTTGGGCCGGCGGCTCGGCGCGGACCGGTTGGCGGCCGAACCGCGGGCGGTGGACGAGATCATCGAGCGGTGCGCGCGGCTGCCGCTGGCGCTGGCGGTGCTCGCCGCCCGGGGCGCGGCGAACCCCGCCTTCGGCCTGGCCGCCCTCGCCCACGAGCTGCGGGAGGCGCCGCACCCGCTGGACTCGTTCGACGGTGGCGACGCCGGCAGCGACGTGCAGGCGGTCTTCTCGTGGTCGTACCGGAGCCTCACGCCTGCGGCGGCGCGTCTGTTCCGGCTGTTCGGCTGCCATCCGGGGCCGGAGATCGGGGTCGCCGCGGCGGCCAGCCTGGCCGGGCTGCCCCGGGGCCAGGTGCCTCGACTGCTGGCGGAGCTGGCCCACGCCCACCTGGTCACCGAGCAGGCCCCCGGGCGGTTCGGCGCACACGACCTCCTCCGGGCGTACGCGGCGGAGCTGGCGGAACGCCTCGAACCGGCGCAGGCCCGGCGGGCGGCGATCCGGCGTGGGCTGGACCACTACCTGCACACCGCCCACGCGGCGGCGTTGCTGCTGCAACCGGGCCGGGATCCGGTCGCTCTGGCCGCCGCCCCACCGGGTGTGCTGCCCGAGGAGATCACCGACCACGGTCAGGCGCTCACCTGGTTCACCATCGAGTACCCGGTGCTGCTGGCGGCGGTCGCACACGCGAGACGTGCCGGGTTCGACGGGCACGCCTGGCAGTTGGCCTGGACACTCGTGGATTTCCTGCAGCGTCGGGGGCGGTGGACGGACCTGGCGGTCGCCCAGCGGGCCGCCCTGGCCGGGGCGCGGCGCGCGGGTGACCGGCTGGGGCAGGCGAACGCCCACCGCGACCTGGCCCGGGTGCTCTCCCGGCTGGGCCGGGTGGACGAGGCGGCCCGGAACTACCGCCAGGCCCTGGTGATCTTCGAGGCGTTGGGTGACCACACCGGGCAGGCGCGCACCCACCGGGCGTTCGGCGCGATGCTCGACGGGCTCGGCCGGTACGCCGAGGCGCTGGACCACGGCCAGCGGGCCCTGGCGCTGTACCGGGCCGCCGGTCATCCGGCCGGGGAGGCCAGCGCCCGCAACGCGGTCGGTTGGGCACACGCCCAGCTCGGCCAGTACGGGCCCGCGCTCGCGCACTGCGAGCAGGCGTTGGTGTTGCTGCGTCCGACCGGGGACCGGCACGGTGAGGCGAACACCTGGGACAGCCTCGGCTTCATCCACGCCCGGCTGGGTGACCACCGCGCGGCGATCCGCTGTTACCAGCGGGCGCTCGGGTTGTACCGGCGGGTCAGCGACCGCTACGACGAGGCGGACACCCTGGCCCGCCTCGGCGAGAGCCGAGACGCGGCGGGGGACACGGCGGGCGCCGTCCGCACCTGGCGGCGGGCCCTGGGCATCCTCGACGATCTCGGTCACCCCGACGTCGAGCGGGTACGTGACCTGCTGAGCCGGGCGACGCCCAGGTGCTCGGCGTGGGGCTGACGCTCCGCACGGGCCGCCCGGACGTCGGCGAGGGGCCGGGGCCGGGCGCGCTCGGCCGGTGCCCGGCGGCCGGCCGGTGACGCTGGGCACACCTGCGGTGGCCGATCGAGGTACGCCGGCCAGCGCGCGGCCGGGCACTCCGTAGACTGGTACGTGACGCCCATCCACCTGTCGAAGGAGCCATCCCGCGTGACCGTTCAGCCCATCCGTCTGTTTGGGGATCCGGTGCTGCGCACGCCGGCCGATCCGGTGGTCACCTTCGACGCCGAGCTGCGTCGGCTCGTGGCCGACCTGACCGACACGATGCGTGAGCAGAACGGCGCCGGCCTGGCCGCGCCGCAGCTCGGCGTGAGTCTGCGGGTGTTCACCTTCGACGTCGACGACGTGCTCGGGCACCTGATCAATCCGGTGCTGGAGTTTCCGGACGAGGAGGAGCAGGACGGCCCGGAGGGCTGCCTGTCGATTCCCGGCCTCTACTTCGACACCAAGCGTCGGCAGAATGTCATCGCGAAGGGCTTCAGCTCCTTCGGTGACCCGGTGCAGATCGTCGGCACCGGCCTGATGGCGCGTTGCGTGCAGCACGAGACCGACCACCTCGACGGGGTGCTGTTCCTGGACCGGCTGGACCAGGAGGGGCGCAAGGAAGCCATGAAGGCGATCCGTCAGGCCGACTGGTACGACGCGGCGGCCCCACCCACGGTCAAGCTGAGCCCGCACATCAGCGACCCCTTCGGTCTGGGTCGGTGACCCCGATGCGTGTGCTCTTCGCCGGTACGCCGGCCGTCGCCGTTCCCGCCCTGGCCGCCGTCGCCGCGTCGCAGCACGACCTGGTCGCCGTGGTCACCCGGCCGGACGCGCCCGCCGGGCGTGGGCGTGGCCTGTCCCGCTCCCCGGTCGGCGAGTGGGCCGACGCGCACGGCGTCGAGGTGCTCACGCCGGAGCGCCCCCGCGACCCCGAGTTCCTCGACCGGCTGCGCGAGCTCGCACCGGACTGCGTGCCGGTGGTCGCCTACGGCGCGCTGGTGCCACCGGCCGCCCTGGAGATCCCCCGGTACGGCTGGATCAACCTGCACTTCTCGCTGCTGCCGGCGTGGCGGGGCGCGGCTCCCGTGCAGCACGCCGTGCTGCACGGCGACGAGCTGACCGGGGCCAGCGTCTTCCAGCTGGAGGAGGGTCTGGACACCGGCCCGGTCTACGGCACCCTCACCGACGAGATCCGGGCCGCCGACACCTCCGGTGACCTGCTGGAACGGCTCGCCGAGTCCGGTGCCGGGTTGCTCGTGGCGGTGCTCGACGCGATCGCCGACGGCACCGCCCGCGCCGAGCCGCAGCCTGCCGACGGGGTGTCGCTGGCGCCGAAGCTGACCGTGGACGACGCCCGGGTCCGCTGGGGTGACCCGGCGTTCGCCGTGGACCGCCGGATCCGGGCCTGCACGCCGGCCCCGGGCGGCTGGACCACGTTCCGGGGCGAGCGGGTGAAGCTCGGCCCGGTCGTGCCGGTACCCGACGGCCCCGAGTTGAAGCCGGGGGAGCTGCTGGTGGAGAAGTCCCGGGTGTTGGCCGGCACGGCGACCGTGCCGGTGCGCCTCGGTGAGGTCCGCGCCGCGGGCAAGCGGGCCATGGGCGCGACCGACTGGGCGCGCGGCGTCCGGGTCGGCGCCGGAGAGGACTTCGCGTGACCGCCCCGGAAGGCACCCGTCCGACCCGCTCCGGCCCGCCCCCGGGTCGTGGCGGGGACCGCCGGCCGGTCCGGCCACCACTGGACCGCCCGCGCCGTGCGGCGTACGAGGCGGTGGCCGCCGTGCACCGCGACGACGCGTTCGCCAACCTGGTGCTGCCCATCATCCTGCGGGAGGAGGGGCTGTTCGGCCGGGACGCGGCCTTCGCCACCGAGCTGACCTACGGCACCCTGCGCAACCTGGGCACGTTGGACGCGATCCTGACCGACGCCGCCGGCCGGGACGTGGCCCGGATCGACCCGCCGGTCCGCGACGCGCTGCGGCTCGGGGCGTACCAGCTCCTGCACACCCGGGTGCCGGCGCACGCCGCGGTGTCGTCGACAGTCGACCTGGTCCGTTCGGTCGCACCGGGCGCGACCGGCTTCGCCAACGCGGTGCTGCGCGAGGTGTCCAGCCGGGACGCGGACGCCTGGGTGGCGAAACTCGCCCCACCGATGGAGACCGACCCGGTCGGGCACCTGGCGTTGGCGTACAGCCATCCGCAGTGGATCGTGCGGGCCTTCTCCGAAGCGCTCGACGGCGATCTCGGTGAGACGGCCCGGCTCCTGATCGAGGACAACGAGCGTCCCCCGGTGCACCTGTGCGCCCGGCCGGGCCTGATCGACCCGATCGAGCTGGCCGACCAGGTCGGTGGGGCGCCCGGCGCCTTCTCGCCGTACACCGTCTATCTGCCCGGCGGTGCGCCGGGCGACATCCCGGCGGTGGTCGACGGCCGTGCCCACGTCCAGGACGAGGGTTCCCAACTGGTCGCGGCGGCACTCGCCGACGCGCCGCTGGACGGCCCGGACGGGCGGTGGTTGGACCTGTGCGCCGGCCCGGGCGGCAAGGCCGGCCTGCTCGGCGCGTTGGCCGCGCAGCGTGGCGCGCGGGTGACCGCGGTGGAGGTGGCCGAGCACCGCGCCCGGCTGGTCTCCCTGGCCACCCGCGACCTGCCGGTGACCGTGCTGGCGATGGACGGCCGTGACGTGGGCGCCGACCCGAAGCTGCCGGAGCAGCACTTCGACCGGGTGCTGGTGGACGCTCCCTGCACGGGGCTGGGCTCGCTGCGGCGTCGGCCGGAGTCGCGGTGGCGTCGCGAACCGTCCGACCTGCCGCCGCTGACCCGGCTGCAACGGGAGTTGCTGGGCGCGGCGTTGCGGGCGGTCCGCCCGGGTGGTCTGGTCGCCTACGTGACCTGCTCGCCGCACACCGTCGAGACGCACGTGACGGTGACCGAGGCGGCCCGCCGCAGTGGTGTCGCGGTGGACTTCGTCGACGCCCGACCGCTGCTGCCGGCCGGCATGCCCGGTCTGGGTGACGGGCCGACGGTGCAGCTCTGGCCGCACCGCCACGGCACCGACGCGATGTTCCTCGCCGTCCTGCGGCGAGGCTGACGGGGCTCACGTCCGGCCGGTCACCCGACCGGCCGGACGTCGGACGCTCAGGTGACCGGGAGCCCCTTGGTGCCGGCGTTGCGCATCGAGCGGGTCAGGTTCCGGTCGGAGATCCAGAGGAAGCACTGCACGCCGCGGTTGCCGTTCTTCCACTCCTCCTCGTACGGCTGGTAGAAGATCGTGCCGGCGCGGAACTCGAGCTGGGAGTTGTCCGGCACCTTGGCGTACCTGGCGATCATCGTCTGGCAGGCCCGGTGGGTCTTCTTCACGGTGCGGGAGAACTCGGCGAAACTGACCGCCGGGGCCTGCCAGACCCCGACGAACTCGGCGTGGTGCTTGGCCGTGCAGGAGACCGGCAGCATCTCGTCGATGTCGTCCTTGACCAGCTTGGGGTTGAAGCAGCGGTACGCCAGCGGTGCCGCGCCGGACAGCGCGCCCCGGAGGCTGCCGGTGCGCGGGCCGACGGTGGTGTCGTCGATGCTGGCGATCTCGGTGACGTCGCAGCGGTACCACCGGGCGCCGCCCGCCCAGGCCTGCGGCGACGGCAGCACCACGGTCAGGCCGATCCGCCCGGAACGCCAGTCGGCGCCCAGCGCCTTGTTGACCTCCGCGTCGCACCCGGCCTGCGCGGCCCGCATGCCCGCCGAGCCGGGCTGCGGGGGCGTGCCGGGCTGGGCGTTCGGGCCGGTGAGCGTGCCGACGTGCATGGTCTCGACCAGATGCGATTCGGTGCACGCCGTCGGGTTGTAGCCGGTCAGGAAGCCGACCTGCTGAGAGGTCAGGTGGCAGACGTCGGCGGCGGGCACGAACTGCTGCGCCGCGACGGGTGCCGGCCAGTCGTCCACGAGGTCGGTGTCGACTCCGGCGGGTGCGCTGCACCCGGTCAGTACCAGGGCCAGGGCCGCACCCCCGGCGTACGCCGCCCACCACCGTCGCATCGCTGACCTCCCGCCACTGTGGCCTCCGGCCGGACCCCGCCGGTCGGTAGCGCCACGGCGCAGCAGCATACGGCACCCATCCTCAGATGGCGGGCAGTCCCTCGGGGCCGGCGCCGCGCATCGAGCGGGTGAGTTTGCGGTCGTCGCTCCACAGGAAACAGCGCACGCCACGGTCGCCCTCCTCCCACTCCCGTTGTGACGGCGGGTAGTAGATGGACCCGGCCCGGTACGGGAGGTCCTTGTTGTTCGGCACGGCCGCGTACGCGGCGATCAACTCCATGCAGCGCCGGTGCGACTGCGCGGCGGACCCGCTGAACTCGGCCCAGGTGGCGTCGCGTTCCTGGTAGACGCCCACGAACTCGGCGCGGTGCGGCTCGGTGCAGAGCACCGGCGCCATGTAGTTGAGGTTGTCGCCGATCAGCTTGGGGTCGAAGCAGCGGTGGGTCAGCGGGCTGTCGCCGATCAACGCGCCCCGCAGGCTGCCGGTGCGGTTCACCGGGCGGGTGTTGTCGATGCTGCCGGTCTCGCTGAGGTCGCAGCGGAACCAGCGCGCGCCGCCGGCCCAGGCCGGTGCCGACGGCAGCGCCAGGGACAGGGTGAGCCGGGCGGTGTGCCAGTCGCCGCCGAGCACCTCCCGGGCCCGTTGGTCGCACTCGGCGCGGGCCGTGCGCAGCGCCGCCGATCCAGGCTCCGGCCGGGTCTCGGTCAGCGCGTCGGGCCCGACGAAGGTGCCGACGTGGATGGCCTCGGCGAGGTGGTTGCGCGCGCAGTCCACCGTCTCGTAGGTGCTGGCCTGCACGACGCCGGTGATCCGGGGCAGGCAGGTGTCGGTGGCGGGGGTGAACGGCGTCGGGTCCCGAAGCGCCGGCCAGTCGTCGGTGAGATCACCGTCCGCGCCCCGCGCCGGCGAGCAGCCGGCCAGCAGCATCGTCGTGACGCCGGCCAGCGCCAGCGCTGGAAGCCACCGTCGCATCGTCCGCCCTTCCGGGAGCTGGCGGCCGGTCACCGCGCCCCGCGGCGAAACCCCGGCGGGCGTGCGCCCTTCGGCACCGTCCCGCTTGGAGTGTCGTCGCGTTTCCGTCGATCGGCCAGCCACTCATGTCTGTTCGTCCGGATTCGGCAGTCCGGAGCGCCTAATTCTGCACCACTGGTCACTGTCGCATCACAACGCGTCGGAGTTGGTGCCGCGCTGCGGGTCGCGCGTGACCGCGTTCGTACACTGGCCCCGTGACCGTACCGCCGCCGATCGTCGCGCCGAGCATCCTGGCCGCCGATTTCGCCCATCTCGCCGAAGAGGTCCGTGCCGTCGAGGACGCCGCGGACTGGTTGCACGTCGACGTGATGGACAACCACTTCGTGCCGAACCTGACCATCGGGTTGCCGGTGGTGCAGAGCCTGCGGGCGGTCACCGCGATGCCGTTCGACGTGCACCTGATGATCGAGGATCCGCGCCGGTGGGCGCCCGGTTACGCCGACGCGGGGGCGTACAACGTCACCTTCCACGCGGAGGCGGCCGACGACCCGGTGGCGCTGGCCAAGGACCTGCGCTCGGCGGGTGCGAAGGCCGGCCTGGCCATCGACCGGGACACTCCGATCGAGCCGTATCTGGACCTGCTGCCCAGCTTCGACACCCTGCTGATCATGACGATCAAGGCCGGTTTCGGTGGGCAGCGGTTCATTCCACAGTTGCTGGAGAAGGTGCGTGCCGCCCGCCGGCACGTCTCGGCCGGGCACCTGGAGCTGCGCATCGAGGTGGACGGCGGGATCGCCGCGGACACCATCGAGCAGGCGGCCGCCGCCGGCGCCGACGCGTTCGTGGCCGGCACCGCCGTGTACGGCGCCGCCGACCCGGCGGAGGCGGTACGACACCTGCGGGCGCTGGCGGAACGCGCGGCTCCCGGGGCCTGAGGTGGAACCCGAGGTCGACCGCAAGGACATCATCCTCGTCGTCGACGACGACGCGGACATCGCTCGTTTCGTCGAGTTCAACCTGCGGCTGCACGGCTTCGAGGTGATCCACGCCAGCGACGGCCAGGAGGCCCTGGAGGTCATCGAGCGTCAGCGACCGGACCTGGCGGTGGTCGATCTCATGATGCCCCGCATCGACGGGCTGGAGTTGACCCGGCGGCTGCGCGCCGACCCGATGACCTCCGCCCTTCCGGTGATCATGCTGACGGCCAAAGGGATGACTGTCGACAAGGTGCACGGGCTCAGCGCCGGCGCCGACGACTACCTGGTCAAGCCGTTCGACACCGCCGAGCTGGTGGCCCGGGTCTCGTCCACCCTGCGCCGCAACAAGGAGTTCCGGGAGGTCTCCCCGCTGACCGGGCTGCCCGGCAACAGCCGGATCCGGCGGGAGATCAGCGACCGGGTCCGCAACGGCGTGGACTACGCCGTCGGCTACGTCGACATCGACCGGTTCAAGAGCGTCAACGACCGGTACGGCTTCGTGCGGGGCGACGACTTCATCTCCGCGCTGGCCCGGAGCCTGCACCGGGCGGTGGTGGGCGTCGGGCTGCCACCGGCCTTCCTCGGTCACGTCGGCGGCGACGACTTCGTCATCGTCTGCGCACCGGACCAGGTGCGCCCACTGACGTCCCGGGCGGTCGTCGACTTCGAGAATGCGGCCGACACGCTCTACGACCCGACCGACCGGGAGCGCGGTTTCGTCGAGCTGAAGGACCGGCGCGGCACCATCCGCCGCGCCGCCCTGGTCACGCTCTCCATCGGGGTGTCCCTCTCCGACGCCGGCAAGCGGTTCACCGACCCCCTGGAGGCGATCGCGGTGGCCTCGGAGATGAAGACGGTGGCCAAGAGTCAACCGGGGTCGTACGTCGCGGTGGACCGGCGCCGTGGTGTCACGTGAGCATGACGGCCCTGTGAAGTAGCTCGCCTAGGTGGCGACGCGCGCCCTTTTGCATGTAACACTTTCCTGTACCCACCACGCGCTGGCGGGACTCGGTGAAATTCCGAACCGGCGGTGATCCACGGTCCAACCGTGGTCAGCCCGCGACCCGGACGGCTCTGCTGCCCGGTGGACCTGGTGAAAATCCGGGGCCGACGGTTGGGAGCGGTTCGTCCGCTCCCAGACAGTCCGGATGGGAGACAGCGCGCGGGACGGACGGGTCCGAGCCGGCCGCTGGCTTCAGCGTGCCGCGCCGACCCTCCGGGGGCGGCTGTGCCGTTCCCGGAATCCGTGGGCGGCTCGCGCCGTTCCCGGATCCGCCACCGCCTGCCCGCGGCCCCATGGCCGCAGCCTCCCTGACCGCCGCGCGCGGACCGGCGAGTGAGAGGGCAGGGCAGGGCGATGGCCAGCGTCTCCGTCGACGAGGCGATGCGGCGTGCGATCGAGTTGGCGGCACGCGGGCTCGGCACCACCAGTCCCAACCCCGTGGTCGGTTGCGTGCTGCTCGACGAGGACGGCCAGGTCGTGGGCGAGGGCTTCCACGCGTACGCGGGCGGGCCGCACGCCGAGATCGTCGCGCTGGCGCAGGCCGGGCGACGCGCCAAGGGCGGCACCGCAGTCGTCACCCTGGAACCATGCGATCACACCGGTCGCACCGGCCCCTGCAGTTCCGCGCTCGTCCAGGCCGGTGTCTCCCGGGTGGTCATCGCCGTACCCGACCCGAACCCGGTCGCGTCCGGGGGCGCCGCCACGCTGCGCGCCGCCGGGGTCCGGGTCGACCTGGGGGTACGCGGCGAGGAGGCCGAGGCCGGCAACGTCGCGTGGCTGACCTCGATGCGCCGCGGCTGGCCGTATGTCATCTGGAAGTACGCCGCCACGCTCGACGGGCGCTCCGCCGCGGCGGACGGCACCAGCATGTGGATCACCTCGGAGGCGGCCCGGATCGACGTGCACGCGCTGCGCGGCACCGTCGACGCGGTGCTCGCCGGGGTGGGCACCGTCCTCGCCGACGACCCCCGGTTGACCGCCCGCAACCTGCGCGACGGCAGCCTGGCCATCCGGCAGCCGCTGCGGGTGGTCGTGGACAGCTCGGGGCGTACCCCGGCGGACGCCCAGGTCCGCGACGGCGCCGCGCGGACGTGGATCGCGACGGCCGACGAGGTCGGCGCCGACCCGGACGGCCGGGTCGACCTGTCGGCGCTGCTCGCGGCGCTGCACCAGCGCGGGGTCCGCGCGGTGCTGCTGGAGGGCGGCCCCCGACTGGCCGGCGCGTTCCTGCGGGCCGGCCTGATCGACAAGATCGTCGGGTACGTGGCGCCCCGGTTGCTCGGCGCCGGACCGACCGCCCTGGTCGACGCGGGAGTGACCACCATCGCCGAGGCCATCGATCTGGAGTTCGTCGACGTTACGCAGGTCGGTCCGGATCTCCGGATCACCGCTTTGCCCCGCAAAAGGGAGGGCTGACATGTTCACCGGCATTATCGAGGAGTTGGGCGACATCGTCCGGGTCACGGCCACGGCGGGCGATTCCGCGCGTGTCGCCGTGCGCGGTCCGCTCGTCACGTCCGACGCCCGGCACGGCGACTCCATCGCCGTCAACGGCGTCTGCCTGACCGTCGTGGACGTCACCGACGGGGTCTTCACCGCCGACGTGATGGGCGAGACGCTGCGCCGCTCCGCGCTGGGCGCGTTGAACGTCGGCGACCCGGTCAACCTGGAGCGGGCCGCCGCCCTCGGCAGCCGGCTCGGCGGGCACCTGGTGCAGGGCCACGTCGACGGCGTCGGCGAGGTGATCTCCCGGGAGCCGGCCGAGCAGTGGGAGACCGTCCGGTTCCGCCTGCCCGCCGCGCTGTCGCGGTACGTGGTGGAGAAGGGCTCGATCACCATCGACGGCGTCTCGCTGACCGTGGCCGAGGTGGGCGCGGACGAGTTCGCCGTCGGGTTGATCCCGACCACGCTCGCGCTGACCACGCTCGGCGCCAAGGGTGTCGGCGACCCGGTCAACCTGGAGGTCGACGTGCTGGCCAAGTACGTCGAGCGGCTGCTCGGCGACCGGCTGACCGACGCTCGCCCGACGGCCTCGACCCTGGGCGAGGTGGCCTGATGGGTCCGCTCAGCTGGCTGCTGGACGCCCAGGTGCAGGTGGCCGGCTCGCCGGTGCTGCTCCGGGAGATCGTCGGCAACGCCTTCGGGCTGGTCTCCGCGCTGCTCGGGCTGCGCCGGCTGGTCTGGGCGTGGCCGGTCGGCATGGTCGGTAACGCGCTGCTGCTCACCGTCTTCCTCGGCGGGGTGTTCGCCACCCCGCAGGAGCACGACCTGTACGGGCAGGCCGGCCGGCAGGTGTTCTTCTTCGCGGTCAGCGTCTACGGCTGGTGGCGCTGGCAGTCGAACCGTCGCGCCGACGCCGGTCAGGCGGCGGTCGTCCCGCGCTGGGCCACCGGGCGGGAGCGGCTGATGCTGCTGCTGGCCGCGGTGGTCGGCACCGCCGCGGCGTACCCGGTGCTCAAGGCACTGGGCTCCTGGGGTCCGCTGCCCGACGCCTGGATCCTCACCGGCAGCCTGCTGGCCACCTACGGCATGGCTCGTGGCTGGGTGGAGTTCTGGCTGCTGTGGATCGCGGTGGACGCCGTCGGCGTGCCGCTGCTGCTGCGTGGCGGCTTCTATCCGTCGGCGGTCATGTACCTGGTCTACGGCGCCATCTGCGCCTGGGGCTTCGCCGCCTGGTGGCGCACCTCGCGCGCCACCCGACCGGCCCCGGTCCGTCCCACCTACACGGAGGCCGTCGCATGAGCGAGCGGAGCGAGCGAATCAGCAGGTTCAACGCCGTGGTGGGTCATGACGCCATGGAACGAAGTGGAGTGGCGGCATGACCAGTTTTGGGAGCATCGAGCAGGCGATCGCGGAGATCGCCGCCGGCCGGCCGGTCGTCGTGGTCGACGACGCCGACCGGGAGAACGAGGGCGACCTGATCTTCGCGGCCGAGCTGGCCACGCCGGAGCTGATGGCGTTCATGGTGCGCTACACCTCCGGGTACGTCTGCGTGGCGTTGACCGAGAGCGAGGCCGACCGCCTCGACCTGCCGCCGATGCACCACACCAACCAGGACCGGCGGGGCACCGCCTACACGGTGACCGTGGACGCCCGGGAGGGGGTCAGCACCGGCATCTCGGCGGCCGACCGCGCGCACACCAGTCGGCTGCTCGCCTCGGCGGCGACCGACCCGACCGACCTGTCCCGGCCCGGACACGTGGTGCCGCTGCGCGCCCGCGAGGGCGGGGTGCTGCGGCGGCCCGGGCACACCGAGGCGGGGATCGACCTGACCCGGCTCGCCGGTCTGCGCCCGGCGGGCGTGCTCTGCGAGCTGGTCAACGACGACGGCACCATGATGCGGGTGCCGGACCTGGAGAAGTTCTGCGCCGAGCACGGCCTCACGCTGATCACCATCGCCGACCTGGTCGCCTACCGGCGGCGTACCGAGAAGCAGGTCGAACTGGTCGCGGACGCCCGGATGCCCACCCGGCACGGGGTGTTCCGGGCGCTCGGCTACCGGGCGGAGCACGATCCGGCCGAACACGTCGCCCTGGTGCTGGGTGACCTCGGCGACGGCCAGGACGTGCTGGTCCGGGTGCACTCGGAGTGCCTGACCGGGGACGTGTTCGGCTCGCTGCGCTGCGACTGCGGGCCGCAGTTGGACGCCGCGTTGGCCCGGGTCGGCCGCGAGGGCCGGGGCGTGGTTCTCTA
The DNA here is from genome assembly GCF_040649655.1 of Micromonospora sp. NPDC048905. NCBI lineage: Bacteria > Bacillati > Actinomycetota > Actinomycetes > Micromonosporales > Micromonosporaceae > Micromonospora > Micromonospora sp. NPDC048905. Next base: position 42,214 of record NZ_JBEZFV010000001.1, on the reverse strand, counting down.
CGTCCGCGGACACGAGGGGCGCGGCATCGGGCTGTTGCACAAGCTGCAGGCGTACCAGTTGCAGGACGCCGGCCGCGACACCGTCGACGCCAACCTCGACCTGGGCCTGCCGGCCGACGCCCGCGACTACGGCACCGGCGCCCAGATCCTCTACGACCTCGGCGTGCGCTCGATGCGCCTGCTGACGAACAACCCGGCCAAGCGGGCCGGGTTGGAGGGGTACGGGCTGACCATCACCGGCCGGGAGGGGCTGCCGGCCGGCGCGCACCCGGAGAACCTGCGCTACCTGCGCACCAAGCGGGACCGGATGGGTCACCTGCTGGACGAGTTGGACGAGGTGTCCGAGGCGCCGCTGGGGCGCCCGGTCGCCAACGACGAGATCGGAGCATGACGATGGCGGGTTTCGGTGAGCCGGGAGTCGACGCGGTGGACGCCGCGGGGCTGACCGTCGGGATCGTGGCCGCCCGGTGGCACGGTGACCTGACCGACCACATGCTGGAGCGGGCCGTGGCCGCCGCCGAGGCGTGCGGGGCGCGGTCGGTCGTCGCCCGGGTCGCCGGCTCGGTCGAGCTGCCGGTGGTGGCGCAGGCCCTCGCGCGTCGCTGCGACGTGGTGGTCGCGCTCGGCGTGGTGGTGCGCGGTTCCACCGCCCACTTCGACTTTGTCTGCCGCTCGGTGACCGACGGGCTGACCCGGGTGGCGCTGGACGAGGGCAAGCCGGTGGCGCACGGGGTGCTGACCGTGGAGACCATCGAGCAGGCCCGCGACCGGGCCGGTCTGCCCGGCTCGGCCGAGGACAAGGGCTGGGCCGCCACGGTGGCCGCACTCGACGCGGCGCTTGCCGTACGAACCGTCGCGGCGGGCAACGCCCAGCGGGTCGGCTTCGGCGGCTGACGCCCGTGCCGCCCCGGTCGTCTCCGAGGGCGGGCTCTCAGAGACGACCGGCCTCGATGATCCGGTGCAGGAACTGCCGGGTCCGCGGCTGGGTCGGCTCGCCGAACACCTGCTCCGGCGGGCCGCTCTCGACGACCCGCCCGGCGTCGAGGAAGCAGACCTGGTCGGCGACCTCCCGGGCGAAGCCCATCTCGTGGGTGGCCAGCACCATCGTCATGCCGTCGGCCTTCAGGTCCCGGATCATCGCCAGCACCTCGCCGACGAGTTCCGGGTCCAGCGCGGAGGTGATCTCGTCGAGCAGCATCAGTCGAGGTGAGTTCGCCAGTGCCCGGACGATCGCCACCCGCTGTTGCTGCCCGCCGGAGAGCCGATCCGGGTAGGCGTCCGCCCGTCCGCCCAGACCCACCCGGTCGAGCAACTCCCGGGCCTGCGCCTCCGCCTCCGCACGATCCCGCCGGTGTACGCGCCGCGGCGCGAGGGTGATGTTGTCCAACACGCTCAGGTGCGGGAACAGGTTGTACGCCTGGAACACCATCCCGATCCGCCGGCGGACGCGGTCCGGGTCCACCCGGGGATCGGAGATGTCCTCCCCGTCCAACTCGATGGTGCCGTCGTCGAGCTCCTCGAGGAGGTTCACACAGCGCAGCAGGGTGGACTTACCCGAGCCGGAGGCGCCGATCAGCGCGACCACCTGATGCTCGGCGACCGTCAGGTCGAGCTGGTCGAGCACGACCTGACCGCCGAACTCCTTGCGCAGGCCCCGGCACCGCAGCACCGCCATGGTCAGCCTCCCGACTGTCGGCGGGCCGCCCGCAGCGTCACCCAGTCGGTGACCGCGATCAGCGGGATCGCGAGCAGCACGAAGAGCACCCCCGCCACGATGTACGGCGTGTAGTTGAAGGTCTGGGCGGTGGCGATCTGGGCGGCCCGGACCGCGTCGATCGGCCCGGCGAGCGAGACCAGCCCGACGTCCTTCTGCAACGCCACCACGTCGTTGAGCAGCGGTGGCGCCACCCGGCGGACGGCCTGCGGCAGGACCACGTGCCGCATGGTCTGCCGGTAGGTCAGGCCCAGCGAACGGGCCGCGGCGAGCTGGCTGGGATGCACCGACTCGATGCCGGCCCGGAACACCTCGGCGAGATATCCGCCGTAGGTGAGGACCAGGGCGAGCCCGCCGAGCACCAGCGCCGGCGGCATGCCCTGTAGGCGCAGGCCGGGCACACCGAGGGTGAGCACGTACAGCACGATGATCAGCGGCAGACCGCGGAAGGTGTAGGTGTATCCGGCGGCCAGCGCCCGGACCGGAAAGAAGATCGGGCCGCGCAACGTCCGCAGCACCGCGATCACCAGCCCGAGCGCCAGCGCGCCGACGGCACAGCAGACCAGCAGTCGGACGTTGAGCCAGAGCCCGCCCAGCACCGCCGGCAGCGCGTCGGCGGCGATCGCCGGGTCCAGGAACGACTGCCGGACCCGGTCCCAGCCGGGCGCGCCGGTCAGCGCGACGACCAGCAGCGTGCCGAGCGCCGCCGTGGAGCAGGCCGCGACCAGCACGCTGTAGACGGTCTGCCGATGCCGGTACGCCGACCGCCGGCGCTGCGCCTCGGAGGGAACGTGTTCGAGCAGGGTCACCGCAGCTCGGCCGCCCCCGCGACCTGCGCGAGCCACTTCTCCTCCAGCTGCTTGAGCGTGCCCGCCTCGGTGAGCTGACCGACCGCGCCGGTGACGCAGGGGGTCAGTGGCGAGTTCTTGTCCAGCAGCAACCCGAAGGCCTCGGGCGCGCCGACCTGCGGCACCTGCCCGACGATCGTCGCGTCGGTGATCTCCGCGCCGGTGATGTAGAAGGCGGTCGGCAGGTCCACCACCAGACCGTCGATCTGCCCGTTCTGCAGGGCCTTCTTGGCGTCGTCGTTGCTGTTGTAGACCTGGGGTTTGCTGGCGGGCTTGAGCACGTCGACGATCGCCTGGTGGCTGGTGGTGCCGACCTGGGCGCCGAGTCGGGCGTCACGGAGTTCCGCCAACGACTTCCGGCCGGCGATCTTGGACGACTTCAACGCGATCACGGTCTGCCGGACCAGGTAGTACGGCGCGGAGAAGTCGACCGCCCGCTTGCGCTCGTCGGTGATGGAGACCTGGTTGATGTCGAAGTCGAAGGCCTTCGGCCCGGGTGCGATGGCGGTGTCGAACTTGACCCGGGTCCAGGAGACGTCCGCGCGGGCGTAGCCGAGCTTCTCGGCCACCGCGTACGCGACGGCGGATTCGAAGCCCTCGCCGTTGTCCGGCTTGTCCTTGACGAACCACGGCTCGTACGCGGGCTGGTCGGTGGCGATGGTGAGCTTGCCCGGCGTCCGCGTGGGCAGGCTGTCCTTGGCGCAGGACGGCGCGGTGACAGTGGGGGTCGGCTCCTTCTGTGGCGCGCATCCGGCGGTGGCGACGACGGCGGCACCGGCGAGGGTGAGCGCGAGGAGACGTGAGCTGCTGGCCATGGCCGACAGCGTAGAGGTATCGACCAGTCTGCTTGGGGTTTTACCCCACCGTGTTGATAGGGAATTGTCCGCTTGCTGGATTTCGGCGGACCCGGACGTGGGGTGCCGCCCCGGTGGCTGGAAGAATCGTCCACCGTGAAGACGTTCGAGGAGTTGTTCGCCGAGCTGCAGGCCAAGGCCGCCGCCGGCACCCCGGGCTCGGGCACCGTCGCCGCCCTGGAGAAGGGCGTGCACTTCATCGGCAAGAAGGTCGTCGAGGAGGCGGCCGAGTCGTGGATGGCCGCCGAGCACGAGGGGCCGGAACGCACCGCCGAGGAGATCTCCCAACTGCTCTACCAGGTCCAGGTGCTCATGCTCGCCAGTGGTCTCGACCTCAAGGACGTCTACCGACATCTGTGAGTGCATCCCCACCCGTTGATCGCCATCCGGATCGAAGGAGCACTCCCGTCATGCTGCGTGTCGCCATTCCCAACAAGGGCACCCTGGCCGAGCCGGCCGCCCAGATGCTGCGTGAGGCGGGCTACCGCCAGCGCACCGACCCCAAGGACCTCGTCTGCCGCGACGAGGCCAACGACGTCGAATTCTTCTACCTGCGCCCCAAGGACATCGCCACCTACGTCGGGTCCGGTGACCTCGACCTCGGGATCACCGGCCGGGACCTGCTGATCGACTCGGCCGCGCCGGCGGAGGAGGTCGTCGACCTCGCCTTCGGTCAGGCCACCTTCCGCTTCGCCGCCCGCCCCGACGACATCGCCTCGGTGCAGGACCTGGGCGGGCACCGGATCGCCACCGCGTACCCCGGGCTGGTCGAGCGGCACCTCGGCGAGGTGGGCGTCAAGGCCGACGTGATCCGCCTCGACGGCGCGGTGGAGAACGCCGTACGCCTCGGCGTCGCCGACGTGATCGCGGACGTCGTGGAGACCGGCGCCACCCTGCGTCAGGCGGGCCTCGTGGTGTTCGGTGAGCCGCTGCTGCGCTCCTCTGCGGTGCTGGTCCGCCGCGCCGCCGCGCCGGCCCACCCGCAGGCCGCGCAGCTGCTGCGTCGCCTGCACGGTGTGCTGGTCGCCCGCCGCTACGTGATGCTCGCCTACGACGTGCCGGCGGGTCTGCTGGAACGGGCCAGCGGGCTCACCCCCGGCATCGAGTCGCCCACGGTGTCGCCGCTGCACCGCGAGGGCTGGGTGGCGGTGCAGGCGATGGTGCTCCGCGACGACGTCCACCGCATCATGGACGAGCTGTACGAGCTGGGCGCCCGCGCCATCCTCGTCACCAACATCCACGCCTGTCGCCTCTGACCGTCGGCATCCACCGCTCGACCCCGGCGGTTGATCAACTCGGTTTCGCTAAGCGGGGGTGTCCGAATGCCTGGGACACCCCCGCTTCGCCGATGCCGAGTGGATCTGTCATTCGCGCCGCCGCGGGGTTCGAGGCGGTGGTGTCGACGCCCGTGGTGGGCGCCCGGCCCGCGCAAGGTCGCGCTCGATCATTGATGTAGTGGCCTCCAGCGCCACCGAGGCCACTACATCCCGGATCAAGCACGATCTTGCGCGGGCGGTGCGGCTTGCGCGGGGCGGTGCGGCTTGCGCGGGCGGTGTGGATTGCGCGGGGCGGCGCGGCTTGCGCGGGGCGGTGCGGGCTGAGCGGTGGCTCGGCGGGTGGTGCGCTCGACGGGCGGGTGCGGATGGCAGACTGGTGGGGTGAGTGACACCGAACTGGTCCACCTGAAGCCCCGTCGCATCCGCGTGGTCTGCTGGTCGGCGGCGGTCGCGCTGGTGGTCGTGTTCGGCCTGGTCGCCACCTCGCTGAGCGGGCCGACCGGCGACGGTTACGGCAGCTTCCAACGTGGCGACCAGATCGCCATGATCGGCCTGGGCATCTTCGGCGCGCTGGGCTTCCTGCTGTTCACCCGTCCGCGGGTGGAGGCCGACGCTCGCGGCATTCGGGTCCGCAACGTCATCAGCTCCTACGAGCTGCCCTGGGAGGTTGTCCGGGGAGTCCGTTTCGACCGGGGCGCGCCGTGGGCCAGCCTGGAGCTGCACGACGACGATCTCCTGCCGATGGTCGCCCTGCAGGCCGCCGACAAGGAGTTGGCCGTGGACGGGGTCCGCGCGCTGCGGCGACTGCACGAGGCGCACCAGGCCCGTCTCGCCGAGCGTGCCAGCGGCCGCTGAGCCGACCCCCAGCTGTCCAAGATCCGAGCAACAACACCGAAACTGCTGCCTCACGCCCGCCGGAGGCAGCACTATCGCCGATGTTGCGCGGATCTTGACGCGCCGTGCGCCGTGCGCCGTGCGCGGGCAGGGCGGGTCGAGCTCCCGACGCGCCCCGGGGCGGGGCCGAGCATCCGCCGCACACACGGGGAGCGGCGGGGCTGAGCGCCCGCCGCGCGCCGGCAGTGCGGGGTCGACCGTCCGGGAGCGCGGCGGGTAGGCCCAGCGTGGCGGGGGTGTGCCCGGTTTGAGGCCAGCCGGGGCGCGGGTGTAGTGTTATCGAGTCGACCGGGCTGTCTCCGCATGCGAGCAGGCAGCCTTGAAAGCGGAGCGCCTGCTCCCACCCGAGTCGCCGCTACGGTGGCCGGGTCCGGTCACCGGTTCCGGGCACGTCCCGGCACCGGACGTGTGATCCTGTGATCGCACCGACCGGTCGAGCGGGCCCTGGCATGCGCCGGGGCCTTCTGCTTTCCAGGTCGGTTCCCGCCTGGGAGCCGCCGGGGTCGGTACCTGAGCAGAAACGACTCGAGGAGGCCCCATCAGCGTCGAACCACGCGTGAACGAGCAGATCCGGGCACGTGAGGTCCGACTGGTCGGCCCCGAGGGTGAGCAGGTGGGCATCGTCCCGCTGGAGCGCGCCCTTCAGCTGGCCGCGGACGTCGATCTGGACCTGGTCGAGGTTGCGCCGATGGCGCGCCCGCCGGTGTGCAAGCTCATGGACTTCGGCAAGTTCAAGTATGAGAGCGCACTCAAGGCGCGCGAAGCGCGGCGTAACCAGCAGCAGACCGTCATCAAGGAAATGAAGCTTCGGCCGAAGATCGACCCGCACGACTACGAGACCAAGAAGGGTCACGTGGTGCGGTTCCTCAAGGCGGGCGACAAGGTCAAGGTGACGATCATGTTCCGTGGTCGCGAGCAGAGCCGCCCGGAGCTGGGTTACCGGCTCCTGCGCCGGCTCGAATCCGAGATCACGGACCTGGGATACGTCGAGGCCGCCCCCAAGCAGGACGGCCGAAACATGATCATGGTTCTCGCTCCGCACCGGGCCGTCAAGGCCTCCGCGGTCGCCGCCACGGCGTCCCGCGGTGCACCTCGGGACCGGGCAGCGGATGAGTCCGCCGCTCCGGAAGCCGATGAGACCGCGGCGGTCGGCGAGACCGCAGCAGCCGGTAACACCGGCCTCGCCGCCGACACCAGCGGCGAGTAACAGGGGAGAAGACGTTCCACATGCCGAAGATGAAGAGCCACACGGGTATGGGCAAGCGGGTCAAGGTGACCGGCCGTGGCAAGATCGTGGCCGAGCAGGCCGGCAAGCGCCACCTGTTGGAAGGCAAGTCTTCCACCCGTACCCGCCGGTTGACCGGCACGGTCGAGGTGGCCAAGGCTGACGTCAAGCGCATCAAGAAGCTGCTCGGCCGCTGACGCGCGCCACCTTTACGTTTTAAGGAGTTGAGATGGCACGCGTCAAGCGGGCTGTAAACGCCCAGAAGAAGCGTCGTACCCTGCTGGAGACCGCGAGCGGTTACCGCGGTCAGCGCTCCCGGCTGTACCGCAAGGCCAAGGAGCAGGTGCTGCACTCGATGCAGTACGCCTACCGGGACCGTCGCGACCGCAAGGGCGACTTCCGGCAGCTGTGGATTCAGCGGATCAACGCGGGCGCCCGGGCCAACGGGATGACCTACAACCGTCTGATCCAGGGCCTGCGTCTGGCTGGCATCGAGGTCGACCGCAAGATCCTGGCCGACATGGCTGTCAACGACGCCGCTTCCTTCGCGGCGATCGTGGAGCTGGCCCGGGCCGCGGTCACGGCCGAGGGCACCGGCGGCGCGGCGGCTCAGGCCGCCTGATCCCCACGCACCAGAGCGAGGCGTCTCCCGTGTCGGCACCGCCGTCCGGGGGGCGCCTCAATCGTGCCGGAGGAACGCACATCATGGCCTTCACCCCGCGTACCCCCAGGGTTGTCGCCGCCCGGCGGTTGCAGCGCCGGCGCGACCGCGACGCCACCGGCCGGTTCCTGGCCGAGGGACCGCAGGCGGTCCGCGAGGCCCTGGCGCGGCCGGGGGTGGTCACCGAGCTGTTCGGTACGCCCGCCGCGCTCGACCGGCACCCGGAGTTGGCCGCCACGGCGGCCCGCGCCGACGTGCCCGTCTCCGAGATCACCGACGACGCCCTCGCCGCCCTGACCGAGACCGTCGCCCCGCAGGGGCTGGTCGCGGTCTGCCAACACCTCGACGTGTCGTTGGAGCAGGCCCTCGCGAATGCGCCCCGGCTGGTGGCGGTCCTCGCCGAGATCCGCGACCCCGGCAACGCCGGCACGGTGTTGCGCACCGCCGACGCCGCCGGCGCGGGTGCGGTGATCTTCGCCGGCGACGCCGTCGACCCGTACAACGGCAAGTGCGTGCGGGCGTCGGCCGGCAGCCTCTTCCACGTCGACGTGGTCCGCGCGCCGGACCCGGTCACGGTGGTCGACGCGCTGCGCGCCGCCGGGCTGTCGATCTTCGCCACCACGGGGTACGGCGACAGCGACCTGGACGACCTGGCCGACTACGGTCGGCTCGTCGGGCCCACCGCCTGGTTGTTCGGCTCGGAGGCGCACGGCCTGCCCGAGGAGTTGACCGCGGCGGCCGACGCCCGGGTGCGGGTGCCGCTGTACGGGCGCGCGGAGAGCCTCAACCTGGCTGCCGCGGCGGCGGTGTGCCTGTACGCTTCAGCGAGAGCACAGCGCTGAGGTGATCGTGCCCGGCGTGACTGACAGCAGGGGAGAGCGTCCGCCCATGAACGCGACACGGCGTTCGTTTAGCCAGCCCGCCGGTGTCGGCGGGCGGCGGGCCTGACCTGCTCCCTGCACAACTCCTACCGGCGGGCTGCGGCGAAGCCGCGCGTCCGTAGACTCGCCTAGCCGCCCCGGTGAGGGCTGGCGCCGCCGTGAGGGAGTGCCCGTACGCCATGAGCTACCGAAACGATCCGTACGACCCGAAGCAGGTCGCCCTGCTCGACCCCGCCGCCCTGGACGAGGCTGTCGCGGACGCCACGAAGGCGTTCACGGCCGCCGCCGACCCGGACGCGTTGACCGCGCTGCGCTCGGTGCACCTGGGGGACCGGTCGCCGGTCTCCCTCGCGCGCCGCGAGATCGGCGCGTTGCCGCCGGCCGCGAAGTCCGACGCCGGTAAGCGGGTCAACGAGGCCCGCCGGGCGATCGAGACCGCGTACGCCGACCGCGCCGAGGTGCTGGAGCGTGAGCAGGCCGAGCGGGTGCTGGTCGAGGAGCGGGTGGACGTCACCCTGCCCTACGACAGGCGTCCGCGGGGTGCCCGGCACCCGCTGAGCGTCCTGATGGAGTCGATCAGCGACCTGTTCGTCGGGATGGGCTACGAGGTGGCCGAGGGTCCCGAGGTCGACCTGGAGTGGGTCAACTTCGACGCGTTGAACATCCCCGCCGACCACCCGGCGCGCGGGTTGATGGACACGTTCCACATCGCGCCGGAGGGGTCCGGGCTGGTGCTGCGAACGCACACCTCCACGGTGCAGACCCGCACCATGCTCAGTCGGAAGCCACCGATCTACGTGATCGTGCCCGGCCGCGTCTACCGCACCGACGAGATCGACGCCACCCACAGCCCGGTGTTCCACCAGGCCGAGGGCCTGGTCGTCGACAAGGGCATCACGATGGCGCACCTGCGGGGCACCCTCGACCACTTCGCCCGGGCGATGTTCGGTCCGGAGGCGAAGACCCGGTGGCGGCCGCACTACTTCCCGTTCACCGAGCCGTCGGCAGAGTTCGACGTGTGGTTCCCGGAGCACCGCGACGGCCCGCAGTGGGTCGAGTGGGGTGGCTGCGGGATGGTCAACCCGCGGGTGCTGCGCGCCTGCGGCGTCGACCCGGAGGTCTACTCCGGCTTCGCGTTCGGGATGGGCATCGACCGGACCCTGATGGTCCGGCACGGGGTCAGCGACATCCGCCATCTCTTCGAGGGCGACGTGCGGTTCAGCCGCGCGCTCGGGACCGGGGCGTAGGCGATGCGGGTACGAGACACGGGAACGGTGGTCTGACGTCATGCGAGTTTCTGTCAGTTGGCTCCGGGAGTACGTCGATCTCCCCGCCGACCTGCCCACCGGTGACCTGGAGCAGGCCCTGGTCGACCTCGGCATCGAGGTCGAGTCCGTGGTGGACCTGGCCGGGGCGGTCACCGGTCAGCTCGTCGTCGGCGAGGTGCGGGAGATCGAGGAGCTCACCGGCTTCAAGAAGCCGATCCGCTTCTGCCGGGTCGACGTGGGTGCCGCCAACGGCACCGGCGAGCCGCAGGAGATCGTCTGCGGGGCGCGCAACTTCGCCGTCGGTGACCGGGTCGTGGTGATCCTGCCCGGCGGTGTGCTGCCCGGCGGCTTCGCGATCGGCGCCCGCAAGACGTACGGGCACAACTCGGCGGGCATGATCTGCTCGGCGAAGGAGCTGGGTCTGGGCGACGACCACTCCGGCATCATCGTGCTGGGGCCGGAGGTGACGGCCAAGCCGGGCGACGACGCACGCCCGGTGGTCGGCCTCGACGATGTCGTGTTCGACCTGGAGATCACCCCCGACCGGGGGTACGCGCTGAGCCTGCGCGGCCTGGCCCGGGAGCTGTCGCACGCCTTCGACGTGCCGCTGCGCGACCCGGCCCTGACGCCCGCGCCGAGCGGCACCGAGACTCCGGCGTACCCGGTGGAGGTCCGCGACACGGTCGGCTGCGACCGGTTCACCGCCCGCCTGGTCCGGGGGGTCGACCCGAGCGCGCCCACCCCGTCGTGGATGGCCCAGCGGCTGGTCACCGCCGGCATCCGCAGCATCTCGCTGCCGGTGGACATCACCAACTACGTGATGCTGGAGCTGGGCCAGCCGATGCACGCCTTCGACGCCGACCGGATCGTCGGGCCGCTGGTGGTGCGCCGCGCCGAGGCGGGGGAGAAGCTGACCACCCTGGACGGCGTCCACCGGGTGCTCACCGCCGACGACATGGTGATCTGCGACGACACCGGGCCGATCTCCCTCGCGGCGGTGATGGGCGGCGAGACCAGCGAGGTCGTCGCCGGCACCACCACCGTGCTGTTCGAGGCCGCGCACTGGGACCCGGCGATGGTCGGCCGTACGGCTCGCCGGCACAAGCTGTTCAGCGAGGCCGCGAAGCGCTGGGAGCGGGGCGTCGACCCGGCCGTGGCGCTCGTCGCGTTGGAGCGTGCCGTGCGGCTGCTCACCGAGCACGGCGGGGGCGCCCCGAGCGCGGAGATCCTGGACATCGACCACGTCCGGCCGCGTACCCCGATCACGTTGCCGGCGGACCTGCCGACCCGTCGGGTCGGGGTTGAGTACCCGCCGGCGCGGGTGGTGGCCCTGCTGGAGCGGGTGGGCTGCACGGTGGCGCAGGGCGACGACCGGTTGTTGGAGGACCCGGGCGCTCTCGGTATGGCCAGCGGCGCCGGGGCGGCGCTGAGCGTCACCCCGCCGACCTGGCGGCCCGACCTGACCGACCCGGCCGACCTGGTCGAGGAGGTGGTCCGCCTCGACGGGTACGACAAGGTGCCGTCGGTGCTGCCGACCGCACCCCCCGGCCGCGGCCTGACCCCGCGGCAGCGTCGCCGCCGGGCCGTCGCCGGGTCCCTCGCGGAGCGGGGGTACGTGGAGGTGCTCGCGCACCCGTTCGTGTCGCCGGAGCTGGCCGACCAGCTCGGCCTGCCCGCCGACGACGCGCGCCGGCCCGCCGTGCGACTGGCCAACCCGCTGTCCGAGGAGGAGCCGCTGCTGCGCACCACGCTGCTTGGCCCGCTGCTCGGCATCCTCAAGCGCAACCTCGGCCGGGGTCACCGCGACCTCGCCCTCTACGAGATCGGCGCGGTCTTCCACCCGCGCGTCGGTGCCGGCAGCCCGCCGGAGATGGGCGTGGACCGGCGTCCCACCGACGCGGAGTTCGCCGCCGCCGACGCGGTGGTGCCGGCGCAGCCGGTGCACGTCGCGGTGGTGCTCGCCGGCGACCTTGACCCGACCGGCTGGTGGGGTGCGGGTCGACCGGCCGGCTGGGCGGACGCGATCGAGGCGGCCCGGGACGTGCTGGCCGCCGCCGGGATCCCCGACGAGCGGGTCGAGGTGCGCGCGGCCGAGTACGCGCCGTGGCACCCCGGCCGCTGCGCCGAACTGCGGGTCGACGACACGGTCGTCGGGCACGCCGGTGAGCTGCACCCGGTGGTGGTCGCGGCCCTGGAACTGCCCCGGCGCACCTGCGCGATGGAGCTGGACCTCGACACGCTGCCGCCGACCCCGGTGACGCCCGCGCCGACGGTGTCCGGCTTCCCGCCGGCGCTCATCGACGTGGCCCTGGTCGTGGACGACTCGGTGCCGGCGGAGCAGGTGCGCCGAGCGCTGGAGGCGGGCGCCGGTGAACTGCTGGAGGACGTGCGGCTGTTCGACGTCTACTCCGGGACGCAGCTCGGTGAGGGGCGCCGGTCGTTGGCGTACAAGCTGACCTTCCGGGCGCCGGACCGGACGCTGACCGTCGAGGAGGCGGTCGCGGCACGGGACGCGGCGGTCGCCGTCGCGGCGGAACGCCTCGGCGCTACTCTGCGCGGCGCATAACGGGACCGTCCCACAATCTCCTAATCCGTGGGTTCGGGTTCGAATCCCTGACGGCGCACCAACGATCAAGGCCCTGACCTCGGTCTTATCCTGGGTCAGGGCCTTTTCGTCTCCTTGCCGATGGCCCGTTGCGGCGTGGTGCTGGAGTCAGCGGCGTTGCACCGCGCTGCTACCCCTACGCTGGCGGTATGAGGGAACCCAGCGCGGATCGGACCTACGCCACGCCTGGCGACCTTCCGCTGCCGGCTGTGCTTTCTGAGCTACTGCGAAGCGTGCGTGAGGGCCAGGTTGTCTACCTGAGCGAGCGGGATGAGCCCGTGGCCGCCGTCGTGCCTCTGGAGGTGGCGAGGGCGGGATTGGTGGCCCTGGGCAGGTCCGACGGACCCCCGATGACGGCTCTCCGGTAGGTGGTGATGAACCGGCATGCTGCGGCACCTGCCGAGGCGATTCCCGACGCTATCCGCGCGGACGTGGAGACGCTCTGGCGCTACCACGACATGCGTCACGAGTTGCGCCCGTGCGACGTGGGGATCGGGTTGGGCAGTCATGACCTCGGCGTGGCTGTCATCGCGACGCGCTTGTTTCACGAGGGTTTTTTCCCAAGGATCGTGTTCACCGGCGCGAACGCCCCGACGACCGTCGAGCGGTTTCCGCGTGGGGAAGCAGTGCACTACCGCGAGTACGCCATCGAGCAGGGCGTTCCCGCGGAAGCAATTCTCGTGGAGCCGCGTGCCACGAACACCGCCCAGAACCTGCAGCACTCGCGTCAGCTCCTGACCGAACACCGGATCCTGGTGAAGTCGGTGCTGATCATGTCGCGGCCCTACCAGCAGCGTCGGGCCTACGCTACCTGCAGGCTGATGTGGCCGGAGGTCGATGTGGTGTGCGCATCGAACCCACTCGAACTGGATGACTACGTAAGTAGCATCGGCGACCCGCAGCGGGTGGTGGACATGCTGGTCGGCGACACGCAGCGGATCGAGGTGTACGCCGAGCGAGGGTTCGCGTTTCCGCAGGAGATGCCGGAGGAGGTGCGGGCGGCCTTCGAGCGACTGGTGGCGGCCGGCTACACGAGTCGGCTGATCTGAGCCCAGCTACCAGCGTGGCCCTCCCGACCGCACGCCCATCCGATCGCTGAGTTCGACGGCCAGTCGGGGCGGTCGGGGGCGGGTGAGGATGTCCCGGACGAGGTCCCGGGAGAGCTGGTGGTAGCGCACCTGGTCGGGGCCGATGACCTCGGCGTCCAGGAGCACCGCGAGCGCGTCGTCGATGCGGTTCCACCGGGCGAGGGCTCGGGCGGTTTCGATGGCGTGCCGAACCTGCCGCTCGACGGGCACGGTGCTGCTAAGCCATCAGGTGTTGCGAGGACCCCCAGAAACCGCCCACCGGAGCGGGCCTTGTCGTGTTTCCCGGGGCTGGCGTCGAGTTCCGGCGCCGGCGAGGACTGGTTCGACCAGTATTGGCCGATGGATGCCAGCAAGTGCGCGCCAGGGCGGCTGAGTGAGCCGATCAGGGCGTGATCGTGGCTGGTGTTGGCGGCGGCGAGACCTAGGCTGGCGGCGGTCCAGGCGAGGTCACCTTCCCCGAGCTTGATGAGGAACAACGCGGCGAACGGGTGCCAGCGTCCGCCGCAATTCCCCGGAGACGAGTCGTCGTCAGTCGCTCACGTCCCGAATGGCGCTTGCGAGGCTGGAAAGTTTCTCATCGGCGCGGCGGCGGCGGTGCCTCACCCACTGCTTACCTTCAGCCGCGATCCCCTCCAGGACGTGAAGGGTGTGGCTGAGTCCGGATGCGTCCTGTGACAGCTCGGTGATCTTTGTCGGGTCGTCCCCATGTGGGTCGGTCTCGCCATCTGGCACGCTCACCTGCACCGAAACCGGGTCGCCGTTGAAAAGCGTCAGCTTGAAGGTCTGCTGCTGTCCGGCGACCCCTTCGATCCGTACGGCGGCGACGGCGTCGAAGCGGTAATTGAGGCGCTGGGTGATCTGGCTCGTGGCCAGCTCGAAGTCCAGTTCGATGTCGACCTGCCGCACACCATCCTGGGTGAGCAGGAAGAGCAGGAGTTGATACCGGGAGTATCGCCAGGGGCCACGGGGATACCGAGCCCGCTTGCAGGCGCGGCCGGGTGCCTCGATGAATGCGTGCGCGATGACCTGGCTGGGATGCAGTTGGAATTGCCTCATGGCCTGGTCGACCAGGACCTTGCGGTCGTGTTCTAGCCAGGCCGCCATCTCGGCGTCGGTGGGGCTGTCAGCCAGCTTCGCCTGCCACTTGCGGTACGCCGCCCATTGGGCTTGATCCCGGAGCAACCGTTCCGCGCCATCGTCGGCTACGCGGCGCCGTTCGGCGATGATGCGGAACCCGGCACGTTTCGCCGGCACCGCCGACGCTACCGCCAGCAGGAGCCACATGACGGCGTGTAGGGGATCAAGCGAGATGCTGCCCGCCATGGCCAGGACGCCGCCACCGGTGAGCAGTACCAGGCCGCCGAGATGGAGGGTGCGTGTGCGGACGGGGAGACGCAGCTCCTGTCGGTGGGCCGTGAGAGTGTCGCGCTCCCACCGGTCTCGGACGTCCCCGACGAGGTGCCGGACCAACCAGGCGACGCGATCGGCTCCGATGCGCTGTTCCCGGTAGATCTCCACCAGCTCGTCACGCAGCTGCCTCCGTATGCCCGCGGTCTGGTCGAGCCAGTACCCGCGATCGGTGCCGCGCGGCACATATAGGGAGAAGTAGTGGTGGAACATGCGGTCCACCCTGCTCGCGAATCCGCCCGTCGGCGCTTCGGGACGGCGTTGGGTGGGCGGGCGAAGCTGTGCCTCCTTGGCGTGCATGCGCGTCGAGCGGTAGTGGCGATCGGCGCCCCCGACACCGAAGGCGGCGAGCCCGCCGACGCCGACGAGCGCGCCGGCGACGGGACCGAGTCGTCCCGTCGCCATGGCCAGCGCGACCAGGGAGGCGACGGAGAGCGCGGCGAAGGCCGCGGCGATACCGAACTGGAGCCAGTTGCGCACGGTCACGGCGGCGGGAGCCACCTCCCGGGTACGGGGCTGTGCGGGCACGGGTTGGAAGAACTTCCATACCCGGTTGACCCGGCGGTCGCTGGTGCGCCGCAATACCGCCAGAGCAACGGACCGTTGCCACATTTCGTCCTGGATCGTGCCGTCGAGCAGTGCCTCGAGGTGGCCGTAGACGCTCTCCCGCTGTCGATCACCCAGCGCGTCGATCTCCTTGATGACGAATTCTGCTTCGGCCGGGCTGACCGGGGTCAGCAGCCGAAGTACAGCCTGCACGCCGGCGGCCCACGGTTCGTTGGCATCGAGCGGCGGCAGGCTGCGACAAATGGCGGTGAGGCGGTCCAGCTCACCGTCCCCGAGCTGGCGCAGGGTGCGTCCGCTGAGGAGAGCGATCAACCGGTAGAACTGCATCTCGGTGGTCTGGAGGCCCCCGGCGGCGGCGCGTTCGAGCAGCCGCACCGCCTCGTCGCGTACTCGGGCGTCGAGGTACTTCACCCCAGCCTCGAACTGCTGCTCCGGAGTCGGGTCGGGGGGCAGGGTGTAGTAGTTGATGCCGCCGTGCACGGTACCGGCCTGCACACCAACATACGCGTCTCCGTCCGCGACATTTGTCGCCGTTTCGGTCGTCACTGGAACGCCTTCACCGCGGCGATGATGCCTGCGAGGTGTGCAGCCAACTCGGCCACCTCGCCGACGAGGCCCCGCAGCCGCCGCAGTGCGAGCAGCAGCCTGCTCCTGCTGCCGGCCACCCCCTCCCGGACGCAGTCGGCGGCGGTGTCCAACTCCGCTTCGGCGGCCTCGTAGGTGTCGTTGTCGAGGCCACCGTCCCGGTGCGCCTGCTTCAGGTCACGCCGCAACTCGCCTAGGCTCGCCGCCAGGTCGGCCGGTCGATCGGCGCCGGCGCCGATGACGACGCCGCCCTGAATCTGCCCGGCCTGGATGCCCACCTGGGCGTTGCCGGTGGCCACGTTCCGGTTCGTCATTCGCACAGGCGCACTCCTGTCGCTGTCGGTGTCACTGGTTGCGGGGGTCGGGGGGTTCTTCACCAGTTCCTGGGCCAGTGCAGCGGCGAACGCGGCGGCATGCCGTGCCGCCCGGGGCTGCCAGTTGTGTCCATCGGTGCTCGTCTTGGTGCCGTCGGCGTGGTCACTGATGCCCCGCACCACCACAACCGGCAGGGCACGGTTGAGGTGCCCGGCCTGGGCGACGCCCGCCGCCTCCATCTCGATCGCCAACGCGTCGTTGTAGTGCTGGCGGATCCACCGCGCCTGCTCCGAGACCGCCGAGTCCTGCACCACCTCACCGGCCGCGATGGCACCGAAGTGGACGGTAGCGGGATGGGACTCGGCAGTGAGCCCGTCGCGCCACCGCCCGGACCGTGCTACGTGGTGCGCGATCTGGTCGGCCTCGTGCGGGATCTCCCAGGCCTTGGGCCGGGCCTTGAGTCCGTCGTTTTCGCTGGTGCCGCCGTGGTAGGCGTAGACCTTGCTCGCCACCACCACGTCGCCGAGCCGGATGTTTGGCCACAGACCTCCGGCGACGCCCACGAAGAGCACGGCGGCCGGGGAGAACTCGGCCATCGCGCGCTCCGCGAGGACGGCGGCTGGGTGGTTGCCCTTGCCCACCAAGGCCAGCGCAACGCGGCAGCCTCCGCGGCCGAGCCCGCCGACCTCGAAACGGGTCCCGGCAGGGTGCCGGTGCACCGTGAGGTCGGACAACCGCTCGCAAACCGCCTCGTACTCCAGATTGAGCGCCGTGAGGATCACGACGAGCCGATCTTTGGTGCTCATGCGGTCTCCTTGTCCGCCGGGTCCGGTCCCGAAGGCCTGACCATGGGGGGATGCAGTGTGGTGTGAGGGCCCGGTCGGAACAGCTGGGCCGGCCGGCCGCCGTCCGTCCGTCGGGTCGCCTCCACCGGGACGATGAAGCCGTCCACGCTGCGAACCTTGCGGTAGAAGTTGCGGGGGTCGAGGGGTGCGCCCCATACCGCCTCGTAGACGGTGCGGAGCTCGGCGATCGTGAACGTCGGTCCGCAGAACGCGGTGGCGAGTGCGGTGCGTTCGAGCTTCTCCCGCGCCCGCTCGACCCCGTCAGCGAGGATCCGCCGGTGGTCGAAGGCGAGCCGGACGTCGCCAGCGAGGGATTCGTTCACGGGCCTCCAGTAGGCGGAAGAGGCGTCGGTGCCGGCGACGGGCTCCGGCAGCGCCGGCGCGATCGCCAGGTAGGCGACCGAGATCACCCGGCCCCTCGGGTCGCGCCCAGGTGCCCCGTAGACGCCAAGTTGTTCGAGGTGTGGCCGGCCGGCACCGAAGCCGGTTTCCTCGGCGAGTTCGCGGTGGGCGGCGGCGAGCAGCTCTTCCTCATCGTGGCCGAGGAAGCCACCGGGCAGCGCGAGCGCCCCACGGTGAGGTTCGACGCCGCGCTCGATCAGCAGAACCTGGAGGACGGCTCCGCGCAGCGTGAGGATGACGAGGTCCACCGCGAGAAGAACCCTCGGGGCGACCCAGCGATCGTCGGACATGAATCGACACTAGAGTTAGCGTCACTCTGACGTAAAGGTGCTCCAGCTGTCGGATTCCGGCACACCCGGGGTGGGCGGATCCCCGAGCGGCCGCAGCCAGTGCAGGCTGGATCTGAGCCCGCTACCGTCAAGGCCTGCCGGTGACGGCCTGTGCCACTCGATCAATCTGAGTGACAGGCTGGGACAGTTGAAGGCAAGGAGAAATCTTGCTCGTTGAACCCACGGGCAGGCCGGGCGCGGGCCTCGTTAGTGAGAAGGCGCCTGGCCTTCTCGCGTCCTCTGGCGACAGTCGCTAGGCGCGCAGGATGGGAATGCTGTCGAGCTGATCTTGGCGAAGGTTTGATCTGATGATGCCGGACGGCTGTCCCCGGCCGGGTCTGCAGGCCACCACCTCGTTCGGCGTGATCGCGTAGTCGACGCTGAAGTCATGGTCCGCGTCGGGCAGCTCATCGTCGAGAAGCTGGGTCTGGTGGATCGTGGTGGCGATGGCGGTCTGGGTGGTCACGAGTCCGGCTTCGGTGAGGAGAGCGATCTCCAGGTCGGAGTAGCCGGCGCCCTTGCCGACCCGCACGCCGCTGCGGCGACTGACAGCGACGCTGCCGCAGACGATGAGGTCCACCGCACGCATCTCGTCGGGTCCCACGGTGGGAGCGGCCTGGGGTGCGCCGCTACTGGTAGCAGCGGTCTCGATCGGTGCGGTGAGGCTGGCGGGGTCGAGCAGATAGAAGGGCTTGGGGGTGGCGAGCTTCGGGACCGCCATGTAGAGCAGCTTGCCTTCCTGCAGAGCACGTACCCGGACGGGAAGTTGTGCCCGGTCGGGGTTGCATTTGATGGTTCGGGCGTTCTTCCAGATGTCCAGCTCCGCGAGGTGGGCCGCGGCCTCCTCCTTGCCGACGAAGTCAGGGATGTGACCGTGCACGCCGGGTGGGGCGGCACCGTGACGTTCGAGGAGGTCCCACACGTGTTGCCGAACGGCGTGTTTGGCGCGGTCGATGTCGGTCACGTTGGTGCTCCTATGGGCTCATCAGGGTGAGGAGTCGGTCGTTCACATCCTGGACCGGGGGCTCGTTGCGCCAGGGGCGTAGCTGCCGGGCGGCGGCGACGGCGAGGTTGAGTCCGCCGCCGGCACGGGTCCGCTCTATGACGTCGATGGCCTGGTGCAGGTATGACGTTGCGGCGTCGACGTCGCGTTGGAGGATGCTAGCGAGGGCGAGATTGCCGAGGATGACGGCGGTGGACTTGCGGCGCGCGGCGATCAGTCGTCGGGCGTTTTCTAGCGCTGGTACGGCTTGGTCTGGCTTGTTGAGGGAGAGCCAGCAGGAGCCCGCGAGCCTCGTGTAGTGGCTGGGGCAGAAGATGTCGGTGGCTGGGTCTCGGGTGTCGACGGCGGCGAAGTGAGCTTCAGCGGTACCGAGAGCGTCGGAGCAGTCCTCGGTCTGACCGAGCATCGCGTGCGCCTCAGCGCGATGCAGTTGGGCGAGGCCAGCGATGACGTGACTGTCGCTGTGGCTCACGGCGGCGGCGCGGGTCGTCAGGACAAGGCCGACGTTGGGTTGCTTGGTGCCGTAGAGGG
This sequence comes from Micromonospora sp. NPDC048905, assembly GCF_040649655.1. Taxonomy (NCBI): domain Bacteria; kingdom Bacillati; phylum Actinomycetota; class Actinomycetes; order Micromonosporales; family Micromonosporaceae; genus Micromonospora; species Micromonospora sp. NPDC048905. The sequence continues at coordinate 22,915 of NZ_JBEZFV010000001.1, read as the reverse complement.
CGAGGTAGCTCTTGCGGAGCAACGCGTTGGCCTCGGTGACCGGGTCTCGCGTTTCCTGGGCCGCGCTGATCGCCTGGTCGAAGTAGGCGGCGCTGGCGACATGGTCACGCCGCTGCGAGGCGTCCCAGACGAGTTGACCCATCAACGTCGCGGACTCGGCGACTGCTGCCGCCAGTTCGCGCTGCACCGGCCCGTTGCTGGCGTGCTGGCGAAGGAAGACTGCCTGACCGTGTAGCTGCCCGGCCTCGGCGAGCAGGAGCGTCGAGGGCGTCTGGTCGTAGCGCTCGTCGAGGCGCCGTACGCGCTCCCGTAGGTGCGCCACAGCGATCAGGTCGACGCGGCCGGGGTTGCGAAGCACGTAGCCGAGACGCTCGTCGGGCGGTGACGGCGCCTGGCCGACGTCGGCCAACAGGTCGGCCAGTTCCTCGATCGACAGCTTGAGGACCGTGGCAAGGCGCGGCCGGTGCCAGGGCTGCGGGTCAGTCTCCGCCCGTTCCCACCGCACGATGGTGGAGCGGTCGACGCCGAGGGCTTCGGCGAGGCGTTCCTGGCTCAGGCCGATCGTCTTGCGGCGCTGCGCAAGCCGGTGCCGACGCCTGTCCGCCACGTACCGCCTCCCTTCGCCTCCATCCGTCGCGGTCCATTCACCCAGCTCACACCGTGCGACGCAATGGGGATGCGTCAGTTCTGCGCAGTTGCCGCGCTGGGCGGCAGCGACCACTGCGGCTTGTGTAGACGCAGGGCTGGAACGGGTGGGAGCAGACGCCGCTGTGCAAGGCGCGGCGGCCACGTGAACTCCCGCCCGTTCCGCCGCCATTCCAAGCCCGACCTACCGAGTGGGGATTGACGTGAGCGCCCATGAGCAAGACCGGCTTGATTCCACCGGAGCGTCTTCTGCCGCCCGGATCCACGACGAGCGCCTTGCCCAAGCCCAACGCCTCGACTCCGGGCGCAGAGAGCACACCCCGCTGCGGCCGATCTGGCTCTGTCGTGCCTGCGGCCAACCCTGGCCCTGTGGGCGCGCGAAGCTCGCTCTCGTCAGCGAGTACGACGGCGATCAGGTCAGCCTGTGCCTCTACCTGGCCCGTATGCTCCATGACGCCATCGACGACCTGCACAAGCTCAACCCCGCCACCACCGGGAGCGCCAGTGACATGTTCGATCGGTTCCTTGGCTGGCCCACCCGACGCACCCGCTCCTCCTGGATGACTGAGGCCGGCTCTCCGCGGCCCGAGGAGACCGAAGCGTGAGGCCTCCCGCTTGCCGGGTTGGCGATACCGCACCGTTCAGCCGATCTGTTCATTAGCATGCACTGCACTGCATGAACTTGCACTCGTGAGTCGTCCTTGTTAATCTTCGCTGCATAGTCATGCGGAGGTGGGTATGGGGATTCGAGTCGCGGTCGCCGGTGCGAGCGGGTACGCAGGTGGTGAGTTGCTGCGTCTGATCGCCGGGCACCCGGAGTTCGACCTGGTCGCCGCCACCGCGCACAGCCAGGCCGGGCATCGTGTCGACGTGGTGCATCCGCAGCTCACCGGGCTGGACCTGGTGCTCGGCCAGACCGACCCGGCGACCCTGGCCGACGCGGACCTGGTCTTCCTGGCCCTGCCGCATGGTGAGTCGGCGGCCCTCGCGGCCCAACTCCCGGACGAGGTGCGGATCGTCGACCTGGGCGCGGATCACCGGCTCGCCGACCCGTACGCCTGGGCGCAGTACTACGGCGGCACGCACGCCGGGCAGTGGACCTACGGCCTGCCCGAGCTGCCCGGCCAGCGGGAGCTGATCTCCGGTTCCACCCGGGTGGCGAACACCGGCTGTTACGCCGCGGCGATCACCCTGGCGCTCGCGCCGCTGATCGCCGACGGTGCGGCCAGCCCCGCCGACGTGGTGGTGGTCGCCGCCTCCGGCACCTCCGGCGCCGGCCGGTCGACGAAGGCGCACCTGCTGGCCAGCGAGGTGATGGGGGACCTGTCGCCGTACCGGGTGGGCACCCACCAGCACACACCGGAGATCAAGCAGGCCACCGGCGCGACCGGTCTGTCGTTCACCCCGGTCCTGGCGCCGATGCCGCGCGGGATCCTGGCCACGGTCACGGCGGTGCCGGCGCGCGGCGTCGACCCGCAGGAGGTGCTGGCGCGGGCGTACGCCGACGCGCCGTTCGTGCACGTGCTGCCGGAGGGCCGTTGGCCGCACACCGCCGCCACGCTGGGCTCCAACTCGTGTCACCTACAGGCCACCGTCGACGTCGACTCGGGTCGCCTGATCGTGCTCAGCGCCCTGGACAACCTGGGCAAGGGCGCGGCCGGTCAGGCCGTACAGAACGCCAATCTGATGCTCGGCCTGCCGGAGACGACGGGCCTGTCGATCTGGGGGACCGCACCATGAGTGTCACCACCCCGCGGGGGTTCCGGGCGGCCGGGGTCGCCGCCGGCCTCAAGGCCGGCGGTGGCGCGGACGTCGCCCTGGTGGTCAACGACGGCCCGGACGCGGGTGTGGCAGGTGTGTTCACCACCAACCGGGTCAAGGCCGCGCCGGTGCGCTGGACGCAGCAGGTCGTGCAGGGCGGCGTGGTTCGCGCCGTGGTGCTCAACTCCGGCGGTGCCAACGCCTGCACCGGCCCGGGCGGCTTCCAGGACACCCACGCCACCGCCGAGCACACCGCCGCCGCGCTGACCTCGGTGAGTCCGCGACTGATCCTCGGTGCCGGCGACGTGGCGGTCTGCTCGACCGGGTTGATCGGTGAGCGGCTGCCGATGCCCAAGCTGCTGCCGGGCGTCCGCTCGGCGATCCGCGGGCTGTCCCGGACCGGCGGCCAGGCCGCCGCTGAGGCGATCATGACCACGGACACCCGGCCGAAGACCACGGTGGCCCCCGGTGGGGGCTGGACCGTCGGCGGCATGGCCAAGGGCTCCGGGATGCTCGCGCCGGGGATGGCCACCATGCTCTGCGTCCTCACCACCGACGCGGTGGCCGGGCCGGCGACGCTGGACGAGGCGCTGCGGGCCGCGACGCGGGTCACCTTCGACCGGGTCGACTCCGACGGCTGCATGTCCACGAACGACACGGTGTTGCTGCTGAGCAGCGGTGCGAGCGGCATCGAGCCGACGCTTGCCGAGTTGACCGCGGCCGTGACCGAGGCCTGTCACGACCTGGCCCAGCAGTTGGTGGCCGACGCCGAGGGCGCCACCAAGGAGGTCGCCATCGACGTGGTCGGCGCGGCCGACGAGGACGACGCGGTCGAGGTGGGCCGCACGGTGGCGCGCAACAACCTGGTCAAGACGGCGTTGTTCGGCAACGACCCCAACTGGGGGCGGATCCTCGCCGCGGTCGGCACCACCGCCGCCGCCTTCGACCCGGACGAGGTGGACGTGGCGGTCAACGGGGTGTGGGTGTGCCGGGGCGGTGCCGCCGCCGAGGACCGCTCGAAGGTCGACCTGACCGGGCGCAACGTGTCCATCCGGATCGACCTGCACGCCGGCTCGTCCGCCGCGACGATCTGGACGAACGACCTGTCCCACGCGTACGTGCACGAGAACTCGGCGTACTCCTCATGAGTCTCAGCACCGACCTCGCCCGCGCCCAGGTCAAGGCGGAGACGCTGATCGAGGCGCTGCCCTGGCTGGCGCGCTTCTCCGGCTCGACGGTGGTGGTGAAGTACGGCGGCAACGCCATGACCGACCCCGAGTTGCAGCGGGCGTTCGCCGCCGACATGGTCTTCCTGCGGTACGCCGGTCTCAAGCCGGTGGTGGTGCACGGCGGCGGTCCGCAGATCTCGGCCATGCTGGGCCGGCTCGGCATCGCCAGTGAGTTCCGGGGCGGCCTGCGGGTGACCACCGCCGAGGCGATGGACGTGGTCCGGATGGTGCTGGTCGGGCAGGTGGGCCGCGAGCTGGTCGGGCTGATCAATTCGCACGGCCCGTACGCGGTCGGCCTCTCCGGCGAGGACGCGCGGCTGTTCACGGCGGTGCGCCGCCCGGCGTACGTGGACGGGTTGCCGGTCGACGTCGGCCAGGTCGGTGACGTCGAGTCGGTCGACGTGTCGGCGGTGACCGACCTGATCGACGCCGGTCGGATTCCGGTGATCTCCACGGTGGCGCCGGACGCGGACGGGGTGCTGCACAACCTCAACGCGGACACCGCAGCCGCGGCGCTGGCCATCGCGTTGCGGGCCCGCAAGCTGGTCGTACTCACCGACGTGGCCGGCCTGTACGCGGACTGGCCGGACACCACCAGCCTGGTCTCCGAGATCGTCGCGGATGACCTGGCCAAGCTGCTGCCCAGTCTGGAGTCGGGGATGGTGCCGAAGATGGAGGCCTGCCTGCGGGCGGTGCGTGGGGGAGTGCCCGCCGCGCACGTCGTCGACGGTCGGGTGGCGCACTCGACGTTGCTTGAGGTGTTCACCTCGGAGGGGTTCGGAACGATGGTGGTGCCGGGAGACGGGATGGTCGCGTCGTGAGCACGTTGGCGCAGCGTTGGAAGCAGTCCATGATGGACAACTACGGCACGCCGCCGCTGGCGCTGGTCTCCGGTGCCGGCGCCGTGGTGGTCGACGACGCCGGCCGCGAATACCTCGACCTGGTCGGTGGCATCGCGGTGAACGCCCTCGGTCACGCCCACCCGGCCGTGGTGGCGGCGGTGTCGAAGCAGGTCGCGACCCTCGGGCACGTGTCCAACCTCTTCGTGGCGGAGCCGCCGGTGGCCCTGGCCGAGCTGCTGTTGGCGCTCGCCGGCCGGCCGGGCCGGGTGTTCTTCGCCAACTCGGGCGCGGAGGCGAACGAGGCGGCGTTCAAGCTCTCCCGGCGCACCGGCCGCACGCACGTGGTGGCCACCCGGGGCGGCTTCCACGGCCGCACCATGGGCGCGCTCGCGTTGACCGGTCAGCCGGCCAAGGCCGACCCGTTCCGGCCGCTGCCCGGCGAAGTGACCCACGTCGACTACGGCGACGTGGCCGCCCTCGAAGCGGCGGTCACGGACGCCACCGCGATGCTGATCCTGGAGCCCATCCAGGGTGAGAACGGCGTCGTCGTCCCGCCGGCCGGCTACCTGGCCGCGGCCCGGCGGATCACCGCACGGCACGGCGCGCTGCTGGTGCTCGACGAGGTGCAGACCGGCGTGGGGCGTACCGGGCACTGGTTCGCGCACCAGGCCGAGGGCGTGGAGCCGGACGTGGTCACCCTGGCCAAGGGGCTGGGTGGCGGGCTGCCCATCGGGGCGACGCTGGCCTTCGGCCGGGCCGCCGACCTGCTCACCCCCGGCTCGCACGGCACCACCTTCGGCGGCAACCCGGTCAGCTGCGCGGCGGCGCTCGCCGTGGTGGCGACCATCGCCAACGAGGGCCTGCTCGACAACGTCAAGCGGGTCGGCGAGCGGCTGCGTCGCGGCATCGAGGCGCTGGGTCACCCGCTGATCGACGGCGTACGCGGCGCCGGGTTGCTGCTCGGCGTGACGCTCACCGCGCCCGTGGCGTCGGTGCTCGCGGAGGCGCTGCGGGAGGCCGGTTTCCTGGTCAACCCGGTGCAGCCGGGCGTGCTCCGGCTGGTCCCGCCCCTGATCCTCACCGCCGCGCAGGTGGACGCCTTCGTCGCCGCGCTGCCCGCCGCCCTGGACGCGACGGCCCCGGCGGCCGCCGGGACCGCCGGGACCGAGCCAGATCTTGGAGGGAAAGCGCCCCTCCAGGGGCCCAAATCTTCCAAGATCTCGACGCCGACCACGCCGACCACGCCGACCACCACGACCACCACGACCACCACGGGGACGACCGCATGACCCGGCACTTCCTGCGCGACGACGACCTCTCGCCGGCCGAGCAGTCCACCGTTCTCGACCTGGCCGCGCAGATGAAGGCGGACCGCTTCGGCCACCGGCCGCTGGCCGGTCCCCGTTCGGTGGCGGTGCTCTTCGACAAGCAGAGTCTGCGGACCAGGATCTCGTTCGACGTCGGGATCGCCGAGTTGGGCGGGCACCCGCTGGTCGTGGACACGCAGGTCACCCACTTCGGTCGGGGCGAGTCCCTGGCGGACGCGGGACGTGTGCTGTCCCGCTACGTCGCGGCCATCGTGCTGCGGACCCACGGCGACGAGCGGATCGCCGAGGTCGCGGCGGGCGCCACCGTGCCGGTGGTCAACGCGCTCACCGACGGCTTCCACCCGTGCCAGCTGCTGGCCGACCTGCTGACCATCCGGGAGCGGTGCGGCGGCACGGCCGGGCGCACCCTGACGTACGTGGGCGACGGCGCGAACAACATGGCGCAGTCGTACCTGCTGGCCGGGGCGCTGGCCGGCATGCACGTGCGGATCGCCGGGCCGGCGGGGTTCGCGCCCGATCCGGCCGTCGTGGACCAGGCGGCCCGGATCGCCGCCGACACCGGCGGGTCGGTACGGGTGCTGACCGACCCGGCCGAGGCGGTACGCGACGCCGAGGTGCTGGCCACCGACACCTGGACGTCGATGGGGCAGGAGTCCGACGGGCTGGACCGGATCACCCCCTTCCTGCCGTACCAGGTCAACAAGGAACTGCTCGGTCAGGCCGCGCCGGACGCGATCGTGCTGCACTGCCTGCCGGCGCACCGTGGTGAGGAGATCACCGACGAGGTGCTCGACGGGCCGCAGAGCGCGGTCTTCGACCAGGCGGAGAACCGGCTGCACGCGCAAAAGGCGCTGCTGGCGTTCCTGCTGGAAATCGCGACCGGTGACGGCGCGACCGGTGACGCCGCGACCGGGGAGCGGCGATGACCGGGCCGTTGACCCGCGCGGCCCGGCACGCCCGGATCGTGGAGTTGATCCGTGACGGGGCGATCCGGTCGCAGACCGAGTTGGCGGACCTGCTCGCCGCCGACGGTGTCGTGGTCACCCAGGCCACCCTCTCGCGGGACCTGGAGGAGTTGGGCGCGGTCAAGGTGCGTGGCGGTGACGGACCGGCCGTCTACCTGATCCCGGAGGACGGCCAGCGACCGCTGCGCGACGCCGAGGCAGCTCCGGCGCGGCTGGTGCGGTTGCTGCGCGAGCTGCTCAACGGGGTCGACTCCAGCGGCAACATCGCGGTGCTGCGGACCCCGCCGGGCGCGGCCCAGTACCTGGCCAGCGCGTTGGACCGGGCGGGTCTGCCCGAGATCGTCGGCACCATCGCCGGCGACGACACCATCCTCGTGGTGGCCCGCGAGGCCATCGGCGGGGCCGCGCTCGGCGAGAAGCTCGCCGGTTGGGCACGCCGGGACGACACCGCCGAAGGGAACCTCCCGTCATGACCGAGCGGGTCGTGCTCGCGTACTCCGGAGGGTTGGACATCGGAGACACGTTCGGCCAGTCCCTGGCCAAGGGCTTCGTGCAGCTGTGGGGGCTGCCGAGCCGGATGGCCGCCGCTCGGGACGCCCGTTGGGCGGTGGCGGACAGTGACCGGTGCGAGCGCGAACGCAGTGAGTGAGCCCCGCAGTCGCGAGGGAGAGACGAGCAGAGCAATGATGGGCGACGTGGACGACAAGAGCCTGACCGAGAACAGCGCAGCCACCAACCGGACGAGCCTGTGGGGTGGTCGTTTCGCGGGTGGCCCCGCCGAGGCGCTGGCCCGACTGTCGGTGAGCGTGCAGTTCGACTGGCGCCTGGCCCCGTACGACATCGCGGGTTCCCGGGCGCACGCCCGGGTCCTGGCCGGCGCCGGCCTGCTCGACCCGGAGGAGCTGGGCCGCATGCTGGCCGCGTTGGACGACCTGGAGGCCGCCTGCGCCTCCGGGGCGTTCCGCCCGACCATCGAGGACGAGGACGTGCACACCGCGCTGGAGCGCGGTCTGCTGGAGCGCCTCGGCAGCCTCGGTGGCAAGCTGCGCGCCGGCCGGTCCCGCAACGACCAGGTCGCCACCGACCTGCGGCTATACCTGCGCGACCACGCCCGGGGCGTGGCCAGCCGGCTCGTCGAGCTGGCCGAGGCGCTGGTGGAGCAGGCCGAGCGGCACATCGACACGGCCGCACCCGGCATGACGCACCTCCAGCACGCCCAGCCGGTCACGTTCGGGCACTGGCTGCTCGCCCACGTGCAGCCGCTGCTGCGGGACCTGGAGCGGCTGCGCGACTGGGACCACCGGGCGGCGGTCAGCCCGCTGGGCGCGGGCGCCCTCGCTGGTTCGGGGCTTCCGCTGGACCCGGTGGCCGTGGCCAAGGAGTTGGGCTTCCGGACGTCGTTCGCCAACTCCATGGACGCGGTCGCCGACCGGGACTTCGTCGCCGAGTTCCTCTTCACCACCGCCCTGATCGGCGTGCACCTGTCCCGGCTCGGCGAGGAGGTCGTGCTCTGGACCTCGCACGAGTTCGGGTGGGTGGAGCTGGACGACTCGTTCGCGACCGGGTCGTCGATCATGCCGCAGAAGAAGAACGCGGACATCGCCGAGCTGGCCCGCGGCAAGTCCGGCCGGTTGGTCGGCGGCCTGGTGACCGTGCTCACCATGCTCAAGGGCCTGCCGATGACCTACGACCGGGACATGCAGGAGGACAAGGAACCGGCGTTCGACGCCGTCGACACCCTGGAGCTGCTGCTCCCGGCCCTGGCCGGGATGATCTCCACGATGACGGTCCGGGTGGACCGTCTCGTCGCCGCCGCCCCGGTCGGCTTCTCCCTGGCCACCGAGGTCGCCGACTGGCTGGTCCGGCGCAACGTGCCGTTCCGCGACGCGCACGAGATCACCGGTCGGCTGGTGGCGCTCTGCGCGGCCCGGGAGTGCGAGCTCAACGACGTCTCCGACGACGACCTGACCGCGATCAGCGAGCACCTCGACCCGTCGGTGCGCGACGTGCTCTCGGTCCGCTCGGCCCTCGCCGCCCGCACCACCCCCGGCTCCACCGGCCCCGGCCCGGTGGCCGACCAGCTCGCCACCGCGGCGGACCGGCTGACCACCTGGCGGGAGTGGGCCGCCGAGCGGGTCGTCCCGCGCTGAGCCGTGCCGTGGCGTCGGCGCTGGCCGCCGGCGCCGCGGCGGTTCAGGTCGTCGGGCGCTCCCGCTTCGGGAGCTTCGCCACCACCATGTCGTACGACGCGTCGACCGCCTCGGTCAACTCCTCGTCGTCGATCCCGCCGTCCAGGCGCAGCGTGTTCCACCCGGACCGGCCGATGTAGGCCATCACCTTGGCGTCGTCGGGGTGCCGGTGCAGCCACTCGTCGGCCATCTCCCGGGTCGGCCCGCACTTGATGCCGACCGTCGGCTTTCCCGCGCCGCTGCCGAGGAACGCGAAGATCCGGCTGCCCACCTTCACCACCTCGTCGCCCTCCCACGGCCGGTCCAGCCACGCTCCCGGCTTGGCCAGGCAGTACGTCAGCATCTCCGCGCGCTCCATGGGTGCCTCCTCGTCGTGCGCACAGTGTGCCCGCCCAATCGCCGTCGCACGCGCGCCGTGCCGATCCCGCCCGGCCCGGCCCGCTCTGGGTCCGCCCCGCCCCGCCCCGCCCCGCCCCGCCCCGCCCCGTCTCGTCCCGTCCCGTCCCGTCCCGTCCCGCAAGATCGTGCTCGATCCAGGATCTAGTGGCCTCCGCCGCGGTCGAGGCCACTACTTCCGTGTTCGAGCGCGATCTTGACGCGGACCAGCGCGATCTTGGCGCGGACCAGCGCGATCTTGACGCGGACCAGCGCGATCTTGGCGCGGTCGAACACGGACGGGCGCGGCCGTCAGGCGCTCTGCTCGGCTGAGCGGGCGGCGACCCGCTCGTAGCGCTGCCGGGCCGCCTGCGCGCTGCCCAGGCCCAGCCCGTACGCGATCGCCTGCCAGGTCAGCCCCCGGTCGCGGGCCAGCGTCAACAGTCCGGCTTCCAGGGCGTCCAGCTCGGCGCGGACGTGCGGCAGCAGCGTCAGCGCGGCGGTGAGGTCGGCGGCGTCGATCGGCTCCTCGGCCGGTGCCCGCTCGGCTCCGCCGGCGGCCAGTGCGGTGACCAGGGCGACCGCCTCCCACGGGTCGAGCACGTACGGGTGGGCCCAGCGCCCGCGCTGGGTGTCGGTCCCGGCGTGCCGCTCGCTGATGCGTTGCAGGGCCTCGTGGGTGCGGTGGGCGCGGGCGCGGGACGGGTCCGGCGCGGTGAACAGCTCGTCCGTCGTCATGCCCCGATCCCAGTCTATCAACGAACGATTGTCAACAAACTATTGAAGCGGGGCGGTGCGGTCTTGCCGCGCCGCCCCGCCGCGGCTCAGAGCGACAGCTCGAAGCGGTGTTCGTCGGTGAGGGAGTTGCACAGTGCGTCGCAGGAGTTGCCGGTCACCACGCCGAACGCCACGCCGGGGGCGAACGGGCGCTCCGTCGCGGTCACGGCGATCCGGACCTTCTGCGTGGTCGCGTCGCAGACCACCTTCCGACTGGTCGTGCCGGTCCGCATCGTGTCCCCGATCGCCTGGGCGACCTTGACGGTCAGGTCGACCGAGGTGCGCTGCGAGCAGGTCAGGGTGATCGGGACGAAGACCGCCGCGCCGCTGGCGTCGATCTTGCCGGTGCCGCTGAGCGCGACCGCGGTCAGCGGGGCGCCGTCGACCGCGGCACCCGCCCGCAGCGGGGCGTTGGCACTGGCCGACGGGGCGAGGGCAAGCGTGGCGCCTGCCGCGGCCAGGACGATGGCGATGAGAGGTCGACGGATTCTGCGTACGTTCATGGTGGTTCCTCTCCGGATGCGCCGTCGCGCCCTGCGACGACACTCGTTACACCCGCCGGTCGTGGGGCGGGTTTCCGCGGGTGGATGACGAACGAATGAACACCGGAGGGCTTCCGGGTGCCCGGCCGGACCCGGCGGCGGGATGGTCAGGCGGAATGCTGGGTACCGTCGGAGCCATGGATCTCGTGTCGGACGACCGCTCCGCCGACGCCGGCCTGGCGACGCTGGCCGACCTGCTCGCCGGCCCGCTGCTGCCGGCCGCGCGTGGGCTGCTGGGCTGCGAGTTGCACGCGGGCGGCGTCACCGTCCGGATCACCGAGGTCGAGGCGTACGCCGGCATGGCCGGGGATCAGGCCTCGCACGCGCACCGGGGTCGCACCCCCCGCAACGCGGTGATGTTCGGGCCGGCCGGGCACGCGTACGTCTACTTCACCTACGGGATGCACTGGTGCATGAACGTGGTGACAGGTGTCGAGGGGGAGGCTTCCGCGGTCCTGCTGCGCGCGGGGCAGGTCGTCGACGGCCTGACCGAGGCTCGGGACCGTCGACCGGCCGTACGCCGGGACGTGGACCTGGCCCGTGGGCCGGCCCGGCTCTGTGCCGCGCTCGGCATCGACCGCGAGGCGTACGGGGCGTACCTGCTTAGCGACGGGCCGGTCCGGTTGCGCCCACCGACGCGGCCGGTGCCGCCGGAGACGGTGGTCGCCGGCCCGCGCGTCGGGGTGACCGGCGCGCACGACCTGCCGTGGCGGTTCTGGCTCGACGGCGATCCGACGGTCAGCGCGTATCGCCGGCACGTGCCCCGCACCCGGCGCTGATCCCGCGCGCGTGTGTCCGGCGAACGTGTCGGAGGGTGTGGCCATAATCACCGAACTGCTCATTGACGGTTCGGAGGACATCATGGCGACGCTGCTCGCGATCGGCACGGCCAAGGGGTTGTTTCTCGCCACCAGCGACGATGACCGGCGCGGTTGGGAGATCACCGGCCCGCACTTTCCGATGACCGGGGTCTACGCGGTCGCGGTCGACACCCGGCGGTCCACCCCGCGGCTGCTCGTCGGGATGACCAGCTCACACTTCGGTCCCAGCGTCGCCACCAGCGACGACCTCGGCGCCTCCTGGGACGAGCCGGACGAGGCGCCGGTCGCGTTCCCGGCCGACACCGGCGTCTCCCTCGGGCGGGTCTGGCAGTTGGTGCCGGCCGGCCCCGACCAGCCGGACGTGGTCTGGGCCGGCACCGAGCCGTCGGCGCTGTTCAGGTCCGCCGACGGTGGCCGCAGCTTCGAGCTGGTCCGTTCCCTCTGGGACCACCCGCACCGCCCGCAGTGGGACGCCGGCTTCGGCGGCCAGGCCGTGCACACCGTGCTGCCGCATCCGCGGGACCCGGCCCGGCTGCTGGTCGCGATGTCCACGGGTGGCGTCTACCGCTCGGAGGACGCCGGGGCGAGTTGGGCGCCGGGCAACACCGGCATCCGCGCCTACTTCATGCCCGACGAGTGGCCGGAGTTCGGCCAGTGCGTGCACAAGGTCGCTCGGGACGGGGCCGATCCCGAGCGGCTGTACGCGCAGAACCACCACGGCGTCTACCGTTCCGACGACGACGGCCGCACCTGGTCCTCGATCGCCGACGGGCTGCCCAGCGACTTCGGCTTCCCGATGGTGGCCCACCCCGGGCGGGGCGGCATGGTGTGGACCTTCCCGTTGGTGGCCGACAGCGAGCGGTTCCCGGCCGACCACCGCTGCCGGGTGTTCCGCTCCGCCGACGCCGGCGGCAAGTGGGAGCCGCTGTCGGTGGGGTTGCCCGAGGGGCCGTTCTACCCGGCGGTGCTGCGCGACGCGATGTGCGCCGACGGCGCCGCTCCCGGTGGGGTCTACTTCGGCACCCGCTCCGGCTCGGTCTACGCCAGCCGCGACGAGGGCGACTCCTGGTCCCTGGTGGCGGCACACCTGCCGGACGTGCTCTGCGTCCGGGCCGCGGGGGTCTGAGCGTGGTCACCGTGCTGCTGCCCGGACCGCTGCGGGGCGAGGCCGGCGGGGCCAGTCGGCTGAGCGTCGGCGCCACCGGGACGCTGCGGGCGGTCCTCGACGAGTTGGCCGTCGCGCATCCGCGGCTGGCCCGGCGGATCCGCGACGAGCGTGGCGAGCTGCGCCGCTACGTCAACGTCTATGTCGACGGTGCGGATTGCCGGCACTCGGGTGGGCTGGCCACGCCCGTCGGCGAGGGCGCCGAGGTGCAGGTGCTCCCGTCGGTGGCCGGCGGCTGAGCTGGTGATAGGCGCCGCCAACGCGGGGTGTGTCCGTTATCGGGCGTGACCGGCGCCACTGCGAGATGGGCCGGCCACGGAATAGTTGCGTCGTCAAATAAGTTGTGAGCTGCGTCCGGGTACCACGACGGCACCCGGTTGACACGCGAGGAGCTGGTCATGCAGTTCGGAGTCTTCACCGTCGGCGACGTCACGGTCGACCCGACCACCGGTCGGGAGCCGACCGAGCATGAGCGGATCAAGGCCATGGTCGCCATCGCGCTCAAGGCCGAAGAGGTCGGTCTGGACGTCTTCGCCGCGGGCGAGCACCACAACCCGCCGTTCGTGCCCTCGTCGCCGACCACCATGCTCGGCCACATCGCGGCGCGCACCGAGCGGCTGCTGCTGTCCACCGCCACCACGCTGATCACCACCAACGACCCGGTGAAGATCGCCGAGGACTACGCGATGCTTCAGCACCTCTCCGACGGCCGGGTGGACCTGATGATGGGCCGCGGCAACACCGGCCCGGTCTACCCGTGGTTCGGCAAGGACATCCGCGCCGGCATCCCCCTCGCCATCGAGAACTACGACCTGCTGCACCGGCTGTGGCGCGAGGACGTGGTCGACTGGAAGGGCAAGTACCGCACCCCGTTGCAGTCGTTCACCTCGACGCCGCGCCCGCTCGACGGCGTGCCCCCGTTCGTCTGGCACGGCTCGATCCGCAGCCCGGAGATCGCCGAGCAGGCCGCGTACTACGGCGACGGCTTCTTCGCCAACCACATCTTCTGGCCCAAGGAGCACACCCAGCGGATGGTCGCGCTCTACCGCCAGCGGTACGCGCACTACGGCCACGGCAGCGCCGACCAGGCGATCGTCGGCCTCGGTGGCCAGGTGTTCATGCGCCGCAACTCGCAGGACGCGGTCCGCGAGTTCCGGCCGTACTTCGACAACGCCCCGGTCTACGGGCACGGGCCGTCGTTGGAGGAGTTCACCCGGGAGACGCCGCTGACCGTGGGCAGCCCGCAGCAGGTCATCGACCGCACGTTGGGCTTCCGGGAGTACGTCGGTGACTACCAGCGGCAGCTGTTCCTGGTGGACCACGCGGGGTTGCCGCTGAAGACCGTGCTGGAGCAGCTCGACCTGCTGGGTGAGGAGGTGGTGCCGGTGCTGCGCAAGGAGTTCGAGGCGCTGCGTCCCGCGCACGTGCCGGCGGCGCCGACGCACGCCTCGCTGGTCGCCGCCGCGGGCGGCGGCAAGGACAGCACCGTGCACGCCGTCGACGACGTCACGGGCAAGGCACCGGAGGGGGCGACCCGATGACCCACCGCACCCTGGCCGTGGTCTCGGCGGGGCTGAGTCAGCCCTCGTCGACCCGGCTGCTCGCCGACCAGCTCGCCGCGGCGACCCGCGACGAGTTGGTCCGGCGCGGCGCCGAGGTGGAGCTGCACGTGGTCGACCTGCGGGAGTACGCCCACGACGTGGTCAACAACATGCTCACCGGGTTCCCGCCGACCGCGCTGCGCGACGTCATCGACACGGTGACCGGGGCGGACGGGCTCATCGCCGTCACCCCAATCTTCAGCGCCTCGTACAACGGGCTGTTCAAGTCGTTCTTCGACGTGTTGGATTCCGAGTCGCTCGTCGACCGGCCGGTGCTGATCGGCGCCACCGGCGGCACCGCCCGGCACTCCCTGGCTCTGGAGCACGCCGTCCGCCCGATGTTCGCCTACCTCCGGTCGGTGGTCGTCCCGACCGCGGTCTTCGCCGCACCGGAGGACTGGTCCGACGGCACCGCGGACGGCGCTCTGCGCGGTCGGATCCGGCGCGCCGCCGGTGAACTGGCCGACCAGATCGAGCGCCGGCCGCCGACCAGCGGCCCCGCCGACCCGTTCGCCCTCACCACCGACTTCCTGCAGATGCTCGGCCGATCCGACGACGCGCCGGTCAGCTGACCGGGTGGGCGACCAGCACCGGGCAGTGCGCGTGCTGGATCACCGCCTGACTGACCGACCCGAGCAACAGGCCCGCGAATCCGGCCCGGCCCCGGGTGCCCACGACCAGCAGCGACGCCGTGCCGCTGGCCTCGATGAGCCCCTGGACCGGGCCGGCCGCCCGGACCGGATGCTCCCGCACCACCAGGTCGGGGTGCGCGGCGCGTACCGCGGCGGACGCGTCGGCCAGTAGCCGCACCGCCTCGGCCTGGTACACGGCCTGCGACTCCTCGATCTCCTCCGGCACCGCCCGGTCCCCGGCCGCCGGGCCGACGTGCACCAGCACCAGCGGCACCTCCCGCCGCGCTGCCTCGTCGGCGCCGTAGCCCGTCGCCAGCCGGGACGACTCGGAGCCGTCGACCCCGACCAGCACCGGCCCGTCCACCGGGATCGGCTGCTCGTCCGGGCGGACCACCAGCACCGGGCAGTGCGCGTGCGCGGCCACCTGCGTGCCGACCGAGCCGAGCAGCAGCCCGGCGAACCCGCCGAGCCCTCGACTGCCCACCACGACCAACTCGGCCTGGCGGGACTCCTCGATCAGCGTGATGCCGGGGCCGCCGGCTACCTGACGCACCTCGACGACCAGGCCGGGCCAGCGGTCGGTCAGGTCGGCCGCCGTGGTCTCCAACATCCGCTGCGCCTCCTCGGACGGCACCGGCATCCCGATGTCGTACGGGTTGAGCGGGATGCCGTAGCCGAATGGGTGCAGGTATCCGTGCAGCAGGAGCAGCGGCCGGGACCGGAGCAGTGCGGCGCGGGCCGCGTGCTCCGCGGCGACCAGGCTGGACGACGATCCGTCCACGCCCACCACGACGGGTCGGTTCATCGGCGCTCCCTGGGTCGGTCGGTTGCCCCCTTCATCTTCCTGCCTCGGTGGCGGCGCGCTCGCCACGGATCGCCGACGCCGGAGACAGAGTTTGCTCGGAAGTACGTTAGTACGTACTATCTCCACATGAGCACAGTGGAAGAGCGGCTGGCCGCCCTGGAAGCGCAGATCACCGCCCTGAGTGAACGACTGACGCCGGCATCGACGGCACCGGCCGCGTCCGAAGGCGCCTTCTGGGCCCTCGACGGCCTCAAGCAGCGCCTGCCGCCCGACGGCACCGGCGCGGTCCTCTACACCGGCACCGTCCGCGTCGCCGGCCAGCACTACGACTGGCAGTACGGCCGCACCGTCGACGACGTGCTCGCCGCCGACTGGACCGAGCTGTCCGCCACGCTCTCCGCGCTGGCCCACCCGGTGCGGCTGCGGCTGCTGCGCGAGATCCTCGACGGTCGCCAGAGCACCAGCGAGCTGGCCGAGATCGAGGAACTGGGCACGACCGGCCAGCTCCACCACCACCTGCGCCAGATCACCGCCGCCGGTTGGCTGCGCAGCGTCGGCCGAGGGCGGTGGTCCGTCCCCGCCGAACGCGTGGTGCCGCTGCTCACCATCCTCACCGCCGCCGGTCGCTGAACCGCCCCCACCGCACCGACCGCCCGAACAGCAGGGAGAAGCACCATGCGCAGGACGACCGCGATCACCCTCGCCGCGGCACTGGTCGCCGGCGTCGCCGGGATCGCGCTGATGCCCCGGGTGGCCCGCCTCAGCGCACAGGCCACCGGGGACGCCGATCTGGCCGCCGCCGCACGGTCCGCCGTGCGCGACCCGTCGGGGCACCGCGGGCTCGCCGTCGCCCTGGTCGAGAACGGTCGCATCCGTACCGCCGGCCTGGGCGACCGGGACCCGACCGGCCGGCCGGTCGAGCCCGGCACCTCGTTCGAGATCGGCTCGGTCACCAAGGTGCTCACCGGCATGCTCCTGGCCGACCAGGTCGCCGCCGGGGTCGTCCGCCCCGACGACCCCCTCGGCGCCACCTGGCCCACCGTCGCCGGCCCCGCCCGCGAGGTGACGCTCGCCGAGTTGGCCAGCCACCGCGCCGGCCTGCCCCGCCTCGCCCCCGGCGGCATCCTGGGCTGGGCTCGCATCCTCTGGTCCAACGTGTCCGGTGGCAACCCGTACGCCGGGCAGGACGTCGACGCCATCCGGAGCGCCGCCGACCGGGTCACCCCCGACGACGACGAGCGCGGCGACGTCCACTACTCCAACGTCGGGCCGTCCGTGCTCGGTCACGCGCTCGCCGCGAAGGCCGGCGTCGCGTACGCCGATCTGCTGCGGTCCCGGCTGCTCCGACCGCTCGGCATGAACGCCACGGTGATCGCCACCCACGCCGACGACCTGCCGGCCGGCCGCGCCCACGGCGGCCGGGCCGCCGGCCGGGCACTCGACCCCTGGTCCGGAGTGGGCTACGCCCCGGCCGGCGTCGGCCCCTGGTCCACCGCCGAAGATCTGGGCCGGCTGGCCGCCGCGACCCTCGCCGGCACCGCGCCCGGCACCGACGCCACCACCGCCCGCTTCCGCGAGGACGAGAACACCCACGTCGGGTACGGCTGGTTCACCACCCGGCACGGCGACCACGAGGTGGTTTGGCACAACGGCGCGACCGGCGGGTTCCGGTCCTACATTGGCCTCGAACGGGCCACCGGCCGGGCGGTGGTGGTCCTCGGCAACACCGACAAGGGCGTCGAGCCGATCGGGCTGCGACTGCTCGGCGTACCGGAGAAGGAGGCTGGAGGGGCGGCACCGGCGGCTCCGGTCTGGATCGGCGCCGGTCTCGCGGTGGCGCTCAGCTTCCTCGGCGGCCTGTCCCTGCTCGGCACCGCCCGCCGCCGCGAACTGGACCGGGTGACCCTGGTGGCGGCGGTGGTGTGGGCGTTCGCCTATCTCGGGCTGGCGCACCGGATGGGCGACTGGTCGGTGGTGCCGGTCTGGCTCTGGCCGCTCGGCGCCGGCTTGTCCGCGGCGGGGGCCGCACTGGCCGTGACCCGGTGGTCCGCCCTGCCGGTGGTCAACGCGCGGGTGCCGTGGCGCCGCCTGCTGTCGGTGGGCAGCTCCCTGCTCGCCGCCGTGCTGGCGGTCGCCGCCGTGAGCGACTGAGCGCGCGGCGCGGGCTCGCCGTTGCGTACCCTCGTCCGATGACCCCTGATCTGCGGTTGCGCCCGGTCCAGGAGGACGACCTCGTCGAGTTCTTCCTGTTCCAGCAGGACCCGGAGGCCAACCGGATGGCGGCCTTCGTCGCCAAGGACCCGTCCGACCGTCGGGAGTTCGCCCAGCACTGGGCCCGGGTGCTCACCAACCCGGCGAACCGGGTCCGCACCGTCGAGGTCGACGGCGAGGTGGTCGGCTACGTGAGCGCCTTCCCCGCCGAGGGCAGGACCGAGGTCAGCTACTGGATCGACCCGGCCCGCTGGGGCCGGGGGCACGCCACCGCGGCCCTGACCGCGCTGCTGCGCGAGGTGCCCCGACCGGTGCACGCCCGCGCCGTCAAGGACAACGCCGCGTCCCTCGCGGTCCTGCGCAAGTGCGGCTTCGTGGTGGTCGGCGAGGACTCGGGGTACGCCAACGGTCGCGGCGAAGACGTCGAGGAGTGGCTGTTGGAGCTGCCCGCCGACGCCCCTGACCTGGGCGGGCACTAGTCTCGCGGGGTGAACTGGTTGGATCTGGTCGGCTGGGCCGGCTCCGCGGTGCTGGTCTGGTCGCTGCTGCAGTCGCGCATCCTGCGGTTGCGGGCGCTCAACCTCGTCGGCTGCTTCGTGCTGATCGGCTACAACGCCGCGATCGAGGTCTGGCCCGGCGTCGGGCTCAACGTCGTGCTCGCGGCGATCAACATCTGGTACCTGCGCGGGATGCTCGCCACCCGGCACGACGAGAAGACCTACCAGGTGGTCGAGGTCGGTGTCGGCGACCAGTTCCTCGCGCACACGCTGCGGGTGCACGCCGGCGACATCGCCCGGTTCAACCCCGACTTCCACTGGGACCCGGACGCGTCGGGACGATCCGCCTTCCTGGTGGTCACCGCCGACGAGGTGGTGGGCGTGGTGCTGTCGCACGCCGAGGCGCACGGCGTCGCCCAGATCGACCTGGACTACGTGACCCCCAGGTTCCGTGACTTCACCCCGGGCGAGTTCGTCTACCGACGCAGCCACCTGTTCACCGAACGAGGCTTCCGTCGGGTGGTCAGCCCGCCCCGGATGGTCGCCCCGTACTACCACCGGCTCGGCTTCCGCCCGGACGGCGACTCGTACGTCCTCGACCTGCCGGCGACCCCGGCCGCCGATCCGGCGTAGCGTCACCCGCGACCGATCCGGCGCAGCGTCACCGACGCCCGATCCGGCGTAGCGTCACCGACGCCCGATCCGGCGTAGCCTCACCGGGGCAGGATTCGGCGGGCACCGGACGGGGCAAACACACGCCTACGCCGGGCGGGCTCGCCGACCGGCGGGCACCGCGCGTACCGGCCGGTGCCACCACCACGAGGGAGCGAACCGGGCGTGCAGAGCTACGGGAGCCAACTGGCCCTGGTCGGAATCCTGGTCGTGATCAACGCGCTCTTCGCCGGCAGCGAGATGGCGCTGGTGTCGCTGCGGGACAGTCAGATCCAGCGGTTGGAGCGCACCAGTCGCGCCGGGCGGGTGCTGGCCCGCCTCGCCAAGGACCCGAACCGCTTCCTGGCCACCATCCAGATCGGCATCACCCTCGCCGGCTTCCTGGCCTCCGCCGCCGCGGCGGTCTCGCTGGCCAAGCCGCTCGTCCCGCTGCTCGGAATGTTCGGCAGCGCCGCCGAGACGGTGGCCATCGTGGTGGTCACCCTCGCGCTGACCTTCGTCACCCTGGTCTTCGGCGAGCTGGCCCCCAAGCGGATCGCCATGCAGTCCGCCGAGCGCTGGGCACTACTGGTGGCCCGCCCGCTCGATCTGCTCGCCAGCTTCACCCGGCCGGCCGTCTGGGCGCTCGGCGCCACCAGCGACGTGGTCGTCCGCCTGGTCGGGCTCAACCCGAAACACCAGCCGGAGGAGATCGGCCCGGACGAGCTGCGCGACATCGTCGCCGGCAACCACGGCTTCACCAAGGAACAACGCACCATCATCGCCGGCGCCGTGGAGATCGCCGACCGACGGTTGCGGGCTGTCCTCGTACCCCGGTTGCAGGTCTTCACGCTCGACAGCGGGACCACCGCGGAGGCCGCGCGGCTCGTGCTGGCCGCCACCGGGCACTCCCGCGCGCCGGTCGTGCGCCACGGCGGCCTGGACGACACGGCCGGCGTGATCCACCTGCGCGATCTGGTGGGCGTGCCCGACGACCGCCCGGTCGACGAGATCGCCCGCCCCCCGATGCTGTTGCCCGACTCGCTGCCGGTGGTGGACGCGTTGCGCCAGTTCAAGGCCGAGCGCCAGCACATCGCGCTCGTCGTGGACGAGCGCGGCGCGGTCGACGGCATCGTCACGCTGGAGGACATCCTGGAGGAGATCGTCGGCGAGATCTACGACGAGACCGACCGGGACGTGCGCTCGGTGCGGCGCGACCCGGACGGCGCGCTGCTGCTGCCCGGCACCTTCCCGGTGCACGACCTCCCGGACATCGGCGTCGAGCTGCCGTCGCGTCCGGACGGCGACTACACCACGGTCGCCGGGCTGGTGCTGGCCCGCCTCGGGCACATCCCCACCGTCGCCGGCGAGGACGTCACCCTGGACGGCTGGGTGCTGGTGGTGGCCGGCATCGACCACCGGGCGATCACCGAGGTACGGGTCAGCCGGGTACCCGATGACACCGACCCCGACGCCGACCAGGCGGCGGAGCCGGTGCTGGACGAGGCCCGCAGCTGAACCGTCCGGGTGCCGCCGCTCAGTCGCGCGAGAGGTTCTGGAGTCGCACCTGACCGCGGGCGACCAGCCGCTCGTCGGCGTCGGTGATCTCCACCTGCCAGAGCTGCTGGCTGCGGCCCCGGTGCACGGGGGTGCCGACCGCGGTCAGCTTCCCGTCCCGGACGGCCCGCAGGAAGTCGGTCTGGTTCGACACGCCGACCACCGTGCCCCGGTCGGCCAGCCAGAGGGAGCCACCCACACTGGCCGCGGTCTCCACCACCGAGCAGTACACCCCGCCGTGCTGGATGCCGAACGGCTGGTGCAGCTCCGGTCGGACCTGCCAGCTGATGACCACCCGGTCGGCGGACGCCTCCTCGAACGTCAGGCCGAGCAGGGCGACGAAACCACCCGTCAGATCCGGCATCTCCACGGCAAATCCCTCCTCGATCAACGGGGCGCAAGCCTAACCGGGGCGGGTTGCGGCAAACCCGGTACGGGTCGGTGCCGGCGATGGGGGAGAATCGGTGACCGTGACCGACAGCAGCCCCCCGCCCTCCGGGCGGGACTCCCTGACCGACGACCTGCTCTGGCGTGGCCTCATCCAGGACTCGACAGGCCTCGACGAGCTGCGCGAGCTGCTCGACGGGGGGACGGCCGCCACCTATTACGTGGGCTTCGACCCCACCGCGCCGAGCCTGCACGTCGGCAACCTCATGCAGGTCCTCATGGCCCGCCGGCTGCAACTCGCCGGCCACCGCCCGTTGCTGCTGGTCGGCGGGGCCACCGGGCAGATCGGTGACCCGAAGGAGAGCGCCGAGCGGACGCTCAACCCGCCCGAGGTGATCGCCGGCTGGGTCGAGCGCATCCGCGAACAGCTCGCGCCCTTCGTGTCGTACACCGGGGACAACGCGGCGCAGTTGGTCAACAACCTGGACTGGACCGGCGAGATGTCGATCGTCGAGTTCCTGCGCGACGTGGGCAAGCATTTCCCGGTCAACAAGATGCTCGCGCGGGAGGTGGTGCGGGCCCGACTCGAGACGGGCATCAGCTTCACCGAGTTCAGCTACCAGCTGCTGCAGGGCAACGACTTCTTCGAGCTGCACCGCCGGCACGGCTGTCAGCTCCAGTTCGGTGGCTCCGACCAGTGGGGCAACATCACCGCCGGCGTCGACTACGTCCGCCGGCGGGGCGCCGGGCCGGTGCAGGCGTTCACCACGCCGCTGGTCACCAAGTCCGACGGTACGAAGTTCGGCAAGAGCGAGGGGGGCGCCGTCTGGCTCGACCCCACGATGACCAGCCCGTACGCGTTCTACCAGTTCTGGCTCAACGTCGAGGACCGAGAGGTCGACCGCTACCTGCGCTACTTCAGCTTCCGGACACGTGACGAGTTGGAGGAGCTGGCGAAGGCGACGGCCGAGCGGCCGGCGGCGCGCCTGGCGCAGCGCGCGCTCGCCGAGGAGCTGACCACCCTGGTGCACGGCGCCGAGGAGACCCGACAGGCGGTCGCCGCCAGTCAGGCACTCTTCGGCCGCGGGTCGCTCGACGACCTGGCCCCGGAGACGCTGCGTGCGGCGTTGACCGAGGCCGGCCTGGTGCGTCTCTCCGGCGAGTTGCCGGATGTCGCCGGGCTGTTGCGGGACTCCGGGCTCGTCAGTGGGCTCAAGGAGGCCCGCCGGGTGATCGCCGAGGGTGGCGCCTACGTCAACAACAATCGGGTGACCGAGGTGGACGCCGGGGTGTCGGCGACCGATCTGCTGCACGGGCGATACCTGGTGCTGCGTCGCGGCAAGCGCTCGTTCGCGGGCGTTGAGCTGGGCGAATAGTCGACTGTCGACGATGTGACCGGGGACGCGTCCGGCGGATTTGACGATCATCCCGCCGGACGCGTAACTTTCTCTCTGCCAGCGCGGAACGGACGAAACAGGCGAAAGCCTGAGACGGCCGGAGCGCAGGACAAACGGCCTCGGGCCGGCGGGCTTGCCCACCGGATCCCGGACCGGGAGGTGCCGCCAGAAACGCCGCGAGGCGGATTTGGTGCGGCGAAACCGACCGGGTATGGTTACCAACCGGCAGGGCACCGGGCGAGCTTGCGGGAGACCGCAGCGGCCGGCCTGCCGAATCCGTGACGAGAGCGGCGCAAGCCGGTCGAGCCATGGTGCCCGCATTACCGAATGAAGCACGACGAACCGCGAAACACCGGTTTGACACGGCGGAAACGAGCGGGTAACGTAGTAAAAGTGCCTGGCGCTGGAAAGCGCTAAGGGACACGGTACGAAAAGCCCCGGTTGGGGTTCCACTGAGGTGGGGCTTCTGGTCGGTGTGTGGTTGTTCTTTGAGAACTCAACAGGGTGCTTGTAAAGCCAGTGCCAATTATGATTTATA